>JAZRYA010000084.1:0-12203 GCA_045600505.1 Bacteroidaceae bacterium
AGAACGATCTGAGGATTCTCGCAGCCGAGCTCCTTAGCATACTCTACAGCACCCTTGGCGAGGTTGCGGAGGATAGTACCGTTAGCGTAGTTGCGTGCGCCCTTAGATACCTGCATGATGACGGGAGACTTGGTCTCGACAGCTGCCTGCACGATAGCCTGCATCTGCTCCATGGTGTTGAAGTTGAAAGCGGGGATGGCATAACCACCAGCCACTGCCTTGGCAAACATTTCACGGGTGTTTACCAAACCCAGATCTTTGTAACTTGTCATAATTTGTTTATTAAGAAAATTGTCTATTTGCGTTTAGATTGGTACAAAGATAGTAATAAATCACGAATTACCGCCTACCTGAAAGAAAGTTTTTGCAGAGTTTTCGCAATTTCGCTATTCTTATGTTACAATTCCTTTACCAGATAAATCTGTGTGGGGAAGTGGTCGCTGTAGCCATCTTGCCAAATACCGCCTGCCGTGGTGCGCTTGGGACTTCCCTTGTACTTGCCGCTGGGGGTGATAATATAGCTGGGCATGAAGATTTCGTTCTTGAAGAACTTGAACTTGCTGCGGTCCTTGCCGAGGAAATTGCCGGTGAAGATTATCTGGTCAAAGAGATTCCACATGCCGTCGTACAGCAGGGTTCCCTGACCTTCCTTGCGCAAGGTGATGTTCCAGGGGTCGTACATATCCTGGGGGCTCTTCACGTCCTTCTCCTTCAGCTTTGCACCCAGGGCCTGAGTGACGCTGACGTTGTCGGGATCGTCGTTCAGGTCGCCCATCAGGACGATGCGAGCATCGGGCTCCACGGCCTGGATGCTGTCGATGATCTCGCGGCAGATGCGGCCCATATACTCTCGGCTGGGGCTGGCTGCACCACGGCTGGGCCAGTGATTGACCATAAAATGGACGTTCTCGCCCAGCAGATTGCCATAGACGTGCAACACACCACGGGTCTGATGACCACCCGACCACTCCTCATAACCACGAGGAGGTATCAGTTCGTAGTTCTTGAGGTGGAACATCTTGGGGTTGTAGAGGCAAGCCACGTCGATACCACGTGCATCAGTTCCCTCGACCAGGATGAACTTCATGCCACGCTCTGCCAGCTCGGGCTGAGCGACCAGGTCGGCCAGCACGCGCTCATTCTCTACCTCCGACAGGCCGATGAATGCGGCTCCGCCCTTGACGCGGTCGGTGCACAGCTGGGACAGCACGGTAGCCATGTTGTGGAGCTTGTGCGTGTACTTCAGCGTGTTCCAGTGATACGATCCGCTGGGGGTGAAATCGAGGTCGATCTTGCCCTCGTCGTGGATGGTGTCAAAGAGATTCTCCTGATTGTAGAATGCGATTCCGCAATATACGGTGCGCTTGTCCTCGCCCTGGGCAAGTGACGCAAAGATAAACAGGGCAATAAATGCCAAAATAGGAAGGATTCCTTTTCTCATATCTGTCTTGAACTAGTAATTTCATGGCAAATATCGCATTTTTTTCCGAGATATCACCCCTTTTTCCCATAAAATCCACATTTTTTCAAAATTAGGGTCTATCCTCTCCCTATTTTTTGTTAATTTTGTACCCAATAATAAATAAGTATTAATACATCCTTAAAAAAAGACAATTCAATGAGTAAAGGTGTGAAACTATTGGCTATTGCCCTGTGTGTGAGCACGGGTGCTATGGCGCAAGAGGTCAAGACCGACTCTATCAGCAGCAGCGACGAATTTGATTTCTCGCTGACAGAGGGTCAGATCGACGAGGATGCCGAGGCTGCCAGCACTGTCACGCTCGTGTCTAGTGCCATGGACCCCTACACGAGCCAAGTCGGATTCCAATGGAGTCCGATGCGATTCAAGTACAGGGCCCTGGACAACCAGTATGTAGGCAACTACATCAATGGCATCAAGTTCAACAACACAGAGAATGGACGCTTCAGCTTCTCTGGAATCACTGGAGGACTCAATGACGCTACCCGTAACAAGGAAGGCGTCGGATTCCTGGACCAAAACACTTTCGGCTATGCAGCCCTGGGCGGTGCATCGAACATCGACCTGCGTGCTAGCCACTATGCTGCCGGCCACAAGCTGAGCATCGCTGGCACCAACCGCAACTATGTGCTGCGTGGCACCTACACCTATGCCAGCGGCTTGCTGCAAAACGGTTGGGCATTTATGGGCAGCCTGGCCTATCGCTGGGCCAACGAGGGTGTCATCGAGGGTACTTTCTACAACAGCCTCAGTTACATGCTGGGGGCCGAGAAGTACTTCAATGACCGCCATCACCTGAGCATGGTCACTTGGGGTGCGCCCACCGAACGTGCACAGCAGGGTGCAGCCACCGAGGAGGCATACTATCTGGCAGGCTCTCACTACTACAACCCCTATTGGGGCTACCAGGATGGCCGCAAGCGCAACTCGCGCGTGGTGACTGAGTTCTCTCCCTCGGTCATGCTGACCTGGGACTTCAACATCAATGACAAGATGAAGCTCACCACCGCAGCAGCTGCCACCTTCACCAACTATGCTTCTACTGCGCTGAGCTACAACAATGCCTACAACCCAAGTCCTGTCTACTACAAGAACTTGCCTTCTAGCGCATTCAATGTCTATGATCCCAACTTCAACAGTTCGGACTGGTTGAGCGACAACCCTGGCGTCTTGCAGCAGTACAATTCTCTGTTTGACTACTGGACTGGCGCTAAGGCCAACCGCCAGGTCAACTGGGATCTGATGTATGCCCAGAACCAGGCCAACAACATCACTGGCAAGTCTGCGCTCTACTATCAGGAGAAGCGTCACAACGACCAGAAGGTGTTCAACCTGAGCAGCATCCTGGATGGCAAGTTCAATCGTCACGGCACCTATGTCCTCGGTCTGAACTACAATGCCACTCGCGGTCATCACTACAAGACCATGGCTGACCTGCTGGGTGCCCAGACCTTCATCGATGTGGACAACTACTCGCTGAACAAATACGGTTCGGGCAGCAACGAGTACCAGAACGACCTGGATCATCCCAACCGTCAGATTGGCGTAGGCGACATCTTTGGCTACAACTACCTGACCAATGTACACAAGGTCAAGGGATTTGTTGCCAACACCTGGAAGGCTGGCAAGTTCAGCGCCACCTATGGTGCTGACATCGAGGGAACATTCATGGAGCGCTATGGCAAGATGCGCAACGGCCGCGCTGCAGACTTCTCCAAGGGAAGCAGCGGCTGGGCTAAGTTCCTGGGCGGTGGTGCCAAGGCACAGCTCCGCTACAACATTGCCACTTCTTACATCTATGCAGGTGGTAGCATCGAGAGCCTGGCTCCCCTGGCCTACAACTCGTTTGTTGCTCCCCGTATCCAGAACAACTTTGTCGACCATCTGACCAACGAGTGGTACTACAATGCCGAGGTAGGCTACCAGTGGTACTTTGGTCCCGTCAGCGGTAAGGTGAGCGCCTACTACACTCGTTTCTTTGACGTGACTCAGCAGACCGCCTTCTACAACGACGATGCTTCTTACCTGACCTACCTGACCATGACCGGTCTGCAGAAGGAGTTCAAGGGCGTGGAGGCAGCTGTCACCATCAAGCTCTACCGCAACCTGAAGCTGAACTTACTGGGTACCATCTCTGATGCTAAGTACATCAACGACCCCATGGCTCAGTTGGCTTACGAGGGTTCTGACCCCGAGACTGTCAAGAACATCAACTCATGGAAGAACCCCATCACGGGTGACAACATGCCTCTGCAGGTGTTCATGGACGGTGTCAAGGTGGGCTCTACTCCCCTCACTGCTGCCAGTGTGGGTCTGAGCTACAACATCAACAGTTGGTATTTCGACGTCAACCTCAACTACTATGACCGTGTCCATGTCGACGCTTCGGCCTATCGCCGTCTGAGCAACGCTGCCGAGGCTGGTGTGACCGGATACGCCAGCAACATCTCTGACGTGAATGTCAACACCGGTTCTGTCATGAACGCCTGGGACTATGCCAAGCAGGCAAGTGCCAACGGTAGCGGTGCCTATGTCTACGACGCCGAGACTGGCGAGTTGATCACCGCCTATGGCCCCAAGCAGGAGAAGTTCAAGGGTGGTTTCATGCTTGACGCCTCTATCGGTAAGAGCCTCAATCTGAAGAACGGCAATCGTCTGAACTTCAACCTCCAGTTGCAGAACATCAACAACAACACCAAGTTGCGCACTGGTGGTTACGAGCAAAATCGTGCCGACCGCTCTTATGACTACAAGTTCAGCAAGAACTCCTATTACTATTATGCAAATGCCATCAATGCATTCCTGAATATCGGTTATAAATTCTAAGCGTCATGAAGAAGTACATTATTATGATATTTGCAGGAGTGCTCACAATGACATCTTGCATGAATGATTTTGACGAGAACAATATCGCAAGCAATACCTTCACCGCCACCGACATCGCGGAACCCAATACGACTATTGCCAAGGTGCGTTCTCAGTACAATTCGGTGATCTCAAACTCCAGCTATCAGGAAATCACCACCGACGAGATATTCGAGGGCGTGGTTGTTGCCAATGATGTATCTGGCAACATCTACCAGTTTGTCTACCTCCAGGGTGTGAACAACGATGGCACCCTGAACGCCGATGAGGGCGGTATCGCTCTGGGCGTCAAGGGTCTGGGTTGTCTCTACACCATCTTCCCCGTAGGACAGAAGGTTCGCGTCAACCTGAAGGGGCTCTACGTTGGAGGCTACGGCGCATCGCCTCGTATCGGCATGCCCTATGTCAACACCAACGGAGCTCTGAGACTGGGCCCCATGCCCTACCCCTACATGAAGACCAACATCCAGCTGGTGGGCACTCCTCGTCCCGAGATGGTGGAGGCTCGCGAGATCAAGGCCAGTGACCTGAGCAGCAACAACATCACCAAGTTGACTCCCATGCTCGTGGTCATGAAGAATGCCGAGATCAAGGATGCCGGTTGGCCCTATGCTCACTGGGAGGTAGGTGGCGACACTTACTCGGAATACCACGACATCAGCATCGATGGCCAAAATGTCAAGCAATTGCTCTACACCAGCACCAGCGCCACCTTTGCCGGTGACACCATCCGTGCTGGCAAGAAGACCATCTACGGTCTGCTCAATCGCTACACATCTTCTTATCAACTCTCTATTCGTTCTCTGGACGACATCATCGAAACTGCAAAATAAATAAATCATGAAAAAGATATATAACATTCTGCTCCTCGCAGCAGTGGCACTGGGTTTTGCCTCTTGCGCCGACGTGCCCGCACCCTATGACATCAACGCTGGTGCATCTACATCTTTCGGAAAGAAGCTGCCCTACAAGAGCGCTAGCCTCAATACCGGTTTCACCACATATTGCCTCAGTGAGAAAGAGCCCTGGAGCCAGGGCAGTTCCTACACTCAGGCCACTGGTTATCAGGACTGGGACGGAACTGGTTCTAAGAGCAACGTCCAGGTGGAGTCTTATCTGATCACTCCTGCACTGAACACCACCTGTGCCAGCGGCAAGGTTCGCTTCTCATTCGACCACACTCTGCGTTATTCCAACAACGTTTCTGGTTGGCAGAACTACCACAAGATCTTCATCAGCAAGAGCTACGATGGTAAGAACTTCGATCCCTCTCAGTGGGAGCAGATCAACTACACTCCCGCTGCTAGCGCATACAGTGACTGGACCCTCTACGAGAGTGGCTATATCCCTGTTCCCGAGGATTACGTCAACCACGATTCTGTCTATATCGCATTCTACTTCTATGCTCCCGCTAGTGCATCTACCACTTGGGAACTCGAGAACTTCCTGATCGAGGAGGGCGAGGCAACTGGTGGCGATACTCCTGACACTCCCGGCACCGAGGTAACTCCTCAGGGCGACGGTACTCAGTCTAGCCCCTACAACGTTGCTGGCGTAGTTGCATTCATCAACACTCTGGGTGCTGACAATCAGTCTGACAAGGAGGTTTACGTCAAGGGTAAGGTTCTGAGCAACACCACTACTGATGCAACCATCAGCAGCTATGGCAACATGACCTTCACCATGATCGACGAGGGCAACGAGAACGTAACCTTCACTGCCTTCCAGGTTTACGGTCCTGGCAAGGAGAAGTTCACCTCTGTTGACCAGATCAAGGCTGGCGACGAGGTTGTCGTTTGCGGTAAGGTCGTGAACTACAAGGGCAACACTCCCGAGACCGTGGGCAAGGGTGCTTCTTATGTAGTATCAATCAACAACAATGGCTCTACCGGTGGCGACGACAACACTCCCGCTGGCGAGGCAAAGGGTGATGGCTCTCAGGCTAGTCCCTTCAATGTTCCTGGCATCATAGCATACACCAGCGCTCTGGCAGCCGATGCCAACTCTGCCAATAAGGTTTACTTCGAGGGTATCGTTTCACGCACCAAGGATATCTCTGCCACCTATGGCAATGCTACCTTCTACATCTCTGAGGATGGTTCTGAAAACAACGAGTTCTATGTATTCCGTTGCCTGGGCATCGACGGCAAGGCTATCGCTTCTAATGATGACGTTCAGGTTGGTGACAAGGTTGTCATCTATGGAAATGTCGTAAACTACAAGGGCAACACTCCCGAGACTGTACAGAAGGAGGCTTACATCGTGAAGCTCGAGCGCAATGGTAACACCACCGGTGGTGATAATGGTGGCGACACCGGAGGTAACACGGGTGATGCCGTCGCTATCAGTGGCACAACCGTCACCCTGACCAACAGCGCTGCTACTGCTGGAACTGACACCGAAACCATCGATCTGTCTAAGCAGGGATGGGATAATGCAGCAGAAGTTAGCACCGTCAATGGTGCAAACTGCACCATCACCTTCAGCTGTGGTGAGAACACCAAGTATCCTCCCAAATTCTACACTGCTACCAATGGCGTTCGCTGCTATGCCAACAACACCATCACCATTACCGGTAACACTAAAGCCATTGCCAAAGTGGTCATGAACTGCGACGAGTACAATGGAGTCCAGTACGTTGGTCAAGCTACTGCAACAGTTAGCTTCAGTGGCAACTCTGCAACATACACCAATGCAGGAAGTGGTACCACCCAGCTGCGCGTAAAGACCATCACCATCACCTACGCTAACTAATAACTACATTATTATATATGGGGCGAGCGCTCAAACTCGCCCCATATTTTTACCCTTCTCAACTCAATGAAGAGACTTGTTTACCTGCTTCTGCCATTCATCGTTTTCGTTTCCTGCGGAGACAACAACATACCAGAAGGCCCCACCCAAAACACAGAGAACGCCAATGCCAATATCGCTGGCGCAGACCTGACGGTCACCAGACTCGAAATCCCCCACTTAAACTCAAAATACGACTACATCTGCCACAAACTATTCAACGGTGATGTCAACTACACCATCGAATATGACAAGAAAAACTATCATGCTCGCTGGGTAGCCTATACGTACGATTCCAAGAGCGCACAACGCAACTGGACATCACGCACCGATGCTTGGGCTGCAGAACCCTTCTACAAGAGTCAACCCGAATATCAAGTTGCAGGCGATCAGACCTTCCGTGGATATAACCGAGGCCACATCGTGGGGTCTGCCGAACGATATTACTCGAAGGAGGCCAACGAGCAGACTTTCTACATGAGCAACATGTCACCCATGAATGGCAATTTCAATTCCATCTATTGGGGTGAGGTAGAAGACAAGGTTCGAGACAACTGGGGAAGAACAGTGCTTACCAGCAGTTCTGAGTTCTACGGTGGTACGCTCTATGTGGTGAAAGGTGGAACCCTGGACCAGAAACTCGGTACTTGCTCCGTACGCAATGGAAGAGGCGAATATGTGGACATGGCCATTCCTAAATTTTACTGGATAGCTTGCCTGTTCGTTGCTAAGAATGGCGCAGCCAAGGCTATCGGTTTCTGGATGGAACACAAAGACTACAGAAATGATTCTAAGGATTTCCTGCGGAATCTGCGTAGAAGTTCTGCTTGCAGTATCGATGATCTGGAGAAGAAAACTGGCATCGACTTCTTCTGCAACCTGAAGGACAACATAGAAAATATTGTAGAAAGCAGCTATAACATCAGTCAATGGCCGGGTCTATAACCCTGCCAAATGCTGAAAATGAATATGTTTTTCGTTTTTTTTATCCTTAGGTTTGGTCTAACGGGAAAAAAGACGTACCTTTGCACTCGCAATTATTAACATCGCTCCTTATCCACTTCCACTAAGGGAGACTCGGGAGCACAAACTGAAAAACAAAATGAAAAAAGGACTTCATCCTGAGAATTATCGTCCCGTTGTGTTCAAGGACATGAGCAACGGTGACATGTTCCTGAGCCGTTCAACCTGCAAGACCAATGAGACTGTTGAGTTCGAGGGTCAGGAGTATCCCGTAGTTAAGTTGGAAATCTCTAACACCTCTCACCCCTTCTACACTGGTAAGAGCAAGTTGGTGGATACCGCTGGTCGCGTGGACAAGTTCATGAGCCGTTACGCAAAGACCCGCAAGTAATCTTTGCAAAACTAAAGAACAAAATAAAGGGCTTCGAGAAAATCTCGGAGCCCTTTATTTATATCGTGTGCAGTAGATAAGGATTACTCCTTACCTACTACAATAGCTACACGATTCTGGTCATTCTCAGAGAAAGGCTGCACAGTATCACCCTTGGAGTCGGTAGTGATGCGAGATGCTGCAACGCCGTACTTCTCTACCAAAATCTTGGTGACTGCTTCTGCACGCTGCTGTGCATACTTCTTGTTAAGAGCTGCTGTACCAGTACCCTTGTCGGCATAACCTGTTACGGTTGCCTTGGCAGTAGGATGCTCGTTCAACCATTTTGCCATTTCCTCAATCTTAGCATACTCGTTCTGAGTTGCATCGGAACTGCGAAGACTATAGAACACATAAACGGTTTTCTCGGTTTCCTTGACCACAGGAGTGGTTGGCTTTTCTACCTTCTCATCACATACAGCAGGCATAGAAGGAACAATAGGAACCATAGGCACTGACTTCACGACCTTCTCCTTTGCTTTCTTGTAACCGAACTTGAAATTCAAACCTGCCAAAAGAACAAGCTGCGAACGATCTTCTACAAAAGCCTGCTTACGTTGAGCAGTGAGGAAATTATAGGTTGCTTCCAGGTTAAATGCGACATTCTTGCAGAGATTAACCTCCAGCTGACCACCAAGACGCAGATTCATTGCACGACGATGAGCCACATCTGCATAGGGCAGGTCTGCACCCTGATTGTACAAGTCCAAGGCTTCACCGTTGTTCCAAGCATAGTTGAAGCCAAAGCCACCGATTACATAGAAGCTAACGGGGTAGTATGCTCGGTTACCACAAATCGACGCCATATTGACCATTACATCTGCATTTGTGGTCAGATAATTATAGTCAAATCGCTGAGAGGGAGCCTTCAAGAAAGGGGCATTCGACTTTGCCCATGCACCATTTACACTTGCACGCAATCCGATATGAGGACTGAAAAAATGGCCAGCCGAGAGCTGGGCTGTTGGTGTCCAGGTTCGACCAAAGGCATAATGAGTGTTGTAAGTGTTCTGAGCACCTCCTTGTACACCAATAAAGGTATAAGACGATCTAGATCTGTCAATATTCTGGGCTGATACAAAAACAGCCAGCCCTATCAACATTGCCAGAGATAAGAATAAACGTTTCATTAACATTATATTTTATATTGCTTTTGCAAATTTATGGACTTTTCCTATAAATACCAACGAAAAACATTACTTTTTCATGACAAAAGTCATTCCATCCCATTGATATTTCAAGGAAGTGACATAAGGCGATATCTTTTCGCACAGTTCCTTGGGCAAAACCACAATTTGTAAATCAAAGACCAACCCCGCCAATTCTCGATCTACAGTAATGCTCCAAATCGGCATATCCTCAAGCTCTGCTACAGCAAGATCCCTGTCATTCTGCAGACTGTCTGGTACCACCGACATACAATCTTCAACCTTTGGACTCGGAACTTCTATCCAATACAATCGATTCCAATTGTCATCGTAAAACTCGGCTACAGATTCACGCGCTGGTGCCTTGTACGAACGAAGCAAACAAACAACAGGTCCCAAAGAATCTGTCTGGGGTAACAATTGCATTTCAACCTCACTGACAGGTGACATCTGGATGTGTAGATAATTCTCGTCCAACGCTGTCATCTCAGCAGTTTCATCAAAGCGATTTCGCACTTTCGCCTGCATCTTATTCTCTAAATAGTCTACGAAGTCAAGACGATTGTTTTTCGTCAACAAAGGTAAGATGCTATCGGGCATAGCTCGAAACAACGTTGCCATTCTCGCCTCTTGAGAGTAGCCAGCCAGAGAAAACATCAAAAGCATCAGAAATAATAGTTTCTTCATCGCGTACCAATATATAAGAACAACATACCTATGAGCACGAGCGCCAAATCGACAGCCTTACTGCGCAGGTTCTTCTCGTGGAACAAGAAGGCACCTACCATAAAACTGACAATCACACTACCACGTCGTACCATGCTCACCACACTTACAAGTGCACCATCTAAGCTCAATGCATAGAAGTAGACAAAATCAGCAACAGAAAGAAATACACTGATCAAAATGATGCACCAGTCCCAGCGAAACGAGGTGCCTTTTTTGCGATTGGGATACCATAGTAGAAGTAACATGCAACCCATCATCAAGCATTGGTAGAAATTATAATAACTTTGTACCACCATGCGATTGAGGCCTACTCCACCATTCTCCACAGGAGCCATCAGGTATTTATCGTACAGTCCGCTGACAGCACCCAAAACGGCTGCCAAAATCACACACACAACCCAACGATTATGACGAAAATCGATGCCTTCCTTCTTACCGCTTCTACTCAACAGGAAGAAGCTGACGATTGCAAACACCACACCTATCCACTGATACAAGTTGAGACGCTCTCCAAAGACAAGCAATGCACCAACTAAAACCATAACTGGACGAGTCGCATTGATGGGACCTACCAATGTCAAAGGTAAATGCTTCATACCAAAATAGCCGCATATCCAACTACTCAAGACTATGCAACTCTTCAGAACAATATACTTCTGTACCCCCCATCCTTGAGAAGGCACGAAAAAAAGTTGGTCGTTCTCTATATATCCCAAAATGGAACATAAAACCAGCGGCAAAAAGATCAAACTGCAAAATAAAGTATTGAGGAACAATACGGGAATAACCGCATTATCTCTCAATGAGTGTTTCTTGAATACATCATAGAAACCGAGCAGAGCTGCAGATACAAAGGCATAAAGTAACCACATCATATCTTAAAACACTTTTCGGGGTACTGAATATCAACCAAGAACAAAGCATTCCCAGGAACACTTTCACCTGCTTGACAACGATTCTTAGCCTCTATAACCTTTCTCATCGAATCAATGGTCATCTTACCTCGGCCTACCTCTATCAAGGTACCAACAATAGCACGAACCATGTTTCTAAGGAATCGGTTGGCTGTAATAGTAAATCTCCACTGTCCGGGTTCTATCTCCTCCCAAATAGCCTTAGTTATAGTACAATTATTGGTTTTCGTATCCGTGTTGACCTTACTAAAACTCGTGAAATCTATATATTCCATCAACACTTGTGCAGCTTCGTTCATCTTGTTAAAATCAAGTGATCCAAATAGACGCGTACTATAAGCACGACTAAACGGAGACTTTTCTAGATTCACAAAATAATGATAAGTACGACTAGTTGCATCAAAACGAGCATGTGCATCAGCTGCAACTGGTACAATCTTGTATATGGATATATCAAGAGGAAGAATCTTGTTCAGCTTATAAGTGAGTTGAGAACAATCGACATTCTCACTATCAAAATGGGCAACCATCAGTTTCGCATGAACTCCAGCGTCAGTTCTTCCAGCACCTACCACTTCTATCGGGCAACGAAGTAAAGTGGAAAGCCCCTTTTGCAAGGTTTCCTGTACACTATTACCATTGGGCTGAATCTGCCACCCATGATAATTTGCTCCATCATAAGCCAAATAAACAAAATAGCGCATATACGATTACAAAGTTACGAAAAAAGAAGAACAAGGGAAAACGTATATGAAAGTGTTTGTTCAAAAACACATAAATAAAAAACAAAAAGCCCCCGCATCATGCGATGCAGAGGCTCTCTACTGAAAAACGGCGGCTACCTACTCTCCCACGGGTGTGCAGTACCATCGGCGCAAGCG
>JAZRYA010000085.1:0-8343 GCA_045600505.1 Bacteroidaceae bacterium
TTCCATCCAGATGTTGCCCACGCCAGTTGCGGTAGCAGGCTCGTTGTACCATAGGGTCATGGGGTGCTCGGGAGTGATACTCTTGGCACCTGAAGTGTAGAATTCGGGCATGTTAGGATCCTCGGGATCGATGATGGCAAACTGGTTGTTGACGTCACCGCTAGTCCAGAGACCCAGGGTCTTGCCTTCGCCTGTGCCGCCCCACTGGTTCATGTAAGCCTTGTTGTCAGAGGCACCTGTCCACTTCAGCTGCCAGTATGTTCCGCTGTTGACCAGTGACCAGGGATTGCTGTCCTGGCTGGTTTGGCCTTGTATGCGAGCAGCAGAAGTGCTGTACACGGCATATTGTCCGGCTTTGTTCTGCAGTTGGAATGATTCCTGACTGCCGACAAACTTCCAAAGCTGCTTGTCAGTTGCACTTGTCAGGCTGCCTTTCTGAGTGGTCAGATTGGCATTGTCGTTACCACCGGTCAGTACCAACTGGCTGTTGTTGAACTGGATGAGGTAATACTTTTCTGTGTTGAATTTGGGTGTGGTCAATGCTGCCATTACCAAAGAGGGAATAAGCAAGGTCACCATCCCAAGTGCTTTTCTTAGGTTCTTCATAAAGGGGATATGTTTTCTTATGTTATTCGTTAGCTTCTTTCACTTTCTTGAACAGATCGCTGGCGAAGATAAACGAGTTCAGCTTCTCATTGGTCGAGGTCATGATTTCGTCCTTGGTGCCACGCCACTCGTTGCGTCCATGGTAGATGAAGTTGATGCTTTCGCCGATTCCCATCACCGAGTTCATATCATGCGTGTTCATGATGGTTGTCATGTTGTACTCGTGAGTGATGCCGATGACCAGTTCGTCGATGACCAGACTTGTCTTGGGGTCCAGACCCGAGTTGGGCTCGTCGCAGAAGAGGTATTTGGGATTCAGGGCAATGGCACGGGCAATGGCCACGCGCTTCTGCATACCTCCCGAGATTTCTCCAGGCATCTTCTCCTCTGCGCCTTTCAGATTGACGCGATCCAGACAGAATTTGGCACGGCGGATGCGGTCGGCCTCGTTCAGATCTGAGAACATGTCCAGGGGGAACATCACATTCTCCAACACCGTGAGGGAGTCGAACAAGGCTGCACTCTGGAAGATCATACCCATTTCGCGACGCAACATCACACGCTCCTTCTTGGTCATGGTCACAAAGTCGCGTCCATCGTACAGTATCTGTCCACTGGTGGGCTCAAACAGGCCGACCAAGTTCTTCATCAGCACCGTCTTACCACTACCACTCTGGCCGATGATGAGGTTGACCTTGCCATCCTCAAACACGGTGTTTATGTCTTTCAGGACTTCCTTGTCCTCAAAGCTTTTGTACAAGTTCTTTACTTCTATCATGATAGCAGTTGTGTTAAGAAGATATCCGAGAACAGAATCAGCATGCTTGATCGCACCACAGCATTGGTGCTGGCCTTGCCCACGTCAAACGAACCACCCTCGACGGTGTAGCCATAGTATGATGCCACACTGGCAATGATGAAGGCAAAGAAGATGCTCTTGATGACACTCATCCAGACGTACCATTGGTTGAAGTCGTGCAACAGACCCACTGTCAGGTCATCGGGAGTGATGATACCTGCATAGGCAGCAGTGTAGGCACCCACAAAACCCGATGCAATGCTGAATATTACCAGAAATGAAATCATCGTCATCAGACCTATCACCTTGGGCAAGATGATGTAGGCAGCCGAGTTTACACCCATAATTTCCATGGCGTCGATCTGCTGTGTTACTCGCATGGTGCCTATCTCCGAGGCGATATTCGATCCCACCTTACCGGCCAGGATAAGACACATGATGCTGGAGGAGAACTCCAACAGCATGATTTCACGCGTAGTGTAGCCGGTGACAAAGTTGGGCATCCAGGGACTTTGAATGTTCAACTTGATCTGAATGCAGATTACAGCACCAATAAAGAAAGAGATGAGCAGCACGATGCCGATAGAGTCGACACCCAGTTGGGCCATCTCCTTGACGTATTGTTTCCAGAACATGCGTAACCGCTCGGGGAGACTGAAGGTTTTGCCCATCAGGTCCAGATAACGGCCGAATGATTCAATGCTTTTCGTTATGAACATGTTATATATACTATATATTTCGCGGCAAAGATACAAAAAAACTCTCAACTACCGTGTCAATTCTCATCTTTTTTGTATCTTTGCGACATCATGGAAGATAGTCAGACAATCATCCCCGAACAGAGCGGGAACGACAATAAGGAACTTCGAGCCGAAGGTCTTGTCAAGATATATGGCAAGCGTACGGTGGCCAACAATGTATCATTCAATGTTCATCAGGGTGAGATTGTGGGTCTTCTGGGTCCCAATGGAGCCGGAAAGACCACCTCGTTCTACATGACCACGGGACTGGTGATTCCCAATGCAGGCCATGTCTATCTGGGTGGCGAAGAGATTACCAAACTCCCTGTCTATCAGCGTGCTCGCCGTGGCATTGGCTATTTGGCGCAAGAGGCTTCGGTGTTCCGTAAGATGAGCGTCGAGGACAACATCATGTCGGTGCTGGAGATGACGCAGAAACCCGAGGATTTCCAAGGTAGTCACAAGGAGTATCGCGAGTGGAAAATGGAGTCTCTTATCGAGGAGTTCCGCCTGCAAAAGGTAAGGAAGTCTTTAGGAGACCAGCTTTCAGGTGGTGAGCGCCGACGTACAGAGATTGCTCGTTGTTTGGCTATCAACCCTCGTTTCATCATGCTAGATGAACCTTTTGCCGGAGTGGACCCCATTGCAGTGGAAGACATCCAGTTTATCGTGTGGAAATTGAAACAGCGCAACATCGGAGTCCTCATCACCGACCACAATGTCGAAGACACATTGTGTATCACGGATCGCGCCTATATGTTGTTCGAGGGTCAAATACTTTTCCATGGAACCCCCGAGGAACTGGCTAGCAATCCCGTAGTGCGCCAGAAGTATCTGACCAACTCTTTCCAGTTGCGCCTCAAGGACTTCCAACAGATGGATGCCGAGCGCAATGCCGTGGTAGAATAGTAGCAACAATCAAAAAAAATATCAAATATCATGCGAAAATTACTCTCTGTTTTTGTGCTGCTGATGGCCTTTGTAGCCTCAGCCAGTGCTGGTCGAGTTATCACCGACAGTATCCAGAGCAAGGTGCTGGGTGCTACTGTCAAGTACAATGTCTATCTTCCCGATGCTTTCCGCAATGCTCAGATGCGCTTCCCCTCTATCTATCTGTTGCATGGCTTGACGGACACCTATAGCGCATGGGATAAGAAAGGTCACATGCAAGAGGTGTGCGATGAGCTGATGAACAGCGGCGAGTGTGTGCCCTCGGTTGTCATCATGCCCAACGCTGGCGGTCCTGACACCCGTAACACCTGGAACGGCTATTTCAACATGCCCGGATGGAACTACGAGGACTTCTTCTACACCGAGTTCTTGCCTACTGTCGAGGAGAAGTACCATTGCATCGGTGACCGTGGACATCGTGCAGTGATGGGTCTTTCCATGGGCGGTGGCGGCAGTGTCGTCTATGCTCAGCGTCATCCCGACATGTTCTCTTCTTGCTATGCGATGAGTGCTTGGCTCGAGAGCAGTCAGCCTCGTCAGGTGAGCGACGACAAGAAGGATTACATGTATTATGTTACAGAGGCTGTGTGGAAGCATTCTGCCAATCGTTTTGTGCGTGAGGCTGATGATGCTCAGCGCGAGAAACTCCGCTCTGTTAAGTGGTTTGTGGATTGTGGCGATGATGATTTCCTGTTGGATGTCAATGTGGATTTCTACAAGGCTATGCGTGAGGCTCGCATCAAGTGTGAGTTCCGTGTGCGCGATGGCGTCCACAATTGGGAATACTGGCACCAGGCTCTGCGCATGTCTCTACCCTTTGCTAGCCGCAATTTCGATAAGTAAACAAAGCGATATCAGAAGCAAGAGGTCGTGTCTGTTTTGACACGACCTCTTTTATTACACCTCGTCGAACCAAGCTCTCTCCCAAGAAAAGTGTACTCTTTCGGCCTCGTACACCCGGGTGTACAGAGGGAAAAGGGTACTGTTTTTGGCTCGTACACTCTGGTGGACGAGGCTGGACATATACTCTCTCCCTGGAGGAAGCGAACAGAGCGTGTCGAGTCGGTTAAGACTTGTTAGAATTCCAAATCGGGGGCAGCAAGAATGGCGTCTATCGCCTCCAGTTCCTCGGGAGAGAACTGCATCTGCTGCAATGTTCCAAGATTGTTCTGGAGCTGTCTTACTGATGATGTGCCGATGATGACGCTCGTCACGCGCTCATCCTTCAGCAACCAAGCCAAAGCCATCTGCGCCAGCGACTGCCCACGCTCTTGGGCAATCTTGTTCAGCTGAGCGGCGGCTGTCACGCGCTGGGGCGTTACCTGGTCCAATTGCAGGAATCCTGTGGATCGTGCAGCGCGGCTGTTCTCGGGGATGCCATGCAGGTATTTGTCCGTCAGCAAGCCCTGTGCCAAGGGGGAGAAGGCGATGAAGCCGCTGCCATTCTGGCTGGCCACATCCAGATTCTCGCCTAGTGTGTCGCGTTGGAACATGCTGGCTCGGTATTGGCTCAGCAGACAGGGAACACCCTCTCTGTGCAGGTAGTCGTAGCACTGCTGTTGCAGATGGGGTGGGTACTTGGAGATGCCCACATAGAGGGCCTTGCCTTGGCGGACAATGTCCACCAGCGCCTGCATCGTTTCCTCAATGGGGGTCACGCCGTCGTAGCGGTGGCTGTAGAAGATGTCTACGTAGTCAAGTCCCATGCGACGAAGACTCTGGTCGCAGCTGGCTATCAGATTCTTGCGCGACGATCCTGTGCCGTAGACGCCGGGCCACATGTCGTGACCGGCTTTGGAGGAGATGAACATCTCGTCGCGATGTCCGCTCAACTGTTGCTTTAGGATGCGACCGAAGTTCTCCTCAGCGCTACCCGGTTCAGGACCATAGTTGTTGGCCAGGTCGAAGTGGCAGATGCCAGCATCGAAGGCTGTGAGGATCATGTCGGTAGCCACACCAAAGTCATCTACCGAACCGAAGTTGTGCCAGAGTCCCAGGGACAGGACAGGCAACTGCACGCCACTCTGTCCGCAGTATTTGTATTGCATCATCGTTATTTGCTATAATTTTGCTACAAATATAATAACTATTTTCCGAATCCTCTGCTTTTAGCGCAAAAAAATGCCACGTAGTGCGAATAACTTCACGCCCCGAGGGAGTCGCCGTACAAAAAAAGGAGCCCCGAAGGACTCCCTATGTACGGCTGATAAGACTCGAACTTACACGCCCGAAGGCACCAGATCCTAAGTCTGGCGTGTCTACCAATTCCACCACAACCGCAGATTCTGGTGCAAAGATAAGAAAATAAATTCATAATTCATAATTAAGAATTCATAATTATTGCTCGACGTGCAAATTCCGTTTCTATGCACCTTGAGAACAGACGGAAATGAAATTATTGTTTGAGCAAGGCACGAGCCAGCTCAATGAGCGTGTCGCGATGGCGGGCAACATCTGCAGAATCCAGTGAGCAAGGGATGTCGGGCTGGATGCCAAATTCGATTTGCTGCATTTGGGAGTCGAACTGAGGTGAAGCACTAAAGCGCACAGCCCAACCATTGGGAAGCTCGCTGTTGAAGGGCATTCCGCTGCCACCACCAGTTTGGTCGCCTAGGGTGCGCACACCGGGACAGGCACGCATGTTGCGTACAAAGGTGTTGGTGGCACTGTAGCATTCACGATTGGTGAGGATGATGACGGGTTTCTGCCAGCGGATGCCCTTGCTGGGCTGGATGTATTCAGCCTGTGGCTGGGCAAAGTCGCTGTGTCCCGTACCTCTTTTGTATGT
Organism: Bacteroidaceae bacterium; assembly: GCA_045600505.1. GTDB lineage: Bacteria > Bacteroidota > Bacteroidia > Bacteroidales > Bacteroidaceae > Physcousia. Next base: position 5,885 of record JAZRYA010000085.1, read on the forward strand.
GGTATAGCCTACCAATATCTTCTCGTTTGTGAAATGTTCGGTGAGTAGAGTCGCATTGCTCAGGTTGCCGCCTGTGTTGCCACGAACGTCCAGGATGAGGCCCTGGCAAGTGCGCAGATAATGTAGTACGTCGGAGATATTGCCACTGCCCAAGGCCGAGGAAAAACTCTCATAGACAACATAACCGATATTGTCGTCTAGAATGCGGTAGCGGAGTCCAGAGGCTATCTTGTAGTCTGTGCCTAGATATTCGTCGCGCAGGCTGACATCCAAGTTGCGAGGATAGTCCTCGTACCAGCTCCAGTTACGTCCGACGTCGGCTCCGGTATAGAGGTTGACATGGCCATCTTGCAGTTCGCTTAACATTTCACATAGCACCTCAAAGAGTTGGCTGTTGTTCATTGAGGGTGCTAGCCGATTGGCATAGCGCTGGTGCACCTCGTTCCAGTCTAGTCCGATATGATCTGCTTTGTAGTCCAAGAAACAGTAGCGCTGGTCAATGATCTGCCACAATGCCTCGAAGTTGCCTCGCACAGAATTGTCGGGAATTTCCTCGTCGACGCAAGCCGTAAGGAGCATGAGTGGGAGCAGAACAAGCAGTCGCAATAGAACTTTCATGGGTTAGTTTCTCCAAAGATTGATGTTACGCACATAGCCGATGAGGCCAGCGCGGGTGTAGTGATGCTGACGTAGTCCTGCCACATGGGCTTGGCGCAGGTCACTCTGGTAAGCAACACGCACAGTGGCGTGGCGAACTGGAATGTCGAAGGTCAGGGTTTGGTGCAAGGAAAGTGCATTGCCAGGGTGGGTGCACACGATGTTGTGGTCATAATGTCCCTGACTAAAGATGTTGTAGTAACTTTGTCCGTATCGAGGAGTGAACATCCCGCCGATGACTGGTAGAGCTGCTTGGTAGCACACAGACAACGTTTGTCGGCGGATGTGGAACTGTTGCTGGCCTATTACCGTGAGAGCCGACTGTATGTCGGCATAACCCTGGGCTGGATTGTTGCCATTGCGCGTGTTATAGAGGAATCCTGCGTGTGCGCGTAGTTGTCCGCCAGCCATCAGGGTCAGTCCCTGCCACAGGGGGCTCCACTGGCGTAGCCATGCCGAGGCATAAGTTAGGTCGCCTGCCATTTGATTAGCCGTTTCTGCATGGTTTTCGGTGTTGGTGACCATGCCCTCGATTCGACTCTGGTAGACCACATGTTCGTTGCGCAGCAGTTGGCGCCGTGTCTCGCTTAGAATCGTCAGGGCAGGTCCCTTGTAAGCCGAGGGAGAAAGATAGGTGTCATACTGACTGCTACGACCGAGACCAAAGAGCAAGACTCTGGTACTGGGACGTTGGTGCTGGGCGTGCAAACCGAAGGTAATGGCCGACAGCAAGCACAGGCACAGGCAACGCATGTAGGTGTTAGTCATCAAACAATCTCAGCTGTCCGTTCATTTCATCGGCTACTTGGTCCTGACTCTTTCCCTCGTCGGGATCAGTGGGGTCGGTATTTGCCTCTCCAGTCTCGGGAGTGTCCTCAGGTTCGGGTTCGGGCTTACGAGTGGGTTCCAGTTCCACCACGTTCTCCATCTGGTAGGTGGTGATACGCTTACCCTTGGCCTTGAAGCCCTTGACACCGATGAATTCGTCGGCTTCGATGTCCATGGGTTCGCGGAAGGCGTCTACTCCACCCATAGTCACCAGAAGATGGGGGTAGGGGGTGTCGGTGAGCAGGATCAGTCGGTTGTCGGGATTCTCGCCGAAGCAGAACTGGTGGCGTACGGTGCTCTCCAACTGGAAACGCTTGATATAGGGCATGCCCTGTTGGTCGGCATCGTAGAGACAAGCTGTCCATACCTTGTGGGCGTCAAATTTCTCGATACGCAGGATGTTGTCCTCGAAGTGGATGTTGGCATCAAAGCCAGTGGTGTAGAACTCACCGTTTTTCAGGATAACCAGAATCTGGTCGTCGCTGTTGAACTCGCCTAGATACAATCCTTGTCCATCGTAGTTGATGCGCTTGACGTCGGCATCGTACCATACCTTGCGTCCACCCAGCGTGCTGGCACCATGGCTCTTCAGTCCGATGCGTGCGATGTCCAGTTTGGTCAGCAGGTTGCCCATAGCCTGACGTCCCTTGATGGCAATCTCGGAGAAGTCCTTGTCGAAGAAGACCTTCTTCAACTTTGGGTTGGGTTTCAGCGTCACCTTGATGACCTCGGCCTCGCCGTTCATGTTGGCGGTGAAGTAGAGGATACGGCTGCCAGCTGCGCCACGGGTCACGTCATACTCACGATCGCGAGTAATGCTGGTGACATTGAATCGTTTCATATAACTGGGACCACCCTTACCGTCCTTATACACTACGTTGTAGACGGTGCGGCTATCGCTCTTCTTGAAGATGGCCACGTGGATGATTTCCACTTTGCGCTTCTCTGTCTTGGAACGCTCGGTCTCGCCGACG
>JAZRYA010000086.1:0-7776 GCA_045600505.1 Bacteroidaceae bacterium
GTGTAGATCTCGCTCATGTTCTTGATCTGAGCCTCACGCTGCTCGGGATCCTGGTACATAGAGAGGACAGACAGGATGACGTTCTTGTCCTGAAGGTTGCTAGCAGCTACCAGCTCCTGGAAACCGTCCCAGTCCTCAGCGGTGTAACGGGTGTTGATGTCAGCGTCCATCTTGATGCGCTTCAGCTCCTTCTTCAGGTACTGGGCGCTGGTGTTCTGACGCTTCTCGGCCAATTTCTCGTTGAAGCTGTACTTACCATCGGGTGAAGCGTAGGCGCTAACCTCGATGCCATTCAGTGCACGACCCTCGGCGTCGTCGTTGATCTCCTTCAGCACGGCTACCAGATCCTTCATGCTCATGCTCTTGAGCTCGCTGTTGCGCAGGTTGCTCTGGGCGATGAGGAACTTGATGTTAGCCTCCTGCTTCTGGGCAACTACGCGCTGGAACTGGTCGGGAGCGAGAGCAGCATTGGCGCTGGTCAGGCAACGGCCCAGCAGGTCGCTGGTAGCAATCACGCCATAACCGATCTTTACGTCGGGTACGCTTACGTGCTTCTTGCCTACCTTTGCGTCGAAGTGCATATAGAGGTCGCTCTTCATCATCTCCTCGGTGTACTTCCAATTGGCCTTCATGGTGTAAGTGCCACCCAGCTTGTAGTTCACCTCGGTGCCGTTAGCCTCTACCTTCTCGCCCTGGAACTCAGCGCTGGCCGAGCTAGCCTGGCCGTTGGCATACTTCAGGACGGGGGTAGCAACAACGCTAGCCTTCTTCTTCATGTATTTCTCGGGATAGGTGACAGAGATGGTTGCGGGAACCTCGCCGCCAACTACTACTAGAGGAGTAGGAGTAACCTTGAAATCGTCAGAGCTGAGCTTGCCCAGTTTGTTACAGCTGGTGAATGCAACTGCTGACAGAGTTACGAGTGTGATGTACAGTGATTTCTGCATAATTTGTTTATGATTTTTAGTTGATTTTTTCTTTTTCGGGTGCAAAGGTACGAAAATCATTAGATTTTATCGCCCGCCTGAGCGAATTATTTTTCGTTTTCTCGATATTTTATGTTACGTGGGTGGTGCAGAAGGATTTCCTCTCGCAGGTGTTCACGGTCGACGTGCATATATATTTCGGTAGTCGCAATGCTCTCGTGGCCCAGCATGGCTTGGATGGCACGCAGGTTGGCACCGCCTTGCAGCAAGTGAGTGGCAAAGGAATGGCGGAAGGTGTGCGGCGAGATTTCCTTGGTGATGCCGGCCTTGAGGGCATATTGCTTGATGTTGACAAAGACGGTGATGCGACTCAGGTGCTTCCCTCGTGTCAGAGAGACGAACACGTAATCGTCCTCGCCAGGGCGAATGACCACCTTCTGCCGTTGTACAAACCAGTCGCGCAATCGGTTGATGGCGGTGCTGGAGATGGGTACCAGGCGGTCCTTGTTTCCCTTGCCCAGGACGTGGATGTAGCCTTCCTCGAGAAACAGGTCGGAAAACTTCAGGTTGCAGAGCTCGCTCACACGCAATCCGCAGCTGTAGAGCACCTCTATGATTGTACGGTCGCGCAGGCCCTCGGGACGGGTCATATCCACAGCCTCGATGATAGCGTCAATCTCCTGAATGGAAAGCACTTGCGGCAGGTGCTTTCCTATCTTGGGACTCTCTAGCAATTCGGTAGGGTCGTTCTTCATTTCGTCCTCCAAAACCAGGAATCTGTAGAACGATCTCACACCACTCAGGATACGGGCAATCGAGCGCTGGGTAATGTGCTTGTCGAGCAACCATCCGGCAAACTGGTCCAGCTGTTCGAGCGTCACCTCTCGGAAGTTGATGCCATGGTCGGTGTAGTAGTTCAAAAGTTTCTGCAGATCCTTGCAATATGCGTCGAGCGTATTGTCCGAAAATGACTTTTCGAGGCGCAAGTATTGCACATAGCGGCGCAGAATCTGGGGTGATACGCTGCCCGTGTTGGAAAATGTGGTCTTTATTTTTGGCATTTCGCTTGTTTTACACTAACTTTGCAAGCACAAAAATAAGGAGAAAAGATGAGAATTCAAATTATTAACGGCCCAAATCTCAATCTTTTGGGTAAACGAGAGCCTGGAATCTATGGTAGCAGTTCGTTCGAAGCCTATCTCGACGACCTGCGCAAGACCTATCCCGAGGTGCAGATAGACTACTATCAGAGCAACGTCGAGGGAGAGTTGATCAACAAGATTCACGAGGTGGGTTTCAGTTACGACGGCATCATCCTCAATGCCGGAGCCTACACCCACACCAGTGTGGCCTTGCTCGATGCCCTGAAGGCCGTGGAGACTCCCGCCATCGAGGTACATATCAGCAATGTACACAAGCGCGAGGAGTTTCGTCACCACAGCCTCATCTCGGCGGGTTGCCTGGGCGTGATCTGTGGTTTCGGGCTCGATTCTTATCGACTGGCTCTGGAGGGCCTGTTGGCCAGATAATCCCCAGCGATGACACTGACAGACCCCATAGACGAATACATCCGGGCCCACATCGACCCCGAGGGTGACTATCTGCATCGCCTCTACCGCGACACGCAGTTGCGCCTCAGTTACGGACAGATGGCCAGCGGGCATGTTCAAGGTCGATTGTTGAAGATGCTGACCCAGATGATACGTCCCCGCCAGGTGGTGGAACTGGGCACGTTCAGCGGTTACAGTGCCCTGTGCATTGCCGAGGGGTTGGAGCCAGGGGCCGAACTCCACACCTTCGAGATCTATGACGAGCAGGAGGATTTCACTCGTCCCTGGTTCGAGGGTTCCGACTACCACGACCAAATCCATCTGCACATAGGCGACGCCCTCCAGTTGTTGCCCGCGATGGACCTGCATCCCGATATGGCCTTTATCGATGCAGACAAGCGTAGTTATGTGGAATACTACGAGATGCTGTTGCCCATGATGCCCAGCGGGGGTTACATTATTGCCGACAACACCCTGTGGTATGGGCATGTGCTGGAGGAACATACCCGCGAGAGTGACAAACAGACCTTGGGCGTGAAGGCTTTCAACGACCTGCTGGCCCAGGACAATCGTGTGGAAAAGGTCATTGTCCCTGTGCGAGACGGCCTGACCCTCATCCGCAAGAAATAACGTAACAAAACAAATAACAATGGAGACAACAAGACAAAATAAGGTAGCTCGACTGATTCAGAAGGAGTTGAGCGACATTTTCCAGAAACAGACCAGTGGCATGCGTGGCGTGCTGGTGAGTGTGAGCGCTTGCCGCATCAGTCCCGACATGAGCATCTGCCGTGTCTATCTGAGCGTCTTCCCCAGCGAACGAGCCGAGGAGATTGTGCAGAATGTCAATGCCAACATGAAGTCGGTTCGCTATGAACTGGGCAATCGCGTGCACATGCAGTTGCGTATCATTCCCGAACTGAAGTTCTTTGTCGACGATAGCCTCGATTATGCCGAGCACATCGACGACCTGCTCAAGAAGTAATCCCCCCTCTGTCGCGATGAATCTGCCTTTCTTCATAGCTTGGCGTTACCTCTTCTCTCGCAAGAGTCATCATGCCATCAACATCATTTCGGGCATCTCGGTATGCGGTGTGGCCGTTGCCACGCTGGCCCTGGTGTGCACGCTGAGTGTGTTCAATGGCTTTCAGGATCTGGTGGCCGACTTGTTCACCGCCTTCGATCCTCAGTTGAAGGTGACCTTGCGCGAGGGACGAACTCTGGCTATGGACGACGAGGCGGTGACGCTTCTCCGCAAGGACAAGCGTGTGGCTGTGCTCACTCCTGTTCTCGAGGACCAGGCTCTGGTGGTGCAAAATGGCACGCAGGTGGTGGTAACCATCAAGGGCGTGGCCGACAACTTTGCCCAGCAGACCCACATCGAGGAACTGCTCTATCCCGAGAACAGCACCCTGTCCCTGAATGCCGACGTGCTGGAGTACGGCACGATGGGCATTCGTCTGGCGGCCAACCTGGGTCTGACTGCCGATTTCCCCGACCCCTTGCAGGTGTATGCTCCCCGAAAGGGCGAGCGCGTCAATATGGGTACCCCCCTGAGCAGCTTCAATCACGACGAGTTGCAGAGCCCCGGTTGTGTGTTCATGGTCAAGCAGGCCAAGTATGATGCCAGTTACATCATCACCTCTCTGGGTTTTGCTCAGCGCCTCTTTGACCAGGAGGGCAACATCTCCCAGCTGGAGATTCGACTCAAGAAAGGCACCAACATCGACCGTGCCAAGGCTGACTTCAAGAAAATCCTGGGCGACAATTTCCAGGTGCAGGACCGATACGAACAGCAGGACGACGTCTTCCGTATCATGCGCATCGAGAAGTTCATTGCCTACCTGTTCCTTACCTTTATATTATTGGTGGCCTGCTTCAATATCATCGGGTCGCTCAGTATGCTGATGATAGACAAGAAGGGCGATGTGGCCACCTTGCGCAATCTGGGAGCCACGGATCAGCAGATCTGCAACATCTTCATGTTCGAGGGTCGCATGATCAGTTTCTTTGGCGCCCTCATAGGCATTGTCCTCGGCCTGTTCCTCTGTTGGTTACAGGAACAGTATGGCCTCATCTCGATGGGTAAGAGCGAGGGCGCCTTCATCGTCGAGAGTTATCCCGTCAGTGTTCACCTGTGGGATATCCTGCTCATCTTTGTGACCGTGCTGGTGGTGGGCTGGCTGGTCGTGTGGTATCCCGTACGCCGACTCACGCGTGCCCTGTTAGCCTGATGCATCCGTTATGATAGCCAATCCCTTTGCTCGTCCTCTGTATGTCATGCTCAAGCCCGTGGGGGCGCATTGCAACTTGGCGTGTCAGTATTGCTATTATCTCGAGAAATCGCACCTCTACGACGATGTGCCTCGTCAGGTGCTGAGCGAGGAGTTGCTCGAGCATTTCATCCAGGAATACATCGAGGCACAAACCATGAACGAGGTGCTCTTCACCTGGCATGGTGGCGAGGCCTTCATGCGTCCTGTGGCTTTCTATCAGCGGGCCATGGAACTGCAGCGCCGCTATGCAGGGGGCCGTACAATATCCAATTGCATCCAGACCAATGGCACCCTGATTACCGAGGAGTGGGCTCGTTTCCTGCACGACAATCATTGGCTGGTGGGCGTCAGCATCGACGGCCCTCAGGAGTTTCACGACGAGTTCCGCCGCACACCTCAGGGCAAACCCTCGTGGTCGCGTGTGATGCAGGGCATACAGTTGCTCAACCGATACCAGGTGGAGTGGAATGCAATGGCGGTGGTCAATGACTACAATGCCGATTATCCCCTGGACTTCTACCGCTTTTTCCGTGACGAGTTGGGCTGTCGCTACCTCCAGTTTGCCCCCATTGTCGAACGTGTGCATCCTCATGCCGATGGACGTCATCTGGCCCATGTGCGTGACGAGGGCGAGTTTGCCCTCACCGATTTCTCTGTGACGCCCCAGCAATGGGGGCATTTCTTGTGCGAGATCTTCGACGAATGGGTCAAGAAGGACGTGGGTGAGATGTTTGTCCAGCTCTTTGACGCCACCTTGGCCAACTGGGTGGGCGTGACGCCAGGCGTGTGCAGCATGGCCCGTGACTGCGGTCATGCCGCCGTGATGGAGTTCAACGGCGACGTCTATTCCTGCGACCATTTCGTGTTTCCCGAGTACAAGCTGGGCAACATCCGCCAGAAGACCTTGGTCGAGATGCTCTATGGTCCCCGGCAGATGGCCTTTGGCGATATGAAGCAGAAGTCACTGCCCCAGCAATGTCGCCAGTGCGAGTGGCTGTTTGCCTGCAATGGCGAGTGCCCCAAGAACCGGTTTGCCCGCACTGCCGATGGTGAGAAGGGGCTCAATTACCTCTGCTCGGGTTACCGTCGGTTCTTTCACCATGTGGCACCCTACATGGACTTCATGAAAAAAGAACTGGGAGCAGGTCGTGCTCCCAGTAATGTCATGAACTTCCGTCCTTGATACTTCTTTTCTATTTTTTCAGAACCTCCTGGATGGTGGCCTCTATCTGGCTGCCTCTCAGACCACGCTTGACGATGGTTCCATCGGGGGCAAACAGGATGATTTCGGGAATGCCCTCGATGCTGTAGGCCTTGGAACCTGCATCCTGTGCATTCATGATCTGGGGGTAGGGGATCTCCAGTTCGCCGATGGCTTTCTGTGTGTCCTCGGGCTTGTCCCAAGTGGCTACGCCGATGACCTCCAACTGTTCGCCCGCGTATTCCTTATATACATTGATCAGGTTGGGAATCTCGGCGCGGCAGGGACCACACCAGCTGGCCCAGAAGTCTACCAGCACATACTTGCCCTTGCCCACATAGTCCGACAGTTTCTGCACCTTGCCATCGTACTCGCACTCAAAGTCGACAAACATCTTTCCGGCAGCGGTCTTGCCCTTCAGGTCCAGTTTTTCCTGCAGAGCCACCATGCTGGGCTGCTTCTTCATCTCGTCGCTCAGTTTCTGGTATTGTGCCTCCAGGTCCGACGAATCTATCAGGTAACTCATCTGTTCGGTCTGCAGCACAACCACAGCGGCCAGGTCGCCCTTGTGCTCCTCCATAAACTTGTCCAGCAGGTCGACAATATCCTTGGATTCTGCATTCTCGTCATTGAGTATCTTCAGCAGGTCGCCCTGGAATCCTGCTGCAGCATCGTTCAGCGGGGTTCCTTTGGGGCACATCAGTTCGGGATCGAGGGTGCAGACGCCATCTTCCAGAATCACGGGAACACTGGTGGCGCCACTGCGGCCTTCCATAGAATAGAAGATGTTGACAACAGCCAGAGTTGGCTCGTCCACGGTGCCCTCGGCTACCAGTTTGCCCTCTTGGGGCAAGATGGTTTGCTGCACCGGACCCGCATCGCCGAAGACAACGTGGGCCGAATCTACGGTCACTCCCTCGGCCTTCAACATAGCCATGTCCCAGTCGATGTTGTACTTTACACTCTGTTTGCAAGCCGACAGCAACAGGGCCAGGCCAGCCAGAAGAAATAGTTTTTTCATAAGTTCTCTTTTATGTTGTTGTTCGCAAAAGTAAGCATTATTTTGTTATCTGCCAACAATTACACCTTAATTATTATTAGAATGCCGAAAATGTTTTATCCCCCTTTCTTGTTTTGTCTAGCTTGTTCTATGAGCAAAAAATAAAAAAGTTTTGATTTCAGGTCTTCAGGTCTTCAAACGTTTTGTATGACAGGCTCCCTTTCCTCATGGACGGGGAGCAGCGTATGATATGGGGGGGATTCAACCAGCTGCGCTCTCTGGTTCAGTTCCCCGAGGGTTACGAGCCTGCCGTACTGGTTCCCCTGGGCTATGCTGCCGACGAGACTGCTCCCAAGGTTCGCAAGGACATGAGCGAAGTTTGGGAATAAATCCTGACAAGCGCAGCCGCGTATAGTGCATTTTCTTGGTAATTTTAACGCATTTTGTGATAATTCTGGGGTGAAAACGTGCTGTTTTTGCCCTTTTTTGTGCCGGAATTTGTAAAAACACGATATTTTGCCCCTAATTTTGGGGCATTTTTTGGCACAAAAATGAAGGGAAACACCTTTTTTTTCGGCATTAGTGTATAATACATGTATAGTCTACACCTCTTATACACCCACCTAATTCACTTATATGCAATATCTTGCGAATATTAAGTGTATAATGTATAATTAATCACAAAAACTAGTTGTAGAGCTGAAAAAGTACAAAAAGTGTACATGTCCGACCCCAAAAGAGTATGTACCCGACTCCAAAACCTAGGGTGTGTGAGCCCAAAAGGTTAACCTTTTTGCCCCACACACCCTAGTGTTTGACCCCG
>JAZRYA010000087.1:0-47931 GCA_045600505.1 Bacteroidaceae bacterium
GGCAACATTACCAGCGCTCCATGCAGAATGCCAGAAGTTGCTGGTGTTACCGTCGATCAGGTTAGCAAGCGCACCCTCGTTGGGCTCGGTGTAGGGTGAAGACAGCTGGTCAACAGAGGTGATCAGGCCGTCGCCCTTGACGTAAGCTGTGTTAGCCTCATAAGCCTCGGTAGCCTCGGCCAGCAGGTCCTCCATCTCGATAGACAGCAGCATCTCATCTACGTCTACGGGAATCATCTTCCAGCTGGTACCTTGGTTGTCGTTGGCAGAGGGCTGCCAGTAACCAACACCAGTCTGGCTGTCCTGGTCGTCCCAGCACATGCTAGAGGCATCAGCGGTCTCAGAGATCACAAAGCAACCCTCGTTGTACTCGCTCTTCAGGATGTAGACGGGCTTGCCCTCCTCGGTGAATGAAACGTTGCTAGAGTAGAGCTTGTCAGTCTCGTGGTTACCCAGCTTGAAGTGGTCGCCCTCTACGATTACGTTCCATACAGCAGAGAGACTTCTCTTAGCATCCTGGCCGATCTTGATGTCGTCGCCCTTCCATACAGCATACTTGCCAGTACGCAGGTTCTGGATCAGGTAGGTACCTGCCATCAGGTCGGGAGTAACCTCAGCAGTGGTGAAGAAGTTGCGGATCTCGTCCCACATGCCCATGTTGGTCCACAGGAGAGCGTCGTCCTCGTTCTCAGCAGCCTTGTCGATCAGGCTGATGCCACGTGAGGGAATGAATACAACATAGTTCTTAGCGGGCTCGAGAGTAACGTCAGCAAACAGGGTGATGCTGCTGAAGTTGGTGCTCTCTACGCCAGTAGCGGTAGCGAGGGGGTTCTCCAGGTCGAAGCTCATCTCCTCGTCGGTCTCGCACAGGTAAGCCTCGTTGACAACCAGCACTGCGTTAGCAGCCTTCTCGCCCAGAGCCTCCTCTACGTTGTTGTTGGGATAGCTTACGGTCACGCCATTGTAGTCAGCAGCAACAATCTGCCAATCGTCGTTCATGCCAGAAACCTCAACCTCGGCGAAGTCCATGGTCAGCTCAATAGCATCCTGCTCACCAACACCCTGGATGGTGACAATCATCTCGTCATAGGGCATCAGGTTCCACTCCTCGTCGAACATCTCGCCCTCGAAGCCACGTACCTTGATCTGGTACTTGAAGCCCTCGGCGAAGTTCTGAGGCTGCTTGCCGAACAGAGCGGTCCAAGTGCCATCCTCGTTCTTCTCTACAGACTCTACGTAGACGTCCTCCTCGCTGTAGTAACCCTCGGTCTCGCCCCACTCGGGGTTGGGCTCGTTCCAGGTCATCTTGCTTACAGATACGGTTACGGTACCATAGGTCTTGGTAGAAGCTACATTCAGTGCGGTAGCCTCGGCCAGCTCGGTATCGTCGGCCAGAGTGGTAACAACCTCACCGTTTACAGCAGCGATAGTGAAGGGAGCCTCCTCGGGAGCCTCACCGTAGTAGGTCAGACGGAAGCTGTCAAATACGGTCCAGTCCTCCATCTTGTCGCCCTCGCGCTTCAGACCGATGGTCAGTTCGCCATCCTCGCCTACTACGATGCCCTCGATCTCGTTGACATAAGCACCGGTAGAGAGACATGCAGCAGCAGTGTTCTGGCCGTTGGGGATGAACAGAGTAGTACCGTCGGTAGCAGTAACCTTGGCCTGCCAGCCAGCAGTAGCCTCGGCGGGAGCCTCGCTGTAGATAGACTTAACAACGACGGTCTTGTCACCAGCGAACATTACGGGACGTACGTCAGTACCATCGAGATAAGCGTCGAGAGAAGCAGTGTTGGCACCACCATGACGGTAGAATGCCTGAGCAGTCAGCTTGTACAAACCTGCGGGCAGACCCACCAGCTTCTGTGAAACCTCCCAAGTACCGTCGTTCCAGCGCTCGGTGTTGTGGCTGTTGAGCAGGGTGCTGCCCGAACCACCTTCACCACCAACCTTGGCGCCATTGCCACCCCAAGCAGCGTTGTCCACGTCACTGTTGTGGAAGTCGGGAGCAGTGATGAATACGGTAGCGTCAACGGGATTCTCAGCGGTAGCCTCGCTCAGCATAGCCTTGCGATCCTCGGCAGTGACAAACTTCCAGAGGCAGCCCTCGGTGGGCTGGTCAACGTACTGAGGAATGCCACTTTCGTCATTACAGAAGTATTTGGTGCCATTGAACATGTAGACACCACCCTCGGTAGAGATCAGCTCCCATGCACCAGACTGGTCGTTGAAACCATCGCTGGGACGCAGAGCGGTGTTGGCGTTCTTGATACCAGACTTCAGAGTGTACTTGCCATCAGCGAAAACAACGTCGTAGGTAACGCCAGCGCCAAACAGTACAGAGCGGGTACCCCAGTGAGCACCGTTAGAGAGGAATGAACCGCTCTCGATGTTCTGGATGTAGTAAGTGCCATCGACGGGGAGAACACCCTGACCGCAAGCGGTGCAGAGACCGTTCTCGCAAGCGTGCTCGTCGTATACAGACTCGTCAGTGTTGCCATAGGTGTAGTCGCCACCCTTCTCCTCGCCAGCGCAAGTGTATGCACCGTTCTTGTAGACGGGCTGGCTCTCACCGGCCTTCAGAGTGGGAGTAGCATCGGTACCCAGAGTCTGGAACCACTGCATCTCCTCCTGGCCCTGGTTCAGGTTCCAGCAGAGTTCACCAGAGGTAACAGCCTCGGCAGAGATGGTAGTAACACCATTGATGCCTGCGATAGCATAGCAGTTGATGAACTGTGAACCGTTGTTGCGGCACAGGTCACCGTTGCCATCGTTGACAGCACCGATGCTCCAGCAGTTCTGAACAGAAGAACCGCTATCACCAATCCAACCAGAGAGAGCACCGCTCTCGTTACCAGCAATGTTACCGGTGTTGTAGCAGTTCTGGAAGAGGAAGGTTGCAGCGCTACCCATGTTCACACCGATCATACCACCGGCGTTGTTGCCATGAGCAGTTACGTTAGCCTCGTTGCCGCAGTTCTGCAGCCAGGTCTTCTGAGCGCCGTTAGTACCACCGTTGGTACCACCAGCAATACCGCCTACGAAGCTGCCGCCAGTGATGGTACCCTTAGCGGTCAGGTTCTGGATGTGCACACCGTCGGTGATTACACCAAAGATACCCTGATAGTTGTCGTTGCTATCGATGTTGAGGGTTACACTGTGACCCTGACCATCGAAGCTACCCTTGTAGGGGTTAGCACCGTTACCGATGGGCTGGTAGGGCAGGTCACCCTGTACCAGGTCGGCAGTCAGCACTGCAGACAATGCGGTGTGACCCAGGTTGTTAACCTGATTGGCCAGCCACAGCATGTTACCAATAGAAGCAATCTGATATACGCCATCTACAGCAGCGGGCTCGGCGCCCTGACCGCAGACGGTGCAGATGTCGTTGTCACCAATGGTGTGGTCGTCATAGGTAGACTGGTTGGTGTTGCCAAAGGTAAAGCTACCCTTGCTCTCACCACCGCAGGTGAAATCACCATTCTTGTAGACGGGCTGGCTTACACCTGCCAGAGGAGTAGGCTGTGCATCGGTACCCAGAGTCTGGAACCACTCCATCTCGGCCTGGCCCTGATTCAGAGTCCAGCAGAGCTCACCAGAGGCAACCCATGCCTCGTCAAACTGAGTAGCGCCGTTGCCGGTGCTCTTGGTGTTGTAGAGGTGGCTGCTCTGACGCAAATTACCGCGAGTCAGGTAGTTGTCGCCATCTACGCCCTCAACCTCGGCAATGTTCCAGAAGTAAGAAACGCTGTTCTTGTCGCTGCCACCGAGCCAACCAGAAACGACGGCACTCTCCCAGCCACCCTTGATGTGACCAGTGTTGTAGCAGTTCTTGACTACGATACCCAGGTTGCCATTGTAGTTGCAACCAACGTAAGCAGCACAGTTGGCACCGTCACCGATAACCTCGGCTTCGTTACCACAGTTGTAGAACTCGATCTTGCCGCTGCCCCACTCGGGCCAGTTAGATGCACTGATGAAAGCAGCGTTGCGGCCACCACCAGTAAATGAGCAACTGCTGTCGATAATGAGGTTCTTGATGACCACATTGTCGCTAGCTACACGGATCAGGGCAACGTCATTACCCACCATGTGGAGGTTCTTGATACGGTGTCCCTGACCGTCAAGAGTAGCGTGGAATCGGTTGTTCTCGTGGCCATCGTGACCGATGCCGGGGAACTCGACTCCTGCCATGTCGATGTCTGCCGTCAGGTAGGCATCAACGCCCTGGATTTTGCCCTCTCCTGGATTTGAGTTCCACCAGTTGGCATAATCCACCAGGTCCTGAGCTGTGGCGATGATAGCTTTGCCATCAGTGTCATAGTCCAGTGCCTTGGCTGAAGAAGCTCCCAGTACCATCAAGGCAGACAGGAGCAATCCCTTTAGTAGATTTTTCTTCATAAAGTTGAACAATTAGTTAGATAAATAAAATTATTTGTTAAGAATAATATTTCGTCTTTTATTGCATTCTTGGCATTCCAAACCGGGGTGAATAGGGTCGGATTTTCGTGCGTTTTTGCAGTTTTTTTTATTGTTTATATATATACTTAATGACAAAGTTTTTATCTTTGTCGGGTCAAATTTAGCAATTTTTTTTAAAAAAAACACCAAAAAAGCACCCGAGAGCCCATTTTTTCTTGTCCTATATGTGTAATTTTAAAGAAATGTACAGTAAATATTGCCAGAGAGTAGTGTGTTTCCTGATGTTTATTGCATCAGTTTTCACAGCGGTAGCACAAGAGTATGATCCTGTTGCCAATCCCGAGGCTGTGGTGCAGTCTGGTAACATGCGTTTTACCGTGCTCACCTCTCGCATGATCCGCATCCAGTGGAGCAGTCTCAAGAAGTGGGAGGACCGAGCTACATTTGCTATTGTCAACCGCAATCTGCCCGTTCCCGAGTACACGACAGAGACCTCTGGCGGTTATCTCTACATCCGCACAGCCGACCTCACCTTGCGCTATTTCCTAGGTTCCACACCCAAGGCGTCGGACAATTCGCCCAAGAATCTGCAGATCACATTCCAGATGAATGGCCAGACGGTCACCTGGTATCCTGGCAAGGGCGACGAGATGAACCTGATGGGCACCAACCGCACTCTGGACCGTGTGTGGGGTGACACCCACCGCGGTGACCTGGAGAAGGGTCTGCTCTCGCGTTCGGGCTGGAGCATCATCGACGAGTCTCCTCGCACCACTCGCGGCGACGGCAGCACCACATTTGCTCTCGAGAACACCGAGGATGGTTTCCCCTGGGTGGCACAGCCTGCCGACAAGGATGCCACCGACTGGTACTTCCTGGGATATGGTCACAATTACACCGATGCGCTGTACGACTTCACCCAGGTGGGTGGCCGAGTGCCCATGCCTCCCAAGTACATTTTGGGTTACTGGTACAGCCGCTATTGGGCTTATAGTCAGAATGATTTCATTCGCATGATTTCCGATGTCGAACTGAATGATATTCCTATGGATGTCATGATCATGGACATGGATTGGCACAAGAGCGGATGGACCGGATGGAGCTGGAACAAGAACCTCATTCCCAATCCCACCTATCTGATAGACTATTTCCACAAGCACGGACTCAAGACCGCTCTCAACCTGCATCCCGCCGATGGCGTGGCCAATTACGAGGACGGATACAGCAAGATGGCCAGCGAACTGGGTGTCACTGGCGGAGCTACTATCCCCTGGAAGTTGGAGGACTATGATTTCTACAAGTCCTTCTTTAAAAATATAATGCGCGTGCGTGAGAAGGAAGGCGTCGACTTCTGGTGGCTCGATTGGCAGCAGTGGCTCACCAGTCCCTATACCGAGGGATTGAGCGAGACCTTCTGGTGCAATCACGTGTATTACGAGGATATGCGACTCAATCGCACAGACAAGCGCCCTGTCATTTATCACCGATGGGGTGGTCTGGGCAGCCATCGCTATCCCATCAGTTTCAGTGGCGACACGTATGCCACTTGGTCTACTCTGGCCTACGAGATACCCTTTACCAGCACGGCAAGTAATGTCTGCTACACCTATTGGGGACACGACCTGGGAGGTCACCAGGGAGGCAGCAACGACCCCGAACTCCTGCAGCGCTGGTTGCAGTTTGGCGTCTTCACTCCCATCTTCCGCACTCATGCCACCAACGACTCTAAGTTGGAGCGCCGCATCTGGAAGTATTCCAATTTCAAGCAATTACGCGAGACGGTGCGTCTGCGCTACCGCCTCTTCCCCTATCTCTACACCGCTGCTCGTCAGACCTACGAGACTGGTGTGGGCGTGACTCGTCCTCTCTATTATGCGTATCCCGAGGACCAGAATGCCTATACCTATGAGGATGAGTTTATGTTTGGCGACCACATCCTGGTGGCACCTATTTACACACCCTCAGTCGACGGACTGAGCGAGCGCACCATCTGGTTGCCCAAGGGACTGTGGTGGGATGTTACCCATCGCCAGTTGAAGCAAGGCGACTATACCCACAAGGACAAGTTCACCACCGACGAGTATCCTTATTATTATAAGGCAGGTAGTGTCATTGTCAATTATCCCACTCAGCGCACCGTGGAGCATACTCCCGACACCATTGTGCTACAGGTAGTGCCCGGTGCCGATGGCGAGGGCCGTTTCTACGAGGACGATGGCAACAACCAGGGATATCAGGGCGAGCAGTGGGCCGACACCTACATGCACCAGCAGTGGACCGAGGGACAGGTTTCCCTCACCATCGATGCACGCAAGGGCACCTATCCTGGCATTCCCACCAAGCGCGCCTGGAAGCTGAATTTCCTGGGTCAGACCGAGGCTCCCACCAGCGTAACTCTCAATGGAGTTCCTGTGGATGAGGCTTATATCCAGCACAATGCAGATTTGCAGCAGACCACCGTCATCATTCCCACCACCGCTTGCACCGAGGCTCAGGAGGTAGTGCTCGAGAGTGCCAATGCTGTGGCAGAGGCTGTCAACCAGCCCGATGGCGAGTCGCAGCCTGTCATCAATGTTCCCAACGAGAGTGTCAAGGGTCAACTGTGGATCACGGGTAGCGCCGTTCCTGGTGAGACCCAGATGTTGGAGTCCTTCCCCGATGGCACCTTCCGTTTCCACGGCACACTCTATCCTGGAGAACTCTACATCGCCACCACCGAGACCAAGAAAGCTACCACTCGCTACTGCAAGCCTGCTATCAGCGATGCTAACGTGGTGACTACTCGCACTGCATTTACGCAGGGATACAATACCAGCAATGCTGCTTGGATGGTTACTCACAAGGCTGATAACTACCGCTTTACCGTAGATCCTACCACACTCACATTGGCCGGCGAGCAGTTCATCTGGTGGTACGAGGCCTGGATTGTGGGTGGCTGTACAGCTCCTGGACAGTCGGGCCCCTGGTCTCTGGACAAGGGACTGGCTATGGAGCAGAATCCTAACAACCCCTATGAGTGGACCTTCGTGGGTTACCTCCAGAGTTATGCAGAGAACAGCGAGGCCAACCGATTCAAGATCAATGGACAGTATGACTGGGGACCCAAGACTATGCGCCCCTTCTCCGACGGCCAGTCGGTGCTGGTTGCCAACAAGTCGTACTACTGCAATCCCAAGGATTACAAGTGGACCATCACCGAGGATGGCTACTATCGCATCCGCATCAACTGCTTCCTCGAGACCATCAGTGGCGAGTATCTGGGTAAGACCCTGCCCGTGGGCGTGGAGGAGACCTTGCAGGAGAATGTTCCTGCCGAGATCTTCAACCTCCAGGGTATGCGTGTGGGTCGTGGCCAGTTGAGCGAAATGCATCTTCCCACTGGTGTCTATGTGGTAAGACAGGGCGGACGAACAAGAAAACTTTTTATTAATCAATAATTTTATTAACTAACAGTATTATTAACCATGAGAAGAAACTTTTTGATGTTGCTTGTCTCTTTGGCCGCAATCTGTGTGAATGCTGCCGAATGGGTTAAGCCAACAGCTCCACAGCTTTCTCCCGCATCTGCTTTTGTCCCCAGTGAGGACTTTAGCACCACTGCGCCGACGTATTATCTGTGGAACGAGCAGTGCCAGGCATTCTTCGGTGAAGGAAATGACTGGAACATCCGAGCATCTCTCGTTAAGGAGAAAGGTCTGAAGATGTTCTTCAGCAAGTACAAAATCAATGGTGAGTGGCAGGAGGGTAACTACCTCTTCAACGACTACACCGTAGCCAACCAGGCTGGTCGTTGGGACTGGGTTTGGATCCATCCGGGAGATGGTGAGAGACCTGGTCGTGTGGACACCGACTACAAGGAGCCCGGCCAGAACCGCGAGTATGGCGATGCCTCTCCCGTGTGGAACTTCGAGGTAAGCGAGCCCTACATCCGCATCTATGCTGCTCCCTTGCAGCCCATCTGGAACGAGGAGGCTCAGGGTAAGCGTCTCTACATCGGTCAACCCGCCGACGTTGCCGAGGGTGACACCAAGCTCTATGCTACTTGCGTAGCTGGTGACAACATCGAGTGGCGCGTGGTTACCGAGGAGAACTACCAGGCTTTTGCTAGCAAGGTTGCTACCTACAATGCTGCTATGGCACTGGAGGAGGCTATCGAGGTCAGCAAGGCTAAGCACGAGGGTATCAACCTGAGTGAGGTGGAGGCTGTGCTGAACAACCTCAACAGCACCGAGGCTGAGCTGAAGGCTGCTCTGGCTCGCATCCCCGAGCTGGAGAAGGAGTATGCTGCAAGCGGTATTGGTAGCGCTAGCGTTGCTAATCCTTTCGATGCAACCGACTTCATCACCAACCCCAACTATGATGGCGACAACCGTAGCGGTTGGACTGGTATCGGAGGTATGGGCCACAGCGTTGCCGAGGTTTGGAACACCACTAACAATCCTATGGACATCACTCAGACCATCACTGGTCTGCCCAATGGTGTTTACCAGATCCAGGTACACTCTCTGCACCGTGCAGGTAACGATACCGAGTCTTGGTATGCTTCCGGTGTCCTGGATGACAACCACCAGTATCTGCGTACCTCTCAGGTATATGCCAATGGCTACTGGAAGCTCAACAACGATATCACCAGCGAGTTGCGTACCGAGCCCACCGATCCCAATGGTTGGGACTGGGATAGCCGTCACTATGGCGATTACTACTTCCCCAATGGTCTGAGCTATGTAGCTACTGCTTTCAACGACCTGGGTCAGTATGACAACTCACTCTTCTGCACCGTTTCTGACGGTACTCTGAAGATCGGTGTTCGTTGCTTGGATCGTCTGCCTTACTCTTGGACTTCTGTCGATGCATGGCGTCTCACCTACTACGGTGCTAGCGCTGATGCTACCGATCTGCTGAAGTCTGAGCTGAAGGAGAACATCAAGGACTACTCTGATCAGCTGGTTTACAGCGGTTACAAGGAGCAGCTCGCCGAGGCTCTGAAGACCATGGACGAGGCTACCGATTACGCTGTTATCGAGCAGGCTTACGCTACCGCTATGTCTCTCTTCTACGATATGGAGAAGAGCCGTATGGCTTACAACGCATACGTTGCTCTGGCCGAGGAGATCATGCCTCAGACCGAGGAGCTGGATTGCGAGGACAACGATAAGCTGATCGACTACCTGTCAGGTGAGGACGAGGGTACCTTCGGTTACATCATCGCCAACACTCCTCTCACCAACGAGGAGCTGACTGCTCAGATGGAGTGGATGAAGAACCAGCTCGACCTGGCTATCAAGAACTCTGATACTTCTGGTTTCAAGGACTTCACTAGCCTGATCCCCAACCACGACATGACTCAGGCTGACTTCGCTCAGGCTGGTTGGACTGTCAACTATCAGGGTAACGGTAGTTTGAAGGGTAACAAGGATCACCTCGATCGTCTGGCTAGCCAGTACCACATTGGTGAGGTTTGGCAGTTCACCGAGTTCGATCTGAACTACACTCTGACCGACATGCCTCAGGGTATCTACGAACTGGAGCTCCCTGCTGTTTATCGTAACGGTAACCGTGACTTCAGCAAGAACCCCGTTGAGATCTACATCAACAATCTGGCTTGCAACGTAAAGACCGTCCTGGACGACGCAGTTTCTGAGGCTGACGCTATCAGTACTGAACAGAATCCTGGTCAGGGTTACGACACTCCCGAGCAGTGGGGTGATGCGAACTGCTTCAACAAGTACACCATCCAGGATAACAACGAGGGTTGGCCCAATGACTGGATGTTCGACATCGACGGTACTACCTACTACACTCCCGGTTCTTGCGACGGTGCTGCTGTTGCATTCTGGGCTGGCCGCTATATTAATAAGGTATACGGTATCGTAGGCGAGGACGGCGTCCTGAAGCTGGGTCTCCGCACCAAGGGTAAGGTAGACTTCTATGACCAGTGGGTTGCCATGGGTCGCATGAAGTTGACCTACATGGGCGAGGCACAGGAGGGTGTCGATGGTCTGAAGAGTGAGGTTGATGCTACCGCCGAGGTTTACCTCGAGAGCGAGGAGCACTTCAGCCAGGAGTACAAGGATCAGATCGAAAGCGTTCTGCTCGGTGTACAGAAGGCAACCACTCTGGACGACATCAATTCTGCTTTGGAGAATCTGGCCGCTCTGTATGGCAATATCGAGACTTCAAAGAAGCTCTATGACGAGATCACTCGTCTGATCACTGCTGACAATGTAGGTCTCTACGCTGTAGCTGCTGCCAACGAGGATATGGAAGGCATGGAGAGAGCTGAGGCTTACATGGAGGGTATGGAGTACGGTAAGTACAACAACGAGGAGGCTCAGGCCATCATCGATGCTATCAATACCGATCCTCTCACCGACGTTATCTACATCCGTGGCGGTCTCCTTGGTTTCGAGGGTGACGAGTGGGAGACTCTCGACTTCCCCATGCGTCGCAACGCCGAGGGCAAGTACGTAGGTACTGCTTCATTCCGTGACGAGCGTTATGGCAATGTCCACAACTATGCTGGTAGCCGTTCACTCGTACGCTTCCATCGTTTGGGTCAGAACATCGCTTCTGGCGACAACCAGACTCGCTTCTTGAACGAGAATCCCGGCGAGCGCAAGCTGGCTTATGGCACTAGCGACTTCCAGTGCTGGGGTGGCGAGTGGGAATTCACTATCGACCTCGATGCAATGACCATGACCAGCAAGTGCCTGGACGGCATGCGCTACAAGTCTCAGATCTATGCTGTAGGTAACCTGCGTGACAACCACTGGGCTCGAGATGAATCTACTGCCAACCACTGGGATATCCTGCATCAGGGCAATGGTATCTACCAGGGTTCTGTCGCATTCAACGACGGTGTTGAGCGCGGTGAGGTTACCCTGTTCATGTCTGAGATGTGGAAGACCGACAACTGGGACGAGGGCCGTATCGGTAATCCTCAGGACCTGCTGGAGGTAGAGAGCGGTGAGGTAACTCTGGCTAACCGTTTCCAGGGTGACCGCAAGTGGATTCTGGATCCCTCACACCGTTACCTGGTAACTTATGACCTGAACAATGGTACTGTTAAGTTCGACATCCACGACCTCCAGGGTGACGACACCGAGGAGAGTCCTCTGCTCGTATCTTCTTACGAGGATCTGCTGATGGTACGTTCTTACCTCCGTCAGGGTGAGACTCACTACTTCGCACTGACTCAGAACATCAACATGACCGGTAAGGGTTGGTCACAGCTCAACGGTCCTGGTGCTCAGAATGGTGCTGAGAACCAGCGTTGGATCAACTTCGATGGTCGCAACTTCTGCATCATCGGCTTCGGTGGTGACACTGGTGTACAGTCTCGCTACAACTCTTCATTCTTCGGTACCCTGGGTGGCGTTGTCAAGAACCTGGGCTTCGTAGATGCTAATGTAGTTGAGGACGAGTTCAAGATGTATGGCTATGGTGTAGACCACGCTCAGAACCTGTCTATCGTAGCTGGTGTCCTGGGTTCAGGTGCCAACAACAATGGTACTAAGATGGAGCAGTGCTTCGTAACCGGTACCATCAACGGTGGTCAGCTCTCAGCTGGTGCTCTGGCTGGTACTGTAAACGGTAAGACTCAGATTCTGAACTGCTATGCACAGGTTGACGTCAACGGTACTGCCGAGGATGTTGCCGGTCTGGTAGGTCGTGTTAACTCTGAGCTCACTCTGCAGAACGCTTACTTCGTAGGTGCTGTTAGCAGCGAGGCTCCCGTAGTTGGTGCATTCAGCACTACTGCTCCTGCTGCAACCATCGCAAATGTTGCCAACTGGACTTCTTACAAGTTCGATACCGCTCGTGCTACCGATGCTGTAAGCAACATCCTGAACTTCGATGGCAGCAACGCTGCTGACCTGAAGGCTGGTGTTGTAGCCTTCGACAACACTGTATGGTCTTGCGGTGCTAACGATGAGTATCCCATTCTGTCTGCATTCCGCTCTACTCTGGACGGTGTTTCTTCAGTTGTTATCCCCGTTGCTAACGAGAAGATCTACACCATCACTGGTCAGCGCGTCAACAAGGCTGAGAAGGGTGTTTACATCATCAACGGCAAAAAGATCCTGAAGTAATGGATCTTGGTTAAGTAATTAATCAAACTCTCAAATATTTGGCCCGGGCATTTCGCTCGGGCCTTTTTTTGTTCTCACACAGAGACACGGAGAACCGCAGGGTTTTACTTAAAAATCCCTAAATAGTGGGGGAGTGATGTAACATTTTGCCCACCTCGTACGTTACCTATATATAAACTAATGCTGACGCTTATGAAAAAGAAGATGATGGTAACGGTACGCGGTGCGTGGGACACCAGTTTGCAGATCGTGCTAGATGCAGCCCATGCCGTGGGTGATGTGCTGGACTTGAGCAGTATTATCCGCCTTGTTCCTGAGGGTGTCAACTATGCCGCCTTCTTCCGCAACTACGTAGACTTCTGCATGGGGAACAACAGTAGCAAACTCTATCGCGTGGTCTCTATCGAGGCCTTTCCGCAAGGCGTAGAACTGCGTGTGAGAGCAGTGTAACAAAAAGCCCGGGCACTCTTGCGAGGCCCGGGCTATATTTTTCGAATCCCTCAGGATTACTTAGCAGGACTGATGATGATGGTCGAGCGAATGATGTCGTTGGGCATCTCGTACTTGGCCAAGGGGCCAGGACCACAACTGCCGTTACCCAAACCACGCATAGCAGCATCCAGGTGCAGCACAATCTCGTTCTTGTGGATGGTGGGCAGGTCGTGCAACCAGCGGGTCTTCCACAGATCCTCGTCGGTGTAGTGCAGAGCGCTGAAGTGGAACTCATCACCCTTTGCCTCGAAGCGCAGACCATGACCAGCCTTGTCGGTCAACTGCAACCAGCGGTTGTCGCAACGCTCACCCATGCTCTGGGGCTTGATGTACTCCTCGGCCATAGCTTCTACGGTGTTCTTGTAACGGCCCACGGGAGCAGCGTCCTTACGGTCGGGATAGTTCTCGGTGGGACCACGACCCAGCCACTCGATGTTCTCCAGTGCGGGAGCCAGCAGAGCCTGCAGGCCCAGACGAGAGAAGTCGCGGTTCTGAGTGTTGTCAAACTCCATGTTCATCACGATGCGGCCGTCCTTGCCTACCTTATATGTAATAGTAGTGGGCACAGCGCTGCGACCGCCACGAGCCTGCTCGGTGGTGACGATGGTCACGGTGTCCTCGGTAGCGTTCCAGGTAGCAGTGGTCTTGATGTTCTCGATGCTGCAACGGTCGCTGCGACGGTCGTTGCTGATGCTGCGGAAACCATTGAACTGCCAACCCTGGGCCAGCATCTCCTGACCAGCGTACTTCAGTGAGGCAAAGGCGCCCTTCTTGGTGTCGTACTTCATCTCCCAGCCCTCGCCCTTCAGGGTGATCACGTCACCGCTCTGGGTAAAGTCGAAGGGAGTCTGAGGAGCCTCCAGGGTCATGATGCCCTTGTTCTTGTTGTTCTTCTGGTTCTTCTGATTCTTGCTAGCCTTCTTGTTGTCTGCCATAGCGGGAGTCAGCTCCATAGCGGGGAACACCTCGCGCAGATACAGCTGCTCGTCGGCTACGCTGTGACCAGCGGGAGCCCAAGAGGTAGCGTTCTTCAGCTGCAGAGACACGTTCATGTGCCACAGACCATTGTCGGTGGGCATCTCCACGGGCATAGCCAGCATCACGCTGTCACCAGGAGCTACGCTGGGCATAGCGATGGTGCCGCTCTTGACAGCTACACCGTCCTGAGTCAGCGTCCACACGAGATTCATCTCGTTGAGGTTGGTGAAACAGTAGCGGTTGCGCACACGGATCTTATTGTCTCTCAGCACGAAATCGACGTACTGGTAAACCTTCTTCACCTCCCACAGCTTGGGAGTCACGTGACGATCGGCGGTGATGATACCGTTGCAGCAGAAGTCATTGTCATTGGGATGGTCATTGAAACCGCCACCATAGTACATGTGGCTCTGGGGCTCACCGTACTTACACAGGCTCTGGTCTACCCAGTCCCAGATGCAAGCACCGATCAGGCGGTTGCTCTCAAACTCGATGTAGTCCCAGTATTCCTTCAGGTTACCGATAGCGTTGCCCATAGCGTGAGCATACTCACACAACCAGTAGGGCTTGTCCTGCTGACCATTCTTGTCGTTGTAGCGCATGCCATCCACGCTGGGATACATGTTACTGTCCATATCGGCCACGCTGTTCTGTCCCTCGTAGTGGATGAGACGGCTGTCCAGCGCCTGGATGGCCTTCTTGCTAGCCTCGAAGTTGCGGCCACCGCCACACTCGTTACCCATGCTCCAGAAGATGACGCTGGGGTGGTTGCGGTCACGCAGCACCATGCGCACCTCGCGGTCTACATAGGCATCCTCCCAGCTCTCGTTGCGAGACAGCGAGTGGTTGCCGTGGCACTCCACGTCGGCCTCGTCCATGATGTACAGACCATAGTAGTCATACAGGGCATACATCTTGGGATCATTGGGATAGTGGCTGGTACGCACGGTGTTCAGGTTGAATCGCTTCATCAGCAGGATGTCCTCGATCATGCTCTCCACGGGGATGGCCTTACCATAGACGGGATGCGTGTCGTGGCGGTCAGCACCCTTGAACATCACGCGCTTGTTGTTGATGAACACGCGGCCATTGCGATTCTCGATCTTGCGGAAACCATACTTCATGGTCACCACCTCGCCGTTGAGGGTGATGTTGACGGTGTAGAGGTTGGGCTTCTCAGCACTCCACAGGGCGGGATTGTTGACGGTCAGTGTTGCCTCAGCCTTCAGGGTCTCACCCTTCTTGATGGCTGCGGGGGCGCTGGTGGTCTGTGCCACGACCTTGCCATTGACGTCTACGATCTCGATAGAGGGAGCGCAGGTGCCAGTCTTCAGCAGGTTCAGGATTTCCTGGTTGATCTTCACGGTGGCCTTGGTCAGGTCGCCATTCAGGTCGCTGGTGATGTAGACGTCACGCACGTGCATCTTGCTGCGAGCCTCCAGATAGACGTCGCGATGGATACCGCTCATGCGGAACATATCCTGGTCCTCCAGGTACGAACCGTCGCTCCAGCGATAAACCTCCACGCAGACGAGGTTCTCCATGCCGGGCTTGATGTACTTGGTCACGTCAAACTCTGCATCGTTGTTGGGGCCCTGGGTGTAACCCACCTTTTTGCCGTTGACCCATACATAGGCTGCGCTGTAGACACCGTCGAAGTGCAGGTACACCTCTTTCTCCTTCCAGTCGGCGGGCACGGTGATGGTGCGGCGATAGCTACCTACGGCGTTGGGCTCGTTGAGCACGGTGTAACCCTCCTGACCACGGATCAGAGGAGGCACGTTCTTGATGGGGTAGGTGACGTTGGTGTAGATGGGGGTACCATAGCCCAACATCTCCCAGCAACTGGGCACAGCGATGGTCTTCCATGCCGATGCGTCGTAGTTGGTCTTGTAGAAGTCCTTGGGACGCTTCTCGGGAGCAGGCACCCAGTTGAACTGCCACTGTCCGTTGAGCATCACGCGCAGACTGCTCTTCACGGTCTGCCAGGGCTGCTGGTAAGCCAGGTCCTTCTTCATCTCCTGGGCGTTGGCATAGCGCTGCATAAAGTTGTGACCGGGCAACTTGTTGATGCCCAGAATCTTCTGGTTCTCCCAGTCGTTCTTGCTCACCTCGGTAGTGGTGTTGGTGGTCACCTTCAGATTGGTCTTCACCAGGTGCCACTGCACGGCAGCGCTCTCGTCCTGGGCGCGCACCTGCCAAGCACGTCCGCCGGGCTGACAGTTGTCGTTGTATCCCAGTTTGCAACCACCTGCCATCGAGGTCAGGGTCACTACATCGGGACTGATGACCTTCACCTTCCACAACTGGTTCCAGTTGCCTGCGTCCATGCTCCAGTGAGTCACCTCACCGGGCTGACGGCCGCGGTTGTTGTTGTCCAGCGCCATGTCGTTGTTGGGGTTGAACAACAGGTAGACGTCGGTCTGGTTTGTGGGGATAAATCTCCATACTTGCGACATCGACTTCTTGTTGATGGGCGAGAAGGTGATGCTTCCGCTCTGGTCATCAAGAGCCAATCCGTCGCCGATCTCTAGTCGGTAGCCCTGCGTCTTGTCAAACGCCTGGGCCAGTGCTGCCACGGTCACTAGTACCAGTGCAGCCAGGGATAGGAATCTTTTCATTTGTTAAATATATGGTTTTAGGTTGTGAAATCATAGTCTCACGCTCACGGTGCCGCCAATTTTGCTACTGAGGGTCTTCAGCTTCTTGCCACCACGGCTGATGGTGACCTTGACGCTCTTGCCCTGGCGCTGCACCAGCACGTCGAAGGGTTGGTCGGCACAAGCGTAGATGTTGCGCAGACTGTACTCGTTCCAACCGGTGGGCATCTGGGGAGTCAGGTTGAAGGCGTGGAAGCCTGTGGGACGGAAACCCAGCAGTCCCTCGGTGATGATGCGGCAGTAGAGGCCATTCTCGGCCGACAGATGGCGCTGACCACCCTCGGGCCAAGCCTCCACCACATAGGGCACGTGCTCGCCCAACAGACGGATGGCGCTATACTTCTGCATGTACTCCAGAGCCTTGTCGGCATATCCGGCGGCAAAGGTGCCACGCAGGCCATACAAGGTCGAGCGGTCCCAGAAGATCTTGTCGTGGCTCTGGCTCAGCATACCGTTCTCGGTCCACAACTGGGGCGAGAACATGGCCTCGACGGTGCCCTTGGCACGGTCATAGATACCCATGGTGAGGGGGATGCAGATCCATGAACGCAGCACGTCGTTGCCGTCATAGTAACGATAGGTGTCGTAACCCTCCACGGTAGCGTGGAAGAACTTGTCCAGGTTCTGGCGCAGTCGTGCTGCCTGGGCGCGGTAGGTCTTGGCCACACCAGCGCTCATGCTCAACTGCTGACTCAGGTATGCTGCACTCAGCAGTGCATCGTAGTAGAGGCTGCTGGTACACAGGTTGGCGTCACCGGCAGGCAGACGGCCCTCCAGCTCATCGGAATCGCTGGCCACCACACCATCCTTGTTGATCTTGCGATGGCAGTATTCCAGGCACCACTCTATCAGGGGCCATATCTCCTTGGCGTTCTCCTTCGAGGCACGCTCCAGACAGAAACGGCAGGCACCGTAGGCCAACATGGCAGCATCGCCACGGTCAAAGGGGCCAAACACGTCGTTGCCGCCGCAGATGATGCTCCAGGGCACAAACTTATACTCGGGGTTGATGAATTTCAGGTAGCAGCGCCAGGTGGTCATGGCACTCTCGTTGCCCAGGTCATAGCCCAGGAAGGGGAAGAAGGGATTGATGTACTCGGCCTGGTCGTTGCACCACATGGCAGCATAGTAGCTCTCGCCGCCAGGACCGTGCATGGGACCATTGGGGGTCTTGTAGATGCTCTCGCTACCGCGGATCTTGCTCAGGGCAAACAGGGTGTTCAGGGTGTCGTTGGGACAGTGGAAGTCCAACTTGGCCGTCACCTCGTCGACAAAGGCCTGACGAGCCTTCAGCTCCTGCTCCACATCGACGGTCAGTTCCTTCTCGCCCTCCACGGCATAGGCCTGGACGGTGCAGTAGAACGAGGTTTCCTCGCCGGGAGCGAGGGTCACTTTCAGGTCCTCCTGGAACTCGGTACGAGCCACCAGACGGTAGCTGCCTCGTGTGCCGTTGCTCTTGTTGGTGGTGCGCACGATGTGCTGAGCGGGAATCAGCAGGGTCTCCTTCTTCTCGCCGATGTTTTTGAAAGTGTATTTCTCGCACAGGATGGGCAGCAGGGTGCTGGGCCAGTAGGTGCGGGTCAGTTCAAAGTCGTTGTAGTCGCCATTGGCGATGCTCTTGACGGTCAGTTTGCCGTCCAGGGTCACCTGCTTCACGTGCTCGATGCCCATCGAACGGTTGTTGGCCGTCATGCCCTTCAGGAAGTCCACGTTGCATCGGGGCATCCAGCTGGCGTGGGTGTTGTCGGGCACAGTACGCAGCAGGGGGAACACCAGATGGCGGTCCACATGGAATTCCTCGTTGCGATCCACGCTCCAGTAGTAGACCACGGCTGCCTGTTGGCCAGCCATCTCCACATGGTCTTCGTGGGGCACGCCACCCTTCAGGTTGTTCCAGGTCACAGCATGGTGCCCTGCAATGTCCCATCGTGGTGCAGGTGCTGCATTCACCACGCACGCGCACGCGAACATAAGTAATGATAAGATTGTCTTTTTCATGGTTTTTATTTTATGTTTTTGTTTTTTAGACAGCGTACAACGGCCTTTAGGCACGAAGTGCCGAACCTCTAACCTTCAACCTTCAACCCTCAACCCTCAACCCTCAACCCTTAACCTCTAACCTCGGCACTCTCGTGCCGACAAACGCTTCCAGCAGGCTGCTGTCGTGGATGTCGGTGCCGTAGAACTCATACGCTCCCTCGGCCAACAGCCACTGGGCCTTCTTGCGAGCCGTCTTGCCATAGAGGCCGAGCAGCGAACCCAGGTTCATCTGGAAGAGGATGCCCATCTGCTTGAGTCGCATGTACTGTTCCTCGTCCATGTAGGCATAGCGCTCGGGGTGGGCCAACATCGGTGTCAGTCCCTTTTGTTTGATGCGGAAGAGGGTGTCCTCCATTCTGAAGGGTGGGTTCCAGTACGAGGTCTCCACCAGCAACCGCTTGCCCTCATCGCCATGGGGCAGCAGATCGTTTGCCTCCAGTCGCTCGTCCAGCAGCGTGTCCATCATGTATTCCGCTGCCAGGTGCAACTTTATCTTCCCCTCGTAGGCCTCGCAGAGCGCAGCGAATTTCTTGCGCAGCTCCTCGGTCTCGTTGGGTATGTATTCTTGGATATGTGGGGTCAACCACACCTCGCTCACGCCCATCTCCTCCATCCGTGCCAGTATGGCGAGCGACTCCTTGCGGGTCTGCACACCATCGTCCACTCCGGGGAGTATGTGCGAGTGGCAATCGGTCATCCCTTGGAAGACTCCTTGCTGCACGAGGCTTTTTCTACCGAACCACCACATACTTTATTTTACGATTTACAATTTACTAGGCACGGCAGTGCCGCCTAACCTAGCGAAGCGACTAACCCCTTAATTACTCATCATTCTTCGAACGGTGTCCATAGCCGTACTTGGCGCTGTTGCCGTAGCCGTACTTGTAACCGTACTTATAGCCATACTTGTATCCGTACTTGCCGGTAGCACCATAGGTGCCGTTCAGGATCAGGGCCATGTTCTTGAACTTGCCAGCCTGGTAGTCGTTCTCCAGCTGGGTCAGCATGTTACGCTCAAACAGTCCTGCGCGGATGATGAAGATGGTGCGGTCCACGTGCTTCTCGATGATGGTGGCATCTGCCATCATATCAGCGGGAGGACAGTCGATGACCACGATGTCATACTCGTTGCGCATCTGGTTGATCATATCGCCAAACTCCTTGGTCGACAGCAACTCGGTGGGGTTGGGAGGAATGGTGCCCACGGGCAGCACATCCAGGTGGTCAAACTGCTCGCTATGTACGATCACCTCGTGGATGTCCTTGATGTTGCCGCTCAGGTAGTCAGCGATACCCTGCTTGGGATTGCTGATGAAGTTCGAGGTAGATGCGTGACGCAGGTCACCGTCGATCACCAGCACCCTTTTGCGCTTCAGAGCCATGATGGCACCGATGTTGATGGCAATGAATGACTTACCGCTGCCGGGGTTGTAACTGGTGGTCATGTAGACGATGCCATGATCCTCCTCCTTGTTGGCCATGAACTCCAGGTTGGTGCCAATCACGCGGAAGGCCTCGTTCAGCAGACCACGGCTGCCGGCACGCACCACGATGTTCTTGCCCACCTTCTTGCGCTTCCAGAATTCGTACTTCTTGTTAGGCACATTGTTCAGGTACATAGGTATCTCGCCCAGATAGGGGAGGGTCAGTTTGTCCTCGATGTCCTTCTTGCCACGCACGGTGGTGTTCAGGTTCTCCAGGATGTAGATGATAGACAGAGGAATCATCAGACCCAGCACCAGGGCGATGAACAGGATCTTCTTCGGCACAGGTGCGGTGGGCATGGGACTGCCGTTGGGGGCATCGATGATGCGGGTGTTGTAGGCGGTGAAGGCCTGGGTCAACTCGTTCTCCTCACGCTTCTGCAGCAGGAACAGGTAGAGGCGCTCCTTCACCATCTGCTGGCGCTCCACACTCAGCAGGTACTTGGCCTGGCTGGGGTTCTTGGTGATCTTGTTGGTAGCCAGGTCGCCAAAGCTACGCTGACTCTTGATCTGGTTGCTCAGCGTGGTGATGGCGTTGTCGATGCTGGCCAGGATGGCCTTGCGCATCTCGCTCAACTGGTTGTCCATCTCGGGCACATAGGGGTTGTTCTCCGAACTGTTGGCCACCATGTTGTTGCGCTGCAGCATCTTGGCATTGTAGTCCTTGATCAGGGCCTCCACACCGCCAGCCTCTATGCCCGAGTTCACGGGCAACAACTGGTGACTGTTGCTCTTGTTGGCCAGATAGTCGCGGATGTACTTGGCCATGTACAGCTGGTTGTTCAGGTCCAGCACGGCGGTCTCCAC
Source organism: Bacteroidaceae bacterium (assembly GCA_045600505.1). GTDB lineage: Bacteria > Bacteroidota > Bacteroidia > Bacteroidales > Bacteroidaceae > Physcousia. The sequence continues at coordinate 20,977 of JAZRYA010000087.1, forward strand.
CTGCTTGCTCTGCTGCATATACATGTTGCCTATCTGCTGCAGGTCGGTGATCTGGTGCTCAGCCTTGTAGGCCGAGATGTCGTCGTCCACGTTGCCCAGGTCCTTTTCGATGACGCGCAGACGCTCGTCGATGAACTTCGAGGTCGAGATGGCAATCTGGTTCTTGTCGCGCATCCAGTTCTCGTTATACACCTGGATGATGGCGCTCAGCACATCCTCGGCACGCTCGGGCGACACGTCCATGTAGGCCATGTCTATCACGGTGGCGTTCTTGTTGTTCAGGTCAGCCTTCAGGGTGCCCTTCACGCGGGGAGCCACAGCAGCCACGGGCACTCGGCTCACGTGTATGGTCATGGGCTTCTTGGTCAGGTTCCAGTTGGCGCTCTTGGTCACCACCATGCGTCCCACGGGGGTGTGCAGCATGTTGTATCCCAGTTTGCCCTTCACGGTGCCGTCCACGGGCTCGCCCTTCTTCCTGAAGTTGGTCAGCGTCACGTCGCCCTTCTTGGTGAAGTCGAGGTCAAAGCTCACCACGTCCTTCTCGCCCATGGTGGGGAAGTCCACGCGGATGGGCAGCGACTTGCCATAGAGGGTCACGGCATGGAATCGTCCGTCGGCCATGTAGCTCACGTTCAGGTTGAGTCGCTTGACCACGCTGGCTGCCACGTCGCGTGACTGCAGGCTCAGCAGCTCGTTGTAGACGTTGGTGTTGGTGGCCATGATGCCCAGGTCGCTGAATGCGCTGGTCATGTCGCCGGTGATGCTCTTGCCCTTGCTGTCTTCCTTCACCAGGATCGACGCGGTGCGGGTATAGGTCTTGGGGGTGCGCAGCAGATAGCTCACGCCCAGTGCCAGGCACACCAGCACGCTCAGCACAAACCATTTCCAGCGTGCCACGCAGATGTAGAACAGATCCGTCAGGGTCAGTCCGTTGTCATTCTTTGGCGCCTGCTCCATCATGGGCATTTGCGCCACAGTGTTCTGATTGTCTATAGTGCTCATAGTCTTCAATTTTCTTTTCTTTGGTCAGCGAGTCATCAAGCTGCTCCTCCCTTGCCCCTTTGGGGAAAGGGCCGGGGAAAGGGGCTTCCCCTTAGTTCCTGATAATAATTGCCGATATGGTAGCCAGCAGCGAGGCAACACTGATCCAGAAGGTGGGAGTCAGCACGGTGTTGGCACCCACGGTGCTCTCGCGCTTGCGCTTCTTGTTGGGGGTCACATACACCACGTCGTCCTGCTGCAGGTAGTAGGCAGGCGAGGTCATCAGGCTCTGTGCCGAGGTCAGGTCCACAAAGTAGGCCTTCTGCTGTCCGCCCTCGGTGCGCATTACCATCACGTTGTTGCGCTCACCGTTGATGGTCAGGTCGCCAGCACCGGCGATGGCATCCAGCAGCGTGTAATGGTCCTTGGTGATCTCCTGTCGGCCGGCAGTCTTCACCTCACCCAGCACGCTCACGCTGATGTTGACGTACTCCACCGTCACCACGGGGTCCACCACCAGGCTCTGGGCGATCAGCTTCTCCTTGATCATCGCTGCCACCTCGTGACGGGTCATGCCCTGCACCTTCAGACTGCCCAGCACGGGGAAGTCGATGCAGCCATTCTGGTCCACGGTATAGGCGATGGCCTGGGTGGTCGATCCGCTGGTGCTCTTGCCGGCAATGGTGCGGGGTGTGCTGCTGGCGCCCAGTATGTTACGCTGGGCGGGGGTGGTCAGGGTAAACAGCTGCTCCAGGGTGGGGTCCTTGCTGTTGACCACGATGTTGACCTTGTCCTCGGGACGCAGTCTAAACTGCTGTTCTGCTCTCAGGGCGATACCCTCTTGCTGGGCAGCGTCCTGGAAATAGCTGATGTTCTTGGTCGATGTGCAGGATCCCAGCACCAACCAGGGCAACAGACAAATCATGAATTTCAGATAGCGCATATCGTTGTATTTTTATTTTTCTTCGATTATTTCCAATTAGCACACAAAGATACAAAAACTATTCGATATCCACAAATTTTTCGCCCTTTACTTTGTAAACTCTCGTATTTCCCGTGGCCGTGACAAATCACGTGACATTTTTGGTGACAGAGTTGTGGCGCTTAGGCTCATTTCTATTCACTTTACATTCAGCAAGTTATAGCCCGGTGTGACAAAGTGACAAACTTTTTACTCTAAACTCTGTGACACCTGTGTATAGGTTATTATATATTATACATGTGTATAGGGTATAAAGAGGTTTGGGCCGAAAACTTTGTCACTCTGTCACCATAGCTTGTAACGCATTGATATTCAGGCGACATTTCTCTCATTTTTGTCTATCAAGTGTGTCACAAAAATTGTCACGCACCATTTTGCAGCGTGCCTGCCGCCTGGGCGCATCGTCCCTCCCTGCACCCCGCTATTCTATCGTGTGAGCAGTGTCTATGTATAGCGAAATATTATTACATTTGTGGCTCTCCAAGTCCCTTAGATTTGGCACGGACTATCACTTGTTTTTGTCCTGCTGCTCCTGCGAAACATCTTGGCGCTGAGTCAGCCCACTACTTTGGCAAATCCTAATAGTATGAGGGCAGAGTCGCCAATCACAGCGCCAAATTCGCAGAAAAAGAGTAGTTGTCTGACGAAAAAAGAGTATATGTCTTGGCCAAAAAGAGTATTCTTTTTCCCTCGTACACCCGGGTGTACGGCGCCTCACAAGTACTCTTTTTCTCCACTCTGCCCTCGTCCCCAATCATCAATCATGAATCACTGATCGAGTGCCAGCGTGAGAAAACAGCCTAATAATTTGGTAGATTTCGCGGAAATCCTTACTTTTGCCAAAGATTATCGGAAAAATCATAAAAGTCCTGTCACGAGAAGATGGAAGGACACGCTGAGAGAACAAGAAACTAAGGCTGCATGAGTCAGAAAAATATTCATAAAATAGGTTTTCTCGTAGCATTAATCAACGAGTTTGGCCGCAAGTACCATCTTACGGACAGGCAATCCTATGACTATATCTCCCAATATGGGGGAGTAGAGATGTTTCTTGACAACTACGACATACTTCACACCCTGTCTTTCAGTGACATGGTAGACGGGATGGCATCATTTTGCCAGCGCAAAGGCGGCATCCTCGCATCATGAAACTCTATGACAGTTACACCCGAGGAATTCCAGAGTATGGTCGAAGATATGACTACCGACCTTATCCGTCTTGTAATCGAACGAGAAGGCCTCACTATGCCCCAAGCATTTGAAAAAGTCTACAAGTCACCCATCTACATTGCACTCTGTAATCCCGATTCCCATCTGTACTACCAGAGTCCCGGCTATGTCTACAGCTGCCTGAACGATTGACCGCTAATCGCTAATCGCTAATCGTTGCACCGTCGGTGCAACCCAGTGCAACCTATCGCACACCTCGGTGCAACCTATCGCATAGAGCGGTGCACTCTGTTGCACAGCACGGTGCAGCCTAGAGTATGCTGAGCATAGATAGGATTGACCGCGCAGCCCCCAATTAAGAATTAAGAATTATGAATTATGAATTAGAAAAGAATTTTTTATCATGCATTTGCATTCATCTTACACTAAATCCGTATAACCTGCTGACAGGCAACCACCTATCCCAGTGTATGCAGATGTGTTTGCTTACATTTGCATACACTAAATCGCTAATCGCGAACCGCTAACCGAGCGCAGCGAAATTGGTGTAAGCAAATGTAAGCAAACGAACCTGCATACACTAACCTATCTGCATAGCAGTCAGTCACTTGCAGACTTTTAGTGTAAGATGTAAGCAAAATCGTGTTTCAAAAATTTTTTGTGAATCAGTCCTTCTTTAGGAGACCAGATGAAGGAGACTCAGTGGCGCAACGCACTTTGTCGATTCGAATGAAAAGTCCAGAGTCATCTATCACTTATCATTTATCACTAATCATTCGCTCGGCATCTCCCCTTGGGAGTGACGCTTTGCTCGCAAAGAATCATTAATCGAGCGTCAGCCCGACGTTATCGCGGCCGGTGACGAAAATATTCGTTCGATTATTTGCGAATACAAGATTTTTTTCCGTAACTTTGCCATAAATAAAGAAGTATGCAGATTACATTCGGAGAAACATATCTGGAAGAGTTGTATACAAAGGGGGCTTCCTCGGACAAGAAACACAGATACTAGCCCCAAGTTGTGAGAGGCTATCAAAAGTCTATCAAATTCCTCCATGTTGCCAACCGACCAGAGGATCTTTACCCCATCCGATCACTCCACTTCGAGGCATTGCACGGAGACAAGGAAGGATTGTTCTCTGTAAGGGTAAACGATCAATACAGGATAGAATTCACCATAACGCAAGGGGGTGAACCTGTAATCACAATATGTAACATCCTGACATTGTCAAACCACTATAAATAAGATATATCTATGGATCAAGCACTAGTATCATCAATGGCTATTCATCCCGGAGAAATGATAAAGGATGAAATCGAGGCACGTGGACTCAGCCAACGCCAGTTGGCCCATCAGATGGAGGTTTCACCATCTGTCCTCAACGAGGTGCTCAACGGCAAGCGTCCCGTTTCCACAGAATACGCCCTGATGCTCGAGGCTGTCCTTGGCATCGACGCTGGGATATGGCTTCGTCTGCAGATGGAATACAACATGCAGATTGCGAAAAATGACAACACCTTCCTCGCCAAGCTAGAAAAGCTGCGCAAAGTAGCGGCCGTTTTCTAGCTCCACAGCCGTCACGCTGCAACAGGGGAAATATCAATTTATGATGTTTAATTAAGCCTGTCATGCTGAGCATGGTCGACTGCTTTAGCTTGATGAGCCGAAGGCGAATAAGTCTCTTTCACACAGTCTGGTAGTAACTTAGGGGGGGTAAACTCGTTATTCGACATACGTCTCATCAGGTTTGTGCCAGGCAGTTGCTGTTTTGCTATAAAAAATTTCAAAAAAAATGCGCAAGGGTTCACGCATGCGTGTAAATGACTATAGCATAGCGAGTTAAGCATGATTCGAGGGTTCGCAAGGCTTCACCTGCCTTCACCGAAATACCTTACTCATAAGCCTCCAAAACCCCTACCTTTTATCCCGACTCCCGAACTGACCGCAGCATTCCTGTGAAGGCAGGTGAACCCTTGTGAAGGCATAAATATGCCCTAACGCATTGAATATTAAAGAATAACACCAGTGCGTGAAGGCATCGCGAAAAATTAAAAAATTTTTTTACTTTCGAATATGGAGAGGATAGAACGTATTCGATACAAATGTCCTGTCTCATCGTTATCGGGATGACATGGCTCCTGTAATGATGGGCGATTGGAAACCGAAAGTCAACCAATAATCGCGAACCGCGAACCGCTAACCGAGCGCCAGCGTCCCATCCCGAACCGATTATCCCCCTCCCCTTGTCATCCTGAGCAAGCGCAGCGCGCCGAAGGATCTTTCACCCAGCATAACATCAAAGGGTTTCTATCAGACAGTGTGTAAGATGCTTCGGCTCCATTGTATTTCGCTCAGCATGACAATCCCCATAATTATGACTGCTTTAGCTTGATGAGCCGAAGGCGAACAAATTGAAGAAGGCCGCGCGCAGCGACCAACTCTCCATTGCACAGATAATCCCGACCATTTGGCCGGGATTATTTGTCTTTTCTCGAAAATCTATTACTTCGCTACAGGACGAATCGTACGACCACAATAGCGGAGGACGTTCTTGTCGAAACTCCTTGTTTCCAGCACCAAGCTATTGGCATTGGTTGGATAATCCACACACAAGGAAGATGTCCAATACTGGCTCAGTGAGGTGGCGCCTCGCAATGAGGAACCATCCATGTATCCAGTTACAGGCATCAGGATTGTATTTCCGTTTGGGCCAGTAACCACATAACCACCCAGATTACTGTCCAGCACCCAAGTGCAATAACTCTTCAGTTCCTGTGCTTGTTCCCTGGTGGGTATGCGCCAGAGGCCACCCCATTGCTGGCAGGCTGCATCATCATCCAGGGTAAGCTGCACCTTGTTGTCTATGGTGCCGTAATCTGCAATGCCGTTGTACCGACTCAGGGTATTCGATGTACCACCGCAGAGTGTGTAGGTGGTCCAGGTGTAGGTCTCCTTCGGCTCAAGTTCGCCCCAGGCATAGTATTCGCCAACTTGCTCTGGAGAGTCAGCTCCCATGTTCTGGGTGGCCCATAAAGTGCCGCTGGGGAGACCGAGGTCCACGAACTCATGGCCGTTAATCTCTCGTTTGCCAAGAATAAAGTCTACGAGGGCTGTTACGTCATTGACGTTCACAGCCTCGTCGCCAGTTACATCACCACGCGTACTCTTTTCTGTGCCCAGGATGATATTCACAAGCGTGGTTACATCCGTCACATTCACCTCTTGATCGTTATTCACGTCGTAGCGCGAATAGCTTACTTGGGCGCTGGCTGTCAGACTTGCCAGCAGCAGACAAAAAGCAATTGATATCCTCTTCATTATGTAACCTATAAGCAGAGAACCCTCAGCCTTGCGGCCAAGGGTTCTCCTATTACTTATTTCTTACTGTCAATTAGTTGTAGAGGTCCCAGATGCCAGAACCGCTCTTCTCCTCCTTCACGTCACCGCCACCTTGATACCCAGTGTCAGCAGCTGTCTCAGATGCAGACAGCAGAAGAGAATCCTTTGCACTTACGTTGTAAACACAAACTACGGGAGACTTATATATCTTCTTCATATTCTTATCTAATTTATATATTATTTAACCAGAACCTTTTTGCCGTTTACGATGTTGATGCCTTTCTGCAGACGATCAAGTTTGCGACCATTGATGTCAAAGATTTGTGCATTGCCATTTGTCAGTGCCTCTATAGCATCGATAGCAGTAGCTTCACCGGCATTCAAGAACAATTCCTTTACAGAACTGGGCTTTGTGTAGTTCAGATAGCATCGGTTAGCCGCCAAGGTCAAGGGGCTAGCAACCTTGAAGAAACGCTGGTCTGTACCATCTGAGGGAGTCTGCAGTACATAGCCGGCACTTACCTGATGAGAGTTCAAGAGTCCAACCAACAGATTGCCATTTGCCGAAACGTCATCAGCAGATGAGTTGTTGCCGTAATATGTTTCAGTAGCAAGGGCATCTTCGGTGTTCTCCAGAAGAACAGGAGTATTTGCTGATACGCTAGCGCCATTTTCAATCATCACAATCTCACCCTTATCATTCACACCTGTTACAATGAATGAGGTGACATTCTCAGGCAAAGTAACGTCAAAGGGAGCAACGAAAGTACCGAACTTCGATGCCTTACAAGAAAGCTCTGCCTTGTAGTTGCCAATATAGAAGATGTCAGCGTCATTTGCCAATTTCAGTTTCATCACAACGTGATCATTTCCATCAATGTTCTCAGTATCATCGCCAATAGCATAACGCAAATCGGTGGAAAGGAAAATCTTGTAACCGCCATTCTCCGAGACAAATATGAAATTGTTTGCTGTATTTCTATCAGTGAACAGGTTATAATTACCTGCATCATACAGATAGTTTCCTTCTGAGAAGAGAACTTGGCTATTACCATTATCGGTGCTTATTGACACCTTTGATGCTGCATCATTGGTCAGTGTAGCCTGAGTATTCCATTGTGCACCAAATCCAAGAGCAGTCTGCTTGCCCTCAATATTGGTGTAGAGATAAACATTGTCTTTATTTATATCCTCGGCATTTCCCTTTAGAGAAACACTGTAGGTAAGTTCAAGCTCTTTAAGGTAATATGTTGATGAACCAGCATTACTTCCGCCATTTTTATCAGAGGTCGTAATCGTAATGCTTCCTGATTCCATGAGTCTTTCTTCGATGGGGATAGTCACAGTTCCAAAAGCTGAATAATTTTTTCCATTGACAAATTTCCCAAAACTCGTTTCATACTTGATTGGATGATCTGTTACGATTCCAAGGATCCCTTGTCTGACAATTCTACTACTAGCAGTTGCTGCGCTAATTCCATCAAAATTATACATGCCTTTGTCGGCATTAAAAGACCAAGTTAATATGTAAGTGGTACTTGGGCTTAAAACAAAACAGTCGTTAGTTTCGCTATAGCCCAAGTTTCCACCGCTTAATTCAAAGGTACAATATCTATCAGTCCAAGATACAGTCTGGACAGGGTTGTTGTTTTTTGGCGCAGTAAGCTTTGTCGTGACAGTTTCAGCCTTCACCCCTCCCACAAAAGCAAAGAGGGAAAGTAAAATAAGTAATTTTGATTTCATAATTTTATGTTTTGTTTTTATATTTCTTTCTTCAAAGTGGCCAAAAGGCGATATTTCTCTGTTCAGTGACACCAACATTACGTCAAAGCGCCAGTAACGTCGCACCAAAACTGGTGCAAAGGTACGAAATTACTACGTAATATCACGCATTTCGGCATTGATTTATGTCAATAAATACTAAATTTGTACGTTTTTTAGTGAAAAAGAAGTTTTTTTGCAAGCAGAGACGCAAATTCGGTTAGTGGTTAGCGGTTGAACTAGCGCCTCGAGAAAGAAAGTAAACCGAGACAAACCGATTGCTTGCGGGGGTAAGCTTTTCCAAAAAAACACCTTTTTGCTTGGAAGTTAGGTAGAAATGCACTAACTTTGCCGGAAAGAACATCGGGCAATGAGTAAAAGCGTGATTGATAGGATTAACTATCTGATAGCTCTGATATCAGAATTTGCAAAAGCGCATGGGCTTCCCATCCAGCAAGCCTATACCTATCTGCAAAAATATCAGGGTCTGGACTTTGTGGAGGAATTCTATGAAGTGGAACATACGTTGTCCTTTGCCGAAGTGGTGGACGATGTGACAATCTACTGTAAAAGAATGGGGGGCGATTTGTCATGAAACTATACCATGGGACTAATGTAGACTTTGCCTGCATCGATCTGGCAAAGAGCAGGGTCGGCAAGGACTTTGGGGTGGGTTTTTATTTGACGCCAGACCTTCAGGTGGCTGAAAAACAGGCTGCACGCAAGCACAAACAGTTTGGCACCGGCGGACTGATTGTCAAAGTCTACGAATGGGAGAAAGAAGAGGGGCTTTCTGTCCTCAGATTTGATGGATATACTCTGGAATGGGCAAAATTCATCCTGGCAAACAGGAACAATACTAGTCGGCAGCAGATACATAGCTACGACGTGGTAATTGGCCCCATTGCCGATGATACAGTAGTGTTGCAAATCCGCCGTTTCGAGGACGGAATTATTTCTCTGGAGCAGTTTCTGACGGAAATAAAATTCCACCAGGTAACCATGCAGTATTTCTTTGGTACTGAACAATCTATAAAAACCTTGGTCGCTCTATTACTAAGGAAGCATACATGATGGAGGCACTGGTGCGTGACATGGTGACGCGACTAATGGAGGAGAAGGGCTTGACTATGCGAGAGGCCATGGATATAGTGTATCGATCACACACTGCAGCTGCGCTCTCTGACGTCAGCACGGGTCTGTATTTCCAAAGCTCTGCCTACGTCTACGACGCGCTAATGCAAGAACAAGCCGGTATATAGTTCTCGCATTAACCCCCTAACCACTAACCTCTAACCACTCGCTCGGCATCTCGAAGAGTGACGCTTTGCTCGCAAAGAACCTCTAACCCCTAACCGAACCCTCGTCTCCCTTGATTATCCAGTCGAGGATCTTGCGGTTGGCAGCGTCCAGTTTTCGCACTCGGTTCGTGATGTAGACGTTGTCCATCGGGTTGCCATAGGCATGAGCCAGGCCCATGGTTATCACGCGGTCAGGAATATCGAGCTCGGCCGCCAGGGAAGCCCAGGTGTGGCGCACCCAGTAACTGGAGAGGCGGTTGTCGATCTTCTTCATTCTCCAGTTGAGAGTGAGGTTGGTCTTGTGGCTCGGCCCTCCGCCCTTGCCGCCACGGCCGTGTTGTGTGGTTTGCAACAGGAGGTCCAGCGGTCGGCCCTTGCCCGAAGAATACCGGTCGATGATTTCCTGGACCTCCGGCTCTATCTTTATATTAATTAGGACGCCGGTCTTTTTGCGCTCGGTAACCAGTCTGCCGCCACGGAGTTCCTCCCAGGTCAGTTCCACTAGGTCCTTGTAGTTGATCCCAGCGAGCCCCATGATCAGGCGGAAGGTGTCGCGGCCAGCATAGAACAGCTTTCTGCCGAGGGGTTTTGTCGACGGAGAGGGCTCGGCAAACCAGATTTCTCTCGCCTCCTCGATAGTGAGGGCTCGGCTCTTGGTTGCCACTTTGTGCAGTTTTATTCCCTCAAAGGGGTCGAGGTAAGGCGGGGCAAGATGCTTTCTCTTGGCCCATGTGATCACGGCCTTGTATGTGACAGCATAGTTCCAGGCGGTGTTCGGGCTCAGTCTTTTCCGGAGCTCGCTCACAATCCTCTTGGCGACATCCTCGGTGAAATCGTCGAGGGTGAGGTCCCTTAGTTCGGGAAGATTCCTCAGCAGGAATCCCTTCTGCATTCTCTCCACCTTGCGCGACGACTCCTTCTTGTCCTCGGCTATGAAATGGTCGAAAGCCTCCATATATAGCATGGACTCTCGCTCTTGTATGTCCTTGGTTTCCAGACGGACAGACATGACGCTGCGGAGCTCGGCTGCCACCTTTCTGGCGACATCCTCGGTGAAGTCGTCGAGGGTGAGCATGGGCTTCCTCTCAGGCACTTCCTCTCTGGCGAGACGGGCTACGATGATGCTCTTGATTTCCGCGGCCGTGAGATGCGTCTTCTTCCCTATCTCCTCTTCTATTATCATTACAAGCTGGGCCTCAAAGGCCTTGATGCGGGCATTCAGGATTGCGGGAGTGGCTTCCATCAGGTGTTTATCTTTGCCTGCAACGACCTTGCCGTTCTTCCAGCACCCGGGTGGGATGCGTATGCCGGTGTTGATGTGAGCGGCGGTGTTTCTGTTTCTTACAATCACCTTCAGCGGTGCTGTTCTGTCCTTGCTTAGTGTTCGCGTGTCTAGGAAATTTGTTATAGTCATAATCTCTATTGTTAGTGTTACGCGATGAAGAGAGCAAAGTTACAAATTTGTCACGATTCTCTCACGGATTTGCAAAAAAGTGCTTCTTTTAGGATCTCTTGTCACGGAGAATTACTCCTTCCCTAATTCTGTTTATTCTACTGATATATTGGTATTTATAGTTTATATCGTAAGACATGAACCGATGTTCGTACCTTTGCACCAGTTTTTGGTGCGATGCTGCTAGCACATTGACGTAATGTTGGCACCATTTGACAGAGAAATATGCTCCCTCACGGGGCACTTTGATCGTAGGAAATATAAAAACTAAATAACAATGAAATCAAAATTTCTTATTTTATTTGCAATGCTGAGCTTTGTTGCAGGGGAGGCATTTGCATGGGGTTGGGATAGCCCCATAGGTGGAAATAGCTATTATCTGTATAACGTGAATCAGGAAAAATTCCTGTCAACAAATGCAGGATTGTCTGACATTCCTGTATTGTGGCAATATACAGGAACTCAAGATGGCTTTATTCTTATTTCTGGGAATGTACAATTTTATATATCTGGCACAGGTAGTTCTCATAGGATTTCCACAACAACTCCATCTGACGGAGGATGGTTCGGCATTGGAAACACCAAGGGTCTTGACGGAGAATATGCTATGAAATGGAAACAAGACTCAGAAACAGGTAAATGTGCATTACGTGGTGTAAAGGGAAGTGGCTCAAAATTTATAAAATCTACAAGCAATTCCACCTTAGAGTTGACCAACACGGATTCATATGAATGGTATTTTATCTCAGAGGCGCAATATAACGCTTACAAAGAAAGCACTTTTGAGGATTGGTCTTCACTAACTTGGACATCGCAGGAAGGTGTCACCGTTAATGCTCAAAAAGACTTTTTTGGCAAGTATAAGGATGCATATGAAGCTTTTCTTTGGGGTGGTACCAAAACAGGAAAATACCTTGAGACAAACATCTCTAATATTGAAGATGGTTTGTATACTATTGAATTCTATGCTTCCGCAAGTAGTACTAGTTCACGAGATAATGAAGGCGCAACTCCTATTGCTAATCCTTATGGTAATACAACATATGCTTCTGTTCATGTAAATAATGCACAAGTTAGTATTCCCGCATACAATACTCTTTATAGCTTAGGTAGCGCTAATGTCCTATACACCCTTGAAAACGTACAAGTAGAAAACGGTAATATTAATTTTTACATTAATATTGACAAAGCTAACGTAAACTGGGTGGCAACACGTGTTGTTACAGTAAAGAAGACTGGTGAAATAGCAAGACTCTCTTGCAAGGCTGATAAATACAGCACTTTCGTTGCTCCCTTTGATGTTACTCTGCCTGAAGGTGTAAGCGCTTTTACTCTTGTTAATGTAGACGGCAGTAGCATTAATTTGAGCCCATACCCCTCTGGTGAGCTTCCTGCCAACACTCCTGTAATTATCAAGAATGGCGATGCTGAAAATCCTGCAACAGCAACCTATTATGGAGTCGACGCAGGCAATCATGTGGACCAGCCTGCCGCAGGCAAGGCTTCTTTGGTAGGTCAGTATTCTTCAGAGGGTACTGTTCCCACTGGTGCATATGTTCTTCAGACACAGGGCAATGTACAAGGATTCTATAAGGTAGGTTCTGCCGCCGTAAGTCGTGTGGCAAACCGTTGTTACCTGAGTGTTCCCGAAACGAGTACTTCCGTAAAGGCCTTCAGCTTGGGTGATGATACAGATGCCATAGAGGCCATCAAGGCGCTGACTAGCGACGATGCTGTGATTTACGACATCAATGGCCGCAAGCTCAACGGTCTGCGCAAGGGCATCAACATCGTGAATGGTCACAAGATTATGGTTAAGTAAAAACACTAAAACAACTGTACAGTTATGAAAAAGTATATTAAGCCCGTTCAGAGGATTTATAGTGTATCTACAAGTAGTATAATTGCATTGTCAACTCAAGCTGGTGAAGCAATTGATTCACAGGACGTAAAAGAAGAGAAGACCAACGGCGGCTCTGGCATCTGGGATCTCTACAACTAATCGATTGTAATTGAAAATCTATAGGAAAACCCTTGGCCGCAAGGCTGGGGGTTTTCTGTTTAAAGGACGCTGATGAGAAATACCGTAATTATTATAGCCCTGTTTCTGACAAGTTTGACAGCAAGTGCTCAGGTGAGCTACTCGCGTTTTGATGTGAATAATGACCATGAGGTGAACGTAAGCGATGTTACCGTGCTGGTGAATATCATCCTAGGCACAGAAAAGAGCACGCGTGGTGATGTGAACGGCGATGAGACCGTAAACGTCAATGACGTAACCGCGCTGGTAGACTTTATCCTCGGCAAGCGAATGATCAATGGTCATGAGTTTGTAGACCTCGGTCTTCCCAGTGGAACGCTCTGGGCCACCCAAAACGTGGGAGCAAGTACATCCCAGCAAACTGGTGACTATTATGCATGGGGTGAGTTAGAAACCAAGGACACCTATACCTGGGCCACCTATGCCTTGTGTGGTGGAACGTTTCGTTCCCTTACTCGTTATTGTGACAATGGTGATTATGGGACAGTAGACAACAAGACGCAGCTCACCTTAGCTGACGATGCTGCCTATCAGCAGTGGGGTGGTCTTTGGCGTATACCCACCAAGGCGCAAGCGCAGGAGCTGAAAAGCCAATGTAAGTGGGTGCTTGATTCTGGTCGTGGTGGTTATCTTTTGACAGGTCCCAATGGCAACACCCTGTTTATGCCGCTAACGGGATATAAGGAAGGAAGTAAAGTTTATGGTCTCGCCAGTAGCAACTTTTGGACTTCGACCCTTGCCGACGCATATCCCTATAATGCTAACTGTCTTGTTTTTGAGCAAAGCACCTTCGACAGGTCTGCACTTCGTTCTTGGGGGTATACCATTCGCCCCGTGGCGAAGTAGTCGATTAGCGATTAATAAAATATAAGGAAAGGCAATCTCCGAGTGAGGTTGCCTTTTTGATTAGTGATTAGTGATAAATGATAGGGCACTGGCGCTCGATTAGCGGTTCGCGGTTCGCGATAAGTGGGAATTCGCAATTTTTCATTCTAATGTTTGGAAGATACGGGAATATGGCGTATCTTTGCGGGGACGAAACGAAGGTTATGCAAGACAAAGTTTCCATACGATTCTACAATGACCGCCAGGTGCGAGCTGTGTGGAGTGAAGAGGAAAGCAAGTGGTTTTTCTCTGCCACCGATATCGTACGAGCCATCAATGACGAAGACGACTATGTCAGGGCTGGAAACTATTGGAGATGGCTGAAAAAGAAACTCTTAGCACAAGGCATTCAACTCGTGAGTGCCACTCACGGGTTCAAATTCGCAGCACCTGACGGGAAGAAACGCTTGGCGGATGTCCTGGATGACAAGGGGGTGCAGATGTTGGCAAAGAATTATCCCAACAACCGTGCCAATGAGTTCCTGGATTGGTTTACCTATAGTGATAACACTCTGGACGGACAAAGTCGCAAGAAAGCTTATATGCTGTTTGAAAGTGGTATACTCCATACGCTTGAGCCTGGCAGCATGAAGTGTCTACAACAGATCCATGCGTACATATTTGGAGGACTTTATGATTTTGCTGGACAGATACGCACAAAAAACATCAGCAAGGGAGGATTTACCTTTGCAAACTGCCAGTTCTTCCCGACGATACTACGAAACATCGAGAACATGCCTGAAACAAATTTCGATGAGATAGTAAGCAAATACGTGGAAATGAACGTCTGCCACCCCTTTATGGAAGGAAACGGGCGAAGCACCCGTATTTGGCTTGATTTGATGATGAAACGTACACTGAAGAAGTGTATCGATTGGAGCATGATAGACAAGAACCAATACCTGGATGCCATGCGCCAAAGTGTTGCCGATGACACAAACATCAGACAGTTGCTTCGTGACGCCCTGACCGATGACATCGATAGTCGCGAGATGTTTATGAAGGGTATAGATTATTCATATTATTACGAAGAAAACTAGTAATCACCCATAATCGGTTCGGGATAAGACGCTTACGCTCGATAGGACGCTACGCTCGATTAGCGGTTCGCGGTTCGCGATTAGTTGGAATTATTGATTCTTTGCGAGCAAAGCGTCACTCCCAAGGGGAGATGCCGAGCGAATGATAAATGATTGATTAGTGATTGGATGTAGAGAGCAAATATTATGATTTGTTGACGATTTTCTCATAGATTGGCGGAAAAAGTGTAATTTTCTGATGCAGATATCAAGGAAAAAGTGTAATTTTGCATGCAGAAAAATAGGGGAAAAGTGTAATTTTGCTATGCTCTACAGAAAAATCAGCACAGATATTGAGGCGCATCTGCGCTCTGGCAATGACAAGATAATGGTCGTGGAGGGAGCCCGACAGATAGGCAAATCATACATAATACGTGAGGTTGGCAATCGGCTGTACAAGAACTTTGTCGAGGTGAACTTTGTCAAGGATGACGAAACGGATGGCCTGTTCCGCGACATACACGGACTAGATGAGTTCTACATGACACTAAGTATGGTTGCAGGTGGAAAGTTGGGCGATAAGTCCGACACACTTGTCTTCCTCGATGAGATACAACACTATCCTCAGTATCTTACTATGCTGAAATTTCTGCGAGAGGGTGGCAAGTTCACTTACATAGCCAGTGGCAGTTTGCTCGGCATCGCCCTTCGCAATACGACTTCCATACCCGTGGGCAGCATCATTCGCAAGCAGATGTATCAGCTTGACTTTGAGGAGTGGCTGATGGCAGAAGGTTGGGGCAAGGAGGCTCTGGACCATGTGCGTGATTGCTACAAGCGACAGGTGTCTGTCTCTGAGGCGCAGCATCAAAATCTGCTGGGCGAGTTTAGGAGGTACCTGTTGGTGGGCGGTTTGCCAGATGCAGTCAACACCTACATGGAAACTCACAACATCGTTCGAGTTCGAGAGGTTCAGGAGTCCATCCGCAATCTGTACAAAGAAGATGCCGCCAAGTATGAAAAGGAGTCCAGCAAAAAACTCCTCCTACGCCGTATCTATGACATGATCGTGTCTCAGATGGAGAACAAGAAGAGGCGTATTGTGGCAAAGGACATTCGGGGCAAGAAAGGAGACCGATTCGAATGGTATGCCGAGGAGTTTGAATACCTCATATCCTCGGGTATTGCCCTGGATGTTCACGCCATCTCCAATCCCAAATATCCACTGTCAGAGTCAGTCCACAAGAATCTGCTGAAACTGTATCTCAACGACGTGGGAATGCTCACGGGTCGACTGTACGAGTACAATATCGCTCCTGTGATGAAGGATGAACGAAGCATAAACCTCGGTGCAGTTTATGAGAGTGTGGTTGCACAGGAGCTGAAGGCTCACGGCCATGACCTCTTCTATTATGACAATGCGAAGAAGGGCGAGGTTGACTATCTTGTAAACAATGTGGCAGGAATGACTGTGTTGCCTATCGAGGTCAAGTCAGGCAAGGACTTCACATCGCACAAGGCACTGGACAAATTCCTGGCAGACAAGGAGTACAACATCTCATCGGGCATAGTGCTTGATAATGAGCGCGAAGTGTATA
The DNA here is from genome assembly GCA_045600505.1 of Bacteroidaceae bacterium. Lineage (GTDB taxonomy): Bacteria > Bacteroidota > Bacteroidia > Bacteroidales > Bacteroidaceae > Physcousia. The sequence goes on from JAZRYA010000087.1 coordinate 37,508, forward strand.
CAAAGGATCATGTCACCTACATGCCCATATATTATATAATGTGCATAGATCGAGCAGAAATCCCTGAAGGAGACGGCATCTTCTAGACTCCCCAATCACACATGGATGTGGAGGTCGGATGATAAGACGCTGACGCTTGATTAGCGATTAGCGATTAGCGGTTCGCGATTAGTGATTAGCGGTTGGGCAGGTGCGGTGCTGAGATCCTTCCTGCGTCAGGATGACAAGATGGGGATAGCCGATTCGGAATTCGCGGTTGAGGTGCTAGAAAACGGCTGCTACCTTAAAACAAGTCGGAATGAGTGCCGGTTTGTAAGAACAAAAGTCTCAACTCGTTATCTTCTTGCTCCCAAATCATAAGCCAGTCGGGTGCGATGTGGCATTCCCACTGATCTGCATGATTTCCACTTAATTTGTGTGGATGATAACATTGTGGCAAAGTGCCTGCCTCTGCAAGAATTGTGATGGCTTTGTGGATTAGGCTCAAGTCCATGTTCCTCTTAGCACATCTTTTCAGATCCTTTTTGAACCGGTTGGTGTAATCTATGCTATATGCCATACTAACCCAGTATCTGCTTGAACATGTCATCGACACTTTCTGCGTGATAGGTCCTTCCGGCTTCCTTATCTTGCATAGCCTCTTGGTATCCAGCGGTCTGGGTGATGTCATGCTTCTGGGCTGATGCTATCTTGCCAGACTTGACAATTGTGACCCCTTCCAGAGCATTCAATATCTTTTTCAGGCTTGAAAGGATGGAAGGATTGTCAACTTGTATTGTTACAGTATGCATACTCTTTGCGTTTATTGATGTGTACAAAATTAAGGTATTATTTTGAATTACGTGCACAAATGCGCAAGAAATTACTTGTTTGTAACAATTTTAACTATTTGTAAGCATGGCATTAGCTGGTTTATAAGTACTCTTGTGACGCGAAAAAGTATTTAATCGCCCATCATTACGGGGGCCTTGTCATCCCGACAGCGTCGTGCCAGGGCCTTTTCGGAGTTCTCGAGCTGCACCTTCGATATTTTTTTGTATCTTTGCAACCTATTCTGTTAGTAACAGGATTTTCGTTGACCATAAAATAACAAGACGAATCATGATCACAGTAGATGGACTGACAGTGGAATTTGGTGGAACCACACTGTTCAAGGATATTTCATTCCAAATCAATGAGAAGGACCGCATCGCCCTGATGGGCAAGAACGGCGCAGGCAAAAGCACCCTGCTGAAGATACTGGCAGGAGTGCACCAACCCACACGCGGCACAGTGACGGCACCCAAGGACACGGTGGTGGCCTATCTGCCACAGCACCTGATGACCGAGGACGGTCGAACGGTGTGGGAGGAGACGAGCCAGGCATTCAGCCACCTGCACGAAACGGAGGCGGAGATCAACCGCATCAACGAGGAGCTGACGGTGCGCACCGACTATGAGAGCGACGAGTACATGGCACTCATCGAGAAGGTGTCGGCACTGAGCGAGAAGTTCTATGCCATCGACATGACACACACGGACGAGGACATCGAGAAGACGCTGCTGGGTCTGGGCTTTGAGCGCAAGGACTTCCAGCGCCAGACGAGCGAGTTCTCGGGTGGATGGCGTATGCGCATCGAGCTGGCCAAACTGCTGCTGAAGAATCCCGACGTGCTGCTGCTGGACGAGCCCACCAACCACCTGGACATCGAGAGCATCGGGTGGCTCGAGGACTTCATCCGCGAGAGCAGCAAGGCGGTGGTGGTCATCAGCCACGACCGTAAGTTTGTGGACAACATCACCACCCGCACCATCGAGGTGACCATGGGCCGCATCTATGACTACAAGGCTACATACAGCCACTACCTGGAGCTGCGCAAGGAGCGCCGCGAACAGCAGCAGAAGCAGTATGAGGAGCAGCAGAAGATGATACAGGAGACGAAGGATTTCATCGAGCGATTCAAGGGCACATACAGCAAGACGCTGCAGGTGCAGAGCCGTGTGAAGATGCTGGAGAAACTGGAGCTCATCGAGGTGGACGAGGAGGATACCAGCGCTCTGCGACTGAAGTACCCCCCATCGCCCCGCAGTGGTGCGTATCCGGTAATACTGGAGGATGCATGGGCAGGATATGAGGCCTCCCCCACAGCCTCCCCCAGCCCCTCCGAAGGAGGGGGGATAACGCAGATAATTTCGAAGGTGAACCTGACAGTGGAGCGTGGCGACAAGATTGCCTTTGTGGGCAGGAATGGCGAGGGTAAGTCGACTCTGGTCAAGATGATCATGCAGGCAGCTAGCAATCTCCCCTCCTTGGGAGGGGCAGGGGGAGGCTTGCAAGGTGCAGGCTGCACCTTGGGTCACAATGTGCAGATCGGGTATTTTGCTCAGAACCAGGCGAGTCTGCTGGATGGTGAACTTACCATCTTCCAGACCATCGACGATGTGGCCAAGGGCGAGATACGCAACAAGATACGTGACCTGTTGGGCGCTTTCATGTTTGGCGGCGAGGAGAGCACCAAGAAGGTGAAGGTGCTGAGCGGTGGCGAGCGTACGCGTCTGGCTATCCTCAAACTGCTGCTGGAGCCCGTCAATCTGTTGATTCTGGACGAGCCCACCAATCACCTGGACCTGAAGACAAAAGATGTGCTGAAGCAGGCGCTGCAAGACTTCGACGGCACGCTCATCGTGGTGAGTCACGACCGTGACTTCCTGGACGGTCTGGCTACCAAGGTCTATGAGTTTGGCGGTGGCCGCGTGCGTGAGCACCTCTGCGGCGTCTACGAGTTCCTGGAGACCAAGCGTCTGGAGAATCTCGCGGAGCTGGAAAGACGCGCGTAGCGGCTAACCTCTCTTATTCAAGATCATATTCACCAGCAGGGTGACGTCGGTGATGTCGTATTTCCCATCACCATTGATGTCGGCCTGTCGCACTCCGCTGCGCTTGCCCAGGATGATGTCCACCAGGGCGGTCACATCAGAGACATTGACCACCTGGTCGTCATTGATGTCGCCTATGACAATCTGTTTCCACACCCCTTCCTCGGCCACATAGGCATAAGTGCTCGCCTCGCTCCCCGGCACTACATAAGTCCCATCCCCATTCTCCAGACGAGGAGCAGTGAGCGGAATGGTGTCGACGAAGGCTACAGCGTTCTCTTCGACGCCGGTGGAACCAGTTGCCTGGTAGACACAGGAGCGGTCTCCCTGGCCCAGTCGGAAGTTGACCAATCCACCAGTGAGGCTGGTGACGGGAGAACCATGCTGGGTGGCGTAGAGGAAGCCACCCATGTCGAGTGTGCCATCAATGTGCAAAACCGCATCGGTGAGGTCGCTGGCCGCGCGATGGCAAGTGGAGGTGGGGAGATAGGTGAGGGGATGCAGCGCTATACCGTCGCCGGCATAGGGTCCCCAATCCTCGGCATCGTAGAGGATGAGCGAGGTGCTGTCGGCTACGGCAAGGGTGGCATCGGATGCAATGGTGAGGCTGGCACCGGGTAGCAGAGCAGTGTCATACTCCATGGTGGTGGTTCCCTGCTGAATTGCAATCGACATATTGTTGGTGATGGGCAGGGTAAAGAGTTCGGAATGAACGAGAGCACCGGCCAGATCTACGGTGATGCTGCTGAGTGCGGCGTCGCCCTGGATGGTATAATTTATGCGGTCGGTGGCAGGGTCGTAGCGGCGGGTCAACTGTGAATTTGGCTTCAGGACAAAGAGCGAACCTTGGGTGCTGACGAGATCGACGGCAGCTTGTTGTATCTTGTTGGCTGCAAATACTGCAGAACTGAGCTTTTCGGTGGAGCCATATTGCAAGTTCAGTGTACACTCGATGTTCTGGATATAGTACTGGTTGACAGGGAAGACGTCGACGTTGGTGAAGGACGCTGTAGCCGAACCGCCTCGCCAGTCGGTGAACTGGAACAACTCGTGTACAGTGGCTCCGTTCATGGCGTTGACCTGGCCCTCGCCCAACAGATAACCCCAACAATAGAGGTGGGCGCTTGAGTAGAGATTGATGGTGCTGCCTGCTAGAGTCTGTATGCATCCGTAGGGACCTAATACGCCACCGGCGGGACATGCACCGCCATTGGGTGCCCAGATGCAAGCACTCAGGTGGAGATTGCCTCGGACATCCAAGGTGGCATCGGGAGCAAGTGTGAGAGTACGGTAGGGAAATGGCGTGGTGTAGCCGCCGGCGTGGATAGCACGAGGCATGTTGGTGAAGCTGGTTCCCAGGTTGTCGTAGGGGATGATGAGGCTCATGCCAGCAGGTATGGTGTGCTGTCCCTTCAGTATTCCGTCGGAGGAGAGGATGATCTGACTTACATTAGCTGCCTTTGCTGCATCTATAGCGTTTTCTATTCCTACGTATCGACGGGTGGAACCGGGCAGTTCGAACAAGGGAGTATCGGCTGCTATAAACTCGGCGTAGAGGGTCATGTCCTCGGATATTGAGGTTTGAAAGGTGGGCTCGTAGGAACGGTAGACCTTTTGCCCGTCATCGGAAAGCGTGTACCAGGCAAAGAACTTGTAGTCTGGGTCTGCCGTGGGGGAGAGCTCAAAGGTCAGGATTCCGTCTTCTTGCGTGATTTGGACAGCAGAGGTGGATACCACCTGGTGTTGCAGGTCGGTGCCTATCGTATAGCTGCCATGATCGGCAGGCATAAGGGTGAGCGCAAATGCCTCGGTGCTGGGCTGGACAAAGTGGGCCCAATAGGTGATAGTGGTGGGACTCTGCGAATTGGTGCTCTTGCAAGGAACCTCTACCTCTACCACATTGTCGGTGGTGAGGATGAGTTCGTCGTTCTCGTAACTCCATCCCAGAAACTTGCACTGGTCTGAGGCAGGACGTGCATAACCATAGAATATGTGGCTGCCCTCGTTCTCCAGTTCAGCAGGGTCGCTTATGTGGGTAGATTCGTTGATTTCACCAGAATAGTTTTTGACGTCTGTACTGTATACAAATCCGGCACCTGTGGGTTGTGCTATGACTTGGAGCGCTCCGTAGTATTTGGCATTACCAGCAGAGGCCGTCATGCTGATAACAGCGAGGGAGAGCGCCAGAATAAGACGCAGAGTGTTGCGTGAGAAGGGGGTCGTAATCATTGCTTGTTAGGGATTTACTTAGAAAAGATCTTTTTCCCACCATGCAGATAGATGCCGGGTCGGGTGATATGCTGAATGCGACGGCCGGAGAGGTCGTAGAATGTGTTGTCTTCGTTGTTGTCGGTGGGGAAAGTGATGCCGTCGCCTGTGCTCTGGGCGTACCAGCGGCCATAGGCTCCGGAGGTGGTGTAGATGTATTGCTCCGAGGGCTCGGTGCTGAGGTAACTGCCGTTGCCCTGAAGCAGTTGGGCTGCGGTGGTGGGGATGGCATAGTAGGTGGGGGTTACGCCTTGCTGGGTCACCTCGTAGAGCGTGGGCACGCCAGTGGTGGCGCTCATCTGGATGCTGCCACCGTCGGTTCCGGTGATAGCTGCACCATTGCCAGTGGTGTAGAGTTGACCGTTGACAACCAGGGTTCCGCCTACCACGATGCTAGCATCGGGCAGGGCGTCGTTTTGTCGGTCGTGTACTACCGAGGGAACATTGCTGGGGAGCAAGGGCATGATGCTGCGGTCTACACAAGCGTATTTACCCCACTCGTCAGCATCGTAGACGTAGAGAGAACGCGTGTCGGCAACCTGCAGAGTGGCGTCGGGATGGATGTTGACGGATGCTCCAGGCAATAATTCCATATCCTGGCTGAGTGTGGTGGTGCCAGAGAGAATGTCGAGCTGGAGATTACCGGTGACGGGGAAGTTGAACTGCTGGGTGCTAACCAGGAAGTCGCCCAGGCTGAGTGACATGTCGTCGACGGATACGGTTCCCGAAATAGATAGCGTCAGTCGGTCGGTAGTTCCATCGTATTGCTTGGTGATCTCTCCGTCGGTGAGGGTGAAGAGGGCGGGTTCGCTGCTGATGAAACGGAAACTGCCGGCATAGGGCTTGGGTGCTGAGTTGGAAGACCCATCGCCCATGTAGACCGAGGTGCAGAGTGTCTCGGTGGCTCCCGCCTGGAAGGTGATGGGGCACTCGATGTTCTGGATGTAATACTGATTGAAGGGTAGAACGCGATAACGGACGCTATCGGCCATGGCAGTGGTGGCTGTACCGCCACGCCAACTGGCTATCTGGAAACTTTCCCACACGGCGGCTCCACAGCGAGCCATGATGGTGCCGGATTGTTGGTTCTTGTTGGTGACGCCAGGCCCGGTGATGAAGCCCCAAGCATAGAGGGAAGAGCCGGAACGAAGGTCGATGCTGCTGCCCTGGAGCAGATGAATGCTGCCGTAGGGGCCCACGACTCCGCCGGCAGTTTGACTGCCTGCCAGACTCGCTGAGAGGGATGCCTGACGGGCGCTGATGCTGATGACACCTTCCACGATGAGATGAGCGCCTGTCCCGAGTGTAAGTGTGCGATAGGGCGTGGGGATGGTGTAATCTTTGATGTCACCCAGAGGTCGGCCCTCGACATCGGGTGTGTTGGTGTAGGCGGTGAAGAGGTCGTCGAAGGGAATCAGCAGGGTGACGCCAGCGGGGACAGTGTATTCGCCGGCACCGACCTCTCCGTCGCTAACCAGCACGATAGTGCCCTGGCCCTTGGCGGCTTGCAGGGCATCCTTCAGATTGAGGAAGGGTGTCTCGCGGTGTCCCTTGATGACGAAGGCGGGGGTCTTGGAGTCTACGAACTCGACACCGATGGTGCAGTTGCCAGAGAAGTGGTAACGGGTGGTGGCGGAGTAGGCGAAGTATTCGCGAGTGCCGTCGGTGTGCAGAATGTACCAAGCCAGCACTTTGAGGCCCGCGTCTGGTGTGGCAGAAAGAGTAACGAACTCATCGGTGGCCAGAGTGCCCTCGCCGGTAACGGTGGTTGTGCCATCGGTTATGCAGCAGGTTCCTCCCTTGCTGGCGATAAGGGTGATTTCGTTGTGTGTCTGTTCGGCGAAGTGCGCATAGAGCACGCGGGTGACGTAATCATTTACCTTGTCGGCAGTGATGGTGATTTTTAAGGGATTATCGGTGCCCAGTTCGGTGCCTCCATCGGTTTCGCTCCATCCCTGAAAGATGAATCCTTCGGCAGGTTGTGCATAGAAATAGTAGTCGTATCGCTCGTTTTCCTCGCCTTGTGCAGTATCTCGCACTGTGGTGCTCCACTTCTCATCGCCTTTCAGTCCGTCGTAGGTTGTGCCAGCATCGGTGTGTGTGACGTAAACAAGTCCGGCACCAGTGGGGGATTTGCTGGAGACCTTGGCTGCACCATCGACATAGTACCATTCGGCTGCATGGGTCAGCGTACAGAGGAAGAGGGCAAAGAGGGCGAGAAGTACCTTTTTCATATTATGTGGGAATGGAGATTTTGGGTTTGTGTGGCATGTAGATGAGCAAAAGTGCTGCTCCGAGCACGATGTAGGGGGAGTCTGTCAACTGGTGAGGCCAGAGAAGCATGGCAAGAATCCAGATGACAAGAACCAGGGCATAGAGACGTGCCCAATATCTGCGCCATCGCCAAAGCAAAACAGGTAGAGGGTTGAAGGGAATCAGCAACCAGTTCCAACCGTTGGCAGGCAAGTGGGCGATGAAGACGGCATTGACGAAGAATAGTCCGAGGACAAGCTGGAGTGCCAACAATAGCCAGGTTGCGTAGGGAAGTCGAAACCACCAGCACAGGAATGCCAGTAACCAAATGAGGCATACCAGCAGCATAGGGCTGAACCAACCACATTCGGGGAACTGAGAGGAAGGATTCAGAACAATGGGTTTGGAATTCAGAATGGGTGTACCATCGATGGTGGCGTGCTGCAACACGGGAATAAGGTCGCGTGGTACGACAATGCGCTTCAGGGAGGGTAGGTCGGCGTCGGTGTCTGCACCAACAACGGCGTGTAGGCAAAAACGGCTCCAATAGTCTTTGCCTAGACTTTGTGAACCTCTCTCACGGATGGTCAGTTTGTAGACATCCAATGGGGTGGTCCAGTCTACTGGCGTTGTGTTCATGGCTTGCATGAGCAGTTCGAGTGTGCTCTGTGCACATCCTCGGGTGATGTAGTCATAAGGAAGGTTCATTCCCTCGGCAACCCGATTGTCTAGGAGTTCCCACAAACGCTTTTTGGCGTCCAAGGGCATGGTGAGGGGATATTGTCGCAGGCCTCGGCCTTCTTGTTTGTAGAGATTGATGAATTCTTCGCTAGGGATGGCTGCCATGCCCATCTTGAGCTGCCCAAGGAAGAATTTCAGAAATTGGTCGTGTACGTTCTCACCTTCGTAGCTGAAGCAATAGTCGAGATGGTGAGTGGGACACTGGAGACGCAGACAAGAATGTCCGAAACTGGAATACAGGATATCGCTGGGATCTGCCACCAGAAGCGACACGCTGACAAAATCGTCATCGTTCTCATTCTGTGCCAGTAGGGGCGTCCAGCAAGTGATAAGCGCCAGAAGGCAGGTGAGCAGGTGGCGTTGCATCCTATATTATATATATAATGTAATAAAACGGAAAGAGAAGCCCATTAAGGGCTCCTCTTGTATGTAGATGGGATTTTATTTATTTAATTTCAATCCACTTATAAGGACTTCCCAAAGCCATGTCTACGAGAGGCGTGACGTCTTCAACAGAAATGCCGTAATCTTCTTCATCGTTAATCCAGGCTCCTTCACCAATGACGTTTCCGATGTTGTATTTTTTTCCGCTAGCACCGTACAGAATAGGATTTACGTGACCAGGTCTTCTCAAGATGATATCAACCATCAGTGTAACATCTTGAACATCAATCACAGCATCACCGTTCAGATCACCCAACAGAACCTTGCCTTGAGGGCCAAACACAACAGTGATGGGAACATTCTCGGCATCATCTACCATCTTGATGAGGTTGTTGAAAACTGCAAGAGTGGTCTGGATGGCGTCGGCGGTAGAATTGGTGTGCTCAGCCATGTAGCTCAAAACCTTATCAAAAGACAAGCTTTCTTTGTAGTTTCTGAGATCCATAGTGATGGTAACATCGTTCTTCAGAGTGGCCAAACTGCTGCCGAGGTCTAACTGAGAGCCAGCCTTGATGTGGAGAACAAAGACTTTAGCATCATCGCCAGTGAGGCCGTTGTTTACGACGTGGTTGCTCTCTTCTTTAACTGCTTTAATGAAGTCGCTGAAGTTAATCTTACCCTGAATCAAGTTAACATTCTTACCAAAAACGAGGTCCTCGTTTCCGAAGCGGAGATATGAACCCTCCTTGATGCCGATGAAGCTGTCATTGTTAGGATTGATAGTGCTCTCTACGTTGTTGCGAGCGATGATAGACCATGCACGAGCAGCGGCTTTGGAGTCGTCGGGAGTGCCAATGATCTCGTAATTGCTGTTGATGCCTTCGATTTTGTAAACAAAGTTGGCATACTGGCCATCAGTGTCAATAACGGTTACGGGAGAGGTCGCACCTCCGAAACTATAGATGTAGCTGAGGAACTTATCCAGTTGCACTTCGATTGATGTATAGCCAGTCTCGATGGTGTTCTCGTAGTGGCGCTTTTCAACACCTAGGCTACCAACCTGCTGCATGTCTGCGGTAACGGTAGCCTTGCTAGAGTTCAAGGTGCAAGCATTTTTTGAGGGCATGGCAACACAGAATTTGTAGTCTTCCCATACAGTGGTTTTTACGTCGACGGGGGTTTCATTCTTGTCGTAGCCTCTAATGGTTAATTCAAATTTCTTCAAATCCTGAGCACTAACAGATACAACACCTGTCATCAAGAGCAGAGCTGACAGGCAAATAGTCTTGAAATTATGCATCATTGTCTTTTAATTTTTCTTCAAAATGTTGAACGATAGATGCGGGACGTGCCCGCTTTTCACCTTAAAACGGTGCAAAGGTACGAAAATCTATGCGAAAATGAATAATTTTTCTAAAGAAAACTGCTGATAAAATGGAAAATTTAGGGTGAGAAAGGACATTGACGTGGCAAATGTAGTGGGTTAACTTTCAAAAAAACAAAAATCCTTGCACCAATTGTGCTCGGTGCAAGGATGAAATCTGTTCTATTTGTTGGCGGCTATCGAACCACGATTACGAAGCCTCCACGGGGCTGGCAATGCTGGGTGGTGGTCACCTTGCGGTCACCCTCGGTGATGCGCCAGGGATGAGTGGCATCGCCACTGTCCTGGAAGGTGGTGACGTGGTGTCCCAACTTCTTCAATCGACTGGTACTAAAGGTGATAGTACGAACCTCGTCGGTTCCGTTGATGCCCGCGATGTACCAGGTGTTGCCCTTGCGACGAGCCATGACAACGTCGGTGCCGGGGTATCCATTGAGCAGCAAAGTCTCGTCCCATGCGGTGGGCAGATTGCTGAGGTAGTCCTGCACGGGCTGGGGCTGTGCGAGGAGACTCTCGGGGGGGTCGGCCAGGTGCTGGA
>JAZRYA010000088.1:0-21905 GCA_045600505.1 Bacteroidaceae bacterium
TATATATAATAAGATATAGAAAAAAACTATAATTCTAAATTAACTCAAGCCCAGAATCTGATACAATTATCAGACGACGTTTGTAAAGGTCACCAATTGCCTTTTTAAAGACCTTCTTGCTGACACCAAACACCTCGTAGATTTGATCTGCAGGCGACTTGTCACATAGTACGGTACGTCCTCCATTGGTCTTAAGGTAATCTAATAATACCTCTGAGAAATCTGAAACTGCAGCCTGTCCGGGACGTTGTAACATCAAATCTATCTTTCCATCAGGACGAACCTGGTTTACATAAGCCGTTAGTCGGTCACCTGTATGGATAGATCGGAATACCTGATCGTCATAAAGTAACGCTCCGTACTGATTATCAACAATAGCCTTAAAACCAAGATCCGTCTTTTGCCAAATAAGTATTTGAACCTCATCGCCAGATTTGTATGGAGGGATATCATGTGACAAATATCTCTCAACTTTAGCACTAGCCATAATACGATAGCTTTCCTCATCGAGATGAACGTGGACAATATAACTTTGCCCTTTCATCATCTTCATCTTCTGCTCACGGAAGGGAACAAACAAATCCTTCAATAGCCCCCAACTCAAAAAAGCGCCAAAATTATTGACCCATGCGACTTCCAAGTAGACGAAATCTCCGACCTGTGCCAAAGGTTCTTGCATTGTAGCAATCAAGCGTTCCTCCTGATCTAAATACAAGAATACATCCACCTCATCACCAACATCAACCTTTTTATCACCACGTATTTCTGCAGTTGGCAGCAATATTCGGCCATGTTGAATTCCACCGTCAAGATAGAATCCAAAATCAACATACTTAATGATTTTGAGCCTGTTCATTCGGCCCAACTGGATATCAATCTTCGCCATTTCCCGCTTGTACTATTGTTTGTTCATTTATAACGCCATCACACATATGGATGGTTCTGTCTGTAATCTGGGCCAGACCCTCATCATGAGTAACTATGACAAACGTCTGACCAAATCGATCTCTAAGGTCAAAGAAAAGGCGATGCAGGTCCTCTTTGTTTTTTGTATCAAGAGAGCCTGAGGGTTCGTCGGCCATCACAACAGCAGGATTATTGACAAGTGCTCTTGCTACAGCTACACGTTGTTTTTCACCTCCAGACAATTCATTGGGTTTGTGACCAGCACGGTCCATCAGTCCCATAAAAGTTAAGAGTTCCTCTGCACGAGCACGAGCTTCCTTTTTGGTCATCCCGCCAATAAAAGCGGGTATCATAACATTTTCCAACGCCGAAAACTCTGGCAACAATTGATGAAATTGAAATACAAAACCAATCTTTTGATTACGAAACTTGCTGAGCTTGTTTTGAGAAAGACGGTTCACATCCACTCCATCAATCTCAACAGAGCCTCCATCCGCCTTATCTAATGTTCCCATAATCTGGAGCAGAGTAGTCTTACCTGCACCACTGGGGCCAACGATACTAACGACTTCGCCACGAGCAATATCTAGATCAATTCCTCGCAACACCTGCAAATCGCCAAAACTCTTAGTAATATTTCTTAATTTTATCATCTGCTTAACAACTTATGGCGTACCCAATCAAAGAAAGAGCGAGGCTGACGGGTCACCGCACTTCCATTAGGAGTGAAAACGGAAACTGTATCCAAAGGATCGCCCCACTGGTCAGGATACAACAACATCACACTAGTCTCGCTGAAATAGCGATGTATCTGCAAGGGGAGCGAGTCAAAAGACGACTGGTACGAGATGAAACCGCGACGAGCAGCAACCACCACCAACATCTCATCCTGACCTAGGCGGGGAGCCAAAGATAGCAGCTGTCCCCAGCGCGACATCTCTTCGTACTCTGAACGCACGGAAGCATGTTTCTGCTCCATATAACCTCGGATATAAGGCAAAGTGTCCGGGTGGGCATGAAATTCCAGATGACACCCCAATTGCTCTCCTATTCTACATACATGCTCAAGCCATTTGTAAAAACCAACCTCATACTCCGCTTTTTGCGGAACAGCTATCACCACTCTACGTAACGTGCCTGGAGGAACAATACTACGAACAGCCATCACCTCACGATGACTTCCTGCCAACACGTTATCTATGATTGTGCCCAAAGACGATTTAGGCATACCTGTAGTGCGGTCACTAAGATTCACTATCACCTCACCGCAGTCATACTCCTTCATCGTACGAACGATACCACCGGCAATATTTGTAGTCAGTCGGTTCATAATTGCCATAGACACATCTGCAGCGGCTGCTATACTTTGCGCTTTTTCCAACAGTTGCTTTCCACGTTGATAGCGGTCCACGCCATCATTGTTTTCCTCATCATAAGCAACAGCCAATCCCATCAAACTATCTGAAATATAAGGATTACGAATAAGGATGGCCAACTGTGTCATTACATCGACACTGTTTGCCTGAGAATATGTAACCAGACACTTTCCATGATACGAACCTCGATTTTCTTCCAATGTGGTATCCCTTAGTGCCAAATTACGTGCACCATAACTAGTTGCCATGCCACTAATAATACACGAGAAGAGTATGAGCATAACAGTACCGTTCAACACTGAGGTATCCATCAAACTCACGGCAGGATCAGTACCTATCATCACGATTGCCAGAGCACCAGCAGCATGTGCATTGGTGAGACCAAACATCAGCATAATGCCGTCTTTTGATGTACGATGTACCAATCCGACAAGACCGGCTGCTAATGCCTTGGTTATCGTAGCAGCAAGCACCATAACCAACACAATCCACATGGTATGAACATCATTGAGCATAACACGGACGTCGATAATCATGCCCACACCTATCAAAAAATAAGGGATGAAGAGGGCATTGCCGACAAACTCAATTCTCGTCATCAAAGGAGATGTATGGGGAATCAAACGGCCAACTACCAATCCGGCCAAGAACGCGCCCAGCAAGCCCTCTAGACCTGCCAGCTCTGCCAATGCGGCACTCAAGAACACCAAGGCAAGGATAAAGATAAATTGCATTACATTGTCGTCATACCGGCGCAAGAACCAACGTCCCAAACGCGGAAAAACCATGATGACAAAAGCGCCATAAGCCATACACTTGACGACAAAAAGCAACCAAAACAACCAATCAGCAGAGGGGTTCATTGTGCCCAAGGTGACAGCAAGCACCAACAATGCAGCAAATGTCGCGAATGCTGTTGCAAGAACAGAAATCACAACGGTTTGATGCTTACTCAAGCCATATCGTCCCACGATGGGATAACTCACCAGCGTGTGTGATGCAAAGATGCAAGCTAGAAGCAAAGATGTTACTGCCCCAAAATCGAGGATATAGTGAGCAGACAGAAAACCTAGGGCTAGTGGAACCAGGAACGTGAGAATACCAAACTGCAACCCTCTTCGACCATACTGTGCAATGCTGCCCATATCCAGCTCGAGTCCAGCCAGAAACATGATGTAGTAGATTCCAACCTGACCAAATATTTCAAAACTACGGTCACGCTCAATCACGTTCAGTCCATATTGGCCTACCAAGACACCTGCCAGTATGAGTCCTATGATGTGGGGAATGCGTAATCTTCGGAGTAAAAGTGGAGCAAAAAGTATGATGACCAACACCAGAAAAAATATCCAGGTGGGGTCTGTAATCAATGCACCAGCTGCACCGTATAGCATGTTGGCAAGTATCATTCCGTAACTTTTTCCACTTATTTGGCACAAAGATAAGGCATTTTGATGAATTTATACCCATTCCTATCCCTTATTTATAATAATTTGTCTAAATTTGCACCGACAAACCAACTAAAACGATAAAGACAAATATGAGAGTAGCTATTGTAGGTGCCAGTGGAGCCGTTGGACAGGAGTTCCTGCGCGTGCTGGACGAGAGAAATTTCCCTATCGACGAATTGCTGTTGTTTGGCTCTTCACGCAGTGCAGGCACCAAGTATACTTTCCGAGGTAAGGAGATTGAAGTAAAACTGCTGCAACATAATGATGACTTCAAGGGCGTGGACATCGCCTTTACAAGTGCTGGTGGAGGCACCAGTAAGGAATATGCCGAGACCATCACCAAGTATGGAGCTGTAATGATTGACAACTCTAGTGCTTTCCGCATGGATGCTGATGTTCCCTTGGTAGTGCCCGAGTGCAATGCCAAGGATGCATTGAATCGCCCCCGTAACATCATCGCTAATCCCAATTGTACCACCATCATGATGGTAGTAGCACTGCAGGCTCTGGAGAACATCAGTCACATCAAGCGCATCCACGTTGCCAGTTATCAGGCTGCTAGCGGTGCTGGTGCTGCTGCTATGAAAGAGCTGTTTGAGCAGTACCGTCAGGTATTGGCAGGCGAGAAGCCCACTGTCGAAAAGTTTGCCTATCAGCTGGCATTCAATGTCATTCCTCAGATTGACGTCTTCACCGACAATGGTTACACCAAAGAGGAGATGAAGATGTATAACGAGACCAAGAAGATCATGCACACCGATGCAGACTGCTCGGCAATGTGTGTTCGTGTTCCCTCACTGCGTTGCCACAGCGAGAGCGTGTGGGCTGAAACCGAGCGTCCCGTAAGCGTAGAGGAGTTCAAGGAGGCCGTGCGTCAGGGAAATGGCTTGCAGCTGGAAGATGATACTGAGAACAAGGTATACCCCATGCCTCTCTTCCACGAGGGTTGCGACGATGTATTCGTAGGTCGTGTCCGTAAGGACTTGGCCAACCCCAACGGCATTACATTCTGGCTCGTAAGTGACCAGATCAAGAAGGGTGCAGCCCTGAACGCTGTACAAATAGCAGAATACCTGATCAAAGTAGGCAACATCAAGTGAAACGCTGCCTCTTGCTGATATGGATTACATTGAGTCTGTCTCCCAGAATATGGGGGTCAGACTCTTTTGATTCTATGTTGGATAGTCTGGATGCTATCATCCAGCAAGCCAACACCTTTGAGCAGAAGAAAGAACAACGTATTCACGATTTACGACATCGGTACAAAAGCAACGCCACACAAGAGGAGCTCTACATGCTGAATTCGCTGCTCTACGACGAGTACTATGTCTACGACGCAGATTCTGCAATCAGTCTTGCGAAAAAGAATCTATTTATCGCCAAACAGATGAGCAAACCCGAGTGGGAAACCGAATGGAACATAAAATTGTCCTTTGTCTACGCAGCCACCGGATTGTTAGCTCAAGCAGAAGAACAGATCGCAGGTATTGACGCCAGTCAACTGCCCATCAACCTAAGAGTAGAATACTATCGACAAAACATCTATATTTTGAGCCATTGGTGCCAATACTCTGGCGATTCCGAGATTGCAAAGGAATACGGACGCAGGCAAGAAGCATACAAGGACAGCATCTGCGACCTGGTACCAAAGAATGATCCTCTATATTTGTGGCAGAAAGCATGGGGGCCCGAGGCATGGAAGGTAAAAGATCAACTTATTAATGTTATTGAGGAGGGCAAACTCGATTCTAGATTCGATGCAATGAACGCCTATTGCCTTGCTCATATTTATAACGAAGAAGGAAACGAGCAAGAAAAAGTCAGGTACTTGATACTCTCGGCCATTGCTGACATCAAGAGTTGCAACCGAGATATTTCCTCACTTGAAGAACTAGCAAAATGGCTCTTTACACAAGGGGATGTAGACCACTGCTACAACTACATCAACTATTGTATGCAACAGGATCGCCTCTATCACAACCGCATTCACGTGGTTTCTTTGAGTGAAACTTTGAACGACATTCACCGAGCCTACCAAGAGCGTTCCAATAGACAACGACACATGTTGGTCGTAGTTGTGTGCGTACTTTTTGTCGTTTTTGCCATACTTACAGCACTGGTATTTTTCGTCATGCGGCAAATGCATCACCTGCGACAGAGTCGAAGCAATGCTTCGCTTGCAAACAGTCAGCTGAAGCATTCCAACGAAGAGCTATTAGCTGCACGAAGCAGTCTGAGCGAGGCTAACAACCAGTTAGAAAAGCTCAATCAACAGTTGAGCGAAGCTAACGCCCACTTGCGAGACGCCAACTATATCAAGGAAGAAATCATCGGCTACGTATTCTCTGTCTGCTCACAATACATCAGCAAGATGGAAGACATGCGCAAGCGAGTTCTTAGGCAAGCCAAGACTGGTCAACTTGAAGAGATACGCAAGACAGCAGAATCTCCCATCCAACAGAGCGAACTGAAAGAATTCTATCAGACCTTTGACCAGGTATTTTTGAACATATACCCCGATTTCATCGAAGATTTTAACTCTTTATTGCGTCCAGAAGAACGTATCACTCCCAAGGAAGGAGAACTACTCAACACTGAACTGCGCATCTATGCATTGGTGCGTCTGGGCATCAATGACTCGGTAAAAATCTCAGAATTCTTGCACTGTTCGGCCCAAACCGTATACAACAACAGACTGAGATGTCGTAACAAAGCTATCGTCCCTAAGGCCGAATTTGCAGCTACCGTTGCCTCTTTAGGCAAGGTTGAGCGAGTACTTTAGTATTATTAGAAGTTTACTTTTTACCACTCACGAGAAGCACTTAATCGTCTGATTATGTGCTTCTTTAATATTTTTGGCAGTTTACTTCCACTCCTTACTTATATAAACACGCGCGAGAAAAAATTACTAATTTTGCAGCAGTGTTTAAAAATTCATAAAACAACTAATTTCATTTCACATGAACAACACATTCTGGAAAATCAATCGCATTCCATCGCGACTGCTGGCTTCAGCTGCCGCTTTGGTCCTGACGACCACAATGGATGCTCAGTCATTGTCTATTCAGGGTACTGTGAAGGACGACATTGGCGAGCCTCTCGCAGGTGCAACCGTGAAGTTGGGTGGAACAAACGTTGCCATTACCGATGCTAATGGACGTTTCACCGTCAAGGCCGACAGGGGCCAAATCTTGCAGGTCAACTATGTAGGTTTTGAAACTTACAAAGCAACAATCAAGAATGGCGCAGCCCTGAACATCGTCATGGGTGGCGATAAAGAACTTGACGAAGTCGTTGTTGTAGGTTATGGTACTCAAAAGAAGAGTGTAGTAACCGCAGCTATTGCAAAAGTTAGCAGCGAGGATTTGGCCACCACCGCTCCTACACGCGTAGATAATGCACTGAAGGGTCTTCCTGCCGGTGTGCAGGTAACCAGTAATTCTGGTCAGCCTGGTGCAGCCTCACGTGTACGTGTTCGTGGTATAGGTACTAGTACATTTGCTAAGGATGGCTTTGAGAAAGCTGCAGACCCCATCTACATTGTGGACGGAATGCCCATCGAGGGAGGTATCGATTACCTGAACCCCAACGATATTGAAAGCATCGAGGTGCTGAAGGATGCTGCCTCTGGTGCCATCTATGGAGCACGTGCAGCCAATGGTGTTATCCTGGTAACTACCAAGAAAGGCCAGCAGGGCAAGACACAGGTGACATACGATTTCAGCTATGGTATCAGCAATCCCTGGCGCAAGCGCGATATGCTGAATGCAACTGAATATGCTCTGCTGATGAACGAGGGCCGTCTGAATGCAGGTCTGGATCCTCTTTACAATGATCCATACAGTTATGGAGCAGGCACCAACTGGCAGAAGGAAATTTTCAACAAGAACGCAGCAGACCAGCGTCATCAGGTAGCTCTGAGCGGTGCTACCGACAAGGTCAATTACTACCTGTCCGTAGGTTATCAGGACCAGGAAGGTATCGTTGGTGGCAACTTTGACCGTTCAAACTATCAGCGTCTCTCACTGCGTAGCAACAACAATTACACTGTATTTGACCACAGCAAGGAGCGTAAGTGGATGCCCAAGATGAACTTGATTGCAAATGTCAGCTATTCAAACATCAAGAGTAAGGGTATTGCCGAGAATGCACAGTTCAGTTCGCCCTTGGGTTCTGCACTGGCACTGAGCCCTATAATTCCCGTTTTCGAGGTTGACCCTCAAGGTCAGAAGGATCAGTATGGTGGCATGACCGGTTACACTCCTGTATATAGTAAGGATGGTCAGATGTATTCTCTGCCCGGTACCGCTTTCGGTGAGATGGTCAATCCCATTGCCAGCCTTTCATTGCCCGGCAGACAGAACTGGAGCCACAAGTTTGTAACTAACTTTGCTGGTGAACTGGAAATATACGAGGGACTGAAGCTCCGCACAAGTTACAGCGCCGACATGAGTTTCTGGGGATATGACGAGCATACAATCTTGTTCTATCTGCGCGCTTCGGATTTCAGCGACAAAACTTCTGCATCTAGCACTAGCGAGCGAGGTCTGGTATGGCAGATTGAAAACACCTTGAGCTACGAAAAGACTATCAACAAGCACAGCTTCAGCGCTTTGTTGGGTCAGAGTGCCAAGGAAAACAATGGTTACTATCTGGGTGCTACCGCCTACCACCTCGTAGACTTGAATAAGCCCAGCGTCGACTACACTACTGGTTTGCAAGAGAATGGCGAGCGCAACGGTTGGGGCGGTATTCAACCCAAGGTGCGTTTGGCTTCTATGTTTGCTCGCGCTAGCTATAACTATGACGAGCGCTACATGGCACAAGCCACTATCCGTCGTGACGGTAGCAGCCGCTTCGGCATGAACAACAAATGGGCTAACTTCCCCTCATTCAGCTTGGGATGGAACGTAATGAACGAGCCCTGGTTGCAGGATCGCAAGGCACAGTGGATCAACAACATGAAAGTACGCTACAGCTGGGGTAAGAATGGTAACGACATGATTGGTAACTTTGCATACACCGTTCTGGCCAATGGCGGAAACAACTACCTGTTTGGAACTAACGAATCTGTTATCACAGGTAGTAAGGCCAGCGGCTTGGCTAACCAAAGACTACGTTGGGAGGAGAGCATCCAGCACGACCTGGGTATCGACTTCGGTTTCCTGAACAACGCTCTTACCTTCACCGTAGATTATTATAAGAAAATTACCAGCGGTATGTTGATGGAGATGAACATTCCCTCATACGTAGGTGAGAGCAAGCCCACCGGTAACGTAGGCCGCATGCAGAACACAGGTATTGAGTTCGAGGGTGCTTATAAACTGCGTCGTGGTGACTGGAACTTCCGCGTTGCTGGTAACATCAGCTACCTGAAGAACAAGTTGATCCAGTACGGTAACGAAAGCGGTTGGGCCAACCTGGACAGTTTCCAGGGCATGGGCGCTATCAGCCGTGCCGAGAACGGAATGCCCTTCCCCTACTTCTATGGTTACAAGACCAACGGCATCTTCCAGAACATGGACGAGGTACGCTCTTACACCAATGCTCAGGGTAATATGATCCAACCCACTGCAGTTCCTGGTGACATCCGTTTCGTAGATATAGACGGTGACGGTTCTATCACAGCAGAGGACCGCATCAAGATTGGTAAGGGTACTCCCGACTGGTCATGGGGTCTGAACTTCAACCTGAGTTGGAAGAACCTCGACTTCTCTATGATGTGGCAGGGTACCATTGGTAACGACATCTACGATTGTACTCGTCGTACCGACATCACTCGCGCCAACCTTCCCAGCTATATGCTGAACCGTTGGACCGGTGAGGGCACCAGCAACAAGTATCCTCGCTTTGTTTTGGGCGACAACGTCAACTGGCAGAGCAATGACTTGCTTGTCTACGATGGCAGCTATGCACGTCTGAAGAACATCCAGATTGGTTACACCATTCCTCAGCGCCTAACCAAGAAGACATTCATCGAGAAGTTGCGTGTATATGCTAGTGCCGAGAACCTGTGGACCCTGACCAAGTATCATGGTTTCGACCCCGAAATTTCTAGCGGTGGCACCTCATTGGGTATCGACTACGGAGTATATCCCCAGGCTCGCACCTTCACCGTGGGTGTAAATGTTGCTCTCGGCAGCGCACATAAGAAGGAGGCTAAAGCTGCTTCATATGAGCCCGAGTATGTAGAGAAAATTGTTGAGAAGATTGTTGAGAAGCCCGTGATCAAAGAGGTTGTCAAGGAGAACACCACTTCTGTCCAGAGCACCTATGTGGTTACTTTCAAGCAGAACTCTTACCAGATTGCCAACACCGCAGAACTCGATGGCATTGCCAAGGGCTCTAACGTAGAGGTTGTTGCTTATGCATCGCCCGAGGGTAATGCAGACGCCAACAAGGTTCTTTCGCAGAAACGAGCTGATGCCGTGGCCGACTATCTGACTTCTAAGGGTGTCAAGGTAAGCCGCGTAATTGCCAAGGGTGCCGACAGCGAGCATGCCAATCGTATTGCTATTGTTACCATCAAATAATGCATTATTGAATAAGGTACATTTAAGCTAACAACAAAAAGAATAAATCTATGAAAACATATAAGATATTTGCATCTCTGATGGTAGCTGGTCTGGCACTGAGTAGTTGCACCAGCGATTGGCTCGAGGTAACTCCTCCCGCCTCTATGCCCATCGATGAGTATTACACTACCGCCGAGCACATCGAGGAAGCCGCAGTAGCAGCTTATGCTCCCATGCAGTGGACCGACTGGACTGAGCAGTACAACCCCATCAACGTAATGAGTGACATCATGGCCGACCAGATCTGGGTAGGCGGTTCAGACAAGACCGATAACCAATTCTGGCACCTGATGATGAACTACGAGGCCATTCCCACCAACTGTATGTCTGCTCTTTGGAGCGATGCCTACAGCGGTGTGAAGCGTTGTAATGACTGCCTCAATTATCTGAAATGGACTAAGGAGTTGAAAGACAACCGTAAGACCGAACTTGAGGCCCAAATGCGCGTGCTGCGCGTGTTCTACTATAACTGGCTGTGGAAGTTCTGGGGCAATGTTCCCTACTATGAGCAGAACCTAGAGGCTCCCTACCTGAAGGAGCAAAGTACTGCAGATCAAGTATACAAGTCTATGATAGCAGACCTGAAGGGTGCTATTGCACTGAATGCACTGCCCGACTACTGCAACGGAACTGCCGACCAGGGTCGCGTGACCAAGCCCATGGCTTACATGCTGTTTGCCGAGATCGCAATGTACCAGAACGACGAGGCAGATATGAAGCTGGCACTGGATTACATGAAGGAAATCATCAACCTCAAAAAGTACTCTTTGAATCCAGACTACACCAATATCTTCACCGAGGAAGGAGAGTGGACTAGCGAGAGCATTTTCGAGGTCAACTACAAGGACGACAATGCAGCTCGTTCATGGAACAATGTACGCTATAGCGGCGGTACCATCCTCAACACCCTGATTAGTCCTCATGGTTGGACTGCTGGCGTAGATGGTCACGACGACGGTTGGGGCTTTGCACCTGTCCGCACCGAGACCTATGAAATGTATGCCGACAATGATATGCGTCGTGATGCCACTTGCTGGCACGCTACTGGCGACTATAATGTCCGTTACCAGGACACTGGTTACTTCCTTGAGAAATACTGCGCTCACACTGGCGACAACGCAGACCAGATTGCTGACGCACAGCTCAACCACAACACCAACCTGCGCGTTTATCGTTACGCAGAGTGCTTGCTGAATGCGGCAGAATTGGTAGTACATGGCCTGGGTGATGGTGATGCCGAGACCTGGCTCAACCTGGTGCACAATCGTGCAGGTCTGACCGACCACGTGGCAGCTACCCTGGAGAACATCAAGGAGGAGCGCCGCCTCGAATTTGTAGGTGAGGGTAAGCGCTATTGGGATCTCGTACGCTGGGGCGATGCTGCCAGTGTGCTCACTCCCGACGAGTACGGTTACCGCACCAACACCTGGAGCGAGAGAGTCAAGTATCTGCCCATTCCTCAGAACGAGATTGACTCATCCAACGGTACTCTTCATCAGAATCCGGGCTATTAATCGCATGCATCATTTTTATAATGCATAACTCATAAAAAGACTATCATGAAAAGAATATATTCAATCGTGTTGGCAGCATTGGCTGTGATCTTCACTGCCTGCTCGCCCGAGGATTTCATTCATCCTAGCCAGGAGGGACTTCCCAACCTGGATAATATCGATGCTATCATCACCGTCGACCAGGAACTCAACCAGGTTACCTTCACCTTGCCTGCTGGCACCAAGGGCATCATGCCCGTATGGTACTTCCCCGATGTGCAGAACAATCCCTACAGCACTGTCAACGGTCTGCAGAAGATTTATCCCAAGGCCGGTGACTACCAGGTGAGCATGCGCCTGATGAACGCCAATGGCGTGAGTGATGAGTATAAGACCTATACCTTCCACATCGACAACACCCAGATGGACTTCACCAAGTATGTCACCCTGCTGGCTGGCGGTTCCAGTGAGAGCAGCAAGGAGTGGCGCATGGATGCCGATGTAGACAAGCACTTTGGTTGCGGCGAGCCCGGAACTACCGGTACCAACTGGTGGGCTGCTAATCCTCACAACAAGGATGGAGTAGGTATCTACGACAATCGCATCATCTTCAGCAGCGACTACGACTACACCTACAACCCTGGCACCAGCGGTACCATGTATGTCAACTGCGGCATCTCGGGTCTGTGGCCCGAATATGAGAACGCTGACGTGGACTACAATGTGCCCATGGAGGTGACCACAACCAAATTTGAGTTTGAGGTCATCGGCGAGGATCTGTACATCGTGCTGCCCGAGAAGACTCCCTTCCTCTATGTTCCCAACGTTGAGGCCTGGAATACTCCCCGTTTCCGTGTAGAGAGCATCAGCGGTTCTGCACTTCACTTGATTGCAGACAATGGCAACATTGCATGGCACTATACCTTGACCAGCAAGGCTGGTGCTGTGGCCTTTAGTGGATTCAAGTACGACAGTCCCTTCAACCTATGGAAGCCCATTGACGACAACAGCGACTACACCACACACTTCTGGTATGCTCCTGGATGGGCTCAGATTGCAGATCCTGGATTTGCACAGCAGGGAGCCGAGTACACCTTCACTCTACCCGAGGGTACTACCGACCAGTGGCAGGCCCAGTGCCCCATCAAGCCCAACAGCCTGCATCTGACTACAGACAAGACCTATGACTTCAGCTGCATCATCAATAGTTCGAACGACATCAAGGGCGTTACCGTCAAGTTGACCGATGTCAACACTGGCGACAACTTCGTCTTCGTTGAGCGTGTCGACGTCAAGGCCTACGAGGATTGCATCTTCTATCTTAGCGACGTCAACAACCTGAGCGCTGATGCTGACTGTGAACTCTTCTTCGACTTTGGTGGCAACCCCGCAAACACAACCGTTACTGTCAAGAACATTGTGGTCAAGGATCACGCCAACGACGATGGCACCATATTGCCCGACACTCCCGGCGAAGACACTCCCGGTGCTGTAGAGTGGCGCGAGGCTGACAACTTGTTGACCAACGCCGTCATGAATGATATCACTTACTATTATGCTCCCGGATGGGCTCAGATTGCTGATCCTGAGACTACCGTCGAGAATGGTGCCTACACTCTGGTTCTTCCTGAGGCAACTAGCGAACAATGGCAGTGTCAGTTCACCTTCCACAACACCGGTATTGTCATCGATCCTACCAAGAAGTATGACTTCCGCGTTATCATCAGCTCGAGCAACACTTTCAATGGTGCCACCATCAAGCTGACCCAAGAGGACAACGATAACATCTATCTGACCGCAGACCGTCACGAGATCAAGGAAGCTTACACCGACATTCCTTTTGAATTTATTGGTCTGTCGGCCGAGGGTATCCAGAATCTGAAGATCGTCTACGATTTCGCAGGAGCTCCCGCAGGTACAGAGATCACCGTCAAGGGCATGTTGCTCCAAGAGCATCAGGCCAGCGCCGATGAACTCAGTTGGGATGCCAATGCAGCCGACAATCTGTGGACTGCCGATATGCTGCCCAACAGCTTCTACTATGCTCCCGGATGGGCTCAGATTGCTGATCCTACCATCACTCAGAGTGGTCGCAGCTACAACATCAGTCTGCCCGCTGCCACCAGCGACCAGTGGCAGGCTCAGGTTACCACCGAGACAACTATCTCTACCTCTTCGGCCGACAGTTACGACTTCCAAGTTATCCTCACCCCCAACATGGATATGAAAGCTGTCACCGTCAAGTTGACCATGGTGGGTAATGACAACATTTTCTTTACTGCCGACCGTCATGATCTGAAGGCTTATGAGGAGACCCCCATTCGCTACACAGGCATGCCTGGATTGGACATCGACAAGGTTAAGTTGGTGCTCGACTTCGGTGGCAATGCTGATGACTGCGAGGTGACCGTCAGCGATATCATCCTACGCAAGCATTGATCTATACCAACATTTTTATTAGATAATCAGAGGCCTGCTGGCCATTGCGCCAGCGGGTCTCTCTTCAGTGAAACGCAAATGAAAAAATCTATGAATCTGTTATGCACCCTGCTGCTGGGCGTCACATTGTGGGCCTGTGGTGGCGAAGACAATCCTGCAGGCGAGCCCCAGATCACCATCACGACCAACTCCGATGCACTCAGTTTCACCGCCGAGGGAGGTGTAGCTACAGTGGACGTCACCACCAATCATGGTTGGAGTGTCTATAGTGACCAGGACTGGGTCAGCGTGTCCCAAAGCGCTTCAGCCGCTGGCCAAGGCACCATCACTGTCCAGGCAAGCAAGAACGAGACCTACACCGAGCGTACTGGCAAGGTAGTCATCAAGGCTGGTACCCAGCGCCACAACATCCAGATAACTCAGGCCGCTGGCGAACGTCCTCAGCAGGACGAGACCATCCAATGTCCCATCGAGGGCTATACCCTGGTGTGGAACGACGAGTTTGACGGCAGTGAGATCAGCAGTAAGAAGTGGACTTTCCAGACTGCTGGTGCAGGATGGGTCAACAACGAACTGCAAAACTATGTAGCCGAGGGTACGACTCCACAAGGCAACAAGACTGCACACATCGAGGATGGTGTTCTCAAGATCACAGTTCTCAAGGAGGGTGGCAAGGTCTACTCTGCCCGTATGTACGGCAATCGTAACAAGGGTTTCCTTTACGGCTATGTCGAGGCACGTATCAAGCTGCCTAAAGGCAAGGGCACATGGCCCGCATTCTGGATGATGCCCGTCAACTTCACTTCATGGCCAGGAGATGGCGAAATCGACATTATGGAGGAGGTGGGAGCCGACCCCGGTAAGGTGTCAAGCAGCATCCACTGCACAGCCTACAATCACCCCAACAAGACCCAAAAGACCCACGAGATGTACGTAGCCTCGGCCGAGAGCGACTTCCACATCTACGCTCTCGAATGGACTAAGGACTACATCCAAACCTATGTTGACGGAAAGCCCCAACTAACTTTCCAGAACGACGGCAAGGGCGACAAGAAGACCTGGCCCTTCAACACAGCCTTCTATCCCATCCTCAATCTCGCATGGGGTGGTGACTGGGGAGGCTACAAGGGCGTCGACGACAGTGCCCTGCCCACAACGATGGAAGTGGACTACGTGCGCGTATTCCAAAAATAATAATCATAACTAACATGAAAACGTACAAACTACTTCTTTTGGCCTGTCTCTTCAACCCCTCAGCACGAGCACAGAAGGCTGTATACCTGGACACCAACGCTCCCATTGAGCAGCGTGTCGAGGATGCCCTGAGTCGCATGACACTGGAGGAGAAAGTGAAGATGACTCACGCCCAAAGCAAATTCAGTAGCGCCGGTTGTCCTCGATTGGGAATACCCGACGTATGGATGTCCGACGGACCTCACGGTGTGCGTCCTGAAGTTCTGTGGGATGAGTGGAACCAAGCTGGTTGGACCAACGACTCGTGTGTGGCCTTCCCCGCCCTCACTTGCCTTGCAGCCACATGGAACCCCGATTTGGCCCTTCTCTATGGACAGAGCATCGGCCAGGAGGCTCTCTTCCGTGGCAAGACTATGCTCCTCGGTCCCGGCGTCAACATCAACCGTACACCCCTCAATGGTCGTAACTTTGAGTACATGGGCGAGGATCCTTACCTCTCTAGCCGCATCGTCGTGCCCTATATCCAAGGCGTGCAGAGCCAGGGCGTGTCTACTTGCGTCAAGCACTTTGCCCTCAACAATCAGGAGTTTGAGCGCTTCAATGTCAATGTCACCCTCAGCGACCGTGCCCTTTACGAGATCTACCTGCCTGCCTTCAAGGCAGCCATCACCGAGGGACACTCGTGGGGTATCATGCCCAGCTACAACCTCTTCGAGGGTCAGCAGTGTGGCCACAACCGTCGTCTCTTGCTCGATATCCTCAAGGGAGAGTGGAAATTCGATGGTGTTACCGTCAGCGACTGGGGTGCCGTACACAGCACCGAGGAGGCTGCCAACAACGGTCTCGACATGGAGTTTGGCACAGGCACCGACGGATTGACCACTGGTGCACGTAACGCCTATGATAGTTATTATCTAGCCCTGCCCTACTTGCGCGGTCTGCGCGAGGGTAAGTACTCTGAAGAGGGACTCAACGACAAGGTGCGTCGCATCCTGCGCCTCATCTTCCGCACCACCATGAGCGGCAAACGTGGTTTTGGAAGCCTCTGCAGCGACGAGCACTATGCCGCTGCACGCCAGATTGGTGCTCAGGGTCTTGTGCTGTTGCGCAACGAGCACCAGGCATTGCCTATTGCCACAGATGCCAAGATTCTCGTTGTGGGCGAGAACGCTATCAAGATGATGACCGTGGGCGGTGGTAGTTCATCACTCAAGGTTCAGCATGAAATATCTCCTCTCGACGGTCTGCGCGAGCGCTTCCCCAACGTCACCTATTGCCGCGGTTACGTGGGCAGCACCGACAATGTATTCGATGGTGTGCAGTCGGGCCAGGACCTGACCGAATCCCGTTCGGCCGAGGAACTCACCCGTGAGGCTGTTGAGGCTGCTCGTCAAGCCGACTACGTCGTATTTATCGGAGGGCTCAACAAGAGCTACCACCAGGACACCGAGGGGGCTGACCGTGAGCAATACGAACTGCCCTATGGCCAGAACGAACTCATCCAACAGCTTGCCAAGGCCAACAAGAATACTATCGTACTCGTAGTCAGTGGCAATGCCGTACAGATGCCCTGGAACCAGCAGGTGGCAGCCATCATGCAAACCTGGTACCTGGGTAGCGAGATGGGACACAGTATTGCCGACGTGTTGAGCGGCGACGTCAATCCCAGCGGAAAACTACCTTTCAGCATCTATGCCAATCTGCAGCAGTGCGCAGCTCACAGCGTGGGCGAGTATCCCGGTACCAAGCGTGCTAACGAAAACGTCTGGGACGAGCATTACAGCGACGATATCTTTGTAGGCTATCGCCATCTGGACAAGCAGAAACTCAATCCTACTTACCCCTTTGGCTTTGGACTGAGTTACACAACCTTCCAGATTGGCAAGGCATGTCTTTCGGCTCAGAAGATCTCAGCTGATGGCACCATCACCGTCACCGTTCCTGTCACCAACACTGGTCGTGTAGCTGGCAACGAGGTAGTGCAGGTATACGTAAGCGACCTGAAGTGCAGCGTTCCCCGTCCCGTGCGCGAGTTGAAAGGCTTCCGCAAGGTTTCTCTGCAACCTGGCGAGACCCAGAACGTGAGCATCACGCTGGACAAGAGTGCCTTGAGTTACTTTGACGCTGACAAGCACGATTGGGTGGTAGAACCCGGTATGTTTGAGGTTTGCATCGGTAATTCAAGTCGAAATCTGGTCGCAAAAGCCAAGTTTGAAGTAGAGAAATAACAGCATATTGCACACTATCACACGGGGGTCCCACTAGGGGCTCCCGTTTTTTTTTGCTCCGAGAGAGTACACGTGAGGGGGCGAAAGAGTACTGTTTTTAAGGAAAAAGAGTACATGTTTTGCCTAAAAAGAGTACTCTTTTGGGCCAAAAAGAGTACTCTCTGGGACTATGAGGCATAGGTATAACGTGACGTCTAACAGTCGGACTTACCCTTCTACTACAGAACAAACTGTTTATTAGTGTGTTATACTCACACAAGCAAAGCACCAAGAAAGAAAATGGCGAGTATCCGATTACAGGAAACTCGCCATTCTATTGTGTTGCAACTGCTGTTACTTCCAATCGGGTACCGGGGTTCCAAGAGGATAGACACCAGCCAGATTGATGCGGAAAAGCAGAGTGCTGTAGGCAGGAATAGCATCCTTAGCCTTGGCACCATAGGCCAACTGCTGGGGAATGTAGACCATCCAGTCGTCACCAGCTACCATATATTGCAGAATGGTGCTGAAACCCTCGACGTAAGCCGCAATTCCCGACTTGCTAGGTGCAGCAGTGAGGGAATCAAAGGGACCGTAATAGGTCTGGGTGAAGATGGACATCTGGCTATACTTTTCCTTGCCCTCGGTCTCGTACTGGGTGTCCATGAGCCAACCACGGAAGCTGAGACGGATGGAGTCGCTGTACTGAGGACTGTAGCCACCCGTGCCACGAGTGATGACGCGGGCACAAACAGAATCGGCTGTGATGCCAGTGTTGTAGTCCTGAGACTTGAGCAGGCTCTTATACATACGCCATTCGCAATGCTCCTCCCACTGGTCGCCATACTGGGCGCGAGCCTGAGCAATGGCGGTGCGGGCAGAGTCGGCTACGAGCTGGAACCAGGCCTCGTTGCGGACCTGCCAGTCGTAGTAGGGGTCCCAGTCGTCATTCTCCTCCTTGCACGAAGCAAGACAGAGGGTGCAGAGAGCAGCCAGGGCGATGAACAGTTTACTGAACTTCATGACGATTAGAGCAAGTTCTTGAGCAATGAGGTGATGCTGACCTTTTCCTCGATGATACCACGCAGGTCGGCAATGGCAACTCGACGCTGCTCCATGGTGTCACGATCACGCAGGGTGACGGTATTGTCCACCAGAGTCTGCTGGTCTACAGTGACGCAGTAGGGGCAACCGATTGCGTCCATACGGCGATAGCGCTTACCGATCTGGTCCTTCTCCTCATACTTGCAGTTGAAGTGGAAACGGAGGTCATTGATGATCTCCTGAGCCTTCTCGGGCATGCCGTCCTTCTTGGTGAGGGGGAATACAGCCAACTTGACGGGAGCAAGAGCTGCGGGCAAGTGCAGCACGGTGCGGGTCTGGCCATCGGGCAGTTGCTCTTCCTCGTAGCTGTGGCACATGATAGAGAGGAACATACGGTCAACACCGATAGAGGTCTCGATGACATAGGGAGTGTAGCTCTCGTTGCGCTCAGGATCGAAATACTCGATCTTCTTGCCGCTATACTTGGCGTGCTGACCGAGGTCGAAGTTGGTACGTGAATGGATACCCTCTACCTCCTTGAAGCCAAAGGGCATGTGGAACTCGATGTCGGTAGCAGCATTGGCATAGTGAGCCAACTTGTCATGGTCATGGAAACGATAGTTCTCTGCACCGAAACCAAGGTTCTGGTGCCACTTCATACGAGTCTCCTTCCACTTGGCAAACCAGTCGAGCTCGGTACCAGGCTGGATGAAGAACTGCATCTCCATCTGTTCAAACTCACGCATGCGAAAGATGAACTGACGAGCAACGATCTCGTTACGGAAAGCCTTACCTATCTGTGCAATACCAAAGGGCAGCTTCATGCGACCGGTCTTCTGCACATTGAGGTAGTTGACAAAGATACCCTGTGCGGTCTCGGGACGCAGGTAGATGGTGCTAGCACCCTCGGCAGCAGCGCCCATCTCGGTCTTGAACATGAGGTTGAACTGACGAACGTCGGTCCAGTTGCGAGTGCCGCTGATGGGGCATACAATCTCCTCGTCGAGGATGATCTGCTTCATGCCGTCCAGGTCGATGCCGCCCTCGGCGTTCATCACCTCCTGGAAGCGGTGGTGCAGGTTGTCATACTTCTCCTGGTTCTCCAGCACGCGAGCGTTGGTGGCACGGAACTGAGCCTCGTCAAAGCTGTCGCCAAACTTCTTCTTAGCCTTGTCAATCTCCTTCTGGATCTTGTCCTCGTACTTGGCCATCTGCTCCTCGATGAGAACGTCAGCACGATAGCGCTTCTTACTGTCGCGGTTGTCGATGAGGGGATCATTGAAGGCATCTACGTGACCGCTGGCCTTCCAGGTAGTGGGGTGCATGAAGATGGCTGCATCGATACCCACGATGTTCTCGTGGAGCAGCACCATGCTCTGCCACCAGTATTGCTTGATATTGTTTTTCAACTCGACACCGTTCTGTCCGTAGTCGTACACGGCGCCCAGTCCGTCATAAATGTCACTAGAGGGGAATACGAAGCCGTACTCCTTGCAATGGGAAACGATTTTCTTGAAAACCTCTTCTTGTTGTGCCATATCTTTTACCTAATTTTTTTATTTTCCGGTGCAAAAGTACGGATTTTCTGCGAGAAAATCACTATCTTTGCGTGAAAATATACTAATGATGAACGATAATGTGACCCCACAAGAGGGAATTACCCACCACCTCAATCAAATGTACCAGAATTGGTTCCTCGATTACGCCTCGTACGTGATTCTGGAACGTGCCGTACCTCACATAGGCGACGGCTTCAAACCTGTGCAGCGTCGAATCCTGCATTCGATGAAGCGAATGGACGACGGCAGATACAACAAAGTGGCCAATATCGTGGGTCACACGATGCAGTTTCACCCCCACGGTGATGCAAGCATCAAGGATGCCCTGGTGCAGTTGGGCCAGAAGGACCTGTTGATTGACTGCCAGGGTAACTGGGGCAACATCATCACTGGTGACGATGCGGCGGCGGCCCGATACATCGAGGCCCGACTGAGCAAGTTTGCCCTGGACGTAGTCTTCAACCCCAAGACGACAGAGTGGAAACTGTCATACGATGGACGTAACAAGGAGCCTATCGCACTGCCTGTCAAGTTCCCCTTGCTGCTGGCACAAGGCGCCGAAGGTATCGCCGTCGGACTGAACTGCAAGATTCTACCCCACAACGTCAACGAAATCTGTGAGGCTGCCATCCATTACCTCCACGGCGAGGAGTTTCACCTCTACCCCGACTTCCCCACAGGCGGTAGCATCGACGTGAGCAAGTACAACGATGGTCAGCGAGGCGGCAGTGTCCGCGTGCGTGCCAAGATTGAGAAGCGCGACACCAAGACTCTGGCCATCACCGAGATACCCTTTGGCAAAACCACAGGTACAGCCAGCAAGCCCAGCACATTTATCGACTCTATCCTGAAGGCTGCAGAAAAGGGCAAAATCAAGGTGCGCAAGGTAGAGGACCTGACAGCTGCATCAGCCGAGATCCTGATCCACTTGACACCTGGTGCCAGCAGCGACAAGACCATCGATGCCCTGTATGCCTGCACCGACTGCGAGGTGAGCATCAGCCCCAACTGCTGCGTCATCGACGATCGCAAACCTCAGTTCCTGACCATCAGCGATGTATTGCGTAGCAACGTCGACACTACGCTCAACCTGCTGAAGCAGGAGCGCCTCATCCGCAAGGGTGAACTGCTGGAGAGTCTGCATTTTGCCTCATTGGAACAAATCTTCATCGAGGAACGCATCTATAAGGATAAAGAATTTGAAAACGCCAAGACGATGGACGAGGCGTGTGAATGGATCGACGAGCGACTGACGCCCTGGTATCCCAAGATGGTGCGCGAGGTAACCAAGGACGACATCCTGAGACTGATGGAAATCAAGATGCAACGCATCCTGAAGTTCAACAAAGAGAAGGCCGAGGAAAACATCGCTGCCATCAAGAAGGAAATCCGCCGCATCGACAAGGAACTGGCCAATATGGTGGAGGTTACCTGTGACTGGTTCCGATTCTTGCAAGAGAAATACGGTAAAGATCATCCCCGTCTGACAGAGATCAAGAACTTCGACACCATATCGGCAGCCACCGTGGTGGAAGCCAACCAGAAGCTGTACATCAATCGCGAGGAGGGATTCATCGGCACAGGTCTGAAGAAGGACGAATTTGTGTGCAACTGTTCGGATATCGACGACGTCATCCTCTTCTATCGCGACGGAACCTATA
>JAZRYA010000089.1:0-10908 GCA_045600505.1 Bacteroidaceae bacterium
AGGGTGGTCTGGAGATTAACCTCAACAAGATCAAGAGTGACGACCTGGTAAAGATACTCTTTGCCGAGAATCCCGGTGTTGTCATCCAGGTGAGCGACAAGAATCGTACCGAGGTCAAGAAGTTCTTGGAGGACGCAGGAGTGGGTTATGTCAACATTGGCCGTCCTTGCGAGGAGCGCCACATCATGGTCGAGAAGGATGGTGCTGAATATCAGTTCGGCATCGACTTCCTGCGCGATGTTTGGTACAGCACCAGCTACCTGCTGGATCGCAAGCAGAGCTTCAACGGCAAGGCCAAGGAGCGTTTTGAGAATTACAAGCAGCAGCCTCTGGAGATGGCATTCAACGCCGACTTCACAGGTAAGTTGAGTCAGTATGGCATCAGCGCTGACCGCCGCGAGAAGAGCGGTGTACGTGCAGCTATCATCCGTGAGAAGGGCACCAATGGTGAGCGCGAGATGGCCTATAGCCTCTATCTGGCTGGCTTCGATGTCAAGGACGTCATGATGACTGACCTGGTGACTGGCCGTGAGACTCTGGAGGATGTCAACATGATTGTCTTCTGTGGTGGTTTCTCCAACAGTGATGTTCTGGGTTCTGCCAAGGGTTGGGCAGGTGCATTCCTCTACAACCCCAAGGCCAAGGAGGCATTGGACAAGTTCTATGCTCGTCCCGACACCCTGTCTCTGGGTATCTGCAACGGCTGTCAGCTGATGGTCGAGTTGGGCTTGACAGGCAATCCTCAGGCCAAGATGCTGCACAACGACAGTCACAAGTTCGAGTCTGAGTTCGTCACTCTGACTATCCCCACCAACCGCAGCGTCATGTTTGGCAGCCTCAGCGGCAACAAGTTGGGCATCTGGGTAGCTCATGGCGAGGGCAAGTTCTCTCTGCCTGGCACCGAGGATGACTACAATGTGATTGCCAAGTACAGCTACGATGGTTATCCTGCCAACCCCAATGGCAGTGACTTCTCGGTAGCCGGTATCTGCAGCGCTGACGGTCGTCACCTGGCAATGATGCCTCATCTGGAGCGTGCCATCTTCCCCTGGCAGAACGCCTGGTATCCCCAGGATCGCCGCATGGACGAGGTAACTCCCTGGATCGAGGCATTCGTCAACGCTCGCAAGTGGGTCGAGCTGCACACCAAATAATGATCTATGAGTAATCTGAATAGCATATCTCCTACGGGAAGAGGGGCGGTGAAATTGTTCACCACCTTCTTCCGTATTGGACTCACGTCCATTGGAGGAGGTTTTGCGACAAGAAAACTGATAGAAAGAGAGGTCAAAGTCAGCAACGACTGGATCTCTGAGGAGGATTTCCCCTTGGTCATGGAGGCAGCCAATCGCATCCCCGGCGTGTTTGCCATCAATGCCAGCGTGATTATCGGCTACAAGGTTCGAGGCAGATTGGGCGCAGCAGTTTGTTGCCTAGGCGCTGCCCTGCCCTCGCTGATTATCATGCTTTGTCTGGCCGTACTGTTCCAGAGCTTTCACCAGCACGAGGCTTTTGAAAAGATCTTCCGAGGCATCCGTCCTGCTCTGGCTGCACTGATGACCATACCTGTATTCCGAATTGCTCGGGAGGCAAAGATCAATCGATACACCATCTGGGTGCCTGTATTGGCAGCCTTGGCAATACGATTCATGGGCATATCTCCTATCTACGTAATCATCGCTGCTGCTATTGGCGGTTACATCTATGGGCAAGCGGTAGACCAATAAACTGCGCTTAGGACTATGATAACTCTATTTTTCAAGCTCTTCGGAGTGTTCTTCAAGATAGGAATCCTCGGCTTTGGCGGGGACTACGCCCTCATCTCCATGATTCAGGGTGAAACCGTGGCGCAGGAGGAATGGTTGACGATGGGACAGTTTACCGACATCGTTGCTATCAGCCAGATGGCACCAGGTCCCCTCAGTGTCAACACCGCCACTTACGTTGCCTACAACTGCGTGATCAATGCTGGTTACGAATGGTACTGGGGTATCGTGGGCTCGTTGTGCGCCCTAGCTGGCCTCATATTGCCTTGCTTCATCCTGCTGCTCATCATCAGCCGCATCGTGGTGAACATCAAGAGCAACTCGACCATGGATCAGATGTACCGTGGACTACAACCTGCCATCGTGGGATTGGTAGCCGCCACGGCACTTTGCATGATGTCCCAGGACAACTTCAGCACGCCCTCGGTATGTCCTTGGCAATTCTGGATCAGCATCGGTCTATATGCCTTCTCCTTCATTGCCCTGAAGGTGTACAAAATGAACCCGATACTTATCCTAGCACTCTGTGGCACTGCGGGATATCTTTTGTTTTAGAACAAGAAAAGAGAATACCATGAAATACAAAGCACTATTACTCTCACTCTTTTGCACTGCAGCTTCGGCGCAGCAAGTGACTCTGTTCCATACCGAGGAAGGTCAACCACCCTACCGTATTCCTGCTATCACTACAGCAAAGAATGGCGATGTGGTCGCCATCAACGACTGGCGCCCCTGTGGCAGTGACATAGGATATGGAGAGGTCGACCTGATGATGCGACGCAGCACCGACCAGGGTTTTACCTGGAGCGCTCCCGTCACTATCGCAGACGGTACTGGCGAGAAAGGTGCAGTACACTGTGGTTTTGGCGATGCAGCCCTAGTTACCGACCGTAAAACAGGTCGCATGCTGTTGATGTGTGTCTGCGGCAACACCCCCTACTGGAGTGGCAAGCGAGATAATCCCAACCGTGTGGCACGTTTCCGTAGCGAAGACGGAGGCCACACCTGGAGTCAACCCGAGGAAGCCACCGAAGGCATCTACTCGCTGTTTGACCAAAGTAGCCTTGGACCCATCCAGAGCCTCTTCTTCGGCAGTGGCCGCATCATGCAGAGCCGCAAAGTAAAAGTCGGGAAATACTACCGACTGTATGCTGCCCTCTGTGCTACGCCCAACGGCAACCGGGTCATCTATAGCGACGACTTTGGCGATACCTGGCACGCTCTCGGCAACATCGACATCAGCCCTGCTCCTCAGGGTGACGAACCCAAATGCGAAGAGTTGCCCGATGGCAGCGTCGTCCTCTCTAGCCGTAAGAGAAATGGTCGATGGTTCAATATATTCACCTATTCCAACGTCAAGCAGGGAACTGGCACATGGGGAACTCCCGTGGAGAGTAACCTGATTGATGGAGGCATCGCCGTAGGAAACAATGCCTGCAATGGCGAGATTATGCTTGTCAAAGCACGCAAAACCAGCACCGGCAAGTCATGCCTGCTGATGCTCCAGAGCATCCCCACTGGCAACGACCGCAAAGACGTGACTATATTTTATAAGGAAATACGCGCGCGTGAGCACTACACCCCTACTACTTTTGCAGAGCACTGGACACGAGGACTGCAAGTGAGCAGAACCCTGAGTGCCTACAGCACCATGACGCTGCAGAAGAACGGCCGTATCGGTTTCTTCTACGAGGAAGGCCCCACCTATTATAATATGGTATACCGAAGCCTCTCTATCGCAGAAATCACACGAGGCGCATACAAATAACAATAATAGCCCGAGGCCAAAAGCCCCGGGCTATTATTATCCATCAAAGTCTCTTTATTACTCGGCCTTGCCTTCTTCAGCGTTGTCACCCTCAGTCTCCTCGTCGAAGTTGGTGATTCCGTTCTCGATGAGGATGTTGTACCACTGGGCCAACTTCTTCATATCTGCAGGATAGACGCGATCACGATCATAGTTGGGGAGAGCCTTTGCCATGAACTCTGAGAGCTCGGCCTTGCTTGCCTTCTTATAATTCAGGCTAGTAGCCTTGCCACCTTCCAACTCATAAATGTTCTTGAACACCTGGCGCAGAGGCACCTCCTCGCTGTCGGTGTACATGGCGATGTCGGCCAGAGAAATGATCTGGTCGGTACCAAATGCGGGCATACGCTTGTGGTTAGCATCCAGAGTCTCAACAATAAGACTGCGATTGCCACGTGAAACCAATTTGTAAAGACCGGGCTTACCGGCGATTGCTAAGATTGTTTCTAACATTTTAATATATTTATTATTGTTTGTAATTCTACATTTATAGGTCGTCCATCGTTCTGAAGGATGAAATCTGCCTTCTTTCGAGCCAGGGAGCTATCCTGCAAGGCAACGCGACTAACAACCTGTTCACGCGAACTGCCATCTCGACGCATTGCACGTTGTATTCTTGTTTCCAGAGATGCTTCCACTAGCAAGACCTTGTCGACCTCACTGTCAAAGCCGCTCTCATAGAGTATTGCACTCTCCATCGCCACCACATCCGCCTGCTGTTGCTGACACCAACTACGGAAATCTATGCGAACCACAGGATGGATGATGGCATTGACCGATGCGGCATGCTCCATCGAGGCAAACAAGTACTGTGCCAACACGGTCTTGTCTAGCGCACCGTCTTCGGTATAGACATTCCCTCCTACCAGTTTTTGCAGCGCCTCCCTTATGCCTGGGTCTGTAGCCACGAGACGTTTTGCCTCTCGGTCACAATCATAGACGGGGACACCAAACTGCGAGGAAAGCAGCTGCGAGACATAACTCTTCCCACTGCCTATTCCACCCGTTATACCTAGGCGTTGCTTCTTCATTCTGCCTCCTCCGTTGCAGTTGATTCTATCAGGTAATCCACATCCGAGGGAGAAATGCGAATGTTGTGCACGGCCTCGGGAGTGCTACGCAAATGCAAGTGCAGTTTCGTCTTTCCTGCCTCTTGATGTTCCAACAATTCCTCGTAGGTCACCAGGATGTGGAACAAGTCAGGAGTAACCGAGGCGTCCCTTGCAAGGCCTACCGTATAGGTGATGCTCACCGTAGAGGGGAATGTACGCAACTGCTTCTCACCGGGGAAGTTCACAGCCTGCACTGGCACCTCGATGGTCTTCTCAGTGTATGCATCCACTCGAGCTGTAACAGTAACTTTCGACGGTACGACCTTTGCACCGCGGAGAGGAGCCAAACGCACCTCGGCGGAAGTTGTTTCCTTCAGGCCCTCCATCTTCATCGTCTCTGTATAGACGCAAGACAGGGTATCCAAAATAGCAGAAGACGCGTAGACAACGGCCTGTGCAGGATTAGCAGCAACCTCCAATAGATAGAACTCCGGACTGGTTTCAACGTTTCCCTTCACGCGGACAGGCACCGACTTGTGGAGACCATGGTTGTAGTAGAACTCCAACGTGTCTGGACGAACATACTGTATCTTGGCAGTACCTGGCAACTGGCTCTGCAGGATCTTGATTACATCGGTCTGGGGCACTCGAGCACGGCCATACGAATTGGCCGAACCCTCATAATCCGAGAACCGCACACCCACGGGCTGCAGCTTGTTGCGCCACAGTCCCACCAGGTTTGTTCCCCTGTCACGCACAGAAATCGTTACACTCTCTGGCAGAGGTGATGTGATGACCACACCATCGGGGACCTCCTGCAACTCCAGAGGAACATCAAACTCATACTCCGCAGTCTCGTCCAGGGCCTGCAAGCACCAAAAGACGCCTGCAACAAAGACAAAAAAGAGAAAGAGCACAAACTCCTTGCTCTTCGGACTGAAGAGGATTTCGTGCAGCTTTCTCCAGAACGGTCTAAGCCGATACTTTGTCATGCGGATGGACCGAGGACTGAATTCTTACTTCTGCTGCAGGGGAGCAGTAGCGTACACTGAATTGCGATCCACCTTGATCTTCACGTCACGAGCAATCTCGACGATCAGGGTGTTATCGGCATCGTCAGTACCCTTTACAACACCATAGATACCACCAGCGGTAACCACCTGAGTGCCCACTACGATGCTGTTGCGGAAGTTCTGGATTTCCTTTTGCTTCTTCTGCTGGGGACGAATCATAAAAAACCACATGATGGCAAAGATTACCACCATCATGATGATGAAAGAGTATCCACCACCCTGGGCTTGAGCCTGCATCAAAATAAATGAAGTCATAGTCATATTACTATTTTATATTTTACCTGTTCTGAAATTACTTGTTACCCATCAACTTGTTTTCGTCATGGAGACGCTTGGCAATGGCATCCAGCACGCCATTGATATAAGAACCACTCTTGGGAGTGCTGTACATCTTGGCTATCTCGACATACTCGTTGATGCTCACGCTCACGGGGATGCCAGGGAAACTGATGATCTCGGCCAGTGCAATCTGCATGATGAGCAAGTCCATCTTTACCACACGATTCAGGTCCCAGTTACGGTTCTGCTCGGCAATCAGTGAACGATAATAGTCTGCATTGTTGATGGCATGACGGAAGAGCTTGCTGGCAAACTCGCGGTCATCCTCCGAGTGATACTCGGGCAGGAGCTCCTGCTTGCTTCCCTTCTCCTCATCAAAGCGCTTGATGGTCTTCAGCACAAAGGTGTCCACGATACCCTTGTCGTCATTCCAGTAGAGGCTGAGTTCCTCCAGTATACCATCCAGTTCCTCATTATTGCACAAGATGTTGCGATAAATCTTGCGCCACACCTCGCGATCTTCCTCATAGCTGCTCTCGCCGCTGGCCATATACTCCTTGTAGTACTCCTGCTCGGTAATCTTCTTATAGGTACGACGGAGGAACTCCTCCTCGTCGAGCCACGAATACTTGCTGGCATCGCGGAAATCACGCAACTGCTCGTTGGACTCCAACTGAGCCATGAATCGGTTGTTGACGAACTTGGTGGGAACTATGGTCTCCTCATTGAGGCGCTTGACACGATTTTGCTGAGTCTCTACTGTGCGAACTGCAATGTTGTTGATAGCCACCATCAACAGCAGCAACTGGTTGTAGAGATCATAAGCCTTGGATAGGCTGAAAAAGAGCTCTTTTTCTGCAGCATCTACATTTTTGCCATCATTCTCATAGTAGGCATAAGTGATCTGAACTGTCTTCAGACGGATGAGTTCTCTGTTTATCATATTTTCAAGTTCTCGCTTTTGAAGTTACAAAATTAGTCAAAATCGGGGGAATAAACGCATTTTCTAGGATATTTTTTTGGCAGATTGGGATTTTTGATGCAATTTTGGGGCAACATTTTGAATAGACGACTATGGAAGAGCAGAAAAGAGTAGAAGGACAGAGCGAGAAAGACATCATTTTCTCACGTAGCATCAAGGCCGGCAAACGCATCTATTACCTCGATGTCAAACGCACCAGAAAGGATGAAATGTACCTGTCCATCACCGAGAGCAAGAAGATTGTCAAGGGCGATGGAGACGACATCCAGTTCACCTACGAGAAACACAAGATATTCCTCTATCCCGAGGATTTCGAGAAGTTCCAGACCGGACTGGCCGAGGCCGTTTCCTACATCGAGGACAACCAAGGAAAAGCCGACCCGAGGGAAGAACTCCCTGAAAATGAAATAAAAATCGACTTGGACTTTTGATAGTTCAGTTTTTTTTCATACCTTTGCACCGCTTTTGGAGCACATCCGTGTGATGGCGAATTAAGCAGAAATAACTTAATTTAGAGTAACACATTAAAAATTAAAGAAATGAAGAGTATTGACGTTAAAGGTACTGCCCGCGTAGCTGGTGGTAAGAAGGCAGCCAAGCTGATTCGCAAGGCTGGTTCAGTTCCCTGCAACCTGTATGGTGAGGCTAAGGACGAGAAGGGTCTGCCCGTAGCTGTTAGCTTCGCTTGCGAGGCTTCTGAGCTCCGCAACCTGGTTTACACTCCCGACATCTACAGCGTAAACCTGAACATCGACGGTAAGGAGTGCAAGGCTATCATGAAGGAGCTGCAGTTCCACCCCGTAACCGACCAGCTGCTGCACGTTGACTTCTACGAGATCACCGAGACCAAGCCCATCATCATGGAGGTTCCCATCAAGCTGAATGGTCTGGCAGAGGGTGTTAAGGCCGGTGGTAAGCTGGCTGCTAGCGTTCGTAAGCTGAAGGTTCGCGCTCTCTACACTCAGATTCCCGAGCGTCTGGACATCGACGTTACCAACCTGGGTCTGGGTAAGACCATCAAGTGCGGTGAGCTGTCATTCGAGGGTCTGGAGCTGGTTACCAACGCAAGCGTTGTTGTTTGCCAGGTTAAGATGACACGTAGCGCTATCAGTGCTGCTGCCAAGAAGGACTAATCCTAACATCAGTCAATAAGACAAAAGCAACGGGTGACAGGTAACTGTTGCCCGTTTTTACTATGAACATCCTTGCATTTTTTGGATTTAAGCATAAGGAAGAGACACCAGACGCAATGAAATATCTCATCGTAGGACTAGGCAACATAGGCGACGAGTACGACAGGACACGCCACAACATCGGATTCCGAGTGGTAGACGCACTGGCCAAGGCCCAGAAGGTCAACTTCGAGGACAAGCGCTACGGTTTCGTAGCTCACACCCGTGTGAAGAACGCCGAACTGGTGCTACTGAAGCCCTCCACCTACATGAACCTGAGCGGAAATGCCGTACGCTACTGGATGCAGCAGGAGAAGATACCTCTGGAAAACATCCTGGTCATCGTCGATGATCTCTCCCTTCCCGTAGGCACCATCCGCATGAAACCCAGTGGCAGCGCTGCTGGCCATAATGGTCTGAAGCATATCGCCCAGATGCTGAGCACCGAGGGATATGCCCGACTCAAGTTCGGCATCGGCAACGACTTCCCCCGAGGTGGCCAGGTCGACTTTGTCTTGGGCCGATTCAGCCCCGAGGACGAAAAGGTGGTAGACGAGAAAGCCCTGGTGGCCATAGACGCAATCAAGGCATTCGCCCTGAGCGGACTGCAATTTGCCATGAATCACTATAACGGAAAATAATTATGGAATTAGTTGATCGTTTCCTAAAGTACGTCTCATTCGACACACAGTCGAGCGAGGAGAACGAGGCCCAGTGCCCCAGTTCCGACAAGCAGTTTGACCTGGCTCGCTATCTCAAGCAAGAGCTGGAAGAACTGGGTCTGCAAGAGGTAGAAATGGACGAGCATGGCTACGTCTATGCCACTCTGCCAGCCAACACCGACAAGGCAGTGCCCACCATTGGCTTCATTGCTCACATGGACACCAGCCCCGACTGCAGCGGCGCCAATGTGCATCCCCGCATCATCCAGGACTATGACGGCAGCGACATCGTGCTGAACGCCAAACTGGGCATCAAGACCACCGTGGCTCAGTTCCCCGAACTGAAGGACCACATCGGCGAGGACCTCATTGTCACCGACGGCACCACGCTGCTGGGAGCAGACGACAAGGCCGGCATTGCCGAGATCGTCACCGCCATGACCTATCTGCAGGCTCATCCCGAAATCAAGCACGGCAAGATCCGTGTCGGTTTCAATCCCGATGAGGAGATTGGCAATGGCGCACATCTGTTTGACGTAGAGAAGTTTGGCTGCCAGTGGGCCTACACCATGGATGGAGGTGAGGTAGGCGAACTGGAGTACGAGAACTTCAACGCAGCCAGTGCCAAGATAGAAATCAAGGGCCGCAACGTGCACCCCGGATATGCCAAGGACAAGATGATCAACGCCTGCATCGTTGCCAGCGATTTTGCCGCCATGATGCCCGAGAACGAGCGTCCCGAGAAGACCGATGGCTACATGGGGTTCTTCCACCTGTGTGCCATGAGCGGCACCGTCGAGGAGGCTAGCCTCAGCTACATCATCCGCGACCACAACAAGGGCATGTTCGAGGCTCGCAAGCAAGTCGTGCTCGACATTGCAGAGCGACTCAACGAGAAATACGGACAAGGCGTGGTGAAACTGACCCTCAAGGACCAGTACTACAACATGCTGAGCCAGCTGCAGGACAAGCCCATCATCACCGACATTGCCAAGCAGGCCATCGAGGAGGCATGCGGCTTCTGCACCGTAGTGCCCATCCGTGGCGGTACCGATGGTGCCCAGTTGAGTTTCATGGGTCTCCCCTGCCCCAACATCTTTGCCGGCGGGCTCAACTTCCACGGCCGCAACGAATTCGTGCCCGTCCAGAGCATGAAAAAGGCCATGATGACCGTGGTCAACATTTGTCGCATCACAGCAGAGAAAGCCTAATGGCCAACGAGGAAGCCAGAGTCGACAAGTGGTTGTGGGCAGCACGCATCTTCAAGACGCGCACCATCGCTGCAGCAGCCTGCAAGAAAGGCCAGGTGAGCATGCGTGGCGCCCAACTGAAGCCTGCTCGCACCATCAAGGTGGGCGACATCATCGATGTACGCAAACCGCCCATCACCTATTCCTTCCGTGTGCTGCAAGCCATCGAGCGACGCGTGGGTGCCAAACTTATTCCCGAAATTCTGGAAAATGTGACAGCCCAAGACCAGTACGAGTTGCTGGAAATGAGCAAGATAAGCGGCTTCGTAGACCGAGCCCGAGGCACTGGTCGTCCTACCAAGAAGGACCGTCGTGCCCTGGACGATTTCACCAGCGACACGCCCATGTTCTTCGGAGATTTTGATTTCGACTTCGACGACTCCGAGGACGAAGACTAACGTCCTGAGTCGCTTCTACATCCACAGGCCTATCCTCCACAACACGAGGGTAGGCCTTTTTTTGAAAAAAAGTTTGATTTTAGGTCTTCAGCCCTTCAAACGTTTTGTGGGTATTCCCCAATAAACTGGCTAGTGAGAGATTTTCTAGTATCGTGTCAGCCGTCGTGTGATTCCGTGTCACGTGTCATTTGATTGAGTGTCACGTGTGGTGTTGATTGAGTGTCACGTGACACTCAACAATCTTGCCCAGATGTTATAACATCCATGTCCTATCGCAACAGCTACCATCCCCTTACTCTCGAGCTACATAACCTATGCTCAACACCCCCACAAAACGTTTGAAGGGCTGAAGACCTAAAATCAAACTTTTTTATTTTTTTGCACATCGCCCTTGCCTTCATCGGTAAGGGCGATTGGCTGATGCCTAATTCATCATCTCCTTCAATGTCGTTCTGAGTGACTCCGCT
>JAZRYA010000090.1:0-13487 GCA_045600505.1 Bacteroidaceae bacterium
CAGTCAAGCATGTGAGCTGGTAAAAGGCATTCTGCAAGGAGTCTATATTGTTCCATCTGAGTTCTAACGTTTACTCTATAAACGTACAGAACATGGTTTTTATTGTGCTATGCTATCCACACGCTTTTGCAAGTGACCCGAAATTGTTTAAGAAGGATTTTCATTGCCTGCGTGTTATTGATGTCGTTGTGCCCCATTAGCACTTTTGCTGACGGTGATGGTACACCTGTTCCGCTTATTAAAAAGCCAATCCAAACTTCTACCAACTCTGGTCCATCTAAGTCACCAGCTCTAGAGTCTAATTTGCCTTGTGTCGAATATCTGTCGACGTCGAACACCTTGTTGTTTATCCAGTCGGATAGCGAAGATAACATATCGTGTTATATAAAGGATAAGTACGACAATATTGTTTCGACTGCCGTGATCAGTTATAATGAATATGGCACATTTACTCTATCCCTGTCTGGTTTTGTTTCCGGTGACTATGTTCTCGGCATCGTGGTAAACGGGGTGACTTACGAAGGAACGTTTTATGTTAATTAATTGATTCGTGTTCCCCGTTTTGTTAACAATTACTTCAAAGTTTTTAATAGTAATAGAGTTAAGACGCGTCATACGCCCTCTGTCTGTGAAGATCGAGTGCGTTTTTCAAACAAGCAAATAAAAATGGGGAAAAATACTCCGTATGTCAATCCAAGGTATGGCACTTGTGAGCAATATGATGCGCAAGAAGATGAAAGAGGAGAATTTAAGGGCTACCCAACTTCCAAAATGAAAAAATATTTTTATTAATTTATATGTTATGCAAAAATAAACTACCTTTGCATAGTGAAAAGAACTACAGAATATGAAATGCCTTAAAATCATACCATTGCTGCTCGGTTGCATGTTGCTGTGTGGCTGTCTTATGGAACCTTCGGTTTCACCAAATTTGTCCATTAGATTTGCCAATAAAACAAATGACACCGTTTACGTATCAGAATTAATATGCCCAAATGACACGACCGTGATTTGCACATCAGACTTTTTCGAAA
Source organism: Bacteroidaceae bacterium (assembly GCA_045600505.1). Classification (GTDB taxonomy): domain Bacteria; phylum Bacteroidota; class Bacteroidia; order Bacteroidales; family Bacteroidaceae; genus Physcousia. Next base: position 1,035 of record JAZRYA010000090.1, read on the forward strand.
ACGACTGGCTACGGCAAACAGTTGCACCAGGAGACTCTTGTGAGTTTCGTGCATTCTCTAGTACGATGATTAATTACAACCGCAGATTGCAAGTAATTGTCCTCACACGTAACACTATGCTAAATCACACACAAGAGGAACTAATTGAGAATAATATCTTCGACAAACGGTACATATTATATTACAAAGACTTGATATCGCAGAAATTTCATATAACTTATACGGGAGATTAAAAGCAATACTATGAAAAGATTGGTTTTGATGATTATTGGTGCCGCCCTGACACTCTCGAGCATGGCACAGAGTAAAGTGCAGATCGTGAAGGACACCAAGGGCTACAACACCCTCTCTGTCGGTTACTCTGGTATGAGAAGCATAACAAAGGACGAGTATTGCACGCAGAGGGAGAACACTCTGGCCAACGGAGTGGAGCTAAATTACATGAAGGGCATCAGTGTGAGTAAACGGCAACCCTTGTTTGTGGAGGCTGGCGCTCGCCTGAGTTACAACACTGATAGCGAAAAGGACATGCTGAATGCTACGCACATCAAGATGCGCTGCAACTTTTTGGCCCTGACCATACCCGTCAACCTCACCTATCGGCTGAAACTCTCCAATGGGATCATGATTGCTCCGCTGGCGGGTGTACACTTGCGCACCAACATCGTCGGCCAGCTCAACAGCAAGGAATACAACGTTGCATTTAGTTGGAAGGGCGACATCGATCTGTATGTCAAGCAGGATATGGGAGGATATGCCTACAACCGCGTGCAAGGTGGCGGTCAACTGGGTGTCAACCTGGCCTGGAAACAGCTCTGCGTGGGCGTGGTGGGGTATTTCGACAGTCCCATATTCAACCACGAAGGAGAAAAGATCGTCACCCGAGATGTCGCTGTTACCATCGGCCATAGCTTCTGATTTCACGGCTTTGGCCTTGAACTACAACAGTTCTAAATAAAAAACACAGGCGGCCCTTTTGTCTGCAAAAGACAGGGGGTCGCCTGCATTGTGCTCGCGTGAGCTCTTTTCTCCCGTTGATTTTTTTGGAAATACACTTCATAAGAGTACTCTTGCGGGGCCAAACACTAAGGTGTGTGGGGCAAAAAGGTTAACCTTTTGGGCTCACACACCCTAGGTTTTGGAGTCGGGTACCTACTCTTTTTGGGTCGGATATGTACACTTTTTGTACTTTTTTAGCTCTACAACTATTTTTTTTGTGTTTATTATACATTATACACTTAATATTCGCAAGATATTGCATATAAGTGAATTAGGCGGGTGTATAAGGGGTGTAGACTATACATGTATTATACACTAATGCCGAAAAAAAGGTGTTTTCCTTCATTTTTGTGCCAAAAAATGCCCCAAAATTAGGGGCAAAATATCGTGTTTTTACAAATTCTGACACAAAAAGGGGCAAAAACAGCACGTTTTCACCCCAAAATTATCACGAAATACACTGAAAATACCAAGAAAAGCGAGCTAGGGCAAGAGTCCCTGATGACGCAACTCCTCTACGGCGGTTTCCAGTTCCTGGTACCATTCCTCGCCAAAACGGCGGATGAGGGGAACACGCAAGAAACGATAGAGGGGCATGTCGAGTTCACGGCCCTTGCGCACTGCATCGCGGCAGATGTCCCACCGATGATAGTTGATGCCCACAAGACCACCGCCAAACTGCTTCTCGCGGATGGGATAGAGGTGGCAACTGATGGGCTCGTTACGCAACAGGCAACCCTTGCAGCCACGGAAGGCACAATCACGGCCACCCACGACGCTGGTCACCAGTTCACCCTCGGGATCGGCATAGGCCACACCCTGCTTGTCGATGATAGCCTGGGCCGAAGCACTCAGTTGGGGCCACAACTCGTCGAGCGAGGCCTCTATCTCGGCTATCTCGTCCAGAGTGACGGGAGCTCCGGCATCGCCCTCCTCGCAACAACGTCCATGACAACTGTCGATGTCACAACAGAAGCGCTCGGTGATGATGTCGGTGTGCACGATGACATCGCCCACCATGAGCATAGGAGGCAGATCACCAGACGATAGGTTGTTGGCCATGAGCTACGAGGTATTGGTTGCAGAGATTGAAGTGATTGTTGCCAAAGAAGCCACGATAGGCACTGAGGGGACTGGGGTGAGCCGAGCGCAGGACACAATGCTTGTTCTGGTCGATGAGAGCCGCCTTCTTGCCGGCAGGAGCTCCCCAGAGGAGGAAGACGAGACCCTCGCGCTCGCGGCTGAGGGTGGAGATGACGGCATCGGTAAACTGCTCCCAGCCCTGTCCGCTGTGACTGAAGGCCTGGTGAGCACGCACGCTGAGGCAGGTGTTGAGCAGGAACACGCCCTGCTGTGCCCAGCGGGTAAGATTGCCACTGGCGGGGATGGGGGTGCCCGTCTCTGTCTGCACTTCCTGGAAGATATTGCGCAGCGAGGGAGGGAAGGCAATGCCATCCTGCACCGAGAAGCACAAGCCATGGGCCTGACCCACATCGTGATAGGGATCCTGGCCTAGGATGACCACCTTGACCTGGTCAAAGGGGGTGGTGTTGAAGGCATTGAAGATGAGTGGACCAGGAGGAAAACAGGGTCCTGAAGCATACTCGCTGCGGACAAACTGGATGAGATGCTCGAAGTAGGGTTTCTCGAATTCTTCCTGCAGCCGCACCTTCCAGGAGGGCTCGATATTTACGTTAGCCATAGTTCTACGAAATAAAAAAAGCCCCTCCCTTTTTGGGGGAGGGGTATGGGGAAAGGGGACTTAGTCCTTGATCAGGCACTTACCGGTCATGTCGGCAGGCTGCTCGAGACCCATGATGTGCAGGATGCTGGGAGCAACGTCGGCCAGCACACCGTTCTCTACCTGGGCACCCTTGTTCTCGGTCACGTAGATGAAGGGAACGGGGTTGAGCGAGTGAGCCGTGTTGATGCTACCATCGGGGTTCAGAGCGTTGTCGGCATTACCGTGGTCGGCGATGATGATGGTCTCGTAGTCGGCTGCCTTGGCGGTCTCTACCACCTCGTTGACGCACTGGTCAACTGCCTTGACGGCCTGCTCGATTGCCTCGTAGACACCGGTATGGCCTACCATGTCACCGTTGGCAAAGTTGACAACGATGAAGTCGTACTTGTTCTCCTGGATAGCTGCCACCAGCTTGTCCTTTACTTCAAAGGCGCTCATCTCGGGCTTCAGGTCATAGGTCTGCACCTTGGGGCTAGCCACCAGGATGCGCTCCTCGCCCTCGTAGGGAGTCTCGCGGCCACCATTGAAGAAGAAGGTCACGTGGGCATATTTCTCGGTCTCGGCAGTGTGCAGCTGCTTCAGACCCTGGCTAGCGATGTACTCGCCCAGGGTGTTGGTTACATTCTCCTTGGGGAAGAGGATGTGCACGCCGGTGAAGCTGGCATCGTAGGGAGTCATGCAGTAGTACTGCAGACCAGGGATGGTCTTCATGCCCTGCTCCTCCATATCCTGCTGAGTGAGGACTACGGTGAGTTCCTTGGCACGGTCGTTGCGGTAGTTGAAGAAGATGACAACGTCGCCCTCCTTGATGGTACCGTCTACGGTGCTGTTGTTGATGGGCTTGATGAACTCGTCGGTCACGCCCTCGTCGTAACTGTCCTGCATGGCTGCTACCATATCGTCGGCCTGCTTGCCCTCGGCGCTGATGAGCAGGTCATAAGCTACCTTGACACGATCCCAACGCTTGTCGCGGTCCATAGCATAGAAGCGGCCCACGATGCTGGCGATGTCGGCATTGCCTACCTCGGCACACTTGGCAGAGAGCTGCTCGATGAATCCCTTACCGCTGCGGGGGTCGGTGTCACGACCGTCCATGAAGCAGTGAACATAGGTGTGGTTGATGTTCCAGGTCTTACCGATCTCAACCAGGGTAAACAGGTGGTCGAGTGATGAGTGCACACCACCGTTGCTGGTGAGGCCCATCAGGTGGACGTTCTTGCCATTCTGCTTAGCATAGTCGTAAGCTGACACAATCTCGGGGTTCTTGAGGATGCTGCCGTCGGCACATGCGCGGTTGATCTTCACCAGGTCCTGGTAGACGATGCGACCTGCACCAATGTTGAGGTGACCTACCTCAGAGTTACCCATCTGTCCATCGGGCAGACCCACGTTCTCGCCACTGGCCTCCAACTGGCTGCAGGGATAGTTCTTCTGCAGTGAATCGATATAGGGGGTGGGAGTCTGGAAGATGACGTCACCCTTACCATGGTTGCCGATGCCCCATCCGTCGAGGATCATCAAAAGTGCTTTCTTTGCCATAATATTGTTTATTTAATTGTTTTCGAATACAAAGTTAATGTAAATCGTAGATTTAACCAAATATAATTATGAATTATGAATTGTGAATTATGAATTAATCCCCAAAGTCAAACTCCAACTGACCCGAGCCCAACAGGTTGTAACTCATGCGGTGATAGGGAGAGACACCATGCTGGCGGATAGCCTCGCGGTGCACCTTGGCAGGATAGCCTTTGTTGCTGTCCCAGCGATACATGGGGTATTCCTCGTGCAACTTCATCATGTAATCGTCCCTGTAGGTCTTGGCCAGGATGCTGGCTGCAGCGATGCTCAGGTACTTGCCATCGCCCTTGACAATGGTGGTGTGGGGCACCTGAGGTCCATCCCCACCCTCGTGGTAGGGATAGAAGCGATTGCCGTCGACGATGATGTTCTGGGGACGCGTAGTGAGTTGGTCGAGAGCACGATGCATGGCCAGGATGCTGGCACGCAGGATGTTGATTTCGTCGATCTCCCGGTTGTCCACCACACCCACAGCCCAAGCCACAGCCTCGCGCTCGATAACCTCGCGCAAGAGATATCGTTTCTTCTCGCTCAACTGCTTGGAGTCGTTGAGCATCTCATTATGAAAGTCGGGGGGAAGTATCACGGCTGCTGCATAGACGGGACCTGCCAGACAACCTCGTCCTGCCTCGTCACAGCCAGCCTCGATGACACCTTCCTGGAAATAGGGGAGCAACATGGCTAGAACATCATTTGCACGCGACGGATACCAGCCACCAGGGCGTCAACCTCCTCGCGAGTGTTATACAATCCGAAACTTGCTCGACATGTGCCCTCGATGCCCAGACGGCGCATCAGGGGTTCTGCACAGTGATGACCCGTGCGCACAGCTATGCCCAGACGGTCGAGCAGTGTACCCATGTCCAGGTGATGGATGTCACCCACCTGGAAACTGATGACCGCATCGTGCTGCTCGGCAGGACCATAGATGTGCATGCCCTCGATCTGTGAGAGCTGTTGCATGGCATACCGGGTGAGGTCACGCTCGTGAGCCTCGATGTTGTCCATGCCCAGTGCCGAGACATAATCCAGGGCTCGTGCCAGACCTGTGGTGGCCACATAATCGGGCGTGCCTGCCTCGAACTTGTAGGGCAGTACATTGAAAGTAGTGTGCTCAAAGGACACGTTCTTGATCATCTCGCCGCCACCCATGTAAGGGGGGATACGGTCGAGCCATTGTTCACGACCATACAGCACACCCACACCCGTGGGACCATAGATCTTGTGGCCACTGAAGGCAAAGAAGTCGCAGTCGATATCTTGTACGTCCACGGCAAAATGGGGGGTGCTCTGCGCACCATCCACCAGCACAGGCACACCATGCTCGTGAGCGATGCGGGTGATTTCCTTGACAGGATTGACCGTGCCCAGCACGTTGCTGACATGAGCCACACTGACGATGCGAGTGCGCTCGTTGAAGAGCTTCTCGTATTCATCCAGCAGCAGGACGCCATCGTCGGTCATGGGGATGACACGGATGCGTATTCCCTTGCGTGCTTGGAGCAACTGCCACGAGACGATGTTGGAGTGGTGCTCCATCTCGCTGACGATGACCTCGTCGCCCTCTTGCATGCAAGCCTCGCCAAAGCAGCTGGCCACCAGATTGATGCTCTCGGTGGTGCCGCGGGTGAAGACAATCTCGCTGGTGCTGCGGGCATTGATGAAGCGGCGAACGGTCTCACGCGACTGCTCGTGCAGGTCGGTGGCTTGCTGACTGAGGAAGTGGACACCGCGATGCACATTGGCATTGACATTGTAGTACTCCTCGGTCATAGCCTCCACCACACAGCGGGGCTTCTGGGTGGTGGCACCGTTGTCGAAATACACCAGAGGGTATTTCTTGTATATCACCTTCTCCAGTATGGGGAAGTCCTTGCGTATCTCTTCTATATTATACATAGGATGTTACTTGCAGAGTTTGCAACCCTCGCACTTGGTCAACTCGCCACGGAAACGCTTCTCTACCAGATAGTGCAGACGGTCGCGGAGTGCGTCCAACTGAATGCAGTCAATCACCTCGCCAGCAAAGGCAAACTTGAGCAACAGACGAGCCTCGTCCTCGGGGATGCCACGCTGGCGCATATAGAAGAGAGCAGCCTCGTTGAGCTGGCCCACGGTGCTACCATGGGAACACTTGACGTCGTCGGCATAAATCTCGAGCATAGGCTGGGTGTACATGCGGGCTGTGCGTGTGGCACACAGGTTGGCATTGGTCTCCTGCGAAGTGGTCTTCTGAGCCCCCTCGCGCACCAGCACACGACCAGCAAAGGCGCCCACAGACTTGTCGTCGAGGACATACTTGTAGAGCTCGTTGCTGTTGCAGTTGCTCACGCGATGATCTATCAGGGTGTTGTTGTCCACATGCTGTTCCTTGTCGATGATGGCACAGCCATACATATTGATCTCGCTGTACTCGCCACTCAGCGTCACATCTGTGCGGTTGCGGGTGAGTCCGTTGTGCAGGGTGATGGTATCGATGGTGGCCGAGGCATAGGTGGCCTCATCCACATACATGTTGGCAAAACGCTTGCTCTTGACATGGGTCTCCTCCAACTCATAGAGCTCGAGATGGGCATTCTCGCCCACAAAGACCTCGCTCACCTGAGTGGCCAGGAACTCGCGGTCGTCGATGGCATGGTCGCAGAACAGGAGTTTGGCTTGTGCACCCTGCTCCAGGATGATGAGCATACGGCGATTGACCATCAGGTCTACGTCGGCACGCAGCACATTGACAATCTGGATGGGTCGCTCGACCACCACATTGCGGGGCACAAAGACAAAAAGACCGTCCTGGGCCAACATGGTGTTGAGGGCATTGATGGCGTCCTTGCTGCTGCGAGCCAGAGTACCATAATGCTTGGCAACGAGTTCGGGCTGCTCCAGGGCTGCCTGGCGCAGGCTGGTGACTATCACGCCCTCGGGCAGAGAGGCCTTGGGCAGAGCACGATCGTAGAACTGGTCATTGACCATGAAGTAGAGCGAGGTGCTGAGATTGGGCACATCGCACTTAAAGACCTCGTAGGGGTTAACAGGTATGTCGAGGCGGTTGAGGTTGAGTCCGTAGTTGGGAGCAAAAGCCTCGGCCACATCGGTATACTTGTAACGCTCTACCTTGCGCGAGGGGAAACCCAGGCGCTGGAAGTCGGCAAAGGCCGCATCACGCAGGGCATTCAGCACAGGCGCAGAGTGACGAGAGATCATCTCGCTGCATTCACTGTAGAGGTCTATGTATTGTTTCTCTGAGCTCACAGTCCAGCCTCCTCTTTTATCCAGTCGAAACCTCGGTTCTCAATCTCGATGGCCAACTCGGGACCTGCGGTCTTGATGATGCGACCGTCTATCAGCACATGCACGATGTCGGGCTTCAGATAGTCCAACAGGCGCTGATAGTGAGTGATGACGATGGCGCTGGTCTGGGGGGTACGGAGCTTGTTGAAGCCCTCGGCCACGATGCGCAGTGCATCGACATCCAGACCCGAGTCGGTCTCGTCCAAGATGCTGAGCGTGGGTTCGAGCATAGCCATCTGGAAGATCTCGTTGCGCTTCTTCTCACCGCCACTGAAACCCTCGTTGACACTGCGGTTGGCCAACTTGTTGTCCAGCTCGACAATCTTGCGCTTCTCACGCATCAACTTCAGGAAATCACCAGCCGAGATAGGCTCCAGACCCAGGTACTTGCGCTTGGCATTCAGGGCCGAACGCATGAAGTTGACCATGCTGACACCGGGAATCTCCACAGGCTGCTGGAAACTGAGGAAGATACCCTCGTGGGCACGCTCCTCGGGCTTCAGGGCCAGGAGGTCCTTGCCGTTGAAGATGATCTCGCCCTGGGTAACCTCATAGGCGGGATGACCCACGATGATGTTGCTCAGGGTGCTCTTGCCGGCTCCGTTCTGTCCCATCAGGGCATGCACCTCACCCTCACGTACGGTCAGGTTGATGCCCTTCAATATCTCCTTGCCATTAATGCTGGCATGCAAATTCTTAATTTCTAACATTATCCTACTGTTCCTTCTAATGAAACTCCCAGGAGCTTCTGCGCCTCTACGGCAAACTCCATGGGTAATTTGTTCAGTACATCCTTGGCATATCCATTGACGATCAGTCCCACTGCATCCTCGGTGCTGATGCCGCGCTGGTTGCAGTAGAAGAGTTGGTCCTCGCTGATCTTGCTGGTCGTGGCCTCGTGCTCCACCACCGCAGTGTCGTTGTGCACATCCATATAGGGGAAGGTGTGGGCACCACAACTGCTACCCAACAGCAACGAGTCGCAGCTGGAGTAGTTGCGGGCATTCTCGGCCGTGGAGGCCACCTTGACCAGTCCACGGTACGAGTTCTGGCTCTTGCCAGCACTGATACCTTTGCTGATGATGGTGCTCTTGGTGTTCTTGCCGATGTGTATCATCTTGGTGCCTGTGTCGGCCTGCTGGTAGTTGTTGGTGACTGCCACGCTGTAGAACTCGGCTTGCGAGTTGTCGCCAGCCAGGATGCAGCTGGGATACTTCCAGGTGATGGCCGAGCCCGTCTCCACTTGGGTCCAAGAGAGACGACTGTTGGCACCGCGCAAGTGACCGCGCTTGGTGACGAGATTCAGCACACCGCCCTTGCCCTCGGCATCACCAGGATACCAGTTCTGCACGGTGCTGTACTTGACCTCGGCATTCTCCTTGACCACAATCTCGACGATGGCAGCATGCAACTGGTTCTCGTCGCGCATGGGGGCTGTACATCCCTCCAGGTAACTCACATAGGCATCGTCGTCGCAGACGATGAGGGTGCGCTCAAACTGTCCCGTGCCACGGGCATTGATGCGGAAATAGGTGCTCAGCTCCATGGGACAACGCACACCCTTGGGGATGTAGACAAACGATCCGTCGGAGAACACTGCACTGTTGAGCGCAGCAAAGAAATTGTCCTTGTAGGGCACCACGCTGCCCAGGTATTCGCGCACCAGTTCGGGGTGGTTCTTGACGGCCTCGCTGATGCTGCAGAAGATGATTCCTTTCTCTTGCAGCTTCTCGCGGAAGGTGGTCTTGACGCTGACCGAGTCCATCACGGCATCTACCGCAGTGCCACTCAGTGCCAGACGCTCCTCCAGAGGGATGCCCAGTTTGTCGAAGGTCTTCATCAGTTCGGGGTCTATCTCCTTGTTGCCCTCTTTCTTCTGCGCCGTGGGGTCGGCATAGTACGAGATGTCCAGGTAGTTGATCTCGGGCATCTGCAGGTGTCCCCAGGTGGGTTCCTCCAGAGTCTGCCAGTAACGGAAGGCCTTCAGTCGAAACTCCAGCAGCCACTCGGGCTCACCCTTCTTCTGGGAGATGAGCCTGACGACCTCTTCCGAGAGTCCCTTCTCTATAATGTCAGTGTGCACGTCGGTGGTGAAGCCGTACTCGTACTTCTTCTCGGCCACCTCGCGTACAAAACTATTTTTCTGCTCTTCCATTTCTTATAATAAACCCAATTGCTGACCTGCCCAATAGATGACGCCAAAGAGGATGGCATACTTGAGTGCGCCTACCAGGGCACCAGCCAGGCGATTGAGACTGCCCAGCACTATCAGGTGGTCGAGTACTCCGTTGAGCAGCGAGGCCAACCAGCCGAGCACGATGGGGGCACCGATCATGATGACCAGAAAACCCACTATGCCGCCACCAGCCACACTGTCGTGGAAGTACCATGCTAAAATCAAACCGATGACGAAGCCTCCCGAAGAGAGCAGCTCCTTCATCAGTCCGTTGCGCCAACCGGACACTAAGCCATACAGCATAGCCAGCAGCGCTAGTATCATGAGATAACTCATAGTTCAAAGTTTATATCAATCCCTGTCCCGCCACACACATTCGGGGCAGGACAGGGAATTGTATTATAACTTGGCCTTGATCTCGATCTCCTGGAAGGTCTCGATGATATCGCCCTCGCGCAGGTCGTTGTAGTTGACCAGAGAGATACCACACTCAAAGTTGGTGGTAACCTCCTTGACATCGTCCTTGAAACGCTTCAGGGCATTGATCTCGCCGGTGAAGACTACGATACCGTCGCGTACGACACGAGCCTTGTTGCTGCGGCTGACCTTTCCGTCCATGACATAGGCACCAGCCACAGTACCCACCTTGCTGATGTGGTATACGGCACGCACCTCGACCTGAGCGGTGACCTCCTCCTTGATCTCGGGAGAAAGCATACCCTCCATAGCGTCCTTGACCTCCTCGATGGCGTCGTAGATGACGCTGTAGGTGCGGATGTCCACACCCTCCTGGTCTGCCAGACGACGGGCAGCGGCAGAGGGACGAACCTGGAAGGCCACGATGATGGCATCGGATGCTGCAGCCAGGTTGACATCGCTCTCGCTGATCTGACCGACAGCCTTCTGGATGACATTGACTTGAATCTTCTCGGTAGAGAGCTTCAGCAGTGAGTCAGACAGAGCCTCGATAGAACCGTCCACGTCACCCTTGACGATGATGTTGAGCTCCTTGAAGTCACCCAGAGCGATACGACGACCGATCTCATTCAGGTCGACACGCTTCATGGTGCGCAGACCCTGCTCACGGGCCAACTGCTCACGCTTGCTGGCAATCTCACGAGCCTCTTGGTCGGTATCCATCACGTGGAAGGTGTCACCTGCGGTGGGAGCACCGTTCAGACCCAGGATGGTAGCAGCCTGAGCGGGACCAATCTCCTTGACACGGTGACCGCGCTCGTCGAACATGGCCTTGACACGGCCATAGTTGGTTCCAGCCAACATGATGTCACCCACACGCAGTGTACCGTTGCTACACAGCACGGTGGCTACATATCCACGGCCCTTGTCCAGAGACGACTCGATGATGGTACCCGTACCCTTGCGGTTGGGGTTGGCCTTCAGGTCGAGCATCTCGGCCTCCAGCAGCACCTTCTCCAGCAGATCCTCGACACCGATACCCTTCTTGGCACTGATGTCCTGGCTCTGGTACTTACCACCCCAGTCCTCGACGAGGAAGTTCATGGCAGCCAGGCCCTCCTTGATCTTGTCGGGGTTGGCAGCGGGCTTATCGATCTTGTTGATAGCAAACACGATGGGCACATTGGCAGCCATAGCGTGATTGATAGCCTCCTTGGTCTGGGGCATGATGTCATCATCAGCTGCAACGATGATGATGGCGATATCGGTCACCTGGGCACCACGAGCACGCATGGCGGTAAATGCCTCGTGACCGGGAGTATCCAGGAAGGTGACATGACGACCGTCCTCCAACTTGACATTGTAGGCACCAATGTGCTGGGTGATACCACCTGCCTCACCGGCAATCACGTTGGTCTGACGGATATAGTCGAGCAGCGAGGTCTTACCGTGGTCGACGTGTCCCATCACTGTCACGATGGGAGCGCGGGGAACCAGATCCTCCTCGTCATCCTCGGCCTCCACTACAGCCTCACTTACCTCGGCACTGACGTACTCGGTCTTGAAGCCGTACTCGTCGGCTACCAGATTGATGGTCTCGGCATCCATACGCTGGTTGATGCTGACCATGATACCGATGCTCATGCAGGTACCGATGACCTTGGTCACGGGCACGTTCATCATGGTGGCCAGCTCGTTGGCGGTCACAAACTCGGTCAACTTCAGTACCTTGCTCTCTGCTGCCTGTGCCTCCAGCTCATCCTCCATACCCTGGCGGATGGCGTCGCGCTTCTCACGACGGTACTTGGCACCCTTGCCCATCTTGCTGCCCTTGCTGGTCAGGCGAGCCAGTGTCTCGCGTACCTGCTTAGCAACGTCCTCCTCGCTTACCTCGGGAGTGATGACGGTCTGCTTGGGCTGGTTCTTCTGCTTGTTCTTCTTGCCCTGGCCCTGACCATTCTGCTGCTGGTTGTTGCGGCCATTGTTATTGTTGTTGCCACGGTTGCCACCCTGCTGGTTGGCTACTGCATTGACGTCGACACGCTGCTGACCGATGCGGGCACGCTTCTTCTTGTCGCCCTGGCCTGCAGCACCCTGAGCCTGCTGACGGAACTTCTCGTCGCGCTCCTTCTTGCGCTCGCCCTCCGACTTCTTCTTGGGGCGGGTGCCCTGGTTCAGGGCACCCAGGTCGATGTGACCCTTGACGGTGAGACCGGGAGCTGCGGTGGGAGCGGGAGTGAGGCGGAAC
>JAZRYA010000091.1:0-26155 GCA_045600505.1 Bacteroidaceae bacterium
TATTTTATATTTATATCTTTTCATATCCAAGCGACTCCCTATCTATCGCAGACCGGGAGTCGCCAGTCGGTCTGTTTACTATCTCTTTTACTAATCTGACCGTTTAATTCTTATCCGCCTTTTCTGTAAAGTAGTAGGATATAGTGCTCTTCTTTGCATTTTTGGTATTGATGTTGTAGGATACGTTGAGATAGACTGCTTTCTCTTCCCATTGTGGCTCTTGCAGAAAGTACTTCACCTCCCGCTGGAGTTTTTCTTTCCCTCGGCCTCGCTTGTTCAACCTTAGTGTATCTGCATATGCGATCTCACCGATCGGTTTGCGCTTAGGTTCAGTGTCAGAAATATCAACGGCTCGGCAGAAGATTACGTATTTTACCGAGTCCTTATTGAGCACTTCAAAGGCAGTGATGCAATGGTAATATTGATATTCGTATTCAATACACACAAAAGGAAACCTTAACCCCTTCTTTGGGTGTACTGTGACCATGCCCGCTTGTGCAAACATGCTAGTGCATGTGCAGAAAAGGATAATTGAAAAAATAAATCGTTTCATTCGTTTTGAATTGTTGCGGTTGGAGTTCCAAAAATACTCAGAGAGAGTTGGTTCGATGAAATTTTTGGCACTAGTGTTATGGATGTAACCATAGTAACCAACTTTGTTGTAGAATTATCGCCCACCAACTTTACTTCATGACAGTCGAGATTCGCTTCTATAGGTACTGGAAAATCTGACATTAAATCATATCTAGTTATGGCCTCTCGAGCCCCTCCGGCTATAAAGTTGACCTTAATACAGTTTCCTTCATCATCTTGTTCGTCCTTAGTTGTAGGGATCCCGCTAGGGGTTATATCTATGGTAAGTTCGGATAAAGATATATACCCATCGGGTTGTCTTACTCCCTTAACTTTAGCGTACCAAGCGCATGAAAAGACGTAATCCCCATGTTGGATTCTTTCTATGCGCGTGTAGCAGCTATCCGTCGGATCAGTTTCGGAGTTGCTAGAATCGGAAGAATCACTTGGCGACCCAGGATTTGTAGGTGGCGCCATAGCTGCGGGTGCGCAGAATCCTCTTCCTTCTACGTAGCAGGCAATGTCCTTGCCTTCTGCCTGCAGTTGCTGGTACTCTTCCTCGGTGTAGGGGTTGCTGATGGTTCCCTTTGCAGAGAAATCTTTTTTGTTACTCTCAATCGTACTCATAGTATTAAACTTTTAGTTTGTTAATAATAATGTCTTTTCCAATTTTTCTGTACACTGTGCCGATGCTTCCATTTGCTAGGAACAACCGGCTACGTGCCGTCATGTACTCGTCCACCATATAACCATACCGTTTCAACTTAAGAGTAATGTCATTCTCCAAAGAGGATTCCTCTTTATCGTATGACAGTTCTCCTGCAGTTTGGTTTAATATGATGTAGTGTGACGAAAGCAATGCAAGATTGCAGATGGCCTTTTCTCGCAGTCCCTCGGGAATATGCTGGAGCACATCCTTGCAAGCCTTGCGACTTGCGAGATATTCTTGTGTGCTAGTATGACAATGGCGTGGGTCATAGTATGTTCTATAGTTCAATCTCTGCCTCGAAGGTGAGGCTTCCGCGGATAATCTGCAGTCTGAATGTGCCAGTGAGCCACGAGGGCAGTGTGAGGTTGTCACATCCTTCCTCGATGTCTGCTGAATAGACAACCAGGTCTGTATCGTCGACAATGGCGAGAGTTGTGTTGTCGCAGCCAGAATTAATGATGAGAGTGCGGACATCTTGGGTTATGGAAGGGTATTGCGTGGGGGCTTTGGGCCTAGGACCAAATGGGCCTCCGATAATATTAAAATGGAGGTCAATCAATGTCGAGTCGGACATTTGTTGTGATTGTACTTGTACGTTGGCGTACGCATTTCCAACTCCCCAACATGTTGCAGAGGCGGTCAAAAACAAAATGAAAAATAAAGCTTTGTTCATAATCGTTCGGTGTAATTTTTTGTTGCAAAGGTATAGAAATTTAGTATTCTTGCAAGAGAAACTGCAAAAAATAAACACACAGAAATTGTGTGATAGGGGGGGGGTAAAACGTTGTAGACCAATAAAATAAACTAAATTTCACACGAAAGATGTGTGAATTTTGTTAGCCATGTGGGACAAATTGCTGATGGATTTAGCCTACTTGCTTTGTTTTTATCCGTACATTTGTAGGCGTAAATGATATGTAGGATGAAGAAAGTGCTGTATTCCCTTGTGTTTCTGGCTCTGGCATTGGCGTGTGATAGAGACCAATCTGAATTGCGGTTTCAGAAACAGCTGGCCCTGGCGGAACTTCTGATGGAAGATAATCCAGACTCATCATACCAGATACTGCAAGAGATTGCAAGGCAGGTCGGCATGCAACAAAAGTCCCTCCAAATGGAATACCGGTTACTGCTGGCAAATGCCCAGAATCGGTCAGACAGGGCTATGACCATGCCAGATAAGCTGCAACCTGTGGTGGAATACTATGAAACCCAAGGCAACGGTCATCGCCAGATGCTGGCCTATTATCTGATGGGTCGGTCTTTTCTGGACAATCGGGAGTTCCCACTGGCGGCCGAGTGTTTCCAGAGGGTGTTTATGGTGGCTGATTCGCTGGGAAGAGGGTCTGACTATCACACGCTGTTTCGCACTCACTCGCAGTTAGCTTATGTGTATCAGGAACAGCGCTTGTTTGACAAGGCAAGACAAGAGGACAGCATTGCTGCTCAGATAACCCTGGAGCATGGTGATACGGCCATGTATTTTAGATTCCAAGAAATGCTGCTGGGTGATTTGAATCTGTTTGGGGACATAGACAAGATACTCTCAAAAAGTGAAGAACTGAGACAGCAACACCTCCAAAGTGGCAGAGTGAGAGAGGCTGCCATGGCGCACGTCTATGCAATCGGCCCTCTTGTGCAGAAGGGCAGACTGACGGAGGCACGAGAGGCAATATCGGACTTTGAGGCCAATTCGGGGCTCTTCGACGAGGTCGGGAATATGCAGGGCGGGAATCGTTTCTATTATTATAAGAAAGGATGTTATTATCTGGCATGCAAGGATTGGGGAAAGGCAGAGGAGTGTTTCCGTAGATTGACGAGGACTGGCATGGATGACAACTGCCATGAGGCAGGCTACAAAGGCCTGTTGGACTTGTACCGGCATCAGGGCATTGCTGACTCGGTGGGTAAGTATGCCGACATGTATTGCACTCTGCATGATTCCACAGCCCAGGCGATAGCAGCTGCCGAAGTGGGAACGATAGAGAGCCTCTATGATTACAATCGCAACAAACTGCTGGCAGAGCGCAAGACTCGCGAGAACGGCCGGCTGCGGATTGCCATCGGCATCACTGTGGTGCTGGCCATGTTGTGCATTTTCCTGAGTGTGCTGATATTGCGCAACACCAAGCGAGCCAAGTCGGCTGAGATCAGGCGCATGAAGCAGAGCCTGGTCAACAAGAGGGAGGAATACGAGTTGCTGATGAGTGACAAAGACAGGTTGGCCAAAAGGTATGAGGCGGACCTGCAGGAACTGGAAAGACTGTTGTCCGCAGACCGGGTAGTCAAGGAGAAACGACAGAATCTCCGCACCGAGGTGGAGAATAATCTGCTGCAGCGCATGAAAGTGATGGGAAGTAATTATGGCAAGCCCGATGCAAAGAAGGAGAAGGTGCAGCTGCCTACCAAGCGCGAGTGGAGGATGCTGGATGCGTATATGGAAGACCTGTTTCCCGAACTTCACGAAAGGGTGGTGGAGCAGCGCCTCTCGGAGATGGATTCCCACATCGTGTACTTCATCCGTCTAGGTTTTGACGACGATGCCATACGCGAGATACTTAATGTCCACGGCAATTCCTTCACCAACCGCAAGATGCGTATCAGTGAAAAACTGTTTGGTAAGAAGACGGCCTTGAAACTGCGTCAAATGGTCATGGAGAGGAACTAGGCTGCTGTGAGTGACCGAGGAGAATGTCCCATGGAGCAGGGGAATGCACCGCAGGGTAAAAAAATATAAAAAGTTTGATTTTAGGTCTTCAGGTCTTCAAACGTTTTGTATGACATTGAGCATAGGTTATGTAGCTCGAGAGTAAGGGGATGATGGTGGTTGCGATAGGACGTGGTCGTTCTAACAATAGGGCGAATTTGTTCAGTGTCACGTGACACTCAATCAACACCACACGTGACACTCAATCAAATGACACGTGACACGGAATCACTTGACGGCTGATACGCAACTAGAAAATCACTCACTAGCCAGGTTACTGGCCGATACCCACAAAACGTTTGAAGACCTGAAGACCTAAAATCAAAACTTTTTTCTGCGAATGTGGCAGTAGGGCTCGCCACCCGTCTTTTCGTAGTAGCGCTGATGGTATTCCTCGCCCACCCAGAAGGGCTCTGCGGGGCGCACTAGGGTGTTTACCTCGTGACCGCGAGAACGGAGGTCGGCGATGACGGCCTGTGCCTCTTGCAACTGGGTGTCCGTGAGGTGGAAGATCTCGCTGCGGTACTGGGGGCCGATGTCGGGACCCACACCATCGGTCTGGGCAGGGTCGTGCATCTCGAAGAAGATCTGGCAGAGACGGGTGTAGGAAATCTGAGCGGGGTCGAACTCGACGATGACGGCCTCGACATGGCTGGTTTCGTGGTCACGCACCTGGGCATAGGTGGGGGAGAGCTCCTCGCCGCCAGTGTAGCCCACAAGGGTGCGGGTGACGCCTGCCTCTTTCTCGAACTCGTGCTGCACTCCCCAGAAGCAGCCGCCTGCAAAGATGGCTGTGCAAGTGGGGTCTTGCATGGTGTAGAGGTCGATCTGGGAGAGCTGCTCGATGGCCTGGCGGACACGCTCCAGAGCGGGGCCGTGCTTGGCTTGCAGACGGGGGTGGGCCTTGCCGCGAGCAAAGTTGTGCTGCAGGTCGTTGTACTTGACTTGCAGGGCGATGGGATTGCCGCTGTCGATGATGCGCTGGACATAGGTGTTGTAGTCCTCGCCCTGCTGACGGGTGAGCAGTCGGAGGGCTTGGATGATGCCCGTGGGAATGCCCATGTGGGCCAGTTGTTCAAAGGTCCAGTCGGTGTCCTCGACCACGTCGTGCAGGAAACCGGCGCACTTCTCTTCGTCGGTCTTGCCCATCATACCCACCGTGATGGGGTGCAGAATGGCAGGGTTGCCGTCTAGGTCGGTCTGTCCCTGATGTGCCTCTACGGCGATGTGGAGGGCAAGGTCAAGCCCCTCTCCCCAGCCCTCCCCCAAATGGGAGGGGGTGGGCTGCGCTGTGTTGCTCAGTTCCTCGTGCTTCATGTTAGTACAGAACTTTTATCTTGTCGCCACTATCGTCCACGGGGAACAGGTTGGGCACGCGGTGATAGCGGCCGTTGCGGTTTTCGTGGCTGTGTACCGACATCATCAGTTTGCCCTCGAGGGTGCGGAACAGCATGCCGTGGCCAAAGTTGGGAGGCGTGATGGGCTTCTCTTCCTGAATCCAGGGGCCTGCCAGAGTGCCACTCTCGCTGTAGGCTACACCTTGGGTGTAGTCCTGATAGATCCAGCTGGTCCAGATCATGCCCAGGCGGCCCGTCTGTGTGCGGAAGAGGTAGGGACCATCGGTCACCTTGTTGGGAATCTCCTTGCCATCCTCGTCCTTCTCGCGGCTCCAGGGCGCGTCGAAGGCGCGGAACATCACCTGAGGTTCGCCCACGCTGCGAGAGAGGTCGTCGCTCAGTTGGATGCGCTCCATGGTGCCGTTCCAGTTGTGCAGCCACTCGCCACAGAATACCATGTAGGGCTTTTGGTCGGTGTCGATCCAGAAGGTGCCATCCAGGGTGGGTCGGTCGGCAGGCAGGTAGTTGTCGGGGCCGATGGGGTAGAAGGGTCCATCGGGACGGTCACTCACCAGGATGTGGCTAGCACGACGGGGGATGACGTTGCCGCGAACGGTGTCTATCTTGATGGCGTCATTGGTGAAGGTGGCAAAGTAGTAGTACTTGTCCCGGTACTTGTGCAATTCTGCTGCCCAGATCTGGGGACGAGGGCCCATCCAGCCATAGGGGTCGGTGAGTGCAACTCGGTAGGGACCGGTCCACATCTTCAGGTCGCGGCTCTTCCAGAGCATGCCTCCGGTGCCGGTCATGTAGTACATCTGCGTGGCTTGGTCTGCCAGGATGCAGGGGTCGCTCAGTGTGATCTGGTCCAGACGCACCGTGCGAACGGGCATGTTGCGGAAAGCCTCCATGATGTGAGTGGGACGGCCCTTGCTGTCAAAGGCACCCAGTTTGTACTGGCGGGGCTGGCACTCGGGCTCCCAATAGAAGACACCCTTGCAGTGTCCCTTGGTGCTGTCGCGAGCCTCGCTCAGGATGCGTGACAGTTGGCGGTAGCCCTCGGCAATCACGGCGGGGTTGTGCTCGTCCACCTCCATGCCCGTCTCCACGATCATGACATCGGTGCCGTATTTCTCGCTGACGTGGCGGATGTTGTGCATGCAATCTGTGATGACTTGGTCAGCATCGTCGCGATGGTGTGAGGTGCGTGCCCAATAGGGATAGAGCGACATACCGATCATGTCCCACTTGGCGCCGCCAGCACGCAGCAGGTCGAGGTTCCAGTCATAGAGCTTCTGGTCAAATCCATTGTCGAGGTGCACGATGCAGATGACCTGGGGCAGCACCTTCTTGGCAGCGTCGTAACCGGCACGGATGAAACCTGCATACTGCTTGGGATTGCGCTGGGCGTGTCCCATGCTGCGGGTGATGATGGTGTGGCCATGCTCGTCCTTCTTCTCCCATCCGTTGGGGCCTACCTCCACACTCCAGAGGAGTCCGTTGGAGGTCTCGTTGCCTATCTGCACCCAGCGGGGTGTCACGCCATTGTCCTTGAGATAGGTAAGCACCTCGGTGGTGTGGTCGGCCAGGGCCTGGCGCATCTTCTTATAGGACAGTTTCTCCCACGACTGGGGGATGGGCTGCTTGCCAGGGTCGCACCACCAGTCGCCGTAGTGGAAGTCGATCATCACATCCATGCCCAGTGCCTTGGCGCGCAGGGCTTTCTGCAGCACATCCTCCTTGTTGCACCAGTTGCCGTGAGCCGATGGGTCGACCCAGACACGCAAGCGAATGGCATTGAGTCCGCACTCCTTCATCAGTGCGGTGCACTCGCGCTCTTGTCCGCGGGTGTTGTAGAACTTGGCGCCTCGACTTTCCATCTCGGTGACCCAACTGATGTCGGCACCTAGGGCAAAGTTTTCTTGGGCACAAACAGGGCTGCCGCACAATAGTGCGAGAAAGGAAATGATAATGCTGTAGTGTTTCATGATAATTGTGTTAATCTTAGAACCAGCTCTTGCGCTTGAAGTACCACCAGAACACCAGGGTGATGCCGATGGACATGGCCAAAGCTACGGGGAATCCGCCTACCCAGGTCTCCATGCCATTGATGAGGTTCATACCAAACAAACTAGCAATCAGGGTGGGGAACATCAGGATAATGGAGATGCTGGTGAGCATCTTCATGACCTTGGACATGTTGTTGTTGATGATGTTGGCATAGGTGTCCATGGTGCTGTCCAAGATGTTGCTGTAGATGCTGGTGGTCTCTCGGGCCTGGCTCATCTCGATGTTGACGTCCTCGATCATGTCGGCATCCAGTTCGTCGACGGGGAGCTTGAACTTCAGTTTCGACAGCAAGTTCTCGTTGCCACGGATCGAGGTGACGAAGTAGGTCAGGCTATCCTGCAGACGGCTCAGTGCAATCAGGTCGGCATTGTCCACGTTGCGGTCCAGGTTCTGCTTGGCCTTGTCGATGAGGGTGCTGATCTGCTTCAGGCGCTTCAGGTACCATACTGCGCTCGACAGGAACAGGCGGAACACCATGTCCACCGAGTCGGTGAAGCCCAGGCCGCGCTTCTGCTGATAGGTGACAAAGTCAATCATCATGTTGGTTTCGAAGTTGCACACGGTGATGCAGACATCGCCCTTGAGGATGATACCCAGAGGGATGGTCGTGTAGGGGGTGCGTGAGCGCACCTCTTTTACATAAGGTATACGCAAGATGATCAGAATCCAACCCTCGTCCACGTCGTAACGTGCACGCTCATCGGTATCGGCAATGTCACTGATATAGTAGTCGGGGATTCCGAGTTTGTTCTGCAGGAAATCGATGTCGTCCTGAGAGGGGCATGTAACTTGAACCCAGCAGTTGGGTTCCCATTTGTCGATGGTACGCAGACCATGATTCGTATTCCAGAATGTTCGCATTGGTCGTTCCTCCTAAGTTGTTTTTCTGAGAGAAAATGTCTCTGTGGGCAGGAGGTCGTGATGCGCGTCCTCTGTCCTATCGATTCATATTCTCCGCGTGATAGTCGTCCATAATGGTTTTTACTCGATTTTTGTTTAGCGCTGCAAAAGTAGGTAAAATATTCCGTTTTATAAAATTATTCCGGAATTTTATTATATCTTTGCTGCGAAAAAATCTAATTGTGTTATGAAACAGGGCTTAGTTTTGGAAGGCGGAGGCATGCGTGGATTGTTTACCGCAGGCATCATGGACGTGATGATGGAGCATGGTGTGACGTTTGACGGCATCATCGGTGTGTCGGCAGGTGCCACCTTTGGTTGTAACTACAAATCGCACCAGCCTGGTCGCGTGTTGCGTTATAATATGAACTTCCGCAACGACCCTCGGTATATGGGACTCCGCTCGCTCCTCACCACGGGCGACCTGGTGGGCGCAGACTATGCCTATCACACCCTGCCCACCCAGCTCGACCTCTTTGACTTCGAGACCTTCCGCAACGATCCCACCGAATTTCATGTGGTGTGTACCGATGTGGATACTGGCGAGACCTGTTATCATCGCATAGACGACATGACTGAAAGTGACCTGGATTGGATGCGTGCCTCGGCTTCTATGCCCATCGTTTCCCGTCCAGTGCCCCTGGATGGCCGTCGATACCTGGACGGTGGCATTTCCAATTCCATACCTCTGGAATACTTTATGCAGCAGGGGTATGAGCGCAATGTGGTGATACTGACGCAGCCCAAGGGCTTCCTCAAACGAAGGACAAAACTGATGCCTCTGTTTCACATCTTCTGTCACCGTCTGCCTGCTATCATTGAGGCGATGCGTGTGCGGCATAGAATGTACAACCGGCAGTTGAAATTCATCCACGAACAGGAAATCCTGGGCAACGCCCTCCTCATCTATCCCGAAGAGGAACTGCCCATCAGCCGCACTTGTCAGGATCCCGACAAGATGCAGCATGTCTATAACATGGGACGAAAGAAAGGAGAGGAGATGTTGCCTCAGATTATGGCTTTTCTATCTACTCCTGAGGCAGATGCGACTCTACCAGATTAGTTAGACTGATGAACTCCTGCACCGAGAGCTGCTCGGGGCGTTTGTTGAAGAGTTCGTCTTGCAACCAGTCGAGTTGCACAATGCCCAGTTCGGTCAGCAGGGGCTTGATGTTGTTGCGCAGAGTCTTGCGACGCTGGTTGAAGGTCGTCTTCACCACGCGGCGGAAGAGACGCTCGTCGCATCCCAGGTCCTGCACCTCGTTGCGCGTCATGCGGATGACAGCCGACTTCACCTTGGGTGGGGGATTGAAGACATGCTCGTGCACGGTGAACAGATATTCCACGCTGTACCAGGCCTGGATGAGCACCGACAGGATGCCATAGGTCTTGCTGCCTGGTGTGGCGGCAATGCGCTCGGCTACCTCCTTTTGTATCATGCCTGTGCAGCAGGGAATGAGGTCCTTGTAGTCCAGCATCTTGAAGAAGATCTGGCTCGAGATATTGTAGGGGTAGTTGCCCGTCAGCACAAAAGGTCCGCCGTCGAAGGTGCGGTCGAGGTGCATCTTCAGGAAATCGTCCTCGATGATGTTCTCCTCCAGCTGGGGATAGTTCTCGCGCAGATAGGCCACCGACTCGAAGTCTATCTCCACCACCTTGGTCAGTCGAGGCTTCTGGATGAGGAACTGCGTCATCACGCCCATGCCAGGGCCAACCTCCAGCACAGGGATGTCGGGACAGGCATCCACGGT
This sequence comes from Bacteroidaceae bacterium, assembly GCA_045600505.1. Classification (GTDB taxonomy): domain Bacteria; phylum Bacteroidota; class Bacteroidia; order Bacteroidales; family Bacteroidaceae; genus Physcousia. Next base: position 10,045 of record JAZRYA010000091.1, read on the forward strand.
GTCTGCAATGTCTTTAGCAATGCTTAAATCCTTTAAAAAATGTTGACCCAGAAACTTTTTCGGCTTAACCAGTCTCATTCTTCCTTTTTTATTAGTACATTTGCAGTGCAAAGATAGGAATAATTTTTGAAACGACTGATAAACATAGTAACGAAAGTGGTGCTTCCCCTGTTGTTGGGAGGAGCCATCCTGTGGTGGATGTATCGCGGCATCGACTGGCAGACGGTGCAAACTGCGCTGGACAGCGAGATGAAGTGGAGCTGGATGCTGCTGTCGTTTCCCTTTGGCATCTTGGCCCAGGTGTTTCGTGCCCTTCGCTGGCGTCAGGCACTCGAGCCGATGGGTGAATATCCCCGCCGACACACCTGCATCAATGCCGTCTTCCTCAGTTATGCCAGCAGTCTGGTGGTGCCTCGCGTGGGTGAAATTCTGCGCTGTGGTGTGCTGACTCGTTACGAGGGCACCAATTTTGGGCGCAGCGTGGGCACCGTGGTGTGCGAGCGTGTGGTGGATATGCTCATGATTCTGACCCTCAGCGCCATCGTCGTTGTCTGGCAGATTCCCGTGTTCCTGCGCTTTATGCAGCGCACCGGCCTGTCCTTGGGCGGTTTTCTCAGCGGATTCACGGCCACGGGCTATCTGGTCACCGCCATCTGTCTCGTCACCGTGCTCATATCTGCCATTATCATCTTCCGCCGACTGCATTTCTTCGACAGGACTCGTAGCGTGGTCCACGACCTGTTCGAGGGTCTGCTCAGCATCCGTCTGGTGCGCAACAAGACGGGCTTCCTGCTCAATTCGGTGGGCATCTGGGTCGCTTATTACCTGCATTTCTACCTCACGTTCTATTGCTTCGACTATACCGCCAGTCTGGGTGCTATGGCAGCCCTGGTGGCCTTTGTGGTAGGCACCTTTGCCGTGCTGGTTCCCACGCCCAATGGCGCTGGCCCCTGGCATTTTGCCGTCAAGACCGTGCTCGTGCTCTATGGCGTGGCCGAGGAACCTGCCGTCATCTTTGTGCTCATCGTCCACACCATCCAGACGCTGCTGGTGATGGGCCTCGGCCTCTACTCTCTGGCAGCACTCAGCGTGACAAAGAAGAAAACTGCATAAAACCTAAAAACTAATATATTATGACAATTCGCGAATTACAGCCCCAGGCCATCTGGGAAAACTTTTATCTTCTGACTCAGGTACCTCGTCCCTCTGGACATCTGGAGAAGGTGCAGCAGTTCCTGCTCGATTGGGCCAAGGAGCGTGGCATCGAGGCATGGAAGGACAATGCCGAGAACATCGTTATGCGCAAGCCCGCCACTCCCGGAATGGAGAATCTGAAGACTGCCGTGTTGCAGGCTCACATGGATATGGTTCCCCAGAAGTTGGACGAGAGCAACCACAACTTTGAGACCGACCCCATCGAGACCTACATCGACGGCGAGTGGGTGAAGGCCAAGGGCACGACTCTGGGTAGTGACGACGGTATGGGCGTGGCTGCCATCATGGGTATCTTTGAGAGCAAGGATCTGAAGCATGGTCCTCTGGAGGCCCTGATCACTGCCGACGAGGAAACCTGCATGTATGGTGTGGAGCACCTGAGCGCCGACACCCTGAAGGGCGACATCCTGCTCAACATCGACAATGAGACTCTGGGTGAGTTTGTCATCGGTAGCGCTGGAGGCATCAACATCACCGCCAGTCTGGGTTACAAGGAAGTGGCTCCCGAGACAGGCGACGTGGCTGTAAAGATCAGTCTGAAGAACTTGCGTGGTGGACACTCGGGTCTGGAGATCTGCGAGGGTCGTGCCAATGCCAATAAGTTGATGGCTCGTGTGGTGCGTCAGGCCATCCAGGACGACGATGCTCGTCTGGCTACCTGGGTAGGCGGCAACATGCGCAATGCCATTCCCCGCACTGCCGAGGTGGTGCTGACCATCCCTGCAGAGAACCTGGAGGACCTGAAGGAACTGGTGGCTTACTGCCAGGAGACCTTTGCTGCCGAGTACCGTGGTGTGGAGGAGAACATCTCCCTGACTGTCGAAGAGACCGCTCTGCCTGCCGGTGAGATGCCCGAGGAGATTCAGGACAATGTGGTGAACGCCCTGACTGCTTGTCACGACGGCGTGCTGCGCTACATTCCCTCTATCCCCAGCGTGGTGGAGACCAGCAGCAACCTGGGTATCATCAACATCGGTGAGGGCAAGGCCAGTGTGCTCATCCTCGCTCGCAGCAGCAACGACACCATGATGGAGTACATCCAGGAGATGCAGGAGGCTTGCTTTGGCATGGCCGGCATGAAGGTGGAGTTTGGTGGTCGCTATGGTGCATGGCAGCCCAACTTCGACAGCGCCATCACTGCCAAGATGGTGGAGGTCTTCAACCGCATCTATCCCGAGACTCCTGCCAAGGTGGAGGTTTGCCACGCAGGTCTCGAGTGCAGCATCATCGGTGGCGTCTATCCCCACATGGATCTGGTGAGCTTTGGTCCCACCTTGCGCTCTCCCCACACTCCCGACGAGCGCTGTCTGATTCCCTCAGTCGAGAAGTTCTGGGTGTTCCTGACCCAGCTGCTGGCTGAGATTCCCGTAAAGTAATCCAACCTTACGATACGAGCCCCTCTCAGCACCCAGGGAGGGGCTCTTTCTTTTTCATAAACGAATACTGACCTATGAAGAAAAACATACTGATCTGGATTGCCCTCTTCCTGGTGTTGCCCGCCTTGGCTGCCGTACGTCCTGCCAAGGACCTGGCCGCCTTGCTGCAGACCTACCTGGAACAGCAACGCGTACACCCCGATAGCATCTATCCCAACATCCTGAAGATGGAGCTGCGCTGCCAGACCTGTACCGACCCCACCGAGCGCGCCGTGACCGAAGCAGTGCTGGGTTGCCTCTATGCCGAGAGCCGTCCTTGGGCTCAGGCACGTCGCAACAAGACAACATTCAATCCTGCCAACATGGACGAATGGAGCGCTGCCGATTTCGACAGTGCGGCAACAGCGCACTTCACCCGTGCCCTTTCCGACCTCGATCTGCTGCACCGTGCACGGATTCGTGACTGGGCTCCCATGCTTAGCGAGGGTAAGGACGATGCCCTCTTTGACGACAATCTGCTGATGCCGCTCTATAACGAGGCTCGTAATCGGGTGTTTTCAGCCGAGAAATTACCCTCTTACGCGCGCCTAATACAATTTTATAAGGAAAAGAACAACCGTCGTGCTGCCCTTTGGCTCAGTCTGGACAGCGTGGGCTTCGATTGGCAACACCGACAGGTCACTCTCGAGAAACTGCGTGACGAGTACAGCGACCTGGACCTTTGTGCCGAGGTGTATCTGAAACTGTCCTCTGGTGCCGACCAGGATTCCACCCGTTATGCCTGGGCCCAGGAGGGACTGCGACGTTATCCCAAATACTCTCGACGTGCCCGATTGGAGAACCAGTTGCTGGGCTTCTCTTCGCCCGTGTTCAACATCCGCCTCCACCGTGAGCAAGTCTATCCCTATCCCGGTCAGCAGATGCGTTTTGTCCTGTCTGCCCGCAACCTCACGGGCATCCATTGCTCGCTCTACCGGGTGCCTTCGGATTACGAGCACAATGCCGACGAGAAGACCCTGGAGAGGCAGGGCACACTGGTGCGCAACTGGCAACAGGCACTGCCGACTCACCCTGTGTGGGTGACCTGGCAGGACACGCTGCAGTTTACCGCTCCCGACAACGGCCATTATATCCTGCGCATCGCCCCTCAGACCCAGGCAAAAGCCGAGGGCAAGGTGCAGCCCTGCGATATGGAGTTCCGTGTCAGCCGACTTTGTCTCAGCCAGTTCAAGTTGCCCGGCAATGTCTATCGTCAGATTGTGACCGATGGCATGAGCGGACAGCCCCAAAGTGGCGTGACCGTCATCGTGAGCCAACTGAGCAACGACGACCAGGAGACCGTTGTCAGCAGCAGACAGTTTGTGACCGATGCTCGCGGTATCGTGGATTGTCCTTGCGATGTTACTCGATTATATAAGGTACACGTGGAGCGCCCTGGCGATGTGGACTACATCGACGACCAGTGGCGCACGACGAGGGACTATCGTGCCACAGACGAGCAAGTGCGGTTACACCTGTTCACTGACCGTTCTGTCTACCGACCCGGCCAGACCGTGCACGTGTCGGGCATCATCAACAGTCAGAAACACTGGCAGATGAATGTGCTGGCCGACCGAGATGTGGTCATCACCTTGCGCGATGCAGAGTACAAGGAAGTGGCACGCGACACCCTCAGAACCGACGATATGGGCACCTTTGCCCACGATTTCCTGCTGCCCACTAGCGGCAAGCTCGGTCGCTATGTCGTCGAGGCTAATCATGTCACTTGCAGCATCCAGGTCGAGGAATACCGTCGTCCCACCTTCGAGGTGAAGATGGACGAGGTGCCTGCCCTGCAGTTGCCCGCCGACAGCATCACCCTCACCGGTGTGGCTCGCAGTTATGCCGGTGTGCCCTTGCACCATGTGCGAGTGACCAACAGCATGGCATGGGATTTCCCCCTATGGGGCATCTGGGGGCGTCATCTAGAGTTGCCCGATGCAGTGGACCTGGATACGGTATGGACCGACGACGAGGGTCGATTCCGTGTGCGCATCCCCATTACATTGACCGAGAATCAGTGGCGTTGGGGACGTCGCTTAACCCTCACCAGCACGGTCACCAACGATGCTGGCGAGAGCCACGAGGGCCGACTGAGCGTCTGCCTAAGCAGCACCTCGCTGCACATGAACACGGGTGTTCCTGAACTAGTGGACAAGGATGAATTGGCCCCCTGGTCGGTCTACCTCTACTCGGCTACGGGCAAGGAGGTTGCGGGTACTGTCGATATCACGCTGAGACAGGGCACCCAGACTGCTTTGCACCTGCAGAAGCCCTCGGGTCAGGTACAAATGGAGGAACTGAAGGGCATCCCCTCTGGAGCCTACAACCTGCTGTTGATGGGCATTGCTGGTAAGGACACTGTGCGCGAGGAACGCCGCGTGGTCGTATTCTCGCAGCACGACACCCGATTGCCCGTGGACACTACGTTCTGGTACTATCCCATCAATACCAAGTTCTCCGAAACAGAGCCCGTTCGCATCCAGGTGGGAAGCAGTGTGCGCGATGCGTCGCTCTATTACCTGCTGTTGACCAACGACCAGGTCGTTCGCGACACCTTGATACAATTCTCCGACTCGCTGATGATGCTGGAGATACCCTACGAGAAACGCTTTGGCGACGGAGCACTACTTTGTCTGTATATAGTGCGTGATGGCGTTGTCTATAACGAGTGCCGTCCACTCCAACTGGCGACTCCAGACAAGCGGTTGCAGCATCGCTGGGTCACCTTCCGCGACCGACTGCAGCCTGGTCAACAAGAGACTTGGACCCTGCAAGTCAATCGTCCCGACGGCACCCCAGCTTCGGCCAATCTGATGGTGGCCATGTACGATGCCTCGCTCGATCCCCTGAGGCATCACAGTTGGGCGTATAGTCCCACTTTCTCGCACCAGATATTCAATACCCGGTTCTCTACCGTCAGATTTCCTCAGATGTGGGCCGACTGGTCTTTCCCCATCCGCATGAAGCGCAGCCGCGAGTACATCTTCAGCACCCTCGATGACAATTTGTTCCAGTCGCGCAAGGTCGTACTCTACGGGCACATTGGCCAGCATGACAATGTGCTCTACGAGACTGTTGCCACGGGAGGTCGCATGTACAAGTCTGCTGCCATGAACTCTCGCGTGACGATGGCCGCTGCTCCACAAGGGGTTGCCTATGAGATGGCCGAAGATGAGGCCGTATTATCCGAATCGGAAATGAAAGGCCTGACTGTAGACCTGAAGGACAAGGAGCCCGAAATAGCAGTTCCTTTGCGCGAGAACTTTGCCGAGACGGCCTTCTTCTATCCCCAGTTGCGCACCGACGAACAGGGCCAGGTGCGCATTACCTTCACCCTGCCCGAGAGTCTGACCACCTGGCACCTGTGGGCCCTGACCCACACCCAGGATGTGTGTGCCGAGGTGTTTGACGAAAAGGTGATAGCCCAGAAGGACCTGATGGCCCAGTTGCTCTTGCCACGCTTCCTGCGTCCTGGCGATGAGGCCTATCTCACGGCCACCGTCACCAACATTAGCGACCAGGCACAGACCGGCCAAGCCATGCTCCGACTGGTGGATGCCGAGACCGAGAAGGTCATCCTCTCGCAGAAGGTCAACATCGACATCCCTGCCCATCGCGACACTGTGTTCCAGTTCCCCTGGACTGCCACGGCCCAGCACGACCGCATCGTCGTACGCTGGATGGTCGAGGGCAGGACCTGCAGCGATGGAGAGCAGCGCCTGCTGCCCATCCTGCCTGCCGAAGAATGGATTACCAACACCTGTGCCATCACCGGCTACGGCATCGGAGAGTCGCAGGTGGACCTCACCGGCATCTTCCCCGAGACAAGCACACATCGCCAGCTGACCATCGAGTACACCACCCATCCCGAGCAGTTGGCCCTCGAGGCTCTGCCCGCCCTGACCAAGACCGAGCGCAAGGACGCCCTCTCGCTCGCTGCTGCCTATTATGCAACACGACTGGCACAGCACCTGGGTGTCCAGGTTCCCGATTCTGCCGATGCCTATCTGCAGCGCCTCGCCCAGATGCAGCATGCCAATGGCGCCCTCTCGTGGTACCCCTGCGACCAGTCAGTGGGCAATGCCTACATCACTCGCGAGGTTTGCTTCCTGCTGACTCGCCTGCAGACGCTCACGGGCAGCACAGGCGCCGACCCGCTCTATCAGAAGGCCCTCGACTATCTTGTGAACGAGAACCACAAGCAGATTGCCGACTGGAAGAAACGTGACTACGAACCTACCTATTTATATAATAGTCAGCTGCGCAACCTCTATGTCATCCTGTTCAGTGGCCGCCAGTTGACCAAGAGCCAGCAACAGGATGTAGATTACCTGTTGAGGCTGCTGCGCCAGAGCACCGACGAATACGACATCGAGGACCAAGCCTTGTCCGCCATCATCCTGCAGCAAGTGGGAGAGAACAGAAAGGCACGCAAGTGTGTCGACAAGTTCCGAAGTCTCCTGGTGACCACGGCCGACAAGGGCACCTACATCGAGTGGCGCAAGGGCAGTTTCGTTAGCATCGACCGCAAACTTTCTATCCATGTTCAGATGATGGAGGCCCTCGAGCGTGTCACGCCCGATTCTATCCGCCTCTTGAACAGTATGCGTCGCTACCTGCTCCAGCAGAAGCGCACCCAGCAGTGGAACACCCCAGTCAACTCAGCCTCGGCCATCTTTGCCCTGTGCCAGGGTCCCAGCACACCCGCTGCTCCCGCTCGCGATGTGCTCACCCTGCAGAACCGTCGTGGTCGCACCCTGGCCAACTTCATCCCCGCGGATGACACCCTGGGTTATGTGCGCGACAGCATCCGCTACACTCGCATCACTACCGCCGTTGACGAACCCGCCAAGCTCCGCCTGATGAAGTTCTCCCAGGGTGAGAGTTGGGGCGCTGTCTATGCCGATTTCCGTCAGCCCATCAGTCAGGTCGAGAGTGCCAGCGAGGGTCTCAGCCTGCGTGTCGAGTTCCCCCGCGACGCCGCTTCTGGCAGTCGTATCGTGGCTCGCTACGTTATCACGGCCGACCGTGACTACGAGTTCGTCGACCTCTCCGTGCCTCGTCCTGCAGCACTCGAACCTGTGCGCCAACTGTCTGGTTACCGTTGGCAGAATGGCCTGGGATATTACCAGGAGATGCGCGACAATCGCACCGACTATCATATGGAGAGCGTCCCCCGTGGCACCTATGTCATCGAGGAGGAGTTCTTTGTCGAGCGTCAGGGTCGATACAGTGCCGGCATACCCACCTTGCGTTGCACCTATGCCGAGGAGTTCCAAAGCCATTGTCCCAATCAGGTGGTGAATGTGAAATGAGGAATTAGGAATGAAACGAATGAAGAATGAGAAATGGGCCCTCGTGGCCCTGCTAATGTTGCTGCTCACTGCCTGTGACGACAAGGAAAAGACCCCCAGACTGGCAGAGAGCAAGGGCCTGCCCTGCGAGATGGTAGTGGTGGCCGACCCTGCCGTGCTGCAGAGTCCCGTGGCCGACACCATCAAGACCATTGTCCAGGGCGAGGTGCCAGGACTGGGCACAGGCGAGGATTGTTTCCGTCCCATGACCATCAGCACCCAGGGCTATGGCAGTGTCTATAAGGTGATGCACAGCCAGTTGATGGTGCTGCTCGACCCTGCACAGAAGACTCCCCAGTTGGGTGTGGCCCGAGACGTCACGGCTCGTCCCCAGATACAGGTGGTGGTGAAAGCCGGTAACCTCGACGACCTGGGCAGTTTCCTCGGTCAGAAGCGCCAGCGCATCCAGCAACTCATCACCGACTTCCAGTTGGACCGCATGTCGGCCATCCAGCAACGTAAGTACAGCAAGCGCGTCAGCGACGACCTGCGCCAGTTGGCCGGCTACAGCATCTGCATGCCCACCGAGATGATAGCCACCAAGCGTGGCAAGAACTTCCTGTGGGGCGGCACCAATCGCAACGAGAAGGACCAGAACTTCGTCTTCTACACCCTGACCTGGACGGGTCAGGATATCACCGATGTCGACGGACTGATACAGTTGCGCGACAGCGTGATGCAAGCCAACATCCCCGGCCGCACACCCGACCAGTGGATGACCACCACCCGTGTGGACGGAGTCCCCGTGGTCACTGGCCAGTTGCGCCAGGTGGCCGGTCGAGAGCAGATGGAGGTGCGTGGTCTGTGGGAGATGCACGCAGGATATATGGGAGGTCCCTTTGTCTCCCTGGCTCACATCGATACAGCAGCGCGTCGCATAGTCGTCACCGAGGGCTTTGTCTACTCTCCCTCCACCAGCAAGCGCGACCTCATCCGTGCCCTCGAAGCCTCGCTTCGCACCCTGAGGAAGGTTCCCCGCAAATCAATATGATTCCTATAGGTTCCCCATTTCTCATTCCTCATTCCTCATTCCTCATTAAAAAATTTGCACTTTTGACCGAGTCTTCGTATCTTTGCAACGTAAATTACTGAAAACCGACTGATGCAAATCACTAAGATACTGACTATGGTGGGCCTGCTGTGCAGTGCTGTGGTAGCCCAGGCCCAACCGCGTTTTGTCCCCGAGACACCCGATGTCAAGGTGGGAGAGGTCATCTTCCAAAACCCCAAGACCGTTCGCTTCACCTTCCAGAACAAGGGCGACAAGCCCCTGCTCATCCAGGAAGTTCACCCCTCGTGCGGCTGCACCGAGGCATCATGGCCTCAGAATCCCATCCCAGCAGGAGCCGAGGGCGTCATCACCGCCATCTACGATGCCCGCATGATGGGCACCTTCTACAAGGAACTGGCCGTCTACACCAATGCCTCCAGCGACCCCATCTACCTCTCATTCCAGGGACGTGTGGTCGAGACCGCGCTGGACTATACCGGCGATTTCCCCATCGACCTGGGCAGTCTGCGCCTGAGCACCAATTACATCGAGTTTGACGACGTCAACCGAGGCGAGAAACCCGTGGTCGAGTTCGAGGTGGCCAATCTAGAGCGAGGCAACTACACGCCCGAACTGATGCACTTGCCTCCTTACTTGTCGGCCGAGTATGTGCCCAGCGTCATCGGTGGCGGTCGTGTCGGCAAGGTGCGCCTCACGCTGGACAGCGACCAACTCTATATGGAGGGCCTCAATCAGTGCGACATCTACCTGTCTCGTTTCCAGGGCGATCGCATCAGCGAGGGCAACAACATCCTGGTGTCTGCCGTCTTGCTGCCACCCTTTGACAATCTCACGGCCGAGCAGCTCGAGCGTGCTCCCCAGTTGGTGCTCTCCGAGGATGAGCTCGACATCGACTTTATGGGCAAGAAGAAGGTCACCAAGATAGTCAATGTCACCAACATCGGCGAGGAGCCCCTCACCATCCGCAAGATGCAGGTCTTCAACCGTGCCGTCTCTGTCAGTCTGAGCAACCGCAACATCGCTCCTCACAAGACCGCCAAGCTCAAGGTGACTGTCACAGCCCGTGACCTGACCAACCGTCAGAACTATCCCCGTGTCCTGCTCATCAGCAACGATCCCCGTCACGCCAAGATCATCCTGCCCATAAATGTGAAGTAACATGGAACATCCCGAAAACAGCTCAGAATATGCAGGCCTCACCGTCAATAGCGGCGTAGGACCCGTCTCCATCGTCAATCCTTACCTCAAGCGCGGCCGCTTTGCTCGACGCCAGTTGTCAGCCGCCGACTATGTCGAGGGCATTCTCAAGGGCAACACCAGCATCCTCGGTCAGGCCGTCACTCTGGTCGAGAGCCTCAATCCCGACCACCAGCGGATAGCCCAAGAAGTCATCGAGAAGTGCCTCCCCTACAGCGGCAACTCGGTGCGCATCGGTATCAGCGGAGTCCCCGGAGCCGGCAAGAGCACCAGCATCGACGAGTTTGGCATCCACGTCCTGCGGGAGTATGGAGGCAAACTGGCCGTTCTGGCCATCGACCCCAGCAGCGAGCGCACCAAGGGCAGCATCCTGGGCGACAAGACCCGCATGGAGAAACTGAGCGTGCATCCCGATTCCTTCATTCGTCCTAGCCCCTCGGCAGGTTCGCTGGGCGGTGTGGCCCGCAAGACCCGCGAGACCATCATCCTGTGCGAGGCAGCCGGGTACGACAAGATCTTTGTCGAGACCGTCGGAGTGGGCCAGAGCGAGACCGCCTGTCATTCTATGGTCGACTTCTTCCTGCTCATCCAATTGGCAGGCACGGGCGATGAGCTGCAGGGCATCAAGCGAGGCATCATGGAGATGGCCGATGGCATCATCATCAACAAGTGCGACGGCAACAATGTCGACAAGTGCCAGTTGGCCGCCACCCAGTTCCGCAATGCCCTCCACCTGTTCCCCATGCCCGAGAGCGGCTGGCTGCCCCAGGTGCTCACCTACAGCGGTTTCTATGGCTATGGCATCAAGGAAGTCTGGGACATGGTCTATAAGTACATCGACTTTGTCAAGCAGAATGGCTATTTCGAGCATCGCCGCAACGAGCAGGCCAAGTACTGGATGTACGAGAGCATCAACGAGCAGTTGCGCAACAGTTTCTTCCAGAATCCCACCATCAGCGACATGCTCCAGGCCGAGGAGCAGGCCGTTCTCGATGGTCAGCGCACCTCGTTTGTAGCTGCCAAGCAGCTGCTCGATGCCTACTTCGCCTTGCTCAAGTAAACACTACCAGCCCTCTACCTCCACCATCTGGTCCCAGCCGTTGGAGGGGAAGTCAAATGACGATACGAGGTTTCCATATGTCCCCGTGCGGTTAACTGCGAAAACGTGCGAAAAGAGTACATGTAACGCCCCAAAAGAGTACTCCTTTGGGGCGTTACATGTACTCTCTCGGGCGAAAAACAGTAGGTAAGAGTACCCATGACAAGTAATAGTGTACTTGCGTGTCTGTACGCGTGTACTCGTGTGCCAAGCCCTGAACGATTCCGGATTTCAGTGGCTACAATTGCGACAAATGACAAATAGCGTCAATTGGAGACAGTAGACAGTAGACCGTTGGAAACAAATGGCGACAAATAGCGACAATTCCAATTAGCGACAAAATGGAGACAGTTGTGCCAGTTGTGCCAGTTCCAGTTAGCGACAATAGATAGAAAAAAGTAGTTATATTATAATATATATTTATATATATTATAATATAAAATTTCTTTTCATATTTTTCTTTGGACTACATTCCCCCGTAATTGGCATCTGGCACAATTGGCACAACTGGCACAATTGGCATTTGTCGCAATTGTCGCAATTGTCGCCAAGGGACCCAATTGGCAACTGTCTCCACTGTCTCCAACTCGATAACGAATCGTTATTGAGTTTTCTTTGTTAGCGACGTGGTCTGCGAAATCTACAATTAGTTTCTACCTGCGTATCCAAAACGAGAACGCAGGTAGTTTTTCTGTTGCGGCGATGTGTTTTCCGTGTCGTCCACCCTACAATACAAAAGCGACTCCCTGTCCATGAGGATGGGGCCGCGTATGTATTGTGAGGCTTCTGCCCAGGTGCGGGGATGGAGCGAAAGAAAAGTGCATGTAATGTTGACAGATTGCGGAAAAAGGCGTATCTTTGCGATATGATGAGGCATTTGAGCCAACAAACGAAGAAAAGACATGGATATAAAGAAACTGCCGCTGCTGGCACGCGTGGTGATAGCCATAGTGCTGGGCATAGGACTGGGAATGGTGGCACCGGATGTGGTGGTGCGTGCGTTTAACACCTTCAATGGGATATTTGACCAGCTGCTCAAGTTCCTGATACCGCTGATCATCGTGGGCCTGGTGACCAGCGCCATCGCCGATGTGGGCAGCCAGGCACGCCGGCTGCTGGTGATAACGGCCAGCATGGCCTATGGAGCGACCATCCTGTCGGGACTGTACTCGTATGTGCTGAGCGACCTGGTGTTTCCCCGGGTCATCTCGCCCGATATGTTCACCTCGATGGACGAGGCGGGGCGTGATCTGGCCCCTTACTTCACCATCACCATACCACCCCTGATGGATGTGATGACGTCGCTGGTGTGTGCCTTCCTGCTGGGACTGGGGATAGCGGCCTTTGGCGCAAAGACGCTGAAGACAGCCTCGGACGAGTTCAAGGACATCGTGACACATACGATAGAGCATGTCATCATCCCGCTGCTGCCGGTGTATATCTTTGGCCTCTTCCTCGACATGACGGCCGGGGGAAAGGTGGGACCTGTGCTGGCCTCGTTTGTGCAGGTGATCGTGATCATATTTGTGATGACGGTGGTGTTGCTGCTGTTGCAGTTCTGCGTGGCAGGACTGGTGGTAAGGCGCAATCCGCTGAAGTTGCTGCGCGGCATGCTGCCGGCCTACTTCACAGCGCTGGGCACGGCATCGTCGGCCGCTACCATCCCCGTCACGCTGAAGCAGACGCGTGAGAATGGCGTGAGCGACGAAGTGGCAGGCTTTGTCATCCCCCTGTGTGCCACCATCCATCTGTCGGGTTCTACCCTGAAGATAGTGGCCTGCGCCATTGCCTTTATGCTGATGAGTGGCATGCACTATGACTTTCCGCTGATGCTGGGTTTCATCTTCCTGCTGGGTATCACGATGGTGGCTGCACCTGGAGTGCCGGGAGGTGCCATCATGGCGGCGCTGGGCATACTGGAGAGCATACTGGGATTTGACGCCGAACAGCAGGCGATGATCATCACGCTCTATATTGCTATGGACAGTTTTGGCACGGCGTGCAATGTCACAGGCGACGGAGCCATAGCCCTGATCATCGACAGGCTAGCCAGGAAGAAGGAAGCATAAAACAAAATAGGCGTGCCACACGGCGCGCCTATTTGTTTTATATGATCCAGGATACCGAATACCCAATACCCTCGACGAAGTCGAATATCACTTTTTCTTCTTGCCCTTGGCCTGAGCAGTCAGGTCGAGCACGCGGATGTTGCGGAACTTGACACCCAGACCGTGGCCACAGAAGGAGATGTAACCCTTCTTGTTGAACATGCCGGGGTGGTTGCGGTGGTCGACGGTGTAGGGATTGTTGTCGCTGCCATCAGGAGCCACGTTGTGACCCTGGCAAGCCTCTTTGACGTCGCCATCGACGATGGTCTCGCCATTGACAATCACGGTGATGTGGTTGCCCTTGACGCGGATCTCCTCGGTGCTCCACTCGCCCAGAGGCTTGTGCTTGATGCGCTTGGCGGGGATGACACCATAGACAGAACCGTGTACCTGGTACTCGCGCAGGCCGGCATAGATGGGGTCGTCGTGGTCCAGAATCTGGCACTCGCACATAGCGTCGTAGGCTGCATCCACGCCCATGGGTGTGCGGATGCCGACACCATTGTTGACACCGGGCTTGTCAAAGCAGAACTCGAAACGGTAGATGAAGTCCTGATACTCCTTGATGGTGTAGAGGTTGCTCTCGTTGCCATAGTTGGCGGTAACATAGATATTGCCGTTGATGGGCACATAGCCGACCTTGTTGCCTTGCCACTTGTCCAGGTTGGTACCGTCGAAGAGCACCTCGAAGCCCTGCTTCTTCTCCTCGTCAGAGAGAACGAAGATGGGCGAGGGCTGCTGCTCGGAGAGCACCTTCTTCAGTTCGTCCACGGCATAACCGTCGTCGGCAGTGCCATGAGCCTTGTACAGGTCGATGGCCTTGTTGAGGTTGGCCTTCACTACCTCGTACTCAATCTCCTCGTCGGTCTTGTTGATGATGTCCTTCTCGGCACAAGCTGCGGCGTAGCCCAGGTCCTTGTTGTCGAGGTACTTGCCTACCAGCAGGAAGGAGTTGCGCGTGGGAGTCTGGCCCAGCTTCTCGATGATCTGCTTCTTGCTCTCGGTGCTCTTGGCGATGTCGAGGGCAGCGGCCAGGCGGTCGTACTTGTTGTTGATGTCAGCCTCGTTGGCGCTTACCAGGGCTACGTAGCGGTTGAGGGCGCTCTCGTTGCCCGTCTTGGCAGCTGCCAGCAGGGGAGTGGCGGCCTTGTAGTTCTTGCTCTGCATAAGGGCGCTGATGGCGGCAGGATTGTTGATGGCGGCCAGGTCGGCTACAGACTCGTCGGTGCCGGTTGCTGCCAGCACGCTGTAGAAACGATCCTTCTGCTTGGCCTGCTTCATGGCAGCATTGATGGTCTGGTACTGTGCCTTGGCGTCCTGAGCCTTGACACAAGCCTGCAGGGCACGCTGATAGGTGGCTACGTCGGCCTTGTCGGCACCATCCAGCAGAGCAGCTACCTGGGCTGCATTGTCGGTGGTGACTACGCCCTCGAGGGCTGACTTGGCGCTGGCATTGCCATTAGCAATCAGAGTAAACACCTGGGGAGCCACGCTCTTGATACGGCGGGTCTTGGCCAGGGTGAGCAGGTTGGCCTGCTTGGTGCCAGTAGCGTTCTGCAGGGCAGCAGCAACCTGGTCCGAGAGGTTGCCCTTGTAGGCTACCAGGGCGTTGAGGGCCTTGTCGGCCTGGTCGGTACCCAACTGGCCAATGAGGGCTGCGGCAGCGTCGTCGCCACCGATCTTACCCAGTGCCTCGATGGCAGCTGCGGCGGGAGCTCCGCCCTTCTTGAGCTGCTTGAGGAGGAAGGGCTTCTGGCTGGCAACCTTGTTGTCGCCCAACCAGTTGAGAACGTCAATCTTGCCCTCGGTGCTGAGTGAACCGTACTTGCCGGCTACCTTCTTGGCCAGCAGGTCGTCGACCAGCTGGTGCTCGGTGGCAAACTTGAGGGCCTGCATGCGCAGTGCATGGTCGGGAGTCTTGATGGTCTTGAGCACCTCGGTGCCTGCCTGGTCGCCCAGAGACACCAGTCGGTCATAGGCCTGTGCATAGACGTTGCCTGCGGGGTGTGTCTCATAGGTCACATCCTGTTCGCCTGCAAGCAGACGCAACTGGCCCTGCAGGAACACGCGGGCTGCACCATCGATGGCGCGGGGAGTGCACTGGGTGAGGGCGGTCAGCACTGCATTCTTGTATTTGTCGTGGCTGGAAGCATAGGATACCACGCCGCTGATGGCATATTCCACCAGGTTGTTGGTGTGCTTCTCGGCGGGTTGTAGCATGTTGGCCAGTATCACTACACTCTGGGGAGCGGCCTTGGCCAGGTCCTCCATCTCACGGTTCAGGTCGTTCAGGTTCTGTGTGGGCATCTGGGCCAACACGTCTTGCACGATAGTCTCTACGGTGCGCTTGCGGGTGTCTTGTGCCCATGCAGCTGGCGATACGCTCAGCATCATCAGGGCTAGAATAATATATAATGTGCGTTTCATAATCAATTGTGAGTTATGCATTATGACTGCTGTGTTAAATCAACTTGCCCCATTCGCCGCGCATGGGCTGGTCCACCAGTCGGTTGGCGGCGTCATCGTTGAGGAAGAGCTGGGTCTTGGGGTCGAAGTGCAGGGTGCGACCCAGTCGCAGAGCACACACACCCATGTTGACGATGGTGGCACTGTGGTGGCCGTTGCTCTCGTTGAGGGCAAACTGACGACGGGTGCGGATGCAATCCAGAAAGTCGGTGTTGCGAGGCTCGGGATCGGGCAGCTCGTTG
>JAZRYA010000092.1:0-40979 GCA_045600505.1 Bacteroidaceae bacterium
TGGCGTTGCGCAGGAGTTCCAGGTCGTCGGGATGAGGCTGGGCATACTGGCGCATCAGGGCGCTGGTCATCTGGGCATTGCAGTGTATGCCGGGGCAGTCGCGGAATCTCTCCTCTTGTATTTTACGTGCACGTATCACGCGCTCGCGTATGGCTGCACTGGGTTCGCTCACTCGGTTGCTGGACATCTCCTCGAAGGGGACAGGGCTTATACAAATCTGTATATCTATACGGTCTAAGAAAATGTGGTCCGCTGATTTTACTGAGGTTTGCACTGCTTCATTTCAATCTTATCTTGTAGAACTTCTTCTCGCCAACATTATTGTATATGTTAGGATTTTTATTAATTACAATGTAGTAGTATCCTCTGTTATCTGCAAAAAACGACGACAGGTCGTATTCTGCAAAATCGCATTCAAAAGACTTGTCTTCAAGCTCTGCGAGTATGCTGACTTTGCCTTCTGCGAATGAATACCACCTGCACCAGAGATGTTGGTCGCAATCGTAATCGGGATTCGCATAATATATTTGGTTGTTATCAACACCGCCTATTCCAAACATTACGGTCGTGTCAAGAGTCTCTCCATTCATATAATACGCTTTGGATAGTACAGGCTTAATTTCCTGTAATATATATGATTTGGATTTGAGTTTTAAGAGACGCATGTTAGATATTTCTGTTTCCGAGAATTCATCATGAGCATAAACCTTCCGGGTTATACCGGAATGTTTAATAATCCAATCAGCATTCTTCCACTTTAAAACGCTTTTGCGCTTGTTTTGAAAAGCATTTCGGAATTCTATTTCTGCAATCTTTTCTATCAAAAGATTATCGGAAGTATGGAAATTTTGTGCATATCCCAAGATGCTTGAAAACATAGCTATGCAAAGAAAAAAAATATTTCTCATCTTCCTTTTAATATTAGGTTCTTATTTATCCCATTAGTAAATGATGAACCATATCTTGTCTTTCCTGTTCTTGTTTTATATTGGTAGAATGAACTTCCTCCAAGCGCTCGGTCGAAATTTTGTACAGCATTTTGTGACTCCTTCATATTGTACAGGATTGTATTATTCGTCCTTGTATAGTTAGAGGATAACACAAAGCATCCCTCAGTCCATTTTCTTGGATAAGGTGCACCATAATGGAACCTAACTCCTCTATTGGCCACATTTCCTCCGACTCCAGGCTGTTGCCACTGAGCGCCAGAATTTGGTGAGATTATTGGATACATTCCCTCTGGTATTCTTCTCCCGGACCCAACCTGTGAGCTTGGATCTCCTCCGGGAGTAACATAATAGCCAGTTCCATTATTATTGACTCCAGAAACATGATATATTCCTAAAGTGTAACCACTTGTAACCTCAAGGTTTAATGCGTCAACACGTTCTCCCCAATTTCCTTCAGAGAACGTATAGGCATTTGTTACATCGTCAATGGTTACATTGAATACATCATCACCTTTCGCTATAATAGGGTCACTAAATATCCATTTTCCTTGGTTAAACGAAATATTTAATGTGTCACATCCAGTCGGATCAATAACATTAACAGGGTTACCTCCACAATAGCAATATGGACTTAAGTTATAGTAGTTTTCTGCGTGTGGATCCATAGTAGTGAACATCGCCTTCGCATTCTCGCTGATGCTGTCTTGTCGGAGTATATTACCTTCTGCATCATACAATATTGCCAGACTTTTATTCATGTCAAAGTCCGCATAGAGGCTTATGCCATTATGAGCATTAATTCCTACACGATATATGCTTGGAACTGGCTCGCTTTTTGCCTCAAGCATCTTTGAATTATCTCCGAACATAGCATAAGGGCTTTGGGCAGATGCTGTTATGCATGTGCTCATAAGAAGGATTATCATTGTGATAATCTTTCCGATTTCTATAGTGGTTACTTTCCTCATATTCTTTATTCTTTGGTTTCGTTTTCAATATCCTGCAATGCTTTCTCCACACTCTGCTTGTATTCCTCGTCTGTTTGCTGAGAATAACCAAGACTATCAAGTCTGTTCATCATACGTTGGAATTCAGAGTAGTTGTAATCAGAATAATGTGTACGGACTTGTCCGTATTTGTTCAAGTAATCATAACTTAATTGCTGATGTATGCAGAACTTCAGCACAAGTGCATCACAGAAATTCGGCAATACTTTAAGCACCTCTTCAGCACATCGCAGCGGGAAGTAATCCCATGAGTTATACTTCTGCTGATAGGCTTTGCCTAATTGCGTTATCATGAAGGCAATGTTTTCTTTATCGGATAGAGCAGTCAAGAATACTCCATTGCGAATAGCCTCTGTATTAATCCGATTTGTCTGTATCAACCATTCGTCACGTACAAAGTGACCGTTGGTTAATTCTATGTTCACCCATTTGCCATCTTCACCAATGTGTTTGATATACACGTGCCTTGGTGCAAAAGCAAGAGAGGATTGCCCATCGAGTTCGTCACAGAGTATCTTATAATATAAAGGTAGTGATGTGCATTGCCCAGTATGGGTATTCAAAACCTTGGTGATGAATAATTTCCTGAAATCATGCTTGCCTGTAAAATCATCGAAGTCATAGCTAAAGGCTTTATTCCCATTCATTGGACTTGGCTTAGTGAAATACTCAAATAAGGCAAAGTTCGGAGCTGTCTTGTATTGCTGGATATCATTCACTTCTATAAACCGCTTCAGAATATACGCGACGCTATCAATGTCATGGCTGAATTTCCCGTAATCCATCTTGCCACCAGAATATGCCCACTCGACGATAAACTCTGCTCTCTTAAGTGAATATGGTTTCTCGCCATTAAGCATCATCTGTAGTTCATTAAGCCCATCCAGAAATGCTTGGTCTTTCACCATATATGGAATAGTGTCAAATGAGAGTTCCTCTCGGCACTCATAATATATGGTGTCGCTGCTCGTCGCTGTTATCTTGCTTGTAACTAGCAGCAAGAGAATTGTTAGACCTGTTATCTTTCGCATATATAATTAGTACCTTATTATTATATTATCACCTCTCTGCCCAATCACCCCTGTCAAGACTGCGGTAGCCTATGCTTCTGCCAGATGATGCATCTTGTAACTCGGTGGCACGCTATGAGATAGGCCTACTCTCCCCATGTGGAGCGGTCGAGGTTGCGGTAGCTGATGGCCTCTATCAGGTGGGCACGCTGGATGGTGGCAGAGCCCTCAAGGTCAGCAATGGTGCGGGCAACACGCAGGATGCGGTCATAGGCACGAGCTGAGAGCTGGTAGCGCTCCATGGCGTTGCGCAGGAGTTCCAGGTCGTCGGGATGAGGCTGGGCATACTGGCGCATCAGGGCGCTGGTCATCTGGGCATTGCAGTGTATGCCGGGGCAGTCGCGGAATCTCTCCTCTTGTATTTTACGCGCACGTATCACGCGCTCGCGTATGGCAGCACTGGGTTCGCTCACTCGGTTGCTGGACATCTCCTCGAAGGGGACAGGGGTTATACAAATCTGTATATCTATTCTGTCTAAGAGTGGGCCGCTGATCTTGTTGAGGTAGTGGGTGACTTGGCCGGGAGTACATACGCACCGGCGAGTTGGGTGATTGTAGTAGCCACAGGGGCAGGGGTTCATGCTCGCAACGAACATAAACGAGGCGGGGTAGGTGACGGTGTACTTGGCACGCGAGATGCTGATTTGGCGGTCTTCCAAGGGTTGGCGCAACACCTCGAGCACCTGACGAGTAAACTCGGGCAGCTCATCGCAGAAGAGCACACCATTGTGGGCGAGGGATATCTCGCCGGGACGTGGATTGGTGCCGCCTCCCACCAGTGCCACTTGTGAGATGGTGTGATGGGGCGATCGGAAGGGGCGTGTGGCTATGAGCGACACGTTGCTGGCCAGTTTGCCTGCCACGCTGTGTATCTGTGTGGTCTCGAGGCTTTCGGCCAGTGAAAGGGGCGGCAGGATGCTGGGCAGTCGCTTGGCCATCATGCTCTTGCCCGATCCTGGAGGGCCAACCATAATCAGGTTGTGACCACCTGCTGCGGCAACCTCCATGGCTCGTTTCACATTTTCCTGGCCCTTGACGTCCTCGAAGTCAAACTCGAACTGGGTCTGCCGGGCATAGAACTCGGCTCGCGTGTCCACAATGGTGGGTTCGGCGGCACCTTCCTTGCCATTCAGCAGGTCGATGACCTGACGCAGGTTCTTCAACCCGTAGACGTTGAGATTGTTGACGGCTGCAGCCTCGTGGGCATTCTGCTCGGGCACGATAAGGTTTTCCACCCCTTGTGCTCGTGCCATGATAGAGATGAGCAGAGCACCGCTGATGGGCTGCAGTGTACCGTCCAGACTCAGTTCGCCCACCATCATATACCGCTCGAGACGGGTGCTGTCTACCTCGCCAGTAGTGGCCAGGATGCCGATGGCAATGGGCAGGTCATAGGCGGAACCTGTCTTCTTGATGTCGGCAGGTTGCAGATTGACCGTGATGCTCTGTACGGGAAAACCATAGCCGCTGTTCTCCACAGCGGCTACGATACGTTCGTGGCTCTCCTTGACAGCATTGTCAGGCAGGCCTACTAAGAAGAATTGTACCCCACGCGTGGCATTCACCTCGGCAGTGACGGGGCGAGCACTCATGCCCTCGATGGCAGCAGTGGATACCTTGACCAGCATAGGGGTGATGAGTTACTGGTTATCCAACCTGGCTACCGGGCTTCACCTTATCGAGTGTGGTGGTGACAGCCAGATCGCCATTGTAGTTGACAGCAGAGAGGATCATGCCCTGGCTCTCCTCGCCCATGATCTTGCGGGGCTCGAAGTTGGCGATGAACAGCACGCGCTTGCCGATGAGCTTCTCGGGCTCGTACCACTGGGCGATGCCTGAGAGGATGGTGCGGTCCACGCCACTGCCATCGTCGATGCAGAACTTGAGCAGCTTCTTGCTCTTCTTCACTTTCTCGCAGCTCTTGACCAGACCCACGCGGATGTCCAGTTTCTCAAACTCCTCGAAGCTGACATTGGGCTTCACGGGTGCAGCCTTGTAGGCAGCCTCCTCGTTGGCCTTGATGGTATCCTCCAGTTTCTGCATCTGGGCCTGGATAACCTCGTCCTCGATCTTGCTGAAGAGCAGAGCGGGCTTGCCCAACTGCTTGCCGGCAGGCAGCAGGTCGGTGCGACCCAGGTCGTTCCAGTTGAGATTGTCCATAGCAATCATCTCGCGCAGACGCTCGCTGCTGAAGGGCAGGAAGGGCAGGAAGGCGATGGCTAGATTGGCTGTAATCTGGAGGCTGATGTAGATAATGGTCTTCACACGCTCGGGATCGGTCTTGATGACCTTCCAGGGCTCACAGTCGGCGATGTACTTGTTACCGATACGAGCCAGGTTCATAGCCTCCTTCTGTGCCTCGCGGAACTTGAAGCCCTCGAGCAGAGCCTCGAGCTTCTCGCGTACACCATCGAACTCGGCCAGGGTCTCGCGGTCGTAGTCGGTCAGTTCGCCACACTCGGGCACGATGCCCTCGTAGTATTTCTGGGTCAACTGCAGAGCGCGGTTGACAAAGTTTCCATAGACAGCCACCAGCTCGTTGTTGCAGCGAGCCTGGAAGTCGGCCCAAGTGAAGTCGTTGTCCTTGGTCTCGGGAGCATTGGCAGTGAGCACATAACGCAGCTCATCCTGACGGTTGGGCAGGTCCACCAGATACTCGTTGAGCCAAACGGCATAGTTCTTGGAGGTAGAAATCTTGTTGCCCTCCAGGTTGAGGAACTCGTTGCTGGGCACATTGTCGGGCAGGATGTACTCGCCGTGAGCCTTCAGCATGGCAGGGAACACGATGCAGTGGAACACGATGTTGTCCTTACCGATAAAGTGTACCAGACGGGTTTCGGGGTCCTTCCACCAGGTTTCCCAGTTGCCCAGTTCGGGGTGTGCGTCGCACAGCTCCTTGGTGTTGCTGATGTAGCCGATGGGTGCATCGAACCATACATACAGCACCTTGCCCTCGGCACCCTCCACAGGCACGGGAATACCCCAATCCAGGTCACGAGTCACGGCACGGGGGCGCAGACCGCCATCGAGCCAGCTCTTGCACTGACCATAGACATTGGGACGCCACTCCTTGTGGTCCTCCAGAATCCACTTCTCCAGCCACTGCTGGTCTTTGTCCAAGGGGAGGTACCAGTGCTTGGTCTCTTTCTTGACCAGGGGGTTGCCCGTCTCGGCGTTATAGGGATTGATGAGCTCCTCGGGAGAGAGGGTGGCACCGCACTTCTCGCACTGGTCACCGTAGGCCTCGGGGGCATGACAACGGGGACACTCACCACGGATGTTTCGGTCGGTGAGGAAATGGCCAGTAGCCTCGTCATAGAACTGCTCGCTCACCTGCTCGACAAACTTGCCCTCGTCATAGAGCTTCTTGAAGAAGTCGGAGGCCAACTTGTGATGGGTGTCACTGGTGGTGCGGCTGTAGATATCGAACGAGATGCCAAATTTCTCGAAGGAGTCCTTGATGAGGTAGTGGTAACGGTCCACAACCTCTTGCACAGTGATGCCTTCCTTGCGGGCACGGATGGTCACGGGTACGCCGTGCTCGTCACTGCCGCCGATGAATAATACGTCGCGACCCTTGAGACGCAGGTAGCGAACATAGATGTCAGCAGGCACATACACGCCTGCCAGGTGACCGATATGCACAGGGCCATTGGCATAGGGCAGGGCCGCTGTGACAGTAGTTCTTTTGAAGTTCTTGTCCATGTATGATGTTTCGTTTTATTTCTATTGCACAAAATTACGACAATTTGACCTATTTCCCAAGAAAACTGATAAATAATTCATGTTTGAATTATAGTCAACCTATGTCCAGCAAACAAAATGGGTGTGTCAGATAGCTCCGACACACCCATGATTGTGAGAAATCGTGTGATGATTACACCAGGAAGGTAGCAACCAAAGCCAGAATTGCATAGAACTCGGGCAGAGCTGCATAGATCATGGTGTTGGTCTGCACGTCGTGACCCTGAGCGAGGCCCTGGATACCAGCTGCACAGATCTTACCCTGACGGATAGCAGAGAAGAAGCAAACCAGACCTACGCCACAGCCAACGCCGAACCACAGGATGGGATCCTGAGCCACCTTACCATTGTGCAGGAAGAAAGCCAAGAAACCGTACAGGCCCTGGGTAGCGGGCAGTGCAGAAAGAATCATGTAACCAGAAGACTTGGAGTTGTCCTTCTTGAGGGCACCCTCAGCTGCACTACCAGCGATGGTGGTGCCATAGCAACTACCAATACCTGCGAGGGCCAGCATCAAACCGAGGCCCAGATAACCTAAAATTTGTTCCATAATGTTGTTTTTGTTATTTGTTATTTTATTTATTATTCTTTTGTTACTTCAAAGGGCTTGTACGCAATACCCTTACCCTCGTAACCTGCGTTCTTGAAATACTCTACGAATGACAGACGGAGGGGATGCACGAATGCTGACAGACAGCTCATGGCGATGTTCAGGGTGTGACCTATCAAGATGATCAGAACAAAGCCGATCAGGCAGACACAGGCCATGACAACGGGCTTGTCGCCATCAATCATCATGAATGCCAGGTCGTTGAACGTCTTGCCAAGCATTCCACCTGCCATACCGAGGGCAAACAGACGGATGTAGGACAGGATGTCGCCCATCAAACCTGATGCCATGTTGTAGGTGTCATAGAGACCTACCAGCATATTTATCAGGGGATTGCGGTGAATGTTGTTGAGCAGATAGATGCCAATCGCAGCTACACCCAGAACACTGTACAAAGTACACATTACAAACTGTTTGGGGATGACGTTGTTGTATGCCAGCACACCCACTACGGACGAACCCACAACAGCAAGCCACCAACCCCATGTGCCGAGGCACTCCTTGAATCCACGCTGCATGGTGACGTTGATAGCGTTCACCGTCATAGCCAGCGAGATGTGGAAGATACCCAGAAGCAGGGATGATACCATCTGGATGTCGTACTTGGTTCCGGGGAAGGTACCTACGAGCATGCAGCTCTTCAGCCACTCGGGGACCCAAGGTTGGTCGTGCAGAGCAACACCAAAGGCAGTGCCCAGGATAGCTCCCATGAAAATACATGCGATACCCAAAACCAGCACCAGCTTGAAGTTGATGCCAAACAGCACCTTGCCTATCTTGCCACCAGACTTGATGTCGATCAGTGAAAGCAACACCAGGATGACACCATAGCCTGCATCTGCAATACAGATGGCAAAGAACAGGGTGAAGAAGATACCCAAGATAGCTGTGGGATCAACGTCAGTGGCACTGGGCAAACCGTACATGCGGGTCAGGGACTCGAAGAGGGTCACCAGTTTGTTGTTGATGAGCTTGACGGGAGCCTTGTCCTCGCGAGTTGCCTCGTGACAGCTATACCACACGCCTTGCTCCTCCAGCATCTGGTTGAGGCTTTCTGCCTTGTCGCTGGGGCAGAAACCTTCCAGCAGACACACATGCTTGTCGGCCTCGGCGCCGGTGTTGAGTTTCACCTGCTCCAGGTTGATGGAGTCTTGCAAGTGGGCCAGGGTGTGGTTGACATCCTGCAGATGAGCAACGACATAGGCCTTCTTTTCCTCGTCCAGTGACCTGATCTTGTCCTTTTGGGCTTCGATTGTTGCCAGCAGCTCGTCCAGGTCCTTGTGAGGGAGATTGATCTTTTCTGCCATCAGCTCGACCAGCGAATCCTTGGGATTCACGGCCAAGAAGAGCAGACGGCTGCCAGACTCACCCACCTCGATGAGGTTGAATGCACGCTGGTCTTCCTCCGAGAGGAATGTGGTAGAGTAGAATGCTACGTCGTAGCCGGCATCCTCTATCTGAGCGATGCACTTCCAATCTATCTTGCCCCAAGGGCTCAACAGGTCGTATTCCTGTTGCAGGTTGGTCAACTCCAGGGAGAGTGCGTTGCGGTTTGTTGCAAACTGGGCATACGCGGTTGTCACCTCCTCGATGTCGGTGTGTTCGCCAGAGGTTTCGGCTGTAGCCTTTCCCAGCGTGTTGAGCATGTCCTTCTTCAGTTCGGTCAACTGGTTTTTGCTGTTCAGCAGTTCGAGCAACTGGCTGTTGTCCATTGCCTCGCCACTCTCACGCTCCTTGACATGCAGCACGCCCTGTTCTCTCAGGTTCTGCAGGAAGGCATCATATTCCTTATGAAATACCAAGAAGGTATATTTGGTCATTTTACCAATCATGCTTCCACCTCCTTTCCATTCTCGTCTTTAGCACGTTTTTCTTGCAGCGACTTCAGAATCTTCTGGCTAGACTTAGAGAGGTTCTCCTCGTCCTCCATAAATCGCTTGATCTTGCGCACAGCCTCCTGGTAACCAGGAATCTGCACCTTCTCGAAGAGGTTCACCTTTTGGGTGGTCTTCTTACGTGCATGTTCCAGCAGATGCAGTTTGGCTTGGACAAACTCGCGTTCCACGGCTGTCTTGGCCAGACCTTGCAGCAGGTTGATGCCATCGAAATACCACTTGGGAGAACTGAAAAGTCCGAAGGGCTTTACCTCCAGTCGGATGTTGTCCAGGACAGGCACTCGCACACCTGCAATCTTCTTGACAGACATTTCCACATCCTTCAGGGCGACCAGACTAGTGTCGAACTCTCCCCAAAGGGCATACATGGATTCGTAGCCTCCGATCTGACTCTCCAGTTTCTTCTGCAGTGCGACGTCATCCTCTTTGCATTTCTTCACCTCCAGACGCAGTGCGGTCTCCTTGCTCTTGATGATGGGCAAGGTACGCTGGCGCATCTTGAGGTTCTTCTCGATCTGCTGAAGCGATGTCTTATTGTATTGAAACTTGATTGCCATTGAATATTACTTCCAATAGATATCGGTAAATTCTTTCTTGATGTTAACCTCCTCGAGCTTGAAGTACTTGCGGAAGAGCTCCCATGTCACATCGAGCATCTCCTCGGTGTTGAGGTTGACGTCGATGGCCAGCAGTTTGCTTGCATAGTCCTTGGCGAAGTCGAGACAGCGATTGTCATAATCAGTCAGGTCGAAACCGTTCTCCAGCTTGGTCTTTGCATTTGCAGCATCGGCATACAGACGGATGGCGGCGTTCATCACCTGTGAGTGGTCCTTACGGGTCTTCTTACCAGCTACCAACTGCTTCAGACGAGACAGTGAGCGGAAGGGGTCGATGACTACCTTACCTACATCGCTGTCACGACGCAGATAGAGCTGACCCTCGGTGATGTAACCGGTGTTATCGGGCACGGCGTGAGTGATGTCGCCACCGCTCAGGGTGGTCACGGCGATGATGGTGATAGAACCACCGCCTACGCTCTCGGGGAACTGTACAGCCTTCTCGTAGATCTTGGCCAAGTCAGAGTCCAGAGAACCGGGCATAGAGTCCTTAGAAGGAATCTGGTCCATACGGTTACTTACGATACTCAGTGAGTCGGCATAAGAGGTCATATCGGTCAGCAGTACCAGTACGGTCTCGTGCTTCTCTACTGCGAAGTACTCGGCAGCTGCCAGAGCCATGTCGGGAATCAGCAGACGCTCTACAGCGGGGTCCTCGGTGGTGTTGATGAACGAGATGATACGGTCCAGTGCACCTGCATTGCTGAAGGTGTTGCGGAAGAAGTAGTAGTCATCGTTGGTCATACCCATACCACCCAGAATGATCTTGTCACACTTGGCGCGCATGGCCACCATAGCCATTACCTCGTTGAAGGGCTGGTCGGGGTCGGCAAAGAAGGGGATCTTCTGACCAGACACCAGGGTGTTGTTCAGGTCGATACCTGCGATACCGGTAGCGATCAGTTCACTGGGCTGCTTACGACGTACGGGGTTCACACTGGGACCACCAATCTCGACCTCCTTACCCTCAATCTCTGGACCGCCATCGATGGGCTGACCATAAGCATTGAAGAAACGACCGGCCAACTGCTCGCTCACCTTGAGGGAAGGAGCCTTGCCGAGGAAGGTTACTTCGGCGTTGGTGGGGATACCACCGGTACCCTCGAACACCTGCAGAGTGACATTGTCACCCATAATCTTTACCACCTGAGCCAACTTGCCGTTGATGGTGGCCAGCTCGTCATATCCCACGCCCTTGGCCTTCAGAGAGCAAGTAGCCTTGGTGATCTGACTGATCTGTGTATATACTTTTTGAAATGCTGTTGCCATTTTTATATTTAATAAGGTGTAGCCAATTATGAATTAACGATCATCTCCTCCACCTGCTTCTTGAAGTCATAGTACTGCTCGCTCTTGTAGACAGAGTAGTTCATCTGCTTGCACAGGTTGATCATCTTCTTGTAGTAATCCACAACCTCCTGGAAGGTCTCGAAGCTGTGCTCCTCGTCCTCGCAGATGGCGGTAACCAGGTTCAGGATCTCCTCCTGACGCTCCAGGGGAGTTACTGCATCCACCTCGTCGAATGCATCCTGCTGCAGGATTACGTAGTCGATGATTTCTGACTTCCAGAATGTGATGTGGTACTCTACGGGTACGCCATCGTCACCCAGAATGTTGATCTGCTCGGCAATCTCCTTACCACGCAGCATACGTGTCTTCAGTTTCAGCACCTTGGGAATCCACTCATCATTGATGTGCTTGCCGATGTACTCAGCAAACTCGGGATACTCGAGATACTTGGAGTAAGAGTCGATGGGGTTGACAGCGGGATAGCGCTTCTTATCAGCACGATCCTGCTCCAGACCATAGAAGCAACGAGCCACCTTCTTGGTGTTCTCGGTCACGGGCTCCTTCAGGTTACCACCGGCAGGTGATACGGTACCCAGGAAGGTGACACTACCTACCTCGCCGTTCTTCAGGTATACATAACCGGCACGGCCATAGAAATTACTGATCAGTGCACCCAGGTCCATGGGGAATGCATCGGGGCCAGGCAGCTCCTCCATACGGTTTGACATCTCACGCAGCGCCTGTGCCCAACGAGAGGTAGAGTCGGCCATCAGCAGGACACGCAGACCCATAGAACGATAGTACTCGGCCATGGTCATGGCAGTGTATACAGATGCCTCACGGGCAGCCACGGGCATGTTACTGGTGTTGGCGATGATGATGGTACGCTCCATCAGCTTGCGGCCAGTGTGGGGGTCCACCAGTTCGGGGAACTCAGAGAAGATTTCTACAACCTCGTTGGCGCGCTCACCACAGGCAGCGATGATTACAATGTCGGCCTCGGCCTGCTTAGAGATAGCGTGCTGAAGCACGGTCTTACCAGTACCGAAGGGACCAGGGATGAAACCGGTACCACCCTCTACGATGGGGTTGAAGGTGTCGATGGTGCGGACACCTGTCTCCAGCAACTTGAAGGGACGGGGCTTCTGCTTGTAGTTGGTCATGGCAAACTTCACGGGCCAGTGCTGTACCATGTCCACATTGATGTCGTTGCCCTGCTCGTCGGTGAGGACGGCAATCACGTCGTGGATCTTGTACTGGCCAGCGGGCACGATGCTCTTGACGGTAGCGGTGCCCTTCAGCTGGAAGGGAACCATGATCTTCAGGGGCTGGTGGTTCTCCTCCACCTGACCCAACCAGTCGCTCTCCTGTACCTTGTCGCCAACCTTGGCGATGGGGGTGAAGTCCCAGATACGGTCAGCATCCAAGGGGTCGGTGTACTGACCACGCTTCAGGAAGACGCCCTCCATCTTGTCGAGGTCGTTCTGCAGACCGTCGTAGTTCTTACTCAACATACCGGGGCCGAGCTGGATTTCCAGCATGTGACCGGTAAACTCGGCAGTGGCGCCTACCTTGAGGCCACGAGTGCTCTCGAAGACCTGAACGTACACGTCCTGACCAACGACCTTGATGACCTCGGCCATCAGTCGGTCGCCACCTGTAGTGATGTAGCAGATTTCTCCTTGCAGCACGGGACCATCCACGCGGAGGGTGACCATGTTGGAGACAATGCCACTAACAGTTCCTTTTGTCATAATTTATATTTTAATTCATAATTCATAATTCATAATTCATAATTTGGGTTGCCCCACTTATGAATTTTCGAAAGTCGTCTTGACGATGCTGGTGAGTAATTTTATTAATTCTCGACAATCTTGGAGCATGCTATTGCCTTGTTCCTCTG
Organism: Bacteroidaceae bacterium; assembly: GCA_045600505.1. Lineage (GTDB taxonomy): Bacteria > Bacteroidota > Bacteroidia > Bacteroidales > Bacteroidaceae > Physcousia. The sequence continues at coordinate 13,087 of JAZRYA010000092.1, forward strand.
TCAGATAGTTTGTCTCAGTCAGCAATTCAATCCAATATTCGCTTTCACTCGCCTCCTTAAGGGCGATGTTCATCTTTGTTCCGAAGTCGGGCCGACTTTGTCCACGGAGAGCTTCTTTCACGTTGGCTCCAATGCTGGTACCGCTTCTCAGTAGTTGTTTAGATAGTACATATTCACAATTCTCATCCATCAGAAACCGACGCAACTTGATGCAGCGAATGGCAAAGGCTTTGCTCTTAGTTGCAATCATGTTTTCATCGACGTTTCGCATTGCGCAGTTAATTATGAATTATGAATTGTGAATTATGAATTATCTAGTGAATTCTTCTGGTACTTTTGCCTCGCTGCGGAGATTCTCGATGATGTCGGTGAAGGTCTCCTTGCCCTTGACGGGATCCAGGTTCTCCCAACGATTCAGCATCTCGAGCTTGCACAGGTAGGCAAAGACCGTCTCGATGCAGAAGGGGTCACAGAAAGTGTGGTCATCCAGCCATACCCACTTGTAAGCATCGATGCGCTTCTCCTTCTCTACGGGGTCCTCTATCTCGGCGATCTTCATCAGCTCGGGCACATAGTCGTACTCGCGACCCAGGTCAAAGTCCTTTGACTTGTTCATGCGCATCATCTCGGTGATCTCGTTGTCGCCCATGATGTAGTCGGCCACGTTCCAACCGTTCTTGCGTGCAATCAGTGCTGTCAGGATGTTGGTGATGTTGAAGTTCATCTTCCACCACTTCACCACAAACTTGTTCTTGTTCTGGAAAGCGTACTCGTAGAAGGCCATCATGAGGTCGTCCTCGGGGAAGTATCCGGGTTCGTCCTTGCGCACGTAGTACGAGTTCATCAAGAACTTTGGCAAGAACGAGGGGTAACCGACAATCTTGCGGTCGTCGTAGTTACATTCCTCGATGAGTTTCAAAAGCTCCTCGATGGTGTAGTTTCCCAGCACCTTGATCTCTGCCTCGGGGTTTTTCAACAGCTTCAGCAGGTTTTGGCAATCGTGTTTCAGATAGACGGTGTAGAGCAACCTCATGTCCGACTTGGACAGTTCCTCCTTGCACATCAGACGGAAGTCGGCATACGAGATGCCTTTGTTGTTGCCGTCTGCGGACAAGACCGGAACATCAGTCATTAAAAAATAGTAATTGCCCATGTCGTACTTGTTTCTTTAGAAGAGCATGTCGATGAGCTGAGGACGAAGGAATGCCTTGAAGTAGTTCTCAAACTCCTCCTGTCCAAAGTTTACCTTGTAGCTGCCGTCGGCGGGCTGGATGGTGAAGAGGCAGTTGCTGTTGTTGACCTTCTCGATGGTGACACCCTTGTCCAGCAGAGCCTTGGCCTCCTGCAGGAAGTAGTTCTTCAGGTTGTCAGCGTCGGCAGTGCTGATGACGATGCTCTCGTTGGCAGCCCACTGGGTAGCCAGGGCAACGGTGAACTTGTTCAGGAAGTCCTTGTCGTTGGTCAGACCCTCTACGGCCTGTCCTACGAGCTTGTTGCTCATGATGTTTGCCACCTCGCTCTTCAGGGCATTCAATGCCTGTCCGGTGTACAGCTTCAACTCGCTCTTGGTGTTCTGGTCGAGCTCGTCTGCCTGCTTCTTGGCACTTGCCTCGATGGCTGCAGCTTGCTCGCGGGCAGCGTTGATGATCTTCTCTGCCTCAGCCTTGGCCTGCTCGATGATGCTGGCTGCCTCGGCCTGTCCTTTTTCTACGCCCTCACGGTAGATTTTCTCGGTGAGTTCTTGAATCTTTTCCATGTATATGTTTTGTTTTGTTATAATTTCGCGCGCAAAGGTACGAAAATAAAACGGCATATTCAAATATTGTGCGCGCTATTTGTGTATGCGCGTATAAATTCTTTGTATAGCTTTTGCTTGACGCATGCGGACGAGTGGGGTAAAGGCGTCTGACTTTCTCGTTGAAAGGACAGGATGTTTTGTTAACACCCCACGTGGGGTTTAATTAGGACGTCACGTGGGGTTCAATCAAACCACACGTGGGGTGAGAATGAACCTCACGTGTGGTGGAACGAAAAATGCCTGAAGGCTGAAACCTCTTTTCTAAAACTTTTTTTCGTGCTTGCGCACATCGTTTGGGAATTTTGTTTACCTTTGTTGCGGAAATGGCAGAGAAAACGCTGAAAGAGAAGACCGCCAAGGGAATGATGTGGGGGTTTGTCAACAATGGCATGGTGCAATTGTTGAGCGCCCTCTTTGGCATCTATCTGCTGCACCGACTGGATCAGGCCGACTATGGCAAGGTGGGTATGCTGCTGATTTTCTCCAGCGTGGCTAGCAGTCTCCAGGAGTGTGGCTTCACCCAGGCGCTCTGCAACAAGAAAGAGCCCTCGGACGCGGATTACAATTCCGTCTTTTGGTTCAATATCCTCATGTCGGCCTTCCTCTATGTCGTCTTGTACTTCTCGGCTCCTCTCATCGCGAGATATTTCCAGATTCCCGAGTTGCTGTGGCTCTCTCGCTACCTCTTTCTGGGGTTCTTCATTTCCAGTTGGGGCACGGTGCAGCGGGCCTATCTGTTTATCCATCTGATGAACAAGCAATCCTGCATCATAGCCATCGTGGCGATGCTGGTGAGTGGGGCGGTGAGCGTGACGATGGCTGCTCTGGGCATGGCCTATTGGAGCCTGGCCACGCAGACGGTGCTTTTCATCACGGTAGTTGCGGTGATGAACTGGTTCTACTCGCCTTGGCGACCCTCGCTGAATATTGATTTCCGTCCTGCCATGGAGATGTTTGGGTTCAGCTACAAGTTGTTGGCTACCAAATTGTTTGAGAATCTCAATACCCACGTCTTTGGTTTCCTGCTAGGTCGCTATTATGGCGCTGTGGTGACGGGTACCTACACCAATGCACGCAAGTGGGACGACATGTCGATGAACACCATCAATGGCATGGTGCAAGGTGTGGCTCAACCCGTTTTGACCCAGGTGAGAGACGACAATGAGCGCTATCGTCAGGTGTTTCGCAAGATGCTGCGCTTTGTCTGCTTCATCAGTTTTCCTTGTATGTTGGGCATGGGATTGATCGCCAGGGAATTCCTGTTTGTGGTTGCTGGCGAGAAGTGGCTCGACAGCGCCTTGCTGTTGTCCATGCTCAGTGTGCATGGCGCCTTCTTCCCCATTACCACGCTGTACAGCAATCTCACTGTCAGTCAGGGTCGTAGCAACATCAATTTCTGGTGCACGGCCAGTATCTGTGTCATCATCTGGATAGGTCTTTTTGCCTTGCGCTCGCTGGGTGTGTATTATATGGTGTCCTTCTTTGTGGCTGTCAATGTGCTGTGGCTCTTTGTCTGGCAGTATTTTGCCTGGCGACTGATAGGGTTGCGCCTGTGGCACGTGCTGATGGATGTGCTGCCTTTCTTTGTGTTCACTTGTCTGGTGATGGGCGCCACCTGGTGGATTACCCGTCCCATCGAGAATATCTATCTGCTCATCTGCGCCAAGGTGGTGCTTGCTGCCTTGCTCTATGCGGGCATCCTGTGGGTGAGCGGAGCCAAGATTATGCGTGAAAGCATTCAATACATCCTGAAACGATGAATATTGCCTATCTCATTTCTGCCCACACCGATGCGCCTCAACTCAAGCGTTTAATAGAGGCCTTGCACCCAGATGCTGAGTACTTTGTGCACATCGACTTGAAGAGCGACATCAGCCAGTTTACTCAACTGATATCGTCAAAAAACGTCCATTTCATCGAGGAAAGAAGCGATGTGCGCTGGGGCACGCTCATCGAGGTGGAGTATCAGATGGCTCTCATCCGTGCTGCGGTGTTGTATCCTCGTCATTTCGACCGCATCTTTTTCCTGAGCGGTATGGATTATCCCCTCTGGAGCAACGAGCACATTACCCGTTGGCTCGAGGAGCAAGGTGACCGGGAAATCCTGCAGGGCATCAACATGAATACCGATTACATCGTGGGTGGTCAGCGCGAAATCTACACACTTTCTCGCCCTCTGTTCCGCTGTTTCAACAACAAGTGGAACCAGAAACTGAGCATCCTCTGCCGCAAGGTGCTGGCTGCTCTGGGTCATCGCAAACCGATGAGTCTGAATGTGGGTTACGAGACATGGAACCTCTATAAAGGTTCGGCTTGGTGGTGCATCAGTCAAGAGTTGGCGCAGTATGTGCTGGATTGTTACGACAAGAAGCCGGAGATTCGGCGCTATTTCCGCGACAGTTTTGGTCAGGCAGAGACACTGATACAGACAATCGCCTTCAACTCGCCCGAGTGGGCCAAGAAGTGTATCCTAACTCGAGGAGAATACCCCGGATTGGCAGCACTGACGCCCCTGCATTTCATCATCTACGAACCTGTCATCAAGGTGATGGATGCCAGTGATTATGACCAATTGATGGCTAGTGGCCGGATGTTTACCCGCAAGTTGAGGAGCGGTGCGAGCGATACATTAATAGAAAAACTGAGGAACCGTGACTAAACGAATGGAGTGGCTGGATGCCATGCGAGGTTTCACCATGATACTGGTGGTGGCATATCATGTGGCACAGATGGGGTTTGGCGAGAGTGAGAAACTATCCGCTGCGCTGCCATTCCTGGTGCTTTTCCGCATGCCTTTGTTCTTCTTTGTCAGTGGTTTCCTAGCTTACAAGGCAACTTTTGAGTGGACAGTGCCCAATGCGCTGGCGCTTACATGGAAGAAAATCAAGATACAAGTGCTGCCTGCCCTCGTATTCCTCTGCCTGTTCATCGTCTTTCGCAAGAGTGGTGGCTTCTGGGGTGCCTTTGAGTATTGCATGAAGAGCCCTACTAAGGGAGGATACTGGTTTACGTGGGTGCTCCTGCAGATGTTCATCATCTACTATGCGCTTTGCCTGGTTTCTCGCAAGCGGAATTGGCCAGTGTGGGTACTATGGGCGCTGTCGGTCTTTGTCTATGCCACCGTCTACATGCCCAAGGTGTTCACCTATCACAAAGACTTGTTTTTCAACTACTCCAGCCTCATCGAGACGATGAAGTTCATGCAATTCTTCCTCTTGGGCAATTTGGTGCATCGTTACTGGAAGCGTGTGCAATGGTTGATGGATACGTCGTGGTTTTTCCCCATCGTGATCACGGTGGCAGTGGTTTGTTGTGCCGACATCTTCCGCTGGCACACCCTCAAGTTTATGTGGACCAATCTGCCTCGCACACTGGCTATGTATTCCTTGCTGATGTTGGTGGTGATGTTCTTCCGTCACTATCAGACGTGGTTCCAGAGTGACCGTCTAGTAGGCAAGTCGCTGCAGTATATCGGCACCCGCACCTTGGATGTCTATCTGCTTCATTTCCTGCTGATTCCCAAATTACCCGAGGTGGGCAAGTGGCTGGATGCCAACCGTCCCAACTTTGTCTTGGACATCACCCTGAGCGTGAGTCTTGCCTTGCTGGTGATAGCCTTCTGCCTGCTCATCAGCAACCTCTTGCGAGTGAGTCCTTTCCTTAGCGAATATCTTTTCGGGCGTCCTCTAAAGAAACGCGCTGATGCAGATTTACATAGTAGTGAGGGTGTGATACCCGTTTCTCCTCAGGAGGCAACTGCATGTAATCCCCATACAGCTTCTTCAGATACGAATCATAGTCACGAGGAATAGTGACTGTGGTGTCCTCAAAGGGGTATTCTATCACGTCCTCGAACCAGCTGGTTTGGAAGATGCGACCCTCCCACTGTGTCACGCACACACACTTCGATCCCTTCTGACCTACGTACGTCTTCTCGAAATCGAGGAAGGCTTGCAGGTATTTCTTCGGGTTGCGACGACGCCACAGATTGAGCACACGCAACCCCAGGGCATGGATGTCCAGATGGAGTGCTGTGGTCAGGATTGATGACAGAGGATAGTGGCTGACGGCATTGATGTACTTGTCAAAGAAGTAATGACTGCGGTACTGACGTGCCGTGATCACCTCGTCGGGTTCCTCAAACTCGTCGATGGGGAAGAGGTCGATGTAGACGCCCATCACCATGGGCAATCGTTCAAACTCCCATATGGTGCTGTTGCGGTCAGATATCTTGGCAAATGGCATGTAATATCCCTCGTTGGCCACGGAGATCACCTCGTATCCTAGAGGTTCTAGTTCGTCACCCATTTGCAGCAGACGATTGTAGTCTTCGCGAGGCATGTAGATGTCTATGTCGTCGTCCCAGGGTATGAATCCTTGATGGCGCACTGCACCTAGCACGGTACCACCACAGGCGACATAGCGCAAACCATGTTGCTGCAGGAAATCACGGGTAAACTTGAAGGTTTCCAGTAGTTTTGCCTTCAGCAGATCGCTGTTGTTTTCGTTCATGCTCGTTAGTCAAACAGGTTGAGGAACAATTCGGCACACCACAGCTGCCACTTCTGGTTGCCTGTGAGGGTAGACATGGGAATGTCGCGACGGAACTCAGGACGCAGAGGACCCTCCCAATCACGGAAGATGGCATCTACGGGACGTGGCATAGGTATCTTGAAGGGAATCTCCAATTCTGGGTACAGGATAGCATACAAGCCACGCACCAGGTATTTGGGTTCGCCATTGCGTACTCGGGTCATGTCCAGAGGTTCTGCCATCACCAGGCGTGCATAGGGGTCGTAATAAGGCATCTCGGCCACGCCAAAGGCATTGAGATACGAGCTCGAACTCTCGATAGAGAACACCTCGTCCATGAAACGCATCACGTCGATATCCTGTTCGCCTACGCGATACTGCTCATAGAGGTCCATCTGAGAGACGGGGTTGGTGAGTACCAGTTCTGGCTCGAGGAACGTGTATCGACGTGTGAATGTGTCGAAAGTCCACTCGGGAGTGATGAGCTTGTCCATGCCACCAAAGATGAGGTCTGCACTTTCGCCTACCAGCACCATCTCCACACCATCCTTCTTGGCCTGGATAGCAGCCTTGTATATCTGGGGTTCGATAGAGTGCACAGGAGCCCACTTCCGACTCATAACGATGGGTGCATAACGCTTGTAGTCCTCGAAAGTGATTTCGATGAGGTGGTGTTGCAGTCCCCACTTCTGGCAGTATTTGCGAGCGCGCTCCACGTCGTCGTTGAATACGCCAGTGTCCGACACGAAGGTGTAGGCATGACTGCCGGGTTTCAGGTATGCAGCCAGGTTGGCACTGTCCATACCGCCCGAGAGCAGTATGCCGATGTTGTCATATTGCTGATAGAGTGCATCGACCTGACGACGGATCTCGCGGTTGATGTCCTCGGATGTGGTTACGGGAATCTTTTCCTCCTCGGGCACAGCTTGGTAGTTGCTGTGGTGGAATCCGGGGAAGAAGTCCATGCCGTCTTTCCAGATGTAACGGAAGGCGATGTATGAACTCAAACAGAAGTCTTTGTTGCTCATCTCTTATTTCTTTTAGTCTTTGTCTCTCACTGCAGTCAGGGCCTCAGTGATCTTGGTCGAAGATACGCCGTGAGTATAGGGGAAATAGATAATCTTGATGCCAGCCTCGGTGAAGTCCTTCTCATACTCCTTCCATTTCTCGGTGCCATACCAGTCGTCGCCTACAAACAAGATGGTGGCGCCCAGTTTCTTGCACATGGTCAGTTTGTCCATGTCATACTGGGGCACGGCTGCATCCACGCACTTGATGTTGCGGATGATCTCGATGCGGTCAGAGAAGGGGATCATCGCATGTTTGCCCTTGTAGAGCACTAGTTCGTCGACGGTGACGCCTACGATGAGTTTGTCGCAAAGCGCCTTGGCATTCTTGAGAAGTGTTAGGTGTCCGATGTGGAACAAGTCGAAGACACCAGCTGTGTATCCAATTACCATAGTATAGTATGTTTATTTCGTTTCTGTTTCAGGGGCGACAGGCACCCGCTTGGGCCATCGGCCACTCAGCCAGGGCACTCTCTCGATATAGGGCACCAGCCAAGCGCAGATGATGAAGATGGTGGGCAGCAGGATGAGCACGTCGTCGTATCGCCCGAATATGCTGCGCCCAAAGCACAAGTGTGTGAACTTGTAGTAATAGAGTATAGGATAGTGGCCTACGAAGAAGACCATTGAATGTTCGCCGATGAAGTTGATGCCTGGTATGCGTGGCAGACGCAGCGATATGAGCAAGCCGGCCAAACCGCACAGGATGCAGGTGATGTTGATGACGGTGATGAAGGGATTGCCCGTGAACTTGTTGTTGCTCATCGTGTAGGCAGCATCGTGGAAGATGATGTTGCTGACCACAAACACCACACACAGCACGGCCGATATCCAGATGGTCTTCTCGTGTCCCCAGCACTCCATCCAACGGCGCCACAATCGTCCCAGCTCAAAGAAGAATACGCCCATGAAGACGTTGTTGAGATTGAGCCACAAGGGATTCTCTGCCACAAAGAGTCCGTAGCTGATGGCTGGGAATGCCAGGATAATCCAGTGCAGATACTTCACTTTCTCGATGTAGTGCACCACCACATAGGCAGCAAAGAAAGAAAGCAAGAACCAGGTGGGCGTGTTGCCGTAGAAGCTGCTTGTCTTCCAGATGTGTTCCCAGCTGAGGGGCTCTATCGGGTTGTGGTACCTCGACAGCATCTTGGGCAGAAAGGCAAAGTAGATGGCATCGCCGATGAGGCCTGTGGTCAGGTAGGGTATGAGCAGTCGCTTGGCCTTGTCGGTGATGTAGGCCACGCTGTTGCCCGCCACGCTCTTGTTGAAGTATCCGGCTTTGAAGAAAAAGAAACTCATGAAGAAGTAGCTCCATTGCATGACTTCCTTCCACCAATCGTCCACGCTGTGTCCACACATGGTCATCGTGTGCAGACTTATCATGCGGATGATGCACACTCCGCATAGCAGGTCAAATGCATGGTTTCTTTGTTTCATCACTGCAAAGTTACATAATTATTTATAATTACACCCCAAATCTGGTGGATTTTGTGTCAATACCTCCCGAGAGAGTACTTGTGTGAGGCCGAGAGAGTATATGTCTGCCCTCAAAAGAGTACTCCTTTGGTGCCGAGAGAGTACTCTTTTTTGTATAAAAAGATAGTGGTGTGGTACATTGAGTCAAGAAAATTATTATCTTTGCCAAAGTATACCTTTAAATTAGCCGTTATGAAACACACTTTTCTATCCATTTTGCTGCTACTCACCCCTATTTTTGCATTGGCTCAACCCAAGGTTGTTGCCCATCGTGGACACTGGAAACCCGAGGGAAGCGCCCAAAACAGCATCCGTTCGCTGCAGTTGGCAGCCGAGGTAGGATGCTATGGTTCGGAATTCGACGTGTGGGTGACTAGCGATGGTGTGCCTGTGGTCTTTCATGACGATAAGATGGACGGATTGCGCATAGATGCCACCACCTTTGCCGAACTAATGAATCATCAGCTGAAGAATGGCGAATTCCTGCCCACCCTGCAGCAGTACCTGACCGAGGGAATGAAGCATCCCGAGTGCCAGTTGATACTGGAACTGAAACCTCACAGAACACCTCAGCGCGATACTGTGCTGGTGGATCGTGTGCTGCAGCTGGTGCACCTGCTGGGCATCGAGAAGCAAGTGGAATACATCTCTTTCTCACGCACTGCGTGTGCTTATCTGCATTCTCGTGAGCCTCAGGCTCCCATTGCTTATCTGTCGGGTGACTTGAAGCCCTCGGAGGTGAAGGCACTGGGTTGGACAGGCATCGATTACAACGAGGGTGTGTTTGCCAGTCATCCCGAGTGGCTGCAGGAGGCCAAGCGTGAGGGAATAGAAGTGAACGTGTGGACGGTAGACGGCGAAAAGGGCCTGCTCCATCACATGTCACTCCCCGAGGTGGACATCATCACCACAAATGACCCCGATTTGCTGATAAAGTTGAAGCAATCGAAGAAGTAATACATGGGTGAGTGCCCCAAAACTACAGTTACTACAGTTACTACAATTACTACAAAAGAGAATACTAGTAAATAAAGTTTATTATATATTTATATATAATAAAAAATTGATTCGTGTTCTTTGGCTGACTACATTCCCGAAACTGTAGTAATTGTAGTAACTGTAGTAATTGTAGTTATTACAGTTAGCGTCAACTGCAATAAATTATCGTTTTGGCCATCGGCCACTGAGCCAGGGCACTCGCTCGATGGCGGGTACCAGCAGAGTGCATGTCAGGGCAATGATCAGTAGCATGACGCTGAGGTGGGTCCACGAGTGGTAGATGCGTCCGTGGGCAAGTGCGGCCAGGAATCGATATAGGAACAGCAGGGGATAATGCATGACAAAGAAGACCATGGAGTGCTGACCCACGAAACAAAGTCCTGGGATGCGTGGCATGCTCTTCCACGTCAGCAGTATGCCCGAGAGCCCACAGAGGGCAGCCACAGTATTGACCATGCAACCCCAGGGACGCTGCACCCATAGGTTGAGGCTCATGTCGTACTCGCCATGCCAGTGTCGATTGCCATAGGCAAATAGGACCACCAGTGCCATACTCAGCAGCAGAAACCATCTACTGGGCAGTCGATTCTCCACATGGTGCCACACGTGTCCCAACTGGAACATAAACAAGCCCATGGGCACATTGCTCAGGCTCATCCACAGGGGATTGTGCTCTCTCCATAGCCAGTAACTCAGCAAAGGAAGACCTACCCATGCCACGGAGAACACACGGGAGAGCCAACCCCACTTGCGCACGAAATGCGCTAGTACATAGGTGGTAAAGAATGAGAACAAGAACCAGCATGGCGGATTGCCGTAGAAGTGGCTTTGTCGCCATAGGTGGTGCCAGCGAAACTGCCGGACGAGTGCTCCAAAGTGATCGGGCCATCCACGAGTGAAGCCAAAATAGATAACCGAACCAATGGCGCCCCACATCACATAGGGCAGCAACAGACGGCGTGCCTTGTCGATGCAGTAGGAGAGGGAGTTGCCCCCCACCGTCTTGTTGAAATACCCTGCCTTGAAGAAGAAAAAGCAGAGGAAGAAGAATGACCATGCCATCAGTTTGCCAAACCAGTATTCGCCACGGTATCCCACCATGCTGACGGCATGCAACATCACCATGCGCAAGATGCACACTCCGCACAGCAGGTCAAATGCATTATTTCTTCCTTTCATGGTGCAAAGTTACAAAAAAAGTGTTAACTTTGCCGTATGAAGTACGCACCAGTTGCCATGTTTGTGTATAATCGTGTCGACAACACGCAAAAGACACTGAATGCCCTGCGCGCCAACACGCTGGCACGCGAGACAGACCTCTACGTCTTCAGCGATGGCGGCAAGGACCCTCAGTCATGGCAGCAGGTCAACGAGGTGCGACAGTTGCTTCACCAGTTGGTCGAGGCCAACAACCAGCAGGCTTTTCGCAGCATCACCCTGATAGAGCGCCCCGAGAACATCTACCTCGAGCGCAACATCACCGAGGGCATTGCCCAGTTGTTTGCCGACCATGACCGCATCATCGTGCTGGAGGACGACATCGTCACCAGCCCTTATTATCTGGAATACATGAACACGGCGTTTGACCTCTATCAAGACGAACCCCGCGTGATGCATGTGGCAGGATTCACCAATCTGGATCTGATGGCCGATGGAGGGCAACCCGAGCAAGAGTTCTATTTCACCCCTCACATGAGCGGTTGGGGATGGGGCACTTGGCGAGACCGCTGGCAAAGCCATTTCCACCACTATCAGAGCCGCGATGAGGCCCTGGATGGCATGACTGCCCAGGATCAGGATTCCATGCAGTATGGCGGCGTTTTTCCCTGTCTGCGTAGCCTCGACCGAAAGCCTATTCCATGGGACATCTGCTGGGAGATAGCCATCTACCGTGCGGGTGGCCTCTGTCTGACCCCTGCCCACACGATGGTGAGAAACGTGGGGTTGAAGAATGGCACCCACTTCCGCTCGTGGGACATCTTGCAGTACTACGAGTATGATCGTGAACCCTTGCAGCGTCCTTTGCAACTGACTCGTGTGGAGCCCCAAAAACAAGCTGTGACCGAGGAAGCCTTTGCCCGTGCCATCACCGACTGGGGCATCCGCTACACCCCCTTAGGTCAAATAGTAAGATACATCTATAAGAAAGTATGCGCGTCCTGATAGTAAATACAAGCGAACTGACCGGCGGTGCCGCCATAGCGGCAGGTCGATTGTGCAAGGCCCTGAACGACCACGGAGTCAAGGCCAAGATGCTGGTTCGTGACAAGCAGACCGATCGTGTGACGGTGGCCAAGGCCCCTTGCAGCAAGTGGCATTTCCTGTGGGAGCGCCTCTGCGTGCTGGTGTCCAACGGATTCTCCATGGAAAAGCTCTGGCAAGCCGACATTGCCAATTCGGGTGTAGACATTACTCGTTTGGACGAATTCCAGGAGGCGGATGTCATCCATCTCCATTGGATCAATCAGGGATTCCTCTCGTTGCGTAGTATTGAGAAGATTCTGCAGAGTGGCAAGCGCGTGGTGTGGACGCTGCATGACGAGTGGCCTTACCTGGGTGTCTGCCACTATCGTGGTGATTGTAAGCAGATGGATTGTCGCCAGTGCCCGGTAATGCCTGGCAGTATGCCTCATCGATTGTTGCAGCGCAAGATGGAACTCATTCGTCAGGGACACATCCGCTTTGTCGGTTGCAGCCAGTGGATTACGGATCAGGCCAAGAAAGCCTTGCCCGGCGAGGATGTGCGACATATCAACAATGCCCTCGACACTACCCAATTCTGCCCCCAACCACAGCGTGAGGCTCGGTTGCGATTGCATCTGCCCACCGACTGCAAGTTGGTGCTCTTCGTCTCTCAGAAGGTCACCGATGAGCGCAAGGGTGTGCGATACATGATGGAGGCGCTGGATGTGCTGAAAGCCCAAGGGCGCGACGACATCCGCGTGGTGGTAGTGGGCAAGCACGCTGCCTCGTTGCAGCATCCCATGCTACTGCAGTTGGGTTCCATCCCATCAAACCAGATGGCGTCGCTCTATGCTGCAGTCGATGCATTTGCAACTCCATCGCTCCAGGACAATCTGCCCAACACTATCGTGGAATCTATGGCATGTGGAACTCCCTGTGTAGGATTCCGGGTGGGTGGCATTCCCGAAATGATAGATCATCTGCAGGATGGATATCTGGCAAACTACTGCGACGCTCAGGATTTGGCACAGGGCATCGAGTATGTGCTGGCACATCCCGAAATGAGAGAAGCAGCACGCCACCATGCTGTGCAGAAATATGGCGAGGACCACATCGCCGCACAATATAAAAAGGTATATGAAGAATAAACCCCTGATAAGCATCGTCACTGTCACCTACAATGCAGAGCACACCATAGAACGCACTCTGCAGAGTGTGGAGCATCAGACCTATGACCGCGTGGAGCATATCATCATCGATGGCTGCAGCAGTGACTCCACTGTCGCTCATGTGCAGCGCTATATCGAGCGCAACACAAGACCCAATCTGCACAACATCCGCGTGGTGCGAGAGCCTGACGAGGGCCTCTATGATGCCATGAACAAGGCTATTGCCCTGGCCGAGGGCGATTATCTGGTGTTCTTGAATGCCGGAGACAAGCTGCACGAGGACACGACCCTGGAGCAGATGGTGGACAAGATGAACTGGGAGCGTCATCAGGTCAATTATGCCGTGGTATATGGCGAGACGGATCTGGTGGACGATGAGGGCAACTTCTTGCGTCATCGCCGATTGGAGGCACCAGATACGCTGACATCCAATAGTTTCCTAAGTGGCATGTTGGTGTGCCACCAGAGTTTCTATGTTCGCACCGATCTAGCCAAGCTCATCCATTATGACTTGCAATATCGCTATTCGGCCGATTTTGACTGGTGCATCCGCGTCCTCAAGTATGCCGAGCGTCGTCGCTTGCGCAACCTCAACACCGAACTTATCCTGACGGATTACCTCAACGAGGGCTTGACCACTCAGAACCACCGTCGCTCGCTTGTGGAGCGTTTGCGTGTGATGGCCAAGCACTATGGTTGGTCTCAGGCCTTGGGCGAGCATCTGTGGTTCATCATCCGAGCGGTCATCAAGCGATAGTGGTGTCACGTTTCGTGACGTCGTCGATATAGAATACAACACGCGCTGCCTAGACATCTCCAGACAGCGCGTGTGTTATGTATGGGCTAATCTCTATTTACGAGACTTGCGAATGCTGAGTGCAATCAGTGCCAACAGGCACAGGGCTAGGATTGCCAGTGCGCCATAAGCTATGGCCTCGGTGATATGTACCGTCTGAGGATCGAACTTCAGCACTACCTGGTGCTTGCCTCCATCGATGTGGATAGCACGCAGAAGATAATCGACACGGCCGATTTCCACGTCCTTTCCATCGACCTGGCAGGTCCATCCGGGATAGAATATCTCGCTGAAGACGAGAACGCCGCCCTGCTGACTTTCCACCTCGTACTGCAGTTCGTTGGCCTCGTAGGCGGTCAGTCGCGCGGTGCCTGTGGTATCGGCAGTAGCCTCACCCAGCACTTGCTGCCACTTCTGGTCAGCAACGGCCACTTGCTTGGTGTTCATGCCATGCAATCCCTTGATCTCGGCGTCGGCATCGGCTACGTAGCGTACTTGCTGCACAAACCATGCATTGCCATTGGCCCAAGGATTGGGGATGGGGGCACGGTCACCTCCCTGCAAGGGCAGGATCAGGTACTTCATATTCAGCATGTTGAGCACAGGATACAACGAGTCACCGTTGCAAGTCTCCAGCTTACCTTGGGTTTCTATCACGGCCTTCTGTGCGCGTGACATCTCGCCTTGCAGATGTTCCTCGATGACCTCTTGGTAGCGACGCAACTTGGCAGCATGATAGCCACCGATGCTCTTGTGGTAGTAGCTGGTGCTGTTGTCGTTGAAGGTGTTCACTGCCAGATTCAGCACACGGTAGTAGCTGTCAGGGTCTTGCTTGATCAGCGCGTCGGCATTGGTCTCCTGGAATGTCTGCTGGGCGTTGCGAGGAGTGACAAACATGCTGTCGTTGAGATAACGACGATTCACGGCCCACATATCAGCCAGGCACAACATGGTCAGACATGCCACCATGCTTATCTCACCCAGTTTGCGGAACTTGTAGAGCATCAACACAGCAAAACCAACCATGATGATCAAGAACGAGCGCATGCAGTCGGCGGTGAAGACAGCGCGACGCATCTCGTTGAGGTTAGCAAAAAGACTGTTGATGACCTCCTGTGGAGCACCACTCTGTGCCAATCCACTCAAGGCCTGATGTTCTTGCAATGAGATGTAGTTGCCAAAGAAGGTGTCGGGCATCAGCCAGAAGAGCAGACATACGCCTGCGGTCAAGCCCAGGGCAATGTACATGTTATATATGTTCTTCCACTTGCCCTTGCTGCCGCTCAGGTAGTCAGGTTCGTCCACCAGTTTCTTCAGTGCCAGCATGCCCAGCATGGGGATGGTAAACTCGGCAATGACCAGGATAGAAGCCACAGTGCGGAACTTGTCGTACATGGGCACGTAATCCAGGAAGAAGTCGGTGAAGGGCATGAAATTGCGTCCCCACGAGAGCAAGATGCTCAGGATGGTGGCAATCAGCAGGCACCATTTCATGGGTCCACCTACAATGAGCAAACCTAAAATAAATAGGAAGCAGACAAATGCACCCACATAGACAGGGCCACTGGTCATAGGTTGGTCACCCCAGTACTGGTACATCTGTTGATAGATGCTGATAAACTGGTTGTTGGCCTTCTCCATGGCAGTTTCGCTCTGAACCAGAGGCACGGTAGCACCACCCTTGGTATTGGGGATCATCAGTGTCCAGGTTTCGTCTATGCCATAGCTCCATGCGGTGATGTAGCTGCGCTCAAGTCCACTGTTTGTCTGGTCAGCTGCATCCTTTACCTTGTGTGTCAGTTCGCTCTTACCACGCATGGTTTCCTTGCTGTACTCGTAGGTGTGGTACAGGTTTGAGAGATTGATGCACAAACCTAACACACCGCCCAGCAAGGCAGCAGCACTGGCCTTCAGCCACTGAACGTAGGTACGATTGCGGATGGCGTCACACAGATAGGCAATGGCCATAAGTCCCATCACGGTCAGGAAGTAGTAGGACATCTGCACGTGGTTGGACAGAATCTGCAAGGCAGTGAACAAACCGGTCACTACGATACCCCACAGATACTTACCACGATAGCATAGCACGATACCAGCAATGGTGGGAGGGATAAAGCTCAACGTGAGTAATTTCCAGATGTGACCTGCTGCGATGATGATGAAATAGTAGCTAGAGAAGGCCCAAAGCACAGCACCCAAGGCTGCCATCCATGCGCGGAAGTCGAAGGCACGCAGCAGGATGTAGAAACCCAGCAGCATCATGAAGATGTAGCTTGCCAGGGTGGGCAATCCCAGTTGGTAGACACTCTCGATGACACTCAGTGTATCGGTGCTGTTGTACGAGGGGCTCATCTGATAGGTGGGCATGCCCGAGAACAAGGTGTTTGTCCATCTGGTGCGCTCACCATCATGTGTGGCACGATAGTGCTCCATCTCTACATTGGATCCAACCGAGGCGCTGTGGTCGCTGCCGGTGAGCACCTTGCCGTCCATGATAGGATTCCAGAAATAGGCGAAACTGATGACCACAAAACCGAGGATCATCAGCACATCGGGAAGTATTTTCTTGATTTTGTCCATAGGCAGAAAAATAAAAAAGCTGCAGGGACACTGCAGCTTTATTTCTTGTGAAGACAGGCTGCGATTACTTACGCAGACCCAGAGCCTTTACAATTGCACGGTAACGAGTGATGTCACGCTCCTTCAAGTAGTTCAACAGGGCACGACGCTTACCTACCAGGGCGGTTAGAGCACGCTCGGTGCTGTGGTCCTTGCGGTTCTGCTTCATGTGCTCGGTCAAGCACTTGATGCGGTATGAGAACAATGCAATCTGGCTCTCTGCGCTACCAGTATCAGTAGCACCCTTGCCATAAGTGGTGAAGAGCTCGGTCTTCTTCTCTGAATTCAAATACATAATTGTATTCTTTTAAATGTTTAACTTGTTTGTCGTGCAGCAACCACACATCGGCACTGCCACGCAAATGCGGGTGCAAAGTTATGAAAAAGTTTAGATATTGGGGGTTAAAGCTAGGAGTTTTTTTTGATAATCGCCCATTTTTTCGTAATTTTGCACCCGATTTAAGGCAAAAGACTATGCAGAATATCCGTAATATTGCAATTATCGCACATGTTGACCATGGTAAGACTACCTTGGTGGACAAGATGCTATTGGCCGGCAATCTGTTTCGTGAGAACCAGCAGACCGGCGAGTTGATGTTGGATAACAATGAGTTGGAACGTGAGCGTGGTATCACCATCCTCAGTAAAAACGTGAGCATCAACTACAAGGATACCAAGATCAACATTATCGACACTCCGGGTCATAGCGACTTTGGTGGCGAGGTAGAGCGTGTGTTGAATATGGCAGACGGATGTTTGCTGCTGGTTGATGCTTTCGAGGGTCCTATGCCTCAGACACGTTTCGTGCTGCAAAAGGCGTTGGAGATTGGCTTGAAGCCCGTGGTAGTTGTTAATAAGGTAGATAAGCCCAACTGCCGTCCCGAGGAGGTGTACGAGATGGTGTTTGACCTGATGTGCGACTTGAATGCTACCGAGGAGCAGTTGGACTTCCCCGTTGTCTATGGTTCTGCCAAGAATGGTTGGATGGGCGAGGACTTCAATACTCCCACCGAGGACATCACCTATCTGCTTGATGTCATCCTGGAGCACATCCCCGCTCCTGAGCAGTTGGAGGGTACACCCCAGATGTTGATCACTAGTCTTGATTATTCAAACTATACTGGCCGTATCGCAGTGGGTCGCGTACATCGTGGCACTTTGCGCGAGGGGCAGAACATCACCATTGCACATCGTGATGGCAGTATGGAGAAGACTAAGATCAAGGAAATCCACACCTTCACCGGCATGGGTCGTCTCAAGACTCAGGAGGTAGGAAGTGGCGACATCTGTGCTATCGTAGGTCTCGAGCGCTTCGAGATTGGCGATACCCTGTGTGATTTCGAGAATCCCGAGGCTCTGCCCCCCATCAGCATCGACGAACCTACCATGTCTATGCTCTTCACCATCAATGATTCTCCTTTCTTTGGCAAGGAAGGTAAGTACTGTACCAGCCGTCACATCAACGATCGTCTGGAGAAAGAGCTGGAGAAGAACTTGGCACTGCGTGTCGAGAATCTGGAGGGTTACACCGACCGTTGGGTAGTAAGTGGACGTGGCGTGCTGCACCTGAGTGTGCTCATCGAGACCATGCGTCGTGAAGGCTATGAGTTACAGGTAGGTCAACCTCAGGTTATCTATAAGGAAATAGATGGCGTGAAGTGCGAGCCTATCGAGGAAATGACTATCAATGTGCCCGAGGAGTTCTCGAGCAAGATGATTGATATGGTGACTCGTCGTAAGGGTGACCTTATAGGAATGGAGAGTCAGGGCGAGCGTGTGAACATCGAGTTCATGATTCCCTCTCGTGGTATTATCGGTCTGCGTACCAATATGCTGACTGCCAGTCAGGGTGAGGCCATCATCGCTCACCGTTTCAAGGAGTATCAACCTTTCAAGGGTGAGATTACTCGCCGCTTGAATGGTTCTATGATTGCTCTCGAGGGTGGTAATGCGTATGCCTACTCTATCGACCACCTGCAGGATCGTGGTAAGTTCTTCATCGAGCCTCAGGATCAGGTGTATGCTGGACAGGTGGTAGGTGAGCATGTACACGACAACGACCTGGTGATCAATGTCTGCAAGGCAAAGCAGTTGACCAACGTGCGTGCAAGTGGTACTGACGAGAAGGCTCGCATCATTCCTGCAACTATCTTCTCACTGGAGGAGGCTCTGGAGTACATCAAGGAGGATGAGTATGTAGAGGTAACGCCCAAGAGTATGCGTATGCGTAAGGTTATCCTCGATCATCTAGAGCGCAAGCGTGCCAATCGTCGCGAAGAATAAGATTTAGGATTCCCATAAACAACAAGCGGAGACTTCGTAGTGAAGCCTCCGCTTGTTGTTTTGTATATCCCTGTCCACTCGATGTGAAGTGGACAGGGATTGTTTTCATTACTCCTCGGGCAGCATGATGACAACAGCGTTGTTGCCAGAAGCCAGGATCTTGGTGGTCATCTCAGCAATGTCCTTGCTGGTGATGTTCTTGACAACTTCCTCGTAAGTGGTATACTCGTCGAGGCCATCCTGGTAGTAGCTAGTGATGTAGTTGAGCCATGAACTGTTCTGGCGCTCACCCTCCTTGTAGCTCTTCAGCAGATATTCCTTGATCTTGCTGATATAGTGCTCCTCAGCACCGTTCTCGGCCATGTTCTTCAACTCCTGGTCGATAACTTCGCGGCTTGCGTCGCACAGTTCGGGTTTCAGAGGTGCATATACCTGCAGAGCAAGGCCGTATGAACCGTCGGAACGTTGAGCCAATGCACCCTGAGCACCTACGCTGTAGGCGGCACCCATTTCCTCGCGGATCTTCTCCAGCAAACGCATGCTCAGAACCTCACCGACGATGCCAGCAGTAACCTGGTTCTTCAGGGTGTTCTCCACGTTTGAACAACCCAAGTACTGTACCATGGTGCATGAAGGCTGCTCCATCTTGTTGCGGAAGATGTTTTCGTGCTTGCCATCCTGGGGATTCATGTTGCTATCTACAGGCTTATCGTTGCGCTTTACCTTGGGCAGAGCTGCCAGATACTGTGCACAGTACTGGCGGATGCTGTCGTTGTCGAAGTTACCTACAAATACGAAGGTGAAGTCGCTAGCGTCCTTGAAACGATCGCTATAGATCTCGAGAGCACGGTCATAGCTGGCCTTGTTCAGATCCTCCTCCTTCAGCAATACCAGACGGGGGTTGTTGCCATAGATGGTTGTCTGCAAGCTATCCTGGAATGCCTTCATGGGGTTGGCATTCTGGTTGCGCAAGGTCTGTGCAGTGCTTTGCAGCATGCTGGCTACTGCCTTCTCGTCGCGCAAGGGCTGCTGGAAGTGCAGGTAGATGAGTTCAAACATGGTACGCAGGTCCTTGGGAACTGAGTTACCGCTCAGGAATTCGCGACGGTTGCTAATGCCGGTGCCTACGCTTGCCTGGATACCTGCCAGAGCCTTGGTCAACTCGGTGCTGGTGAAGTTACCCCAACCGCTAGCAGCGATGAAGTCGCTGAACAGTTTCAGGGTGTACTTGTCCTCGACGCCGTAGCGGCCAGAACCACCATCGCTGAATGCATGCATGATAACCTCGTTGTCCTTGAAGTCAGTCTTCTTCAGAATAACCTTCACACCATTGCTCAGCGTGAGAACCTGTGTGTCGAACTGTCCGTTAACTTCCTTCTTGATCTTACCAGCCTTAGGCATCTTGGCGATCAGGGGCTCGTTCTTCACATTGTCAACATAAGCCTCCAGATTCATCTTCTGTGCAGCGTGAACAGCTGCCAACAGACCCTCTTCGGTGGGCTGTACATAGCCTCCCTTCTCGGGGTTCATGTTGAAGATGACCAGGTTGCTGTCGTTGACACTTACCAACTGGGCAAACAACTGGTTGATGGCATCTACGGGTACGTTGGGAAGAATCTGCTTATACAAGGCATACTCTGTCTCCAAACCGGGCATGGGCTCGTTGTTGAGGAAGTTCTGCACGCACTCCTGAATGAAGGTGGGAGTCTCGCGCTTGTCCTTGTTCTCATACATAGCGTCCAGTTTGCTCATGAACTCGCTGCTCCAGCGGCTATACTCGCTGCCGGTGAAACCATGCTGAGCTGCACGGTAAACCTCGGCCATAACCTTGCTGATAGCCTCTTCCATGCGGCCTTCCTTGGGGACAACTACGGTCTCTGTGCACTTGGTCACCTTGGACAGCAGGAAGTCGCCATCGTCGACGGCTGCCTGGATGAAGGGAACCTCGGGGTCGAGAGACATCTCGCCCAGACGAGTGTTCATCATGCTGACAGCAGCATTGCGAAGCAGTGAAGTGAGCAGATAAGGAACGGTGTTCTTATACTCGGTGGGGAACAGGTCCTCGTGCTTCTTCATGATCAGAGCGATAGGCATCGTCTGCTCCTTGTCCTTGTCGCTAACTACGATAGGCTCGTCGTTGTTGGGTACGCTGAAGTACTCACGTGCTGCTGCATTTGCGGGCATCTGGATAGGACCAAACATGGCCTTGATCTGCTGCTCGGTACGATCTACGTCCAGGTCACCTACCACGATGATAGCCTGCTGATCGGGGCGATACCACTTCTCATAGTATGCACGCAGAGCCTCGGGCTTGAAGTTGTCGACAACCTCCATAGTACCGATGGGTAGACGGTTACCGGGACGGCTATTGCTCATCAGTTTGGGCAACTGACGCTCCAGGATGCGCTGCTGAGCGGTGCTACGGCTACGCCACTCCTCGTGGATGACGCCACGCTCCTTGTCAATCTCTGTAGGATCCAGAGTCAGGTTGTGACTCCAGTCGTGCAGGATAAGCAGAACGCTGTCGATAGTAGCCTCGCGCGCAGTGGGTACATTATTTATATTATATACGGTCTCATCGATGCTGGTGTAGGCATTCAACTGCTCGCCAAACTTCACACCGATGGTCTCGAGGTAGCGGATAACGCCATTCTCAGGGAAATTCTCTGTACCATTGAAGCACATGTGCTCCAGGAAGTGAGCCAAACCACGCTGGTTGTCTTCCTCCAGAACAGAACCTACCTTCTGAGCAATGTAGAAGTTTGCCTGTCCCTTGGGGTACTCGTTGTGACGGATGTAGTAGGTAAGGCCGTTGTCCAGCTTTCCTACCTTAGTTCCAGGATCGAGGGGCAGGGGTTGCATCATCTGCTCCATCTGTGCAAATGAGACACCCATCAGGGTGAAGCTCATTGCAATCAATAGAAAAAGTCTTTTCATTATGTTATTTTGTAATTCTTTTTACGATTAGACGCAATAGGGTGTGCGTTTATTACAGAAAATCTGGATTATTTTTCGTAATTCTTCACACCTGTCTCCAGCCATTCCACAAACTTGGGTACATCCTCGTCGTAGCTGTAGCTCTTGTTCAGGGGGTTACCCTCGTTGTCTACCAGCACATAGAAAGGCTGCGCATTGGCACCAAACTTCATGTTTTGGAGATGACTCCACTTGTCACCGATGGTACGCAATTTTCTCTCTTTTCCATTCACCTGTACGGTCTCAGGCTGAGCCAAGGGGGTCTTCTCGTCGACATAAAGCGAGATGAGAACGTACTTGTTATCGATGATCTCCTGTACCTGGGGAGCTGTCCATACGGCAGCCTCCATCTTACGGCAGTTGACACAGCCATAACCGGTGAAATCGAGCATTACGGGCATGTGGTGTGCCTGGGCATAAGCCATACCCTCCTCATAATTCTCGAAGTGTGCAACCTCGGCCTTGGGCGAGAGATTGAAGTCCTGGGTGTTCATAGGAGGCGCAAATGCGCTGACGGCCTTGCAAGGAGCACCCCAAAGACCAGGCACCATGTAGATGGCAAAGGCAAATGAAGCCAGTGCTACGAAGAAGCGTGTTACCGAGGTTCGGGGGTTGACAATCACCTCGCCCATTTCATCGTACTCGTCCTCATCGTGGGGGAAACGGATCCAACCAATCAGGTATGCACCTAGCAGAGCAAAGATGACAATCCAGAGCGAGAGGAACACCTCGCGATCCAGTATGTGCCAGCCGTAGGCCAAGTCTGCAACAGAGAGGAACTTCAGCGAGAAGGCCAACTCGAGGAATCCGAGGCAAACCTTGATGCAGTTCATCCAGTTACCGCTCTTGGGAGCCTTCTTGATCCATGAGGGGAACATAGCAAACAGGGTGAAGGGCAGCGCTAGTGCAATTGCAAAGCCAAGCATGCCAATGGCAGGTGCCAGGAAACTGCCGCTTGTACTTACCTCAACCAGCAGGAAACCGATGATAGGACCTGTGCATGAGAAGCTGACCAAAGTCAGAGTAAATGCCATGAGGAAGATACTCAGCAGACCAGTGGTCTTGCCTGCTTTGCTGTCTACTGCATTGCTGACGCTAGAGGGAAGAGTAATCTCGAAACCACCCAGGAAAGATGCGGCAAAGAGCAGCAACAAAGCACAGAAGAAAATGTTGAAGCCGGCATTGGTACTCAGGGCGTTCAGAGAGTTGGCGCCCCAAATGGCGGTAACCATCAGACCTAGACCTACGTAGATGACCACGATGCTGATACCATAGGTGACGGCGTCACGGATACCTTTCTTGCGGTCATCCTTGCTGCGCTTCAGGAAGAAACTTACTGTCATGGGGATGATGGGCCATACGCAAGGGGTAACTACGGCAGCCAGACCTCCCAGAAGACCCAGTAAGAAGATAGTCAACCACCCAGCATTGCTGTCAGCAGCCTTATCTTCGCCAAATGATTTCAGTTCATCGATGACGGGAGTCCACAGACCATCGGGCAACTCGCTAGAGTCGACTGCTGCAACAGTGTCTGTTGCAACCGTGTCAGCGACAGTCACTTCCTCTTCGACAGTTTCCTCGGCGGGAGTCTCCTCCTTGGCTTCCTTGTCAGCCTTGTCCTTGTCGGCAGCGGCAGGTTTGCCAGTTCCGTTGAACTTGAAGTTCACGTCGGTGGGAGGAATGCAGTTCTCGTCGTTGCAAGCACCATAGGTCAGGTAACCCTCCACCTCGTATTGCTCGGCAGTGATGGTGAACTTCTGCGAGAACGAAGCGGTTCCCTCCATGTAAGAAACCTCCATGCCAAACATCTCGTCCATTGCGCGATGAACTTTGCCAGTAGCACGCAGGGGACCATTGGGCTTCAGTCCCTGCTGCTTTTCCAGAGTCAGTTCAGCCTTGGTAGGACCGCCATCAGCGATGTCAGTACCATAGACATGCCATCCAGCATCCACTTTTCCTGTAAAGATAACCTCGACCTCGGTATCAGAGATTTTGTTCTGCTTGGCAGAGAAATTTACAGGGTTTTGGAACTGTGCACAAGCTGGCAGAGCCAAGAAAAATGATAAAATGGTTAATATATTCTTCATAATTCGAGTAAATTTGGCGCAAAGGTACAAAAAAAGAGCGGCACCCAAAAGGGAACCGCTCATATTTTTGCTAATCACTAAAGGATTAGAGCTGAGGACCAGCAGCAACGAGAGCCTGACCAGCCTCGTTGGTGGTGTACTTAGCGAAGTTCTTGATGAAACGAGCAGCCAGATCCTTAGCCTTCTCCTCCCACTGGCAAGCGCACTCGTAAGTGTCGCGAGGATCGAGGATAGCGGGGTTCACGTTGGGCAGAGCGGTGGGAACCTCGAAGTTGAACATGGGGATCATCTTGGTCTCAGCCTTCAGGATGCTGCCATCCAGGATAGCGTCGATGATACCACGAGTATCGGGGATAGAGATACGCTTGCCGGTACCGTTCCAACCAGTGTTAACCAGATAAGCCTTAGCGCCGTTGGCGTTCATCTTCTTAACCAGCTCCTGAGCGTACTTTGTGGGGTGCAGCTCGAGGAATGCCTGGCCGAAGCAAGCTGAGAAGGTGGGAGTGGGCTCGGTGATACCACGCTCGGTACCTGCCAACTTAGCGGTGAAACCACTCAGGAAGTAGTACTGAGTCTGCTCGGGAGTCAGGATAGATACGGGAGGCAGTACGCCGAATGCGTCAGCTGACAGGAAGATAACGTTCTTGGCAGCGGGAGCGCTTGAACCGGGCTGGATGTTGTTGATGTGGTTGATGGGGTAAGATACGCGAGTGTTCTCGGTAACTGACTTATCGTCGAAATCGATAGTGCCATCAGCAGCTACGGTTACGTTCTCCAACAGAGCGTTACGCTTGATAGCGCCGTAGATGTCGGGCTCGTTCTCCTTGCTCAGGCCGATAACCTTTGCATAGCAACCACCCTCGAAGTTGAACACACCATTGTCATCCCATCCGTGCTCGTCATCACCGATCAGGCGACGCTTGGGATCGGTAGACAGAGTGGTCTTACCGGTACCAGACAGACCGAAGAAGATAGCGGTCTCCTCACCGTCCATGTTACAGTTAGCAGAGCAGTGCATAGAAGCGATGCCCTGGAGAGGCAGGTAGTAGTTCATCATAGAGAACATACCCTTCTTCATCTCACCACCGTACCAGGTGTTGATGATAACCTGCTCGCGGCTGGTTACGTTGAAGGCAACGCAAGTCTCTGAGTTCAGACCCAGCTCAGCGTAGTTCTCAACCTTAGCCTTAGAAGCGTTGTAGATAACGAAGTTGGGCTCGAAGTTAGCGAGCTCCTCAGCGGTGGGCTGGATGAACATGTTGGTCACAAAGTGAGCCTGCCATGCAACCTCCACGATGAAGCGAACTGCCATGCGGGTGTCCTTGTTAGCACCGCAGAAAGCGTCTACTACATACAGGTTCTTGTTGCAGAGCTCCTTGACAGCCAGATCCTTAGCGGTAGCCCAAACCTCCTCGGTCATGGGGTGGTTGTCGTTCTTATAACCCTCGCTAGTCCACCATACAGTGTCCTCTGAGTTCTCGTCCATGACGATGTACTTGTCCTTAGGAGAACGGCCAGTGTAGATACCGGTCATTACGTTTACAGCCTGGAGCTCGGTGTTCTGACCAACCTCGTAGCCCTCGAGACCAGCCTTGGTCTCCTCCTCAAACAGTACCTCATAAGAGGGATTGTGGGCAATCACGGTAGAACCGGTGATGCCGTACTGAGTCAAATCTAATGTTGCCATTTCTTTTTATTTATTAAATTGGTTTGTTAATCCTAATACCACTGTCAAGTATTGGGCGAACCCTATTATTTGACGATACAAATATACTACAATATTTTGACTTGTGAAAGGGAACGGGCAGAAAAATCATGTCCTTTGGCAAAGAAATCTTTCTAGCTTGCTCATTTGTAATATTGAGGTTTCATTTTCCCGTTTTCTACTTTGTAGATATTAATTTATGGACGCTAAAAAGCTATGAATTGGCGGTGGCTCCAAAGACCTATACTCTTTCGGGCCAAAAACAGTACTCTTTTTGGTCAAAAACAGTACTCTTTTTGCCTCATAGATGTACTCTTTTTGGGCCGTAAGACTAGGGGTGTTTCGGGGTGGGATGATTACTTGCCATCCACCTTGTCGATAGCGGGCTGGATATCTCGCTGATAATTAGTGCCGACTGCCAGGATTTTACCCTTGGGGTCAACGAAGATGGTGGTTGGCAAATTGTTGATTCCCAGTTTTTTTACCAGGGGGCTATCCCATGCTTTGTAGTCGCAAAAATCGGTCCAGGACAGGGAATCGGGGATGGTGGTGTAGTTGTTTGTCAGGCTGCGATTGGTCTCCAGGTTGTAGTTCAACATACTGAAGTTCTTGCAATGGCTCTCCAGTGTGCGGCGGATGGTGTAGTTGTTGGACGAGGAATTGCCCATCCAGTTGGCCCAGAAGTTGAGCAACAGGTACCGGCCGCGGAATTGTTTGTCGGTGATGATGTTGCCTTCTTCGTCCTTCAGATGGAAGGCGGGCAAGGTGGCACCTACACGCAGGATCTTGCTGGCTTGTATGGCTTTGCGCACCAGGTCCAGCTGTCGTCCATCCACGCTTTCCTCTTGCTCTAGCAGTTGGCAGAGCTCTTCGCCGGTTTTCAGGTCTTGTCCGTTGGCAAAGTTCTGCTCGAGCAGCAGCAGGCTGACGGGCGAGGTCAGGTTTTGGCGGATGAAAGCCTCGGCTTCTATTCTCACCGAGTCGGGCATCATCTGGGCAGTTTGTCGGCGGAACTTGGTGTAGAGTTTGTTGGGGGTGTTGCCTTTGACGGACACGGCCTTCAGGTTTTGGGCGTCTCCCTTGACCTTGATGACGTCGCCACTACCGGCCCAGATGGTCAGTTCCTGGAAGTTGGGGTAGACGAGGTGCAATGTGGTGAGTCCCTTGATGGGTGTCTCGTACTCGCCCCTTCCCTTCATCAGGTGGATGGTGTCCACTTGGGGGATGTTGCCGTCGGAGGTGTAGACGTAGAGGTCGGCTTGGTCCAGATTTTTGAGTTGGACAGAGACTTGCACGTGTCCTCGCTTGCCCATGCACGAGGATAAAAAGAGGATGAGCAACAAGCAATACATACCTGTTGTCCGGTAATGCATCTTGTTGCTCATCTTCATATCTTTCAGTCAGTAAGCCTTACTTGAGCAGGCCCTTGATGGTGCTTGCAAAGTTGGCAAACTCCAGATCGTTGGCAGCGCGGGTAGCCAGCGAGCTGTCCTTGCTGATGGCGTTCTTCAGAGCAGTTGCCAGGGTGCTAGCGTCACCAGTGCGAGCGGCCAGGATAGCCTGCAGGTAGTTGGTGGTGGCGTCAGCCTTCTTGATGGCAGCCAGAGTGTTCTTGGCGCTAGCGTAATCCTCGTTGAGGAGCTGAGCCAGAGCAGCGGTGTTGTTGTTTACCTTAGCCAGGTTGCTAGCAGCAGCGCTATAGTTACCCTTGGCGATGTTCAGAGCGCCGAGGATCTCGTTGTAGCTGTTGGCGCCGCTACCCTGAGCGAGGAACTGCTCAGCCTGCTCCTTCTTACCCTCGATCAGGGCAAGCAGACCCAGGTTGGTGTTCACCTCGGGAGCGTTGGCCTTGATGCGCTGAGCCTGTGCCAGGTAGCTCTGAGCCTGTGCGAGGTTACCTTCGGTGTAGGCGAGCTGAGCCAGGTTGTTCAGAGCGCGGTAGTCGTTGGGATACTGCTTAGCAATCTTCTCGTTCCAAGCCTTCTGCTCGGCGGGAGTCTCCACCAGCATGTTGGCACCGTAGAGCATTTCCTCTACGCTCAGCTGCTTAGCATCGTCCTTGAACTGCTGCAGGATCTGCTCGTCGCTGCGGCCGATTACCTCGTAGTTTACAATCAGGCGAGCACGACGCAACTCGGGCATGATGCCGGTCTTGATGTCGGTGTAGATCTCGCTCATGTTCTTGATCTGAGCCTCAC
>JAZRYA010000093.1:0-7554 GCA_045600505.1 Bacteroidaceae bacterium
TCGTCGGCCTTCACCTTGCCAAATTCGATGCTGCGACCACGTCCCAGATCATAGACCATCTTGCCGCCGCTGGCAAAGGTGGCGTCACAGGAGGTTACAGTGAGTCCCTGGGACAACTTGTTGTTGCTGCTCTCGGCCTCATAGGTCTGATAGGCTGCGGGCACGGGCAGGTCGGCACGGGGCGACACCTGCATCAGGAAACCACCAGCCGACACCAGGGGGATGTTCACGCTCTTGCCCTTGGTCACGGTCATCTGCGTGAATTTCAGGTCGGTGCGGGTGCTGCCGTCGCGGTAGATATAGGCGGTGTACTCGGTGCCCTCGTCCAGGAAGTCGAGCACGACCTTGCTGGTGCGTGCCGACTGGCTCACACCGGCCACCCACCAGTCCTGTCCGTTGCGGCGTGCTATCGTCAGGTACTGGCTCACGGCACCCTCCAGCAGCTGTGACTCGTCCCACACCACGGGGATGCGCTTCATGATGTCATAGCCATAGAAGTAGTGCAGGTTGTTGGGACTCTCGGCAAAGTGCTGCAGACCGCTCTCGAAACCCACATTCAGGGCCAGTTTGTGACCGATGGAAGTGGTGGTGAGCAGCGCGCCCTGGTGGCGGGCCACATCGCCGGGGGTGTAGTCGGCAGCGCCCACCACATTGCGGGTGAGCATCAGGTTGATGTGGTGCTTGGCGGTCATGTTCTTGGGTCCCCAGAAGTTGTTCTCGCCGCCATAGATGGCCTCCTGGGTCATCAGATGGGGATAGGTGCGGCGCAGACCCGAGGGTCGTGTGCATCCATGCAAATCCACCATCAAGTGGTACTTGGCACTGAGTTGTAAAAGTTTTTCCATACGAGCCATCGTCTCGCGGGAATCATCTTCCCAGAAGTCTATCTTGATGCCGCGTACATTCCATCTCCTATACTGCTGCAGGGTCTTCTCCATATTGTCGAGGGAGAATTCCTGGTGATCCGACAGGTTTGCACTCTGCCACAGGATGGCCTCGACACCCAGTTTGCTGGCATTGAGGATGACTTTCGAGACCCACGCGGTGTTCCAGCCGCCGTCGATGGTGGTGTACTCCCACCCCATCTCAGCAGCCAGGTCGGCATAGGCCATCTCGCCAGCCTCCTGTCCGCCATAGCTCTCGCGTATATCGTCCTTGTTGCCGTCACTGCCTCCCCAGTACCAGGCACATCGTCCGGGGCGTATCCAGCTCAGGTCGGTCTCGCTGCTTGCAGGACACAGGTTCTCGGCCATGGTGGTGGCAAAGATGGTGGGCAGGTCGCCTATCACGGCCATACGCCAGGGGGTGCGCAAGGGGAGTTCGGCCATCAGTTTCTGGGGCTTGTCCTCGGCGTAGTTCTTGCGGTCGCCGGTGCAGAACCACGAGAAACTGCCCTTCTCACTCTCTGCACGCAACAGAGAGGCGCACCAGGTGCCAATGTTGGCTGCCTCGCTCAGCAGGACATACTCGCTGCCATTGGTGACCAGGGCGGGGGCAGTGAGTCGGGGATCGCCCGAGGTGAGCTTACTCCAGTCGTAGTTGTCGTAGAGACCCTCGTTGGGGTAGTTGGGCGACTGCACATTGCCGATGAACTTGCAACCCAGACAACTGCGGAAGTCGGCCAATGTGACGCGGCTCTTCTCCTCGGTCATGGTGAGGGTGCTCAGGACACCATTGGAGGGCACGACATATCGGAAAGCGACGCCATCGTCGAAGAGTCGGAACTGGAGGTTCAACTTCCACCCATCGCGCTCGGTGATGAGGGAGAGCTGGTTGCAGTGGTTGCGGTAGGTCTTGGTCTTACCCGTGGGCAAGGTGTAGGTCTCATCGACGGGGAAATCGGTGCGTGAGACGAAAGTGAGATTCTGACTGAGGTCGACGGCCGTGGTGGTGATGCCCAGGGGCGAGGGCGACACCAACTGACGGCCATCACGAGCCACGGTGTAGGAGAGTTGACCATCGGTGAGTGAGATGGTGGCTGTGAGGTGCCCATCGGGCGAGGCCACGGTATAGTCCTCGGCTCTGGCGGACAAGAGACTAAGCGCTGCAAAAAGGAAAAACAACTTACGCATGATATTCTAGATTATAGTTTTCAGCACAAAATTACAAATTTCATACGGAAAATGCAACAATTTTATGCCCTATGAGCAAGGATTTTAGTATATTTGCAGTGAAAACCTACATTTTTACAATATGAAGAAGAAATTAGCCGTACTGATATTGATGGCCGTGGCCCTAGGTGCAATGGCTGGAAACCGAGTAGACAAACTGCGCAAGCACCTGATGGATCCCAACGACAAGTACGTGATCGTGGTGGCACATCGTGGCGACTGGCGTGGCGCTCCCGAGAACTCATTGCTCGCCTTCCAGAACTGCATCGACATGGGCGTGGACATGATCGAGATAGACGTGCAGATGACCAAGGACAGCGCCCTCATCATCATGCACGACGAATGGGTGGACCGCACCACCGACAAGAAGGGACGCATCCGCGACTACACCCTGGCCGAGATACGGGCTATGAAACTCAAAACCATGCACGCTGCCACGGCCACACGCCACCAGGTACCTACCCTGGAGGAGGTGTTGAACCTGTGCAAGGGCAAGATTCTCATCAACATCGACAAGGGTTATGATTACTTCCCCCAAGTGCTCGCTCTGCTGCAGAAGACCGGTACCGTGGACCAAGTGGTCATCAAGTCGGGTGTTGCTGCAGAGCAGGTGATGAAGAACAACCGCAGCGCAGTGGAGAATAGCATCTACATGCCCATCGTGGGCATTGCCGAGAAGAATGCCGAACAGCTCCTGCAGGCCAACATCGACCTGATACACCCCGTAGCCATCGAATGCTGCTTCCCCACCTTTGGCGACCACGAGCGCCAGATGCTGGACTTGCTACGCAAGAACAACTGCAAGATCTGGGTCAACAGTCTCTGGGCTAGCCTCAATGCCGGTCACGACGACGAGCTGGCCGTGGACGAGAAGAACCCCGACGAGGCCTGGGGCTGGATACTGAAGCAGGGTGCCACCCTCATCCAGACCGACCGTCCCGCCGAGCTCATCCGCTACCTGAAGAAGCATCATCGCCGCTGATTAGTGGCGATACATCTACAGGGTATAGATATTGCAAGAAAATTGCGCATTTGGATTCCAAAAACAGTGGGAAGAATGACACGAGCAACCCTTTGCTATATTTCCTGTTACTATGTCTTTTACTGATTTATTTCTGGCTATACAGCAACAATAATTCCATGCTACAGCCAAAAATAACACGGCGTCATCGCCCTTGATTATCCAATCGAAGATCTTGCGGATGGCAGCGTGTCAGTAAAGACTCGAAGTCACGGGTTGCAGTGTACATCTCGAATGACAACGTGAACTGGCACCGCCTCACCTCCCTCAAGACGAAGAGCGCTAAGTCCTACCGTTTTGTTGTTCTCACAGACATGACTGATCTGGAAACCCTGAGCGGAATTTCACTTACTTATCAGGATCGGTAAATAGAGAATCTCATAGGTAGTTATCTTTATGCATTCCAAATAAAGAACACAAAAGTATATATGTGTAATATTCGAATCCCATCTTATCAAACACAAATACACAAAATAATACTGAAACTGGTGGAAAACTAACCAAATTAAGACGATTTCCACCAAATTCAGATATTTTTTAATCCAAAAGTTAACCACATATCGATTATTTTAAGTATCTTTGCTGCCACAAAATCAGCAAGTTCTACTTATGTTAATTGGTCGAGAAAAAGAAAAAGAAATACTGGTCAAGGCTACTGAGTCTGGGCAATCGGAATTCATTGCCGTATATGGTCGTCGTCGAGTTGGAAAAACCTTCCTTATCAGAGAAACTTTCAACTACACCTTTACATTTCAGCATACAGGTATTCTTGATGCTCCAATGAAAGAACAGCTTTCTGAATTTCGACAGTCGTTATATCGCCATGGTATGAGTAAGAAAGCCATGCCAAAGACATGGAACGAGGCATTCCATCTCTTGGAAGATTTCCTTGCCAGCCTTCCTGAAGGCAAAAAGATCATATTCATAGACGAACTACCATGGATGGATACCGTCCGCTCTAACTTTATCCGTGCTTTAGATCACTTCTGGAACAATTGGGCAACTTCAAGAAAAGATATTATCCTCATTGTGTGTGGTAGTGCTACATCATGGATTATTGACAACATTGTCATGAACTATGGTGGTCTTCACAATCGTCTGACCAAGAAGATCCATTTGCACCCGTTTACCCTTCATGAGTGCGAATTATTCTGCAAAAGCCAGAATTTGGGCTACAAACGCAACATGATTATGGAGGCATACATGGCTCTAGGCGGTATCCCATACTACTGGAGTTTTCTTCAGAAAGGACTGAGCGTTGCTCAAAATTTTGACCGGATGTTTTTTGGAGAAGATGGTGAACTTGCTCAAGAATATGAGGCACTCTACGCATCTCTATTCAAGAATCCACGTGTGCATATCTCTATCATAAATACGCTTTCTACAAAGAAAGTAGGCATGACAAGGAATGAACTGCTTGCAACATCAAAGGGAACAGACAACGAACAATTTTCTAAAGCACTGAAGGAACTGGAACAGTGTGGTTTCATTCGCAAATACACCTGCCTTGGCAAAGAGAAAAAGGGAGCCATGTACCAACTCATGGACAACTATACACTGTTCTACTTTCAGTTCGTAAAACAAAACAAGAATGGAGACAGAGCATTCTGGACAAGTATGTACAACTCAACCCTTCACAACACGTGGGCAGGACTTGCCTTTGAGCGCGTTTGCCTTCAGCATCTTGAACAGATTAAGAAAGGACTCGGATTCTCTGCAGTTATCTCCACGGCTCATTCATGGACCGGCTCTGGTGCACAAATAGACCTACTCATTGATCGCAATGACGACTTTATCAATGTATGTGAAATGAAGTATTACAAAGGAAAATATACTCTGTCTTCAGAAGAGCTGGACAAGATGCAGAATCGCATAAATACATTGCAGCAGGAAACAGGAACCACAAAATCTATCAACCTCACGCTGATAACTTCTAATGGAGTCACTTCTGGTTCCGACACACATAATATACACAGTATGCTCACTATGGATGATCTATTCCTTTAGCCTATATGAATAAAGACACATTCTTTCCGAGTCGAATACTGCAGTTCTTGCTTACATTACTTCTAGTAATGGTTATAGATAGTCCTATTATTCTTTTACTAAAAGACATAGATGCAGGAATACAGCAAACACTATTTTTTGTTGTATTTTGTTTAAGTTTCCTTTTTGCTATAGCTCTTATTAACTATAGGAAGAAAAACAAGGTTTTTTCTTTTTACACGAAAAGTCTTGATTCACTATGGTTTGCTTTGATAATTGTTTTTATTATTCAGTGTCTTATCTCACAGCCGTTGTCAGCCCTCCTAGATAATAAGTCAACAATAATAGAGTCAAACTTGTATACCATTATTGGCTCCGTATATTTTTAGAGGTATCCTTCTTCGCGGTCTATTGACCCATTACTCCAACATGACCTCTATACTAATCTCTTCATTCATATTCGCAATCATCCATATTAATCTGATTCAAATTATTACAGCTTTTTTATTTGGACTTCTATTTGGGTTAATTTTCGTAAAAACACATAGCCTTATTTATACTGTAATTCTACATTGTTTTGCGAACTTGACAACATGGATTTGTGCATATCTGGATGCAAGGAATATATGCCATACTTTCTCTATAACCACTCTTACGATAGTTGTAATATTGGGGTTATTTCTATATGGTTATAGCATGTTGGCTATTAATAAAATCAAGCGTCATTAACACCTTATTCATTACGGGTTAAAAGAAAAAGAAGCTCTCCATTGAGAAAGATACGGACAGGCAATCGGACCAGACCAATCCTTTGTCTATATATCCAAACCTTCTTGTTCTTCTTTATTTTGTGAGCACACCTAACGGAAACCTATCTCAAACTGCTATCCTTGCATTGCAAAATGGTGCACCAAACGGAAACTCGCTGAAACCTTCGCAAACCTACGCAAACTCACGCAAACCTATGTGAGAAAGTTCACCGGAAAGCAGTCATTTTGCACCACCAAACGCACACAAGCTGTATACAACGGAAGGTAAACTTTTTCTCTTTTTACCCGAGCTATGATAGGTTTGAGCTTGTTTCCGTTTGGTGGAAGTGTTTATCAGGTCGAAGAATCTGGCACACGTCTTGGCACACGACACCCCTTTTGCGGTAAACTTTTTAAAAGGAAATGTGCTATAAATAATTGTGGTTCAATAGAATAAGACAAATAACAAAAATACAAACCACACAACCTGCATCGATATAGCAATAAAC
Source organism: Bacteroidaceae bacterium (assembly GCA_045600505.1). GTDB lineage: Bacteria > Bacteroidota > Bacteroidia > Bacteroidales > Bacteroidaceae > Physcousia. The sequence goes on from JAZRYA010000093.1 coordinate 6,377, forward strand.
TATGGTAATAAGGCATTCTCAAGTATGTCTCATTTTTCAAGATAAATGAATAGGAAACACCTTAAATCTTCACTCGAACTGCCATTTTTTTGATAAAAATTGCAAATAATCACTCTCAAAATAGCATTTTCTCATATTTTTTCTTTGCTAGAATGAAATAATTTGCCTAACTTTGCAGCAACATGCTTACCCCGCTTCCCGCAAGATCAGCGCGCTTAGGGTAAGCCTTTTCTTTTTAATGAGGATAAGACATGAACTATAGTGAAACCCTATTGACAATCTCTGAAGTCATGGATCTTCTTGCCATCCGCACCATCCTTTCATTTCTCGCTCTTCCCTAAACAACAGAGTGTATTATGTTCTGTGTATCATCAAGTATCTTCTGGACATCATAGACCCCTCACACAAGATGCAAAGCCAGCTCACATGGTTGTGGGTCAACTACCCGATGATAGACAAACACGCTATGGGATTTCCCAATGAGTGGGAACTTGAACCACTTTGGCAATAGTACATCTTATCTATATAAGTATAGATTTCAGCTGTCCACTTCTCGTTGTGATTCGGACATCTTTCCGCGTTGAATTTCATAGCTTGTTTGTCTTAATGCCCCAAAGATAACAGCAGTTTTTCAATTTGACACAGCATCATCGCCGCTGATTACCGGCGATGATGCTTCTTCAGATGTTTATAGATAAAGGGGAATATTAGTCCTCCAGCACACCCTTGATACGGATACGAGTGTATCGAGGTATGGCGTTATAATAGATTGTGATAAGGTTGCCAAACACACCACGGTCGCCTAAGTTGGTGGCATCCATAGTCACCTTCACCACACCCTTTTTCCCTGGCTTCACGGCTTTCTTGGACAACTGCACAGTGGCACATCCACAGCTGGTCTCCACACGCTCCAGCACGAGTGGTGCATCCCCCACGTTGACATACACAAACTTCACCGTCCGCTTCTCACCCTTCCCCACCGAGAGTGTTCCCACATCCTCAAGCACCTTCTCAAACTTGATTTTCGGTTGCTTGGGCATCTCTTGTGCCATCACAATCGGGGAAACCACGCAGAGCAGCAAGACAAAGGCTATATGTCGGCAATAGGAGTTCATGGGTGTCGATATACTTACAGGTCTTTTTCTACGACAAATCCGAGTTTCGTCTCTGGTGTAATG
>JAZRYA010000094.1:0-48628 GCA_045600505.1 Bacteroidaceae bacterium
GGTTACCAGGTCGATCTGTTCGGCATCGGCAAGCTCCGTTTGAGCCTCCGCAGCCGCAACGCCGACAGCCGCGAAGAGTTTACTAGCCAGAACATTACCGGCGCTCGCGTCCGCATGCTCCCTGGCGAGGACTTCCGCACCATCTACACCGGCATGTCCTTCGAGTTCGTTCCCACCCGCAAGCAGCAGGAGATTGCCAAGGCCGCCAGCAAGGCTGGCCAGAGCCTGGAGGCTACCGACGGTGATACCGACTAAAAGCCCCCCTCTGACTCCCCCCCAAAAGGGGGAGGAAGAGGGATGTGGGGATTTGTCATGCTGAGGGAGCGTAGCGATTCGAAGCATCTTGCACACAGTCTATTACTGACCTAAAGGTGAAAGACCCATTCGACTCCACTGCGTTCCGCTCAGGGTGACATTGCTAAAAAATCATTACAAAACCATGAAACGTATTCGTGAAATCAGTGCAATAGCAATGCTATTCTTTGCAATGCTGATCAGCTTCGCCGCATTGCTCATCCCGCCTCCTGGCGTCATCGACCCCAGTGTCCTCTGGGTAGTAGCCCAGGCCCTGCTCTTTGCGGCTTCCGTCCTCGGCCTCGATTCCTACTTCCGCAGCATGCAGAAGTAACCGACCCGCAGAACAAGGACGAGCCTTAGCCATCGTCCCACAACAAAGCCCTCGCTCCATCCGGAACGGGGGCTTCACTATATCATCGCGCCAGCCACAAATCTCTAACCGCTAACCGCTAACCGCTAACCGCTAACCGCTAACCGCTAACCGCTAATCGCTAACCGCGGAGCCTACCACTCATCCGGATACGCATCCGTCTGGTTGCGATCCATCTCATAGGCATCATCCTCATCATCCCAGTAGTCAAAGCCAAACATCCCGTCCTCCGGCGGTGTCCCCGGGTGCTCACGAGCGTCCTCCTCGTCCTCATACCCGCCACTTGTCATCCTGAGCGAAGTCGAAGGAACTTTCACCGCGCCAGCCCCTCTGCCAGCCCCATTCTCCCTCCCCATAGAGGGGGAGGGCTGGGGAGAGGGTCTGTCAGCCAAAGCAATCGAGTCATAATACTCCTTCAGCGCCCGTTCTATGCGATCGCACTCCCGTCGCGTCTCTATCGAGTCCTGGTATTCCTGCCACCTCCGTTTCTTCTGGTACTCCTGCCATCCCCCCACGGCCACAGGCACCACGCACACAGCCACCAGCAGAGCGAATATCCCCACCTTCTGCTTTGTCGTCTTTTTTCGTTTCATCGCGCCATCCTCTAATTATGCATTATGCATTATGACTGCTTTAGCTTGATGAGCTTCAGCGAACTAATTATGAATTAATTTTTAGCAAAGCTAATCATTTCTCACGACACCACCAAATTTTCCCACCACCAATCGCTAATCGTGAATCGCTAACCGCTAACCGCAACTCCGTTGCAGTGTTGCAGTGTTGCAGTTGTTGCAGTTAGAAATCAAGGTCAAATGCATATCCTTACCTATATATATAATAAATAAGGAGCGGGCGCGGTGAACTTTGAGTGTGATTTTTTGCCCCTGGGGTTTGGTGGAGTGGGGGAAATGTTGTATCTTTGCGGTGACTCTGGGTGCCTGTGAAGGTACTAGTGTTCGATTGCATTTTTTTTCTACCCTAGTGGTAGTTTTTATGTGTGTAATGTGCCTGTGAAGGTACGATACATTTGTTTTCCCTACCCCATTTGGGGTAGAAATATTTACGTTAAAAACATAATGATAATTTTAGTTGCTCTCTGGCTGGGAAGTCGGGGGGCAATCTTTTTTTAATTCATAATTCATAATTCTCAATTCATAATTAGGGCTGGCGCGGCGAAAGCGTCACCCTTCGGGATGCCGAGCGCATAATTAGTTCGCTGAAGCTCATCAAGCTAAAGCAGTCATAATTAGGGCTGGCGCTTGGGTAATTCTCAATCAGGAATGAGGAGCGGGTTTTAGATGCCCTCATCCTCTGCCACCATTGTTGTGCCCATGTCGTCATCTGGACGGGTGTAGCGTGATGATGCTACATTTATGATTGGGGCGTTTAGGGCAAGGGAGATGCGAGCAATGGTGTTCGTCGTGAAATTGTGCCTTCCTGTCATCCATTTGCTGACTTCGGACTCTCGCTTACCTAGTCTCTGAGCTAGGTCGCGCTGACTCAAGCCCTTTTGCTTCAGTATCTCGTCAATGCGATCTGCAATGGCAAACGACAGTTCAAATTCTGCCTTACGCTCCTCTGGGATGGCGGCAAGGCACTCGCGGAAAAGGCTGTTCTGTATCATAACTCAAAGCTTGCTGTGTCAATACCTGTTATCACGTTATTCTCTATGGATACCACGCCTGTCTTCTGTGCTTGTCTGAGAATCTCGTCAAATTTCTGCAGATCCATAACATAGCCACTCAGTTCTTCGCTTTCCTGGTAGGTCCTTGTCGTCTTCTCTCCTCCGTTGCCGATGATAAGAATCTGATCTGAGATGCGGAGGCAGTAGAGCCTCAATCTGCGCGAGTCGATGGACAGGGCGCAAAGATTGTCGTTTAGACGTCCTTCATTCCTAAAGAATCTTTCTAGAGCACCTCTCTCTATGATCTTTGATAGTGCAAGGATAATTGTTTGGAAGTCTCTATTCAGGCGTGCGTTGTCCTTGAACTTGGTGAGAAATTTCTCGTATTCACTCAACTCATCACCATTAAAGCATATGGAGTACAGACTGACGTTGTCATTCTGCTCGATGGTTTTAATTCTTGTCTCTTTTCCCATTTGTGTAGCAATTATGGTGCAAAGATACAATTTACTTTTGAGAAAACTTCACTTTTGAGTGAATTTCTTCACTTTTAAGTGTAGTTTTATTGGCGCATCTTATGAGTGATGATTCTTGGCTGGCGCGGTGCAGCGGTGAATTAATGAGGAATCAGGAATGAGGAGTGTCAGAGGGCGGCAGCTATGCGGCGGATGGAGCTGAGGCGGCTGATGAGGGTGGGGTTGCGCTTGGCCTGGACGAGGTTGTACTGGACTTGCATGTTGAGGAGGGTCTCGGCGCTGATGTCCAGGGCTGCCTCGAACAGTATGGCTGACTCGGTGGTCACGGGACGACGCTCGTTGAGGATGTCGTTGAGGGCCTTGTAGGGCATGCCCATGCTCTGGGAAAGCTGCTTCTGTGAGATGCCGCGGTACTCGATCTCGTCCTTGATCACCTCACCTGGATGGGTGGGGTAGAAGGGGGTGATGTTGTTGGCGATCATGGTGGGGTCTATATCTTTAAGCTCGATCATATTCTTCTATTATTTATAGTGGTTGGACAATTCTGTTATGTTGCAGATGTTGGCAATGCGCGAGTCTCCGTCTGTCTGTTCTGTGAACTCGATGCGGTATTGGTCGTTGACACGAACTGATGACAGACCTTCTTTGTCGCCATGCAGATGTTCGTAGTGAAGTGAACCAAAACGGGTGAGCCCTTGCACGTTGTTCTCTGCTCGCATGATATTGATGACCTTGGCATATTTCTTGACTATCTGCGGCTGGAAGCGATGGTTCTTGTCGCTCGTCTGCCCCTTTTCGTAGAGGTCGCGTAGATAGGGTTTTGTGAAGGTTACTACCATGGCCGATTCTTTTATGATGCAAAAGTAGGGAAATATTTTCGATTCCGCAAATTTTGAGGACTATATTTTTATACAGATGGGGTGATAATGAGCCTGCAAGAAATCGCATTAAAAGGTTTATGTCATCAACCTTTATTGGCTGCAAAGTTACAAAATTCTCATCAAATAATAGCAATATAATATATAAAAAAGGTGTCTTTTGATAACCTTTTTGGGTGAGCGAAAGAGGAAAAATGAAAAATTTTTGGTTTTTGGTGTAATATTCTGATAGTACAGTGCGTCAAAAGGGTGTAATGAGAATTCATAATTGATAATTGATAATTGATAATTCATAATTAAGGCTGGCGCGGTGAAAGATCCTTCGACGATGCTCAGGATGACAATAAGGGCGACAACAGACAACGGACAACAGCACTGCTTGCTCAGCATGACAAAGGGAAACAAATAAGAAATAGTAACAAGAACTAAAAATACTACAACTATGAAGACTTTTGATTTTTTGAAGAACGTGAGTGTAGCTGCTTTTGCAATGGTAAGCATGAGTTTCACAACTGCTAAGGCCCAGGAGGGCCCTCTGGCTGTGGAGAGTACTACAAATATCTGTAACACTGTACATTGTCAGGACGTGGTGGTGCGCCGTGGCGCTACGCTGGAGGTGGCTCCGGATGCTCGTCTGATCATACACGGATCGCTGGTGGTGGAGGATGGTGCTCGCGTGAGCAACATGGGTCAGCTGCAGGTGGATAGCGCTGTGACTAACCGTGGCACGGTGTATAACTTTGGCACGCTGGCTAGCGGCACTAGCATCACAAACATGGGGGCTTACTTCAACAATGGCCTGACCCAGGCTCGACAGGCTATGCGTAATTACTGGGTGATGGAGAACTTTGGACAGATGACACTGACGGAGTGGGTGGACAGATTTTAGTAATTCATAATTCATAATTCATAATTCATAATTATGTCTGGCGCGGTGAAAGCGTCACCCTGGCGGGATGCTGAGCGCATAATTCATAATTAGTTCGCTGAAGCTCATCAAGCTAAAGCAGTCATAATTCATAATTAAGGCTGGCGCGGTTGGCGTGTAAATGATTTGAGTTAATTAATATAATTGTTATTCTACTGAAAACTAAACCTTAGTGGGGGTCTCTGATGAGGAGACCCCTTTTTTGATTGTTGATTAATCGCTAACCGCTAATCGCTAACCACTAACCGCTAATCGCTAACCCCCTCTTTCTCCCCCTTTGGGGGAAGAAATTTGGTGGGGTGAGATATTTTTTGTAATTTTGCAGGGAATTGTCTAGTGGCGGTTCGGAATACGCTGGGATGTGATCGTATAAAGAAGGAAAGAAGTTGAGAAAGAGCCCGATCAGAATATTGCATGTGCTGCATTCCATGAACAGGGGTGGAACGGAAAATGCACTGATGAATTACTATCGACATGTGGATAGGAATGAGGTGCAGTTTGACTTTCTGCTGACTGCGGCAGAGAAGTGCCTGCTTGAGGATGAAATCATCTCTATGGGAGGTAGAGTGGCGCGTGTGCCGGGGCTGAGGATGTCGAATCCTTGGCCGTATCTGTGTGGGGTGAGACAGTTCCTGAAGGAGCATCCGGAGTATAGAATCGTGCATTCGCACACGTCGTCGAAGAGTTTCTTCCCGCTGTGGATGGCCAAGGGGGTGGGGGTGCCAGTGCGCATCTCTCATTCGCATAGCTCGATGGCGGAGGGTGGACTGAGTGGCAGGATACGACTGGCGCTGAGACCGCTGCTGAAGCTGGTGGCTACGGACTGGCTGTCGTGTGGTGTGCAGGCGGGTGAATATCTGTATGGCGCTCGGGCTGTGAAGAATGGCAAGGTGTCGGTGTTTCGCAATGTGATAGAGTGTGACAGGCATCGGCTGGACTGGGACATGCGCAGAAGGATGCGTGAGGCATTGGGCGTGGACGAGGATTGTCTGGTGATGGGTCACACGGCTAGATATGATGTGGTGAAAAACCATAAGATGGACGTGGACATCCTGGTGGAACTGAAGCGCATGGGACTGGATGCCAAACTGTTGGCTGTGGGTCTGGGCGTGAAGGAGGGTCTGTCGGAATATGCCCGTGAGTGGGGTGTGCTGGACCAGATCCTGTTTACGGGTGTGGTGGATAATGTGTGTGACTATGAGCAGGCGATGGATGCATTCATCTTGCCGTCGCTGAACGAGGGCTTGCCCTTGTCTATCGTCGAGGCTCAGGTGTCGGGATTGCCTTGCTTTACTACCGAGGGGTCTGTGTCGAAGGAGTGCAGTGTGACGGATCTGGTGACCTATACTCCGCTGGAGGCTGGGGCCCGTGTGTGGGCTGAGCGGATAGCGGAATCTCGTGAGATGGTGCGCAAGGACCGATTGGAAGAAGTGGCAAAGGCGGGCTATGATGCGGAGACGTCGGCTCGTGAGTTGCAGAAATTTTACATATCAAAATGGGTGTGAATATGTTGGCGACCAAGAATCTGTATATGAAGGCGTGTATGCAGTCAAAGGAACTGCACGCGATGACTGACGAGGAGCGCACTCGGTTGCAGGCACATCTGAGAATGATGTATCAGGAGATAGAGCGCGTGTGTGACCGCCATGGGCTGAGGATGTGTCTGGGCTATGGCTCGGTGTTGGGGGCTGTACGTCATCAGGGCTTCATCCCATGGGATGATGACATCGATCTGCTGATGCCTCGTGAGGATTATGACAAACTGATACTGGAGTATGCGGATGAGTTGCCCGAGCGGTTCAAGATATACTCTCCGAGTAGCAAGCATGGGGCTATCACTCGATTTGCCAAGGTGGTGGACACGACGACGCGTTTCCTGGACCCCGCCTCGCCGGACAAGGAGAGCCATGGCATATTTGTGGACATATTCCCGCTGGAGGGAACGTCGGCCAACAAGTGGGCTATCTGGTGGAAGCACAAGGTGTCGTGCCTGGTGATGCTGATAGCTGCTGCTGTGATGGAATATGAGGATTCGAAACACGATGATCTGTATCGCAGGCTGATGTGCTCGTCGCCTCAGGGTGCCCGCACATACAAGATTCGACATGCCATAGGTGCTATGTTTTCTTGGCGCAGTTCGAGCCGATGGTTCAAGACGGTGGAGAATGTCACAAAGTGTGCCCAGGTGAAAGCTGGATACAGCGTGCCGGTGGGAGGGGCGAAAATAAGATACTTTGAACCCGTGGATGAGGAGGTGTACTTCCCTGCTCACAAGGTGAAGTTTGACGACATAGAGGCGTATATCCCCAATCGGGCTGTGCGCCATTGCGAAATAGAATATGGTGACTGGAAATGGATTCCTCCCGTGGAGGACCGTTGGCAACATTTTTTGAAAGAAATCAGATTTTGATGATGCAGATGAAAAAATGGATAATGATGGCTTGTGTCATGCTGTCGAGTGGTGTGATGCTGGCACAGGAGGTGAAGGATAGTCTGAAGATGGTAGAATACTCGGACGCTCACTTGAAAAATGCCTGGGGTGCAAAAATGCGCGAGTCGAATGTGCATGCCTCGGTGGACTTGCAGACAAAATATGTGTGGCGAGGCATGGAGATGATGACTCAAGACGCTACGCCTGTGATATTTCCCTCGGTATCGTATAGCAACTGGGGCTGGAATCTGTATGTGCTGGGTGGCACGTCGCTGAACGGCAAGTATGCAGAGGTGGACTTTGGCACAAGCTATACCTGGAAATGGGTGACGGTGGGACTGAATGACTACTATTACCCCACAACTGATGGACCCAAGGATAATTACTTTAATTGGAAAAACCGGTCGACTGGACATTGGGCAGAGGCCACCATCACTATTGCTCCCGAGAAGCTTCCCGTCTACCTGATGGTAAGCAATTTCTTTGCAGGTGCTGACAAGCGTGTGGAATGTGACGAGGAGGGCAATGTGGTGTCGTCGAAACAGGCTTACTCGACCTATGCTGAGGTGGGAGGAAGCTACAGCTTTCTGCATCACCACAGTGTGAGTGGTACCGTGGGTTGTGCAATGAACAAGAGTTGTTACAATCTGTATGAAAAGGGATTTAGCTGCACCAACGTGGAGCTGAAGTACACCTATAACATTGCATTCAAGAAAGGGTGGACATTGCCCGTTGCGTGTGCCTTCATAACCAATCCGGCTCTGAAGAAGTGTCACGTGAATTGTACTCTGCACTTTGGATTCTAAGGACAACGGATAGGAGTCTGGCACGATATGAACAAGAGAAACGCTATCATCATGGCCGCTGGCACCAGTACGCGATTTGTGCCTCTGAGCGCAGAGACGCCTAAGGGCCTGTTGGAGGTGAAAGGCGAGGTGCTGATAGAACGACAGATACGCCAGTTGCAAGAGGCTGGCGTGACGGACATCACCCTGGTGGTGGGGTACAAAGCACAGAGGTTTGCCCACCTCAGAGAGAAGATGGGGGTGGATATCGTGTTGAATGAGGACTATGCCCGATACAACAACACCTCGTCGATGATGCGTGTGGTAGATCGACTGGGTGACACTTGGGTCTGCTGTTCGGACAACTATTTCCCTGAGAACGTTTTCTTGAGGGAGCCTGCTGGCAGTTATTACTCGGCCCTCTATGCCGACGGTGAGACGGGGGAGTATTGCCTGACCACGGACGAGGAAGACCAAATAACGGATGTGAACATTGGGGGACGAGATGCCTGGTATATGATAGGCCATGTCTATTTCGACCGAGAGTTTTCGGAGGCTTTTCGTCGTGTGTTGACGGCGGAATATGAAAGAGAGGAGACAAGACTCGGCTACTGGGAGGATGTATATATCCGATGTCTCGACTGTCTGCCCAAAATGAAGATCAACCGATATCGGGAAGGGGAGATACAGGAGTTTGACTCGCTGGATGAGTTGCGACTCTTTGACGAGAGTTATCGGGATGATACCCGGTCGGCTGTGGTCAAGGAAATTGCTCAGAGACTCGGGGTGCGGGAAAGTGAGATCGTGGGATTCCGCAATGTCAAGCATGCGGGCGACTACTTGCATTTCACATTCTGCGTGGGCGAAAAAGTGTATGAGTATAATGATGCTGAGAGTATAAATATTGTGAGCTTATGAAAACGGCTGTGATACTTGCTGCAAGACGTGAAAAGGATTCGGAGATTCCCTATCCCCTGAAGCCTTTTGCAGAGGATATGTGTCTTCTGGACAGAGTGCTCGGTATTCTGCGAGACCTGCATTTCAGCAAAATATTGTTGGTGGTGGGATACAAGGCCGAGATGTTTGATAAGTATGCATCGGATGACGTGCGGCTCGTAAAAAATGAGAAGTATGAGTTTACGGCGTCGATGGGCTCTCTCGCTCTGACCAAGGAGGCTGTGGAAGAGGATTTCCTGCTGATAGAGTCGGATACGTTTTATGACCGCAAGGTGCTGGAGGAACTGGCTGCTCGTGCCGAGGGTAACTGCCTGACAATGACCGAGGAAAGTGGATCGGGAGACGAATGTTATGTGGAGACCAAGAACGGATACATTACCAAGATATCGAAGGACAGACACCGAGTTTGTCACTTCGAGGGTGAAATGATAGGTGTGAGCCGCATCTGCCTCGATACCTATAAGCGCATGATAGATGCATGGGAACATGCGTCGAATCCCTATCTGAATTACGAGTATCTGCTGATGGATGTGACAGAAGCTCTGGAACGTCCTGTGCTGTTCTTTAAAAACCTTATCTGGGGTGACGTGGATTGCATGGAGGATTTCAAAAAACTGCAGAACGAGATCTATCCCAAACTCCGAAGACGAGAAAATCCGTATGATCATGACAATCTGATGATGCACTTGCAGAATATCTTTCCAGAAAAGGACGTGAGCCAAGCTGATATCACCCAGATAGGGGGAATGAGTAACAAAAACTTTCGCGTGGACCTGGATGGGAAAAGCTATGTGTTGCGAGTCCCAGGAAACGGGTCGGAGGGCATGGTAGAACGGTCGAATGAGGAATTCAACGCTCGAGAGGCCTGTAAGATGGGCGTGAATCCCGAGATTCGGTACTTTGACGTGGAGACGGGCATAAAACTGGCTGATTGGGTGGAAAATGCGGAAACACTGAATGCGGCAACCATACAGCGACATGACAATATGTCGCAGATTGCCAATATCTATCGGACAGTACATGGGGCTCACATACGATTGAAAAATGAGTTCAACATCTTTCAGGAAATAAAGAAATACGAGGACCTGATGATGAGGGCAGATGCCTGCATGTATGGTGGATGGGAGGAAGTGAGACCCCAGGTGATGGCGTTGGAAAACTATCTCAACGAATTGGGAGTAGAACTGTGCCCCTGCCACAATGACGCACTCTATGATAACTTTATCAAGGCTACGAATGGCACCATCTACCTCATCGACTGGGAGTATTCGGGAATGAATGATCCTATGGCAGATTTTGCGGCGCTCTTCTTAGAGGCTGGTTTTGAGCAGGAAAACGAAGACTATATCTTGGACAAGTATTTTGATGGGAATATACCATCTGTAGCTCGTGAGAAGATATTGTGTTACCAAATATTGTGGGATTACCTATGGGCTCAGTGGACAGTTATCAAGGAAGCAAAAGGAGATGACTTTGGAACATATGGCCGTGACCGATATGATCGTGCAATAAGAAACTTGAAGAAAATCAAAAATCAACATACATGCAGATGAAAATGTCTGAAAGAAAAATTGATTGGGCGACGATGCTGGTGCCTTTTGTCATCGTCATCGCACTGATGGCGGTGTTTGTGGTCGCTCCTGATGACTCCAAAAGCGTGGTGGACACAATGCGCAGTTTTTTTGGAGATACGATAGGCCTCTATTACCCCTTGCTGGCAATCGGTAGTGTCTTGTGTACAATCTATTTGGCTTGCAAACCAAAATATGGTGAAATAAGACTTGGCAATACCGACAAACCAGCATATAGCAACTTTAAGTGGGGAACGATGATATTCACATCTACCATGGCTGCTGATATCATGTTTTATTCGCTGATAGAATGGGCTCTGTATGGTGCTGAGGCTCATGTGGCAGAAATGGGTAGCATGCAGATGTGGGCGCCCACCTATACCCTGTTTCACTGGGGGCCTCTTGCATGGGGCTTCTATGTGATACTGGCCGTATGCTTTGGATTCATGATGCATGTGCGCCAACGTGAGCGCCAGCGATTCTCTGAGGCTTGTCGCCCGCTTCTGGGTAAGTGCGTGGATGGGATTGTGGGAAAAATAATCGATGTAACAGCAATTTTTGCTGTGGTATGTGCAACTGCTACCACTTTCTCCTTGGCGACACCTCCGCTCACCAAGGCTCTGGGATCTGTGCTCGGTTTCGAGGTGACGAAGTCAGTCACCATTGTGGTGCTCTTGCTCATCTGTTCTATATACACAATCACCGTCCTGTTTGGCGTGGCGGGTATTAGCAAACTTGCAAGCATATGTTCGTATCTTTTCTTTGGAATTCTATTCTATTTCCTGTTCCTTGGTGGTGAGACACGATACATCATCGAGACGGGTTTCCAATCGCTGGGAAATCTGGCTCAGAACTTCATAGGTCTATCTACGTATATGGATCCCTTGCGTGAAAATGGATTTGCCCAAAACTGGACGGTCTATTATTGGGCTTACTGGTTGGTCTGGTGTGTGGCAACACCTTTCTTCATCGCCTTGATTTCCAAGGGCCGTACTATTAGAAATACCATACTCGGTTCGTATGGGTGGGGGTTGGCAGGAACATACATGTCGTTTATAATTTTGGGCAATTATGGACTTGCGCAGCAATTGAAGCATGGGGTGGATGTGACTGGTTTCCTGAGCAATGGAGGAACTATGTACGATGCTATCTTGCAGATATTCAACACATTGCCATTGCCTGCTCTTGCATTAGCATTGTTGGCAATCACGATGGTCGCTTTCTATAGTACAACATTGGACGGAATCACCTATGTCACATCGTCATATAGTTACAGGAGAATTGCTGTGGATGAGGAGCCTGCTCGTGTGATTCGTGGATTCTGGGCTCTTCTCCTGATTTTCTTTCCAATAGGTTTGCTGTTTGCGGAGGATTCTTTGTATGGTCTGCAAGGTGTAACTATTGTTGCAGCCTTTCCCGTGGGAATCTTGTTGTCTCTGATAGTGATTAGTTTCTTCAAAGATTGCAAAAAGTGGCAGTCGGAAAACGAGAAGTAAAAATAGAGTCATAATAAATTATAAGTGGTTCGGTCGACTAGATATGTCTGCCGAACCATTTGTTTTTATTATACAATCGGGCAGTGTGACCCTTTAGGGGTCAAATTCTTGGTGGGGTCGTGAATTTTTTGTATCTTTGCACCCGATTTGTACGTTTTAAGGTAAAAATAATAACAATAATACGTATTATATGAAGAAAATCTTTACTCTGATGATGGCAACTATGGTTGCTGCTTGTACCTATGCACAGGTGAATTTCACTGATGCGGAGGGTAATGTCTATGGCGATGGGGAGACAATCAACTGTCTGCCTGACTTCTTCTGGGGGCCCGATGAGCCTGAGTTCCATGGACCTAAGTTGGTGAATACCTCGGATGCCCAGGTGAGCGTGAAGCTGGATGTGAACATCCGACAGTTGCCTGCTGGTACCAAGGTGGCTGACTGCTTCGGCGTTGAGTGCACGGATTACAAGGCCGAGGGTACTCACTCTACCATTACCAAGACTATCGCTGCTGGCAAGTCGCTGGACACTAACATCGAGTGGAGCAACTATAATGGCTCTACGGGTGAGTATGTGAAGGGTGTGTGTCTGGTGGACTTCACGCTGTATGTCAATGGCAAGAAGGATAAGACGGTGACGGCTAAGTTTGTCTATGGCGATGAGGATGCTATCAAGGGCATCGCGGCTGAGGGCAAGAAGGTGGCTTATACCCTGGACGGCAAGCGCGCTGGCAAGAACAGCAAGGGAGTGGTTGTTTTGAATGGGAAAAAAATTCTCCGATAATTGGGCTAAGGGCTAAAGGCTAAAGGCTAAGGGCTAAGGCTTTCGGCTGGCGCGATGCGGGTTTGCTTTTGCCTTTTGTCTTTCGTCTTTTGTCTTTTGTCTTTCGTCTTTCGTCTTTCGTCAAAAAAAGCAATTTTTTAAAAGTATATAAATGAAAAAGATTCTGTTTGTTCTCTCATGCTTGATGTTGTCTGTGTGTGCACAGGCACAGGTGATGAGCATGAAGGATGTGAAGCCTGCTACGGTGGGCATGATGAAGCAGGGGGCTACATTTGGCAACCCTGGCATCAATGAGATTGTGAAGAAGAACACGCGCAAGGCTCCTCGCAAGGTGGAGCTGGCTGAGAATGAGCGCCTGCTGGGCCTCTACACCACCGACGACTGTTCGCTGGGGGAGAAGGGCATGGGCCTGGGATCGAATGCTACCTACTCGGTATTCAGCATCGTGCCCCGCTCGTCGTACAAGTTCATGATCGATGGCAACATCACGGCTATCCGCTTTGCGCTGGCCAACAAGGTGAAGGTCAACAAGGTCTTCATCGTGGGTGTGACCAGCGACGACTATCTGGCGATGGTGTATGAACAGAACACCGAGTTGACTAGCTTCCAGGCTGGATGGAACACCGTGAAGCTGGATACTCCCTGTCCCCTGGACCTGGAGGGCATCGACCGCGTCGGCTTCGGATTTGAGCTGGTGGAGACCGGTAACTATCCTATCTCTCGAGTGGATGGTGATGCCGAAGAGGGTTTCCTGCTGATGATGGGCAACGATATCTACAGCCAGTCGCAGTTCGGATTGCTGAGTGTGCAGGCCATCGTGCAGTGTGACAATCTGCCCGAGCTGGATGTGATGCTGGATGGCATGGTGACCGAGGAGACTACGGTGGCCAGTGGCGCTAGCATGCAGTATGGCTTTGACATGATGAACGTTGGCACCAAGGAGGTGACCAGCTACCAGATCGATGTGAAGTTGGACGGCAAGTTGGTGAAGAGCGTGACCGAGAATGACATGGCCATGACACACAGTGTGACCACCTATGTGGGCACCCTGAACGTGCCCAGCGACATCGCTCGCGGCAGCCACACCCTGAGCGCCGAGCTGGTGAAGGTGAATGGAGCTGCTCCCACCACCGGCCTGGATGATGACAAGACCGAGGCTGTGTTTACAACCTATATGGCATCGGATGTGGTGGCTCGCCAGAAGCATCTGGTGGAGGAGTTCACCTCGCACTCGTGCACCTATTGCCCCCTGGGAGCCCAGCTGTTGGAGGTGCTGCAGGAGCAGCGTGAGGTGGCTATGGCTTGCATCCACGGCAACCAGTCGTCGAAGGACCCCTTCAACACTGCCGAGTGTGAGAGCCTGATGGCCTACAGCGGCATTTCTGCTTTCCCCTCGGCTGCATTCAACCGCCTGTACTGGGGTGAGGATGGCATCGCTCTGGGTATCGGATACGACGCTAGTCAGCATGCCAAACTGGCTGCCCAGCTGCTGGACATCATGGACCAGTACAGCACTCCCGCATTTGCCAGTGTCGACATCGAGAAGAACCTGTCGGGCGATGGCAAGAAGTTGACCATCAAGGTGAGCGGCCAAGGCGGTGAGTCTGCCCGCGAGGTGCTGGATGGATTTGGCTTGACCGTCTATGTGCTGGAGGACAGCCTGAAGTACCGTCAGCTGAACAATGGCATGTGGGTGGCCAACTATATCCACAACCACGTGCTGCGCAAGGTGGCTACTGCCATCAATGGTGATGACCTGAACTGGAAGTCGGCTCAGGCTTACGAGAACAACTATGTGGTGGATCTGGACGAGACCTGGGTGGCTGATCACCTGAGCATCGTGGCATTCATCAGCAAGCGTCAGCCCCTGAACCGTCCCGACTGGGCAGACATGGGCGTGAGCAACGCCAACAGCGTGAAGTTGACCGACAACAACGGCGGCGGTGGTCAGGAGCAGGAGGATGTGCGTGTGGACGCAGGTCTGCGCATCACCCCCTTCACCAACGCAACCCAGTTGATGGGCGAGGGTATGTCGCAGGATGGCCGCTATGTGGCTGGTCAGAACTACGGCACCTATGCTCCCTGCATCTGGAACAGCGAGACTGGCGCATTCACCAACTTCCCCGACTATGAGGAGGGCAGTGTGCATGCTGTCAACAACCTGGGCATGGCCGTGGGTACCGACCGCGGATATGGCGGCAAGGCCCTGATCTGCTATGTCAACGGTACTGCCGAGACTCTGGCCGACAACGGTGGCGAGAAGTCACAGGGTGCCGACGCATGGTGCATCTCGGCCGATGGCAAGACCATCGGTGGTTTCTACTACTACTTTGAGTGGACCAACGAGGCTGCTGGTGAGGGATTCTATGCTACCTTCCCCTGCGTATGGCAGGACAAGAAGTGCGTCAATCTGCCTTATCCCACTGCCAAGGAGATCGGCTTCAACATCGACGGCGCTGGCTGCCGCTGGATGTCGGCTGATGCTAGCGTGCTGCTGGGTTATCTGGTGGACGACAAGGCTACATGGCCCGCTGTCATCTGGCGCAAGAATGCCCAGGGCGGCTATGACTGCGACCCCATCTGCAAGGACTACTTCGAGGCTGAGCAGGGCAAGGGTAAGCCCTATATGATGTTCAACCCCTGTGCCCTGAGCGCCAACGGTGAGTGGGTGGCTCTGAACGTCCAGGAGGAGTATGACGAGAACGACTGGAACAATGTCACCAAGGTGAAGGTGGCTCGACTGAACCTGAAGAGCGGCAAGCTGGAGATCCTGGAGAACGAGCAGTCGCTGGCTCCCAGTGCTATCTCGGACGAGGGTAGTGTGCTGATGTACACCAACGTGGACGGCATCTTTGGCCGTGTGGGTTATCTGTGGAAGGCTGGCGAGACCCAGACCATCTGCATCGACGACCTGCTGAACAAGGTGAAGGGCATGCCCAACTTTGGTGCTAACGTGCCCGCTGCCTATGCTGCTGACAACCAGACCATCATGGGATTTGGTATCGACCAGGATGCCAACATCTTCTCATATGTTGTGAGTCTGGCTGCTATCGAGCAGGCTCTCACTGGCGTGGAGGAGACTCTGGCTGAGCCCGTCGAGGCTAAGCACTCTGGCATCTACACCATCCAGGGTCACAAGGTGGCTAGCATCACTCGTCCTGGCCTCTATATCGTGAACGGCAAGAAAGTGATGGTGAAGTAATATGAAGAATATCCGTATAATGCTGCTTGCAATCGTCGCACTGGTGTGTGGCGTTGCAAGCGCACAGATGCCCGAGGGATACGTGCCCAGTCCTGTGAGCGACATGCAGCTCCGGTGGGTGGTGACCGACGGCAAGAACAATGTGGAGGTGAGCTTCAAGGCCCCCACAGAGATGATCAGCGAGTGGGACTATAGCAGAACCGAACTGACTGTGGCCATCACCAAGATAGAGCTGAAGCGATCGCTGACCAACATGGGCGATTACCAGACGGTGGCCACATTCGATGCTCCCGCTGCTGGTGCTGTGCTCTCGTGGACGGACCAGGATCTGCCCTATGGCGTGTATGACTATCAGGCACAGGTGTATGTGGGTGAGGCCAGCGACTGGCCCAGCTCGCAGTCGGTAATCGTGGGCCAACTGCCTGCCGATCTGGCTCCTGGTGAGTTTACCTGCACCGTCGATGAGAAGAACCCCTATCAGGTGATCCTGGAGGTGCTGCTGCCCACCAAGAACTCTCTGGGCGAGACCCTGACCATGCCCATCACCAAGGTGGAGTTTGGCGAACTGGGTGGCATGACCTTCGAGCCCCAGGTGTTCTACACCGAGGATGCCGAGGAGGTGCTGGTGCCCGGAACCAAGCTGCAGTTTGTGGTGGAGAAGGTGACCGATGGATTGCACAGCTATAGCTGCCAGGTCTACACCGCCACTGGTGGCAACTGGCCTGCCAGCACTGATGTGTTCATCGGCAAGGACCAGCCCGGTATGGCGCAGAATGTAGTGGCACAGGTGACCGACGAGGGTATCGTGGTGACCTGGGAGGCCCCCACCACGGGTATGAACGGTGGTGACCAGGGCGATCCTGCTACATTCACCTATACGGTGAGTCGTGCTGCCAACCTGTATGACGCCAATGCGGTGGTCATCGCCAAGGACATCAAGGAGCTGAAGGTGGTGGACAAGACCGAGTTTGCCGAGGCCAACCAGTTTGTCTACATCGTCACGGTCAAGAGTCCTCACGGCGAGAGTTTCCCCACCGCCAGCAACCAGTTGCTTGTGGGTCCTGTGGCTCAGCTGCCCTTCAGCGAGAACTTCGACGTGCCTCTGGATGAGTGGGGCAACACCACCACCGAGCACTCGACCTGGAGCAAGGACTACAGCGGATGGTTCTGCGCTTGGCAGATCGGTCAGGAGACCTATGTCGGCAACAAGATGGTGAAGCCCCACAGTGGTGCTGGCCTGCTGTATGCCTACTACAACAGTTGGGGTGAGACCCATCAGTGGGATTCGTTTACCAGCGGTGGCATCTACTTCCCCAAGGCTAGCGAGCCCGAGCTGAAATTCTGGCTCTATGATGTGGCTATGGGTGGTTCGGACGTGACCCTGAGCATCCAGTATTCGGTGGACGGCAATGAGTTTGCCACCGCCCAGAGCATCGTCATCGGCAATGCTGAGGAGGAGGGCTGGCGCCAGGTGAGCGTGCAGCTGCCCGAGCTCAAGGGTGCCGAGGCTGGCAAGGTGCGTTTCCTGAGCGAGGCCAATGGTTCGAACTGTGTGGCTGTGATCCTCGACGACATCGAGATTGTGGACAACAATCCCGACGCCATCCAGGCAGTGAAGCTGGACAACCGTGGCATCATCTACAACCAGATGGGTCAGCGTGTGGGCAAGAATGCCCGTGGCATCGTCATCATCAATGGAAAGAAAATACTGAAGTAATAATATGAAAAAACTCTATACATTGGCAGCTGCTCTCCTGGTGGGGGCAGCTGTCTCTGCTCAGAGCCTCCAGACGTCGCAGGCCAATATGCGATACCAGTTGGAGGCACTCGGGGCATCGGCCAATATGCGCTATGTCACAGGCCTGAATGTGTCGACCTATGGCGGTTTCATCTGGGACACCCAGAGCAACACCGTGAGCGAGATCGAGGGCGAGTATGCCAACTGTGACTTCCGCTGCGTGACCAACGATGGCGTCGCCTATGGCACCATCAGCAACGAGGATATGGTGACCACCTATTCGGCCAAGTTTGGCACCTCGGGTCAGCCTACTGTCATCGAGAGCCAGATGTCGGCCATCTATGGCGTCACCCCCGACGGCCGTGTGGCTGTGGGTTGCATGCTGGACGAGTTGTGGACACCCTCGGCCTGTGTGTGGAAGGGTGGCGAGCGCGTGATGCTCCCTTGTCCCACCGAGCAGGAGTGTGGCATCGCCAACGATGGTGCCAATGCCCAGTTCATCAGTGCCGATGGCAAGGTGATCGTGGGTTATCTGCAAGACTGGGTGTCGTCGCGTCCCGCTATCGTGTGGCGCGAGCAAGCCGATGGTCAGTATGTGGCCGACGTGATCTCTCAGGGCGTCTGGGAGGAGCGATATGGCCAGGGCAAGAAGTACCTGAAGTTTGAGCCCCTGGGCATCAGCGAGAACGGCAAGTGGATCTGTCTAGCTGCCCAGAAGGAGGCCGGTGGCAGCATGCCCACACCCGAGTTTATGGTGCGCATGAATCTGGAAACTGGCGAGATAGAGGAGTGTGAGACACCCGATATCCCTTACTTTGAGTCGACGGACAACATCTATCCCACCAGCATTGCCAACGATGGCACCTGTGTGGGCAGCACCATGGATATGATGGGTTTCCAGCGTGGAGCCATCTGGATGGCAGGGGAGAAGAAGCCTCGTCTGCTGGCCGAGATGTTCCCCGCACTGACCCTGTTGGATTGGTACGACGGATTCCAGCATCATCCCATCACCATCTCGCCCGATGGTCGCAAGATTGTGGGCTTTGGTTGTCCTGTGACTCAGGATGCCATGGGTGAGACGGATTATGACTTTGTCTCTTACCTGCTGGATATGGATGGCACGGATGGTGTCGCCTCGCTGCAGGTGGTGCGTCCCCAGGTGGGTAGCTACAATGTGGCTGGCCAGCGTGTGGGCAAGGGTGCTCGTGGCATCGTCATCCAGAATGGCCGCAAGGTGATGAAGTAATATGGGACGCAAGAAGGGCTATTTCCAGTTTCAACAGTTTGGCCTCTGGCAACAGCATGCTGCGCAGAAGGTGGGCACAGACAGTGACCTGCTGGGCAATCTGGCCGAGGGTGGAGAGCGGATTCTCGACATCGGCACTGGCACTGGCGTGATAGCCCTGATGATGGCCCAACGGTGTCCCCAGGCCCAGATAACGGCCGTGGAGATAGACGACCAAGCGGTGATGGATGCCGAGGTCAACTTCCGAGAGTCGCCCTGGGCGGATAGGTTGACGCTGGTGCATGCTGCCTTTCAGGACTATGTGCGAGAGGTGGCAGGCAAGGTGTCTTTCGATTGTGTGGTGTGTAATCCGCCGTACTTCGACAAGAGCCTCGAGGCGCCCGACCTCTCTCGCACCAGGGCTCGGCACACGTCGTCGCTGCCCTTCGAGGAACTCATCGGTGGTGCCTATCGCTTGCTGGGCGAGGGTGGGGTGTTCTCGGTATGCATCCCCCCAGAGGTGCTCGACGGGTTTGTCTCCATCGCCCAGGAGGTGGGCTTCTCGCTGAAGGAGAACTGGCAGATAAAGTCGGTGCCCGAGGCTCCATCGGCCAAGCGATATGTGCTGACCTTCTGCAAGGGCGATTGTCCGACAAGGCTCCACGAGGGGTGCATGCGCAATGCCGACCGCTCGGTTTCCCAGTGGTACAAGCAACTGACAAGGGATTTCCTCGTGTGAAGTCCCTTTTTTTTGTGTCTGTGCGAGGGATAATCGGATATTTTTAGTAAATTTGCGAGGAAATGTGCTGCATTTCGTTTGTTGTGAATGATTTGTGGCAGTAACAAAAATAGTATTATGATCAGATTGAATTGTTTCTTCCGTGCCAATGAGGGCGAGTATACTCGTGCCCTGGAGGCTGCTATCGCACTGACCGCCAAGAGTCAGTTGCACGAGGGCTGCAAGGCCTATGATGTGTTTGAGAGTGCCACTCGTGGCGATGTGTTCATGATCTGCGAGACCTGGGCTAGCCAGGAGGCGCTGGACAAGCACTCTGCTACTCCCGAGTTTGCCGAGTACGTCGGCATCATCCAGGAGTGTGGTGAACTGAGTTTGGAGAAGTTCGATTTCTAAGGACCAGGCAGAGGTCGCCGAGGGGTTAAATTAAATAACTCTGTGGTCTCTGTGTCTCTGTGTGAAATAGTATATGGAAAGTTTATTTATTGCTGAGGGCGGCTCGAAGTTTGAACTGTATGCTGCCTTGTTGCCCCAGGTGGAAGCTGTGGTGGAGGACGAGACAGATGAGATTGCACGCATGGCCAATGTGGCTGCTATGCTGTGGGAGACCTTCCATCACTGGTGGACGGGTTTCTATCGCGTAGTGGATGGCGAACTGGTGCTGGGCCCCTTCCAGGGTCCTCTCGCGTGCACGCGTATTAAGAAAGGTAGAGGTGTGTGTGGCACGGCTTGGGCCGAGGACAAGACTCAGGTGGTGCCCGATGTGGACAAGTTTCCCGGACATATCGCTTGCAGCAGTGCCTCGCGTAGCGAAATCGTAGTGCCCATACACGATGCAGAGGGCAATGTCACCGGTGTGCTGGACATCGATTCTGCCGAACTTGCCACCTTTGACGAGGTGGACAAGGAGTGGCTGGAGAAATTGGTGGCACTGATATAATGTCTTGAAACAAACACAAATGAAAAATTCTCTTAGTTTTCTTGCTGCATTGGCCTTCTCGCTTTGCAGCTTTGCGCAGCACCCCTCGGGTGTAAATTGGACTCCCACTGACTGGATGGGTCTGCTCCCCGATAATGCACTGGTGTGCCAACTTTCTATCCCCGGAACCCATGATTCGGCTTCGGGCGAGGGATGGAGAGGAATTGCTGGTGTGGTAGCCGGAGATCTTATGTCGAAAACTCAGGAAGCCAAGGTGAGCGAGCAGTACAATGCTGGTGTACGTGCCTTTGACATCCGTCCCTCGCGTGAGGGTAGTGGCAGTAGTGCCGTACTGTGGAACTCGCATGGTGCCACCACCATCGACAAGAAGGTGGAGGATCTGCTCGACGAGATGATCGCTTTCCTCGACCAGCATCCTACCGAGTTCTTCCTCTTCCACGTCTTCAAGGGCGGTACATGGGATGCACCCCTGTTCTCTCAACTGCTCAACAAGGACAAGTACAAGGGTCGTATTTCGGAGTTCCGTGATGACCTGACCGTGGGCGAGATGCGAGGAAAGTTGCTCTTCTTCTCACGTCATGATCACGAGGGTCAGCCTTGGCCTGGAGGTTTTATGCGCAACTGGAGTGAATCGGGTTCGCTGGAGAGTAAGGCTGCCTATGTCAA
The DNA here is from genome assembly GCA_045600505.1 of Bacteroidaceae bacterium. Taxonomy (GTDB): domain Bacteria; phylum Bacteroidota; class Bacteroidia; order Bacteroidales; family Bacteroidaceae; genus Physcousia. The sequence continues at coordinate 21,105 of JAZRYA010000094.1, forward strand.
TGCCAATGGCCTGGACGATTACACGCGTAATCAGGGCTCGGCTCAGTTGTACATCCAGGATATCAGCAGCCCTAGCAACGATGCTGCAGTGCAGGAGGAGGTCAATTACATGATCAAGCTCCTCGACTATACCACCACCCATACGGTGAGCAAGAACAGCGATATTGCTTGGACATTTAATCTTACCTCGGGTTGTAACGGTACGGGTAGCGCTGGATATCGCAAGAATGCGGGCATCACCAACAAGCGTGTGGTGGAGTATCTGTCCGATCCCAATTATGTCCCAGGTCCCACCGGTATGGTATTGATGGACTTTGCTTGCGTAGAGACGGTAAGTGCTCTCTTCTCCAAGACCAATGTCTACGGCACTCAACTTATCAATGCCCTCATCGACAACAACTTCCGTTGCAAGCCATCGCAGTTGGTGATGCAGAAGGCCGATGATGTGAACCTGGACGGTAAGGTGGATGTGGCAGATATCACGACTCTGGTCAACGTCATCTTGCAAGTGCCCGTGGGCGAAACTGGCATCACAGACCTCAATGGAGACGGCAAGGTGGATGTGGCTGATGTGACAGCTCTGGTGAATACCATCCTGAATCAATAAATCTACAGAAGATACAAACATAGGGGGCGAACCATTGGTTTGCCCCTTTTTTGTCTTAAATTGACACAAATTTGGCCGATTTTGACGCATTTGTGCGCGCGTATGTGTGATATATATAGTATCTTTGCGCTAGAATAGACATAGACAAGATATGAAACCATGAAAAATCGATTCTGGATACTGGGAATGGCTCTGGCCCTCTCCCTCAATATCTTTGCACAGAACAAGTCGGGAGTCGACTGGGATCCCAAAAACTGGATGAGTCTTCTGCCCGATAATGCGCTGGTGTGCCAGCTCTCTATCCCCGGAGCACATGATGCTGCCACGGGAGAAGGATGGGGTGGATTAGCTGGTACATTTGCTGGGCCCGCGAACTCGACGGCGCAGGACGTGAAGATGAGTGTGATGTATGATGCTGGTGTGAGAGCCTTTGATATTCGTCCCAGTTGGGAGAGTAACACGCTCTATAACTCACACGGAGCAACCAGAACAAGTAAGAAAGTGGAGGATACGCTAGATGACATGATAGCGTTTCTGAATGCACACCCCACAGAATTCTTCGTTTTTCATATCTACAAGGGTGGTACATGGAGAGCGGACAAGTTTGCAGAACTCCTGAACAAAGAGAAGTATGCTGGCCGTATCTCGGACTTCCGCAACACACTGACCGTGGGAGAAATGCGAGGAAAGCTCCTCTTCCTGAGTCGCCATGATCACGAGGGCACCCCCTGGCCAGGAGGTTATCTGAGAAACTGGAACGAGTGGGGATATACCGACTATCGTGGATGTTTCATCAATGCTGGCGGTCGAGATGATTACGGATATAATACGGGTGCTGCTCCCTTGCATGTGCAGGACTTCAGCGGTCCTGTGAATGCAGGTGATGTAGAGCGTGAGGTGGATGCCATGTTGCGTTTGCTGGATTTCACTACTCATCACACGGTGGCGTTGCCCTCGCAGGCTATCTGGACCTTTAACTTTGCTTCGGGATACTCGAAGGAGAGTTCACTGGGAGTCTCACTGAGCGATGGCTATCGCAACAACGCCACTTACACCAACAAGGCCATCGTCGATTATCTACAGGCCGAGGATTATGTCCCTGGCCCCACAGGTATCATCTTGGCCGACTTCCTGTGTGAGCACACCACCAACTTCCGTGAATCGAAATATGCCGACAATGGCAATGTTGTTTATGGCGATGATTTGGTGAAAGAGTTGATTGATAATAATTTCCGCTGCAGAGAGGACCAACTGGTGATGCCCACACAAGGTACCAGCGGCAAACTGAGGTTCGGCGAATCGCCTCTCTTTGCTGGTAATCCTGAAAAGGGCAACGTAGAGCCTGGAACCAACGAGCTGATGCCTATGCACCGTGGTTATCCCATCTGGGGAGACTTCAATGGCGATGGCAAGATGGACTTTTATTACAGCGGTACCAGCTACAGTCACGGTTGGCAAAGCTATGGCGTGCTGGTGAACAATCTGGGTGGTAACAACCTGAGTCTGAGTTACGAGAACAATGGCTTGCCCAAGGCTGCCTTTATGATGGGTTCTGTCACGCTGGATGTCGACCAAGATGGAGACCTCGATTTCCTGTGCCTCAACCGAGGGGGTAATGACACTTGGCACACGGATTATTTCACTGGTGAGGAGACGACCCGAGGTGGTTTGCTCCTTGTTCGCAACAACGGAGATGGCACATTCACAGTGGTGCCTGATGAGAATCTGCAGAACGTGGGCTACGACCAGGGCGACAACATCACATGGGCCGAGGGACGAAGCGCCACTATCCTGAATGTGGCCGATTATGATCTGGATGGATATCCCGATCTGGTAGTTCAGGGTCATCCCTCACAGGGTCGTGGTTTCGTCAAAGTATTGCACAATCGCCAAGGACAAGGATTCGAATTGGCTCAGGATTTCCCCCAAGCTCCATGGTCGGGTGGTGTCACGCTGACTGACTTGAATGCAGACGGTTGGCCTGACCTCGCAGTGACCGGATGGGGCGATACCGGAGGACCTGAGTTGAGATTCTATCGTGGCACGGGCATGGTAGGTACTCCCTTTGTCGAGATCACCGATGATGTGGCTCGTGCATCGGGATGGAAGAACACCCTGGACATGCATCGCGCATGGGGTGCACACCAGAGTGGTCTGCTGGGAATGGATTACAATCAGGATGGCCGCATGGACATTTATGTCAACGGTTCGCATTGGCAGGATAACTCCAAACTGTCTGTGGCACTGATCAATGAGACAGAGCCAGGTGCCTCGACTTTCCGATTCCGCGAGATGGCAAGTGGTTTGTCTAACTTCAGTTGTTCGAGCGACCGTCTGTTCACTTTTGTCGACCTGAATGGGGATGACTATGTGGATGGCCTGCAGCAAGGATGGACCAGCGAGATTCGTGACTGGCGCTATGCTGTGAGCGAGAGCACGGGCAAACTGAACGTCTATTACAACCGCTATTTCTCGAGTGACGATGAGGGTAATAGTTTGCTGGGTGGTACTTGGCAAGAAGGCTGTATGTCGGTAGGTGATTTCACTGGCGACGGTCTGCCCGATCTGGCTTCTATTGGTTATACCTCACGCGAGCGTGCCGAGGTGTACAAGAATATGAGTTCTGCCTTGATGCTAACTCGTACTCCTGCTAAGCCAACTAATGTGGAGGCCCTTCGGGATGGAGAGGGTAACATCACAGTCAGTTGGGATGCCTCGAAGCTGAGCATGAGCAAGGGCGCACCTATGTACAACATTATCCTGGTGGATAAGCAGACGGGTCGCACTGTGCGTTCTCTGGTGCCTGCCTTGTCGTCCAATGGTAAGCAGTTGGGCTACGCCTCATTCTCGTCTTATTTCGTGAGTCCAGAGGCTCGTCCTAGTTATGTGCTTCGCAATGTTCCTCAGGGCCAGTTCGAGGTGGGTGTGCAGGCAGTCAACTATGGTTACAATGCCAGCAACTTTGTCATTGCCGATGTTGTGACCATTCCCGATGTGCTGATAGATGGCGAGATCAACGTTGCCGATGTGACAGCACTGGTCAATGTGATCCTGGGCAAGGGCACAGGCAAGGAAGGCATTACTGACATCAATAGCGATGGTCAGGTGGATGTGGCTGATGTGACTGCACTGGTGAACTACATTCTGAATAAATAAATGCAAGATATGATAATCATGAAAAATCGATTCTGGATGCTGGGAATGGCTCTTGCCCTTTCCCTCAACATCTTTGCTCAAAACAAGTCGGGAGTCGACTGGGATCCCAAAAACTGGATGAGTCTTCTGCCCGATAATGCGCTGGTGTGCCAGCTCTCTATCCCCGGAGCACATGATGCTGCCACGGGAGAGGGATGGTCAGGATTGGGACTGGTGGCAGGACCCAACTATTCTGCTGCGCAGGACGTGAAGATGAGCGTGATGTACAATGCTGGTGTTCGTGCATTTGACCTTCGTCCCTCGCTCATCATGGGTACACTGTACAATTCGCATGGCATAGCACAAACCAACAAAAGGCTGGAGGCAACGATGAACGACCTGGTTGCTTATCTAAAGGAACACCCCACGGAGTTCTTCGTCTTCCACATCTATCATGGCAACAGCGACTGGTCTGATGATGCTGCCAAGGCATTCTCGAACTTGCTGAACAAGTATTCGGATTACTTGGTTGACTTCAGCAACACGTTGACCGTGGGGGATATGCGAGGCAAGATGCTGTTCTTGAGCCGTGAGGAACACCGAGGCAATGCTTGGCCTGGAGGTTTCCTGAGAAACTGGAACGAGTGGGGATATACCAACAGTCGTGACGGTTACATCAACGTGGGTGGCAAGGACGATTACGGATTCAACGCAGGCGCTGCTCCCTTGCATGTGCAGGACTTTAGTGGTCCTGTGAATGCGGGTGATGTGCAGCGTGAGGTGGATGCCATCTTGCGTCTGCTCAACTTCACTGCCCACCATACTGTAGCGCTGTCCTCGCAGGCCATCTGGACTTTCAACTTTGCTTCGGGTTACTCGAAGGAGGGTGAACTCTTTGGCAGCAAAATCTCGCTGAGTGACGGCTATCGCAACAACGCCACCTATACCAACAAGGCCATCGTCGATTATCTGAAGGCAGAGGACTATGTGCCTGGCCCCACCGGTATCATCTTGGCCGATTATGTGTGCGTGAACACGACTAAGTTCCGTGACTCGAACTTGGCCGACAATGGCAATACGGTGTATGGCGATGAGTTGGTGGAACTATTGATAGACAACAACTTCCGTTGCAAGACAGAGCAGTTGGTGATGCCCGAGCAGCAGACAGAGGGTAGCATCCGTTTCAGCGCTTCACCCAGTTTGGCCAGCTCACCCGAAAAGGGCGATGTGGCACCTGAGAAGAACGAGTTGATACCTATGCATCGCGGTTATCCCATCTGGGGTGACTGGAATGGCGATGGTCAGATGGATATCTACTATAGTGGTACCAGTGCCAGTCACGGATGGCAGAGCTATGGTGTGCTGGTCAGCAATCAGGGAGATGGCAATCTAACCCTGAGTTACGAAAACAATGGCCTTCCCAAGGCAGCCTTTATGATGGGTTCTGTCACTCTGGATTTCGATCAGGATGGCGACCTCGATTTCCTGTGTCTCAACCGAGGCGGTAACGATACTTGGCATTGGGATTACTTCAATGGTGAGTGGACCACTCGTGGTGGCCTGCTGTTGGTGCTCAACAATGGCGATGGCACATTCTCTGTTGCGTCAGACACCTATCTGCAGAATGTGGGATATAACCAGGGTGACAATATCGTCTGGAACGAGGGTCGCTGTGCCACTATCCTGAGTGTGGCCGATTGTGATCTGGACGGTTATCCCGACTTGGTGGTGCAAGGTAAACCCTCGTCGGGTCAAGGTTTTGTCAAGTATCTGCGCAATCGTCAGGGTCAGGGATTCCAGACGGCAAAGAAAATCACCAATGCTCCTTGGTCGGGTGGTGTCACGCTGACGGACCTGAATGCCGACGGTTATCCCGATCTGGTAGTGACCGGATGGGGCAGCACTGGTGGTGCTGAGTTGCGATTCTATCGTGGTACAGGCAAACTGAGTTCGCCCTTTGTCGAGATTACCGATGATGTGGCTCGTGCATCGGGATGGAAGAACACCCTGGACATGCATCGTGCATGGGGTGCTTACGAGAGTGGATTGGTGGCTATGGATTACGATCAGGATGGTCGCATGGATATCTATGTGAATGGCACTTGCTGGCAGGACAACAGCAAACTGTCGGTGGCACTGATCAATGAGACTGAGCCTGGTGAGTCGATATTCCGATTCCGTGAGATGGCTTCGGGATTGACCAACTTCAGTTGTTCGAGCGATCGTCTGTTTACCTTTGTCGACCTGAATGGTGACGATTATGTGGACGGCCTGCAACAAGGATGGACCAGCGAGGTGCGTGACTGGCGCTATGCTGTGAGCGAGAGCCGTGGCACGCTGAACACCTATTACAACCGCTATATCTCGAGCGACGAGGAGGGCAACGGCCTGTTGGGCGGTACTTGGCAAGAGGGTAGCATGTCGGTGGGTGACTTCAGTGGCGATGGCCGACTGGACTTGGCTGCTGTGGGTTATGCCTCACGAGGGGAGCATGCCGAGGTGTTCAACAACATCACCCCCGTGTCGGGAACGGCCTATAGTGCTCCCTCTGCTCCCCAGAATGTGGAGATAGAGGTCAATCAGGACGGCTCGATAGCTGTGAGCTGGGATGCATCGATGCTCGTAAATAGTAAGGGTGCCCCCATGTACAACATCATCGTGGTGGATGCAGAGTCGGGACGTACCGTACGCTCGCTGGTGCCCGCTTTGCCCGAGAGTGGTAAGCAGTTGGGTTATGCCTCGTTCTCGTCTTATTTCGTTAGTCCCGAGGCTCGTCCCATCTATACCTTGCGCAATGTGCCCCAGGGCAGTTACAACGTGGGTGTGCAGGCTGTGACTTACAGTTATAGTGCTAGTGCATTTACCTATGCGGCTGTGTCGACAATTCCCGATGTTATAGAGGAAGTTACCACGGCTACTGAGCCTGCTGCTATCTACAACATCAGCGGTCAGCGTATCAATAAGATGCAGCGTGGCATCAACATCGTGAACGGAAAGAAGGTGTTTGTTCGATAAGCATTCTCGCTATATAAACAGAAAGGAGGAGGTTCATTTCAACGACCTCCTCCTTTTTTATGTGCTGTAGGGTAGGGATTACTGCTGCTGCAGGATGTAATTGACGAGGGTGGTGACGTCAGCTACGTCCACCTGGCCATCTCCATTTACATCGCCCTTGGTGGTCTCACCAGTGAGGATGTAGTTGACGAGGGTGGTGACATCAGCTACATTCACCTCTCCGTCCTCGTTCAGGTCCATAGGATTGCTCTCCTCGGGTAGTGGCAGCTCGAGTACGACAGGGAACATCATAGTGGGCACGCATTCGTTTCTCTCCATCTTGGCTCCAATGGCAAAGAGGTAGTACTCGTTCTCACCTGCTACATATCCCTTGATGTCCTGGAGAGGAAGGGTCGTGTTGCCATAGTTCAGATCGTCAGCCTTGAGAGTGTATAGGATTGGGAAGGCGTCGTCGGCACTGGCATACTTCTTCTTGCTTCCCAGGAAGACAGCAAAGGTGGCCGATTCTTCCTTCTTGTCGGGAATGAGGGTTACCTGATTTCCAATGACAGTGACGCTGATGTTGGTGACAGAGGGATTCTCCTCGGCGGGCTTGTCCACCTCCCACGAGCGTGACATCAGATTGCCGTAGAGGTCATATCGACCGTTCTCTGTTTTCACTCCACCGGCAACGATGTTGTACCAGCCGGGAACGTCACGTTTCAGGTTGACAATCTGCTCTCCGGTGACGAATGTTGCTCCAGAGGTGTTGACTGCTTCTTCCCACAGTTCTTGGTTGCTCTTGCCGTTGCGCTCACTCTCGGCAAAGGTGATGATCAGGTACTCTTGCTCTGCATCGCTGGGTCGGCATGCAAAGGTGGAGTCGGCCATGCTGAAGTAGGGGGTGATCTTGAAGCTCTCGGTATAGGTCATCTTTTCCTGGCAGAAATTGCTGGTGCGATAGGCATCGCTCTCGCCCTCGAAGAGTTTCCAGTAGCCGTTTACCAGTTCCTCCTTCCAGCCAGCACCATTGCAGTGGGCAACCACGATGGTGTAGTCGCCAGAACCGGCCAGGGTCATAAGTCCAAAAGAGCTGTAAGGAAGTGTTTGTTCGCCTGTTAACAGATCATTCTTGGTAGCCCAGTCACGCAGCTTCCATTCCCAGATAGCCTCGTTGCTGACTTCGGTATAGCCGCCTTGTGCTACGAAGTTTCTAACTCGATTTTGTTGCCATAGTGAGTTGTTGTTGCTCTCGCTGGCTGCAATCACATAATAGGGGGTGGTGAGGTTCTTGGGGGTGATGGTGACGGACGTTTCGCCGAGCGTGATGACAAAGGGCTGTGGGTCGTTGTTGACGATGTAACTACTCCAGTCCTGAGCCATGGCAACTGTGATGCTAAGCAGCATGCAGCAGATAATGGTGTAAAACTTTCTCATATCATGTATTTTTTATAAAGTCCTATTTCTCTAAATCTTCAAAAAGTACGTGCAAAATTACAAAAAAATATGATATGCTGGGCTTTTTGAGTTTATCTTTTGTATGGAGGCTGCCTGTATGATGCTGCTAATACAAAAAAAATCTCCCACAACCCCGAGGGGTGTGGGAGACCATTTATCTGTAACTTGGATTTACAAGATTACTTCTTGTTGAGATACAGGTCAGCCTGTACAGCGCAAGCTACTGAGCAACCTACCATGGGGTTGTTACCAATACCTAGGAAGCCCATCATCTCTACGTGTGCGGGAACTGAAGAAGAACCTGCGAACTGAGCGTCTGAGTGCATACGACCCAGAGTATCGGTCATACCGTAAGAAGCGGGACCTGCAGCCATGTTATCGGGATGCAAGGTACGGCCGGTACCACCACCAGAAGCTACGCTGAAGTAAGCCTTACCAGCGCGTACGCGCTCCTTCTTATAGGTACCTGCAGTGGGATGCTGGAAACGAGTGGGGTTGGTAGAGTTACCAGTGATAGATACATCTACATCCTCGTGCCACATGATAGCAACACCCTCGCGTACGTCGTCGGCACCGTAGCAGTTAACGGCAGCACGAGGACCATTGCTGTAGGGAGTCTTCTTGACGATCTTCAGCTCACCGGTGAAGTAGTCAAACTGAGTCTGTACATAGGTGAAACCGTTGATACGTGAGATGATCATAGCGGCGTCCTTACCCAGACCATTCAGAATGCAACGCAGGGGCTTGTCAGCTGGTCTTGACTTGTTGGCCATCTGAGCAATCTTGATAGCACACTCAGCAGCAGCGAATGACTCGTGACCTGCCAAGAAAGCGAAGCACTTGGTGTCGGGAGACAGCAGACGAGCTGCCAGCTCACCATGGCCGATACCTACCTTACGGTCGTCAGCTACTGAGCCGGGGATACAGAAGCTCTGCAGACCCTCACCGATGTAGTTAGCTGCCTCAACAGCGTCCTTAGCCTTCTCCTTCAGTGCGATAGCGGTACCTACTACATAAGCCCACTTTGCATTCTCGAAGCAGATCATCTGGGTCTCCTCACAAGTCTTGTAAGGATCGATGCCTGCAGCTTCGCAAATCTCATTTGCCTCTTCGATGGAGGCGATACCGTGTGCGTTCAGACAAGCAAGAATCTGCTTGATACGACGGTCCTGACTTTCGAACTTTACTTCTCTAATCATAATTCTTTTCCTCCATTAATTAGTCCTTGCGGGGATCAATACACTTCACTGCACCGTCCTCGGGCTTTACGCGACCATAGGTACCGGTTACACTCTTCAGAGCCTCGTCTGCGGGAACACCCTTCTTGACAGCGTCCATGAACTTGCCCATGTGAACAAACTCATAACCGCAAACCTGGTCGACAGCATCGAGGTACATCTTGTTGATGTAACCCTCGGTCAGCTGCAGGTAACGAGTACCCTTGACCTTGGTGCCATACAGAGTACCAGTCTGAGAAATCAGACCCTTACCCAGATCCTCCAGACCTGCACCGATCATCAGACCACCCTCAGAGAAGGCAGACTGGGTGCGACCATAGACAATCTGCAGGAAAAGCTCACGCATAGCGGTGTTGATAGCATCGCAAACCAGGTCGGTGTTCAGAGCCTCGAGAATGGTCTTGCCGGGAAGAATCTCAGATGCCATAGCGGCACTGTGAGTCATACCAGAGCAACCGATGGTCTCTACGAGACACTCCTCGATAACACCCTCCTTGACATTCAGAGTCAGCTTGCAAGCACCCTGCTGGGGAGCACACCATCCCACACCGTGGGTGAGACCGCTGATGTCCTTGATTTCTTTTGCCTGTACCCACTTGCCCTCTTCGGGAATGGGTGCGGGACCATGGTTGGGGCCCTTAGCCACGCAACACATGTTCTGTACTTCGTGTGAATAAACCATAATTACTTTTCTAATTATATTAGGTAATGTTATGTAATTTTACGTTGCAAAAGTACCTAATCTTGATTAGAAATCCTAATTATTTGTGATGTTTTTTTTGTGGGGGGTGCATTTTTCGTCGGAATTTCGTATCTTTGCCGTCACTATGGAAGTAAGAATCAAGGAAACTGAGATAATAGAGGCTGCCCAAAAGGGTATGGATGCCTTTGTCGAGTTGTTCAGAAAAGCAACCCTCGATGCTGTGGGTGGTGAACTGAATCAGAAGACGATGGAGGAGTTGAATGCCGACCAGATCACACTGCTGGCCTATGAGATTGTGCGCGAGGAGGTGATGGATGGCGGATTCATCCAGCTCATCCATAATGGCTATGGTCCCTTCATTTTCCTCAACCCCTTTGCCAAGGCGGTGCGTCTGTGGGGTGCTCATGATCTGTCGAAACTCATCTACAAGGGTCGCAAACTGTTTGAGAAGTATTCTGTGGAGCTGACGACAGAGTGCACGGATGATGAATTTATGGCTCTCTTTGAGCGCTATCCTGAGTTCGATGACTTGGATGATGAATTTGTGGAGAACGAGGAGGAGTGGACAGAACTCATTGCTCACTATATCGACGAGCATCTGGACGCCTTTGCTATTGTTGAATGATGATGATGACTTTTGACTCGGAATGGCAAAAGAGAAAGTATATAAATCAAAGATAAATATCAAGAACAAGCGTGCAGAGTTTGACTTTGCTTTGTTCGACAAATACACCGCTGGCATTGTGCTGACGGGTACTGAAATCAAGAGTATCCGTGCGGGTAAGGCCTCGTTGGTGGAAACCTTCTGCTATGTTCATGCGGGTGAGGTTTGGGTCAAGAACATGTACATCGCACAGTATGAACATGGCAGCTACAACAATCATGTGGAGCGCCGTGACCGCAAGCTCTTGCTCAATCGCAAGGAGATACGCAAGATAGAGAGCACCATCAAGGCTCCTGGCTTCAGCCTTGTCCCCACACTGCTCTATATCGCAGAGAATGGACGTGCCAAGCTCGACATCTCCATCGCTCGTGGTAAGAAGGAATTCGACAAGCGAGAGACGCTGAAGGAAAAGGAGGATCGTAGAGATATAGCTCGGGCTTTCAAGAAGAGCTACTAGGGTCCATGGGACAACCGATGACAACAAACACATGAATCTACAACAAGCATTTCAAGATAGGATACTCCGTTTGGACGGTGCAATGGGTACCATGATTCAATCTTATGGATTGAAGGAGGAAGACTTCCGTGGCGACCGTTTCCAAGATATCCCTGGGCAGATGCAGGGCAACAACGATGTGTTGGTGCTGACTCGCCCTGATGTGATACGTGACATACACCGCAGATACCTGGAGGCAGGCGCTGATGTGATTACAGCCAATACCTTCAGCAGTCAACGTGTGTCGATGGCTGACTATCATTGTGAACATCTGGTAGAGGAACTAAATCGAGAGGCTGTGAGACTCGCTCGTGAGGAGGCAGATAGATTCTCGACTCCCGAGAAACCTCGATTTGTGATAGCTACTGTCAGTCCTACGAACAAAACCTGTTCGATGAGCCCTGACGTCAATAATCCGGCTTATCGTGCCATCACTTTTGATGAACTCTGTGATGCTTATGTCGAGCAGATGACGGTGCTCCTGGAATCTGGCATCGATGGCCTGATGCTGGAGACTATCTTTGATACGCTGAATGCAAAAGCCGGAATCCGTGCAGCGGAACTTGCAATGGAAAGAACCGGTATTCACGTTCCCCTGATGCTAAGCATTACGGTTAGTGACAAGACAGGTCGACTGTTGAGTGGACAGACACTGGAGGCCTTCCTCCTCTCTGTGGCACATGCGAATCTGTTCAGCGTGGGATTGAACTGTTCGTTTGGTGCAGAGGATATGTTGCCTTGTTTGCATAATCTAGCCGAACACGCACCTTATTTTATTACCGCTCACCCCAATGCAGGATTGCCCAATACCCTAGGTCAATATGACCAGACACCCGATAAAATGGTGCGACAGATGCAGGGTTTTGTCGACGAAGGACTAGTCAACATGATCGGAGGATGCTGTGGTACTACTCCCGATCATATAGCCGCTCTGGAGCCCTTGACCCATGCTTGTCCCCATGTGCCAGTGTCGCGTGAGCAATTGGGTTATGGCGTGGCACTTTCGGGCCTGGAGCCCCTGATTGTGCGCAAAATCGATGAGGGAGCATCCTTTGTCAATATGGGCGAGCGATGCAATGTGGCTGGCAGCCGCAAGTTCTTGCGTCTCATCAAGGAAGGGTCTTATGAGGAAGCGCTTAGCATTGCTCGTAAGCAAGTAGAAGATGGAGCGCTGGTCATCGACATCAATATGGATGATGGTTTGCTGGATGCAGAGAAGGAAATGGTCAATTTCCTGAACCTGTTGGGTAGTGAACCCGAAATCTGCAGAGTGCCTGTGATGATAGACTCTAGCAACTGGAACGTGATACGAGCTGGTCTCAAGTGTGTGCAAGGCAAGTGCATTGTCAATAGTATCTCACTGAAGGAAGGTGAGGAGGTATTTCTGAACCATGCTCGTGAAGTGAGACAGATGGGTGCTGCAGCCGTGGTGATGGCCTTTGATGAGAAAGGTCAGGCCGACAGCTTCGAGCGTCGTATCGAGGTGTGTGAGCGTGCCTATCGTCTGTTGGTGGATCAGGTGGGAATGCCTGCCGAGGATATCATCTTTGACCCTAATGTCTTGGCTGTGGCTACAGGTATGCCTGAGCATGATGGTTATGCTTGGGACTTTATTCGTACGGTAGGGTGGATCAAGAAAAACTTGCCAGGAGCTCATGTGAGTGGAGGCATCAGCAACCTCTCGTTCTCGTTCCGAGGCAACAACTATATCCGCGAGTCCATGCATGCGGTTTTCTTGTACCATGCACGTCAACAGGGGTTGGATTTCGCTATTGTAAATCCTTCTGCCAAAGTGATGTACAGCGATATCCCTAAAGCAGAACTTGAGGTCATAGAGGACGTGATGTTGCGTCCCTCGGCAGAGGCAAGTGAACGGCTTATAGAACTTGCTCAGCAGTTGTTGGAACAACAGCAAAGCGAGAAGAACGCACCCCAAGGTGCAGTGCAGAAAGTGGAGGAACACACGACCGTGGAAGAACGTCTTGTGCGTGCTTTGCAACGTGGAGTGAGTGATAATCTGGAGGCAGATTTGGCAGAGGCACTGGAGAAATATCCTCGTGCGGTCGATATCATCGAAGGCCCTCTGATGGACGGTATGAATCTGGTGGGTCGTTTGTTTGGCGAAGGAAAGATGTTCTTGCCCCAGGTGGTCAAGACCGCTCGCACGATGAAGCGTGCAGTGGGCATTCTGCAACCCGCCATCGAGTCTCAAAAGCAAGACGGAAGTGCTAGTGCGGGTAAAGTGCTGGTGGCTACAGTCAAGGGAGATGTACATGACATTGGCAAAAATATAGTCAGTGTGGTGATGGCATGCAATGGTTATGAAATCATAGACCTAGGTGTGATGGTGCCCGCCGAAGAGATTGTTCGCAAGACCAAGGAGTTGCAGCCGGACATCATCGGATTGAGTGGATTGATTACTCCGTCCCTGGAGGAGATGATACATGTGTGCCAACTCTTGAAGCAAGAGGACATCCATGTGCCTGTGATGATAGGTGGAGCTACCACTAGTCAAATGCATACTGCATTGAAGATAGCACCTGCCTATGAGGGTCCTGTCATCTGGGTAAAGGATGCCAGTCAGAATGCTCCTTTGGCTGCACGATTCATCGATCCTGAGACAAGCGCAGAAGCTGAGGCAGAACTCATGCAAGAGCAAGCTCGGTTGCGTGCAGCTGGTGATGAACCCCAGGAAGAACTGTTGTCTTTGGAGGAAGCGCGCAAACGTAAGTTAAATCTGTTTGACTAATGGACAAAAAATCCCTCAGACAAGAGATACGAAGTCGCAAGAGCGAGCATTCGGCAGAAGAATGTCGACTATTGTCCGAGGCGATTTGTCGTAATATCATGAGCGATGGCGCCTATCGTGCATCGGGTGTGGTGCTGATGTATCACGCCTTGGCAGATGAGGTATCGTTACAACTCCTTCTTTCTCATGCCTTGCTGATGGGCAAATGTGTGTTGCTACCAGTGGTGCAAGGAGATATGCTCGTGTTGCGCCAGTATACAGGCCCAGAAAGTTTGAAGGTAGGAGCTTATGGTATTCTGGAACCATCAGGACCAGACTATCCATTGGAGGAATATGCCAACATTGACCTAGCGTTGGTGCCAGGAATGGCATTTGACAACTATGGTAATCGATTGGGTAGGGGAAAAGGTTATTACGATCGCTTACTGCCTCAGTTGGTCAATGCTCATAAAATAGGAGTATGCTACCCCTTCCAGATGGTGGAAAGGGTGCCCTGTGAAGACCATGACATGAAGGTTATGGAAGTAGTAAATTCCTTGTAATCAGCAGAAAACGACTTTCTGTACCACATCTGCTCCCACTAGGGCATTGATGCGTTGTGCCAAATTGGTACGGGACATCATCAGTTCTTGGCGCAATGCAGGATTGGAGAGGTTGACATAGAGTGTTCCACTTCGTAACTCGATGTGTGTAATGTAGCGTGAGACATTAGGTCCCAACACTTCAGGGAATCTATTGACTGCACGATATTCGTTCAGAGGAGTCTCCAAGCCCTCTTGACGCATCACTCGATTCATGATGTCGCCCAAAAGTTCAAAATTTTTACGCTTCATCGTTAATCTCTCCTCCCTTGACGTGAAAAACCTTGTATTCTTCCTTCATCCCGCCCAAGATCTCGCGCAGATTATCGCGATTGGTGTCGGTGATGAAAATCTGTCCAAAATCCTCTCCGGCCACAAGTCTTACTATCTGTTCTACTCGGGTAGCATCCAGTTTGTCGAAGATATCATCGAGCAGCAGAAGTGGGGTGGTGTGGCTGACGGTGGTGCGCAGAAAATCGAACTGGGCCAATTTGAGTGCAATCAGGTAGGACTTGTTTTGTCCCTGGCTGCCCTCACGCTTGATGGGGTATCCACCCAGCGTCATTTCCAGATCGTCCTTATGTATTCCATGGAGGGAGTATCCCACCGTTCTATCTTTGTGCCTATCTCGCTGTATTACATCTAGTAAAGGACCTCGTTGGCAATGGGATGTGTAGTGCAGTCCCACCTTTTCACGTCCCATGGAAATCAACTCGTGGTAGCGCTGGAATACAGGTACTAGTTTGTCCACAAACACCTGTCGGCGCTGGTAGATGAATTCACCTTCGCGAGCCATTGCCTCCTCCCAGATGGAGAGCAGTTCGGGATCAGGCTCCTCTTCGGCCTTGAGCATCGAGTTGCGCTGTTGCAGAGCTTTGTTGTAGCGCATGACAGCATCCAGATAGGCAGGGTCGCATTGCGAAATGACGATGTCCAGGAAACGGCGTCTTTCCTCGCTTCCTCCAGCAATCAGCATTTGATCGGCAGGCGATACCACCACCAGGGGAATAAGGCCGATGTGTTCCGCCAGTCGTTTGTAAGCCTTTTTCCCTCGACGGAAAGTTTTCTTCTGTCCAGCCTTCAATCCACAGTAGATTTCCTCGGGTGTGCCATCGTCCTGGCAATAGAATCCTTGCAGTACCATGAACTCTTGACCGTGGCGTACGGTCATAGAATCGATGCTTGTAGTCGATGATTTACACATCGACAGGAAATAGACAGCATCCAGGACATTGGTTTTTCCTTCACCATTTTGTCCGATGAAACAATTGATGCCAGGAGAGAGTTTTAGTTCTGCCTGTGCAATGTTCTTATAGTTGAGTATGGATAGGCTTTGGAGTATCATCTACCTGTTATTTGCATACAAAGTTACGAAAAAGTAGGGAAAATCGGGGGGTGAGGGTAAAATATCTTTCTATAAATTTTCCTATCCGAGGGAAATTGAGTACTTTTGCATGCTATTTGCGCACGTGCGTGAATTATAAATAATGGAAAAATAATAAAACAAAAGTATATGTCAGAAAAGAAAATCAATCAGCAGGGCGCTAATTTGGACGCTGCCCTGGAGGAGAGTTTCCTTCAGAAGAACCTGAAGAAGATCGGTATTGCAGTAGCTGCCGTAGTCGTTATCGTAATCGCTATCCTGCTCTGGAACCAGTGGAGTGAGAAGCGTGATGTAAAGGGTGCTGAGGCTTTGTATCCTTGTGAGAACTACTTCCAGCAGGGTAACTATGACAAGGCTCTGAACGGTGATGGTCAGAATTGTGTGGGTCTGCTGCAGGTAATCAGCCAGTATGGTAGCACCAAGGCTGGTAACTTGGCTCACTTGTATGCAGGTATCTCTTACTACAACCTGGGCAAGATGCAGGAGGCTGCAGATCAGCTCGAGGACTTCAGCAGCAAGGGTGACGAGATGATTTCTCCCGCTGCTCTGGGTACTCTGGGTAATGTATATGCAGAGCTTGGTCAGAACGACAAGGCTGTTTCTACCCTGAAGAAAGCTGCAAGCAAGGCTGACAACGCTGTGCTTTCACCCATCTACCTGCTGCAGGCTGGTGAGATTCTGGAGTCAGAGGGCAAGACCGCTGATGCTCTGGAGCTCTATCAGGAGATCAAGGACAACTATCGTGCTAGCGCACAGGGTTCAGAGATCGACAAGTACATCGAGCGCGCAAAGGCTAGCAAATAATCTATGGCAAGCAGACTGCACAATTTGTCAGATTACGACTTCAAGTCTGTCCCTCAAGCCGAGGGTGTGCGATTTGGCATCGTAGTCAGCGAGTGGAACAGCAAGGTGACTGGAGCATTGCTCGAGGGTGCCTATAATACCTTGCGCAAGCATGGCGTGCGTGAGGAGGACATCACCGAGATGACCGTTCCTGGCAGTTTCGAGCTCGTCTACGGTTCGGCTTGTATGGTCGAGAGCGGCAAGTTTGATGCTGTCATTGCTATCGGTTGTGTTATCCGTGGCGATACTCCTCACTTCGATTATATCTGCCAGGGTACAACTCAGGGCTTGGCAGAACTGAATCGAGAGGCCAAGATTCCCGTAATCTATGGTTTGCTCACCTGCAACAATATGGAACAGGCAGAGGAACGTTGCGGAGGTATTCTGGGCAACAAGGGCGATGAGTGCGCTGTGACTGCTATCAAGATGGTAGATTACGGACGTAAGCTGCGCGGATAGGATTTCCGAACATACGCATAAAACAAGGGGCTGATTCCAAAGTTGGAGTCAGCCCCTTTTCTATGTCTCAATGTAAGGGGTTACAACTTGCCTCCGTACATCAGGTCACCTGCATCACCCAGACCAGGCACGATGTACTTGTGCTCGTTCAGCACAGGATCGATAGCAGCACACAACAGGACTACGTCATCGGTGGGGAAAATCTTGCGTAGGTGCTTCACACCCTTCTCGCTAGCGATGACACATGCCAGAATCAGTTGACTGGGCTTTCCCTTGGTCAGGAAGGCTTGGTAAGCCAGTTCCATGCTTTCGCCAGTAGCCAGCATGGGGTCAACAATCATCAGAGTCTTGTCGTCCAGGGCAGGACTAGCGATATATTCAATCTTGACACCTACATTGGTGCACTCCTTGTCACGATAGTAGCGATATGCTGAGACAAAGGCGTTTCCAGCATTGTCAAAGGTCTCCAGGAAACCCTGGTGGAAGGGCAGACCTGCACGGAAGACCGTGCCCAGCACAATGTCGTTGTCAGGAGTGTTTATCTGAGCTTTTTCCAGAGGAGTATCGATAGTCTTCTCGCTATAGCGGAGATAGGTGCTAGCCTCATAGGCCATGAGTCGACCAATGCGAATGATGTTCTGGCGGAAACGCAAGCGGTCCTCTTGAATGTTTTTGTCACGCAACTCAGCCATGTACTGGTTGATGATGGTTTTCTTTTCAGAAAGGTTGATGACTTTCATGAGTGTATTATTTAAAGGTTATTATTTGGTTTTCTTGTTAGTTCCCTTGGCGGGGAAAGCCTGTCCTGTATTCAGGATTTCCAAAGCACGTAGTACAGTGGGGTCTGATTCGTTGAGGAACTCTTGGTATTCCTGCATGGTCTTGATGTTGTAGATGATACCGCCCAAGATGTTGCGCTCAAAGGGCGTCTTGCTGCGGTAGAGCATCAGGTTGCGACGACGCAAGCCTTGGCCCTCGGCATAGTGGGCAAACTTCTCTAGCAAGTTCTGTTTGCGCAGGTAAGCCTCCAGCTCCTCTGTTGTCTCATACTTGTTCAGAGTCTGGCGGTTCTCGTCAGAATAAGCATAGGTGAACTGGCGCACGTGTCCGTTCCACAGAGCCTCCTTGTAATACGAGGAAATGTCGCTGGTATCCTCGGGTACAAAGATATCGGGTGTGATGCCACCACCGCCATACACCTTGCGGCCCAGACGAGTCTTGTAGGCGGTGCCAGTCTGCTTGATGCTGTCTTGACTGAAGAATTCGCCACGCTCGTAACGAGCAATCAGTTCGTTCTCATACTCCTCGCCGTGTCCTTTCTGATAGGGCTTCTGGATGCATCGTCCGCTGGGAGAATAATATCTGGCTATGGTAAGTCGTACCACACTTCCGTCCTTGAACTCCATGGGTTGTTGCACCAGACCTTTACCAAACGAGCGACGACCCAGGATAGTGCCGCGGTCATTGTCTTGGATAGCACCCGCAAAGATCTCACTTGCAGAAGCAGATCCCTCGTCAACCAGTACCGTCAGAGGCAGATCGAGGAACGAGCCACGACCGTCTGCGCGATAGTCTTCGCGAGCAGCCTTACGACCTTGTGTATAGACGATGAGCGAACCGCCAGGCAAGAACTCATTGGCCATCTGGATGGCAATGTGCATGTATCCGCCACGATTGCCACGCAAGTCGACGATCAGGTCTTCCATGCCTTGTACCTGCATCTTGGCCAGGGCCACCAGGAATTCGTGGTAGGTCTGCTCGCCAAAGTTCTTGACGCGGATGTAGCCCGTGTTGTCATCTATCATATACGAGGCATCGACACTGGTGACAGGGATATCGCCACGCACAATGCTAAAGTTCATGGGCTTGTTGTGTCCTTGGCGGATGACGGTCAATTTCACTTTCGACCCCTTGGCACCCTTCAGGTGTTTCATTACCTCGTTTTGGTTCATGCCCACCAGGTTGACGGTGTCTGCCTTGGTGATGCGGTCGCCAGCCATCATACCCACCTTTTCCGATGGACCTCCCTTGACCACGCTCATCACAGTGACGGTGTCGTGGGGCATAGAGAATACTACACCGATGCCCGAGAAACTGCCCTTCAGGTCCTCGTTCGCCTCCTCAGCATCCTTAGCGCCGATGTAGGCAGAGTGGGGGTCCAGTTCCGAGAGAATCTTAGGCATAGATTCCTCGACCAGTTCATTCATATCGACCGTGTCGACATAGTTGTTATCGATGAGTTGCAACAGGTAGTTGACCTTGTTACTGCCCGTGTTGATGATGCTCAGTCGGTTGCCCGAGAAGTGGTTGGCATAGAATGTGCCGATGAGTATACCTCCGATCATGGCAAGAGCCAGCATCAGGGGCATGAGGCGTGATTTGTAGTTCATAGTTTGTCAGTTTATGAGGTTAGTCCAGAGGACAGTATTCTACGTCGATGCCAGCACGACGCAGCAGGTCCACACCATCCGTCAGACGGTACTCGCGGCTATAGAGCACGCGCTTGATGCCGGCTTGGATGATGAGTTTCGAGCACTCGATGCAAGGCGAGTCGGTGACGTAGAGAGTAGCGCCGTCGCTGTTGTTGCCCGAGCGGGCTATTTTGGTGATGGCGTTGGCCTCGGCATGCAGGACATAGGGCTTGGTGACGTTGTTGTCATCCTCGCACACGTTTTCAAATCCTGATGGGGTTCCGTTATATCCGTCACTGATGATCATCTTGTCCTTGACGATGAGGGCACCCACCTGACGTCGTTGGCAGTAACTGTTCTCACTCCAGATGGTGGCCATGCGCAGATAGCGCTTGTCCAGTTCGTTCTTCTTGTTGTCCTCGCTCATTGTGATATGTGTTTATTGTTTTACTTCTGGGTTATTCCATTTCGGCGCAGCAGAGCGTCGATGGTGGGTTCTTGTCCACGGAATCGCTTGTACAGGTCCATGGGTGGTTCGGTGCAGCCACGAGAGAGCACATTGTTGCGGAAACTCTCGGCCGTCTTTTGGTCGAAGATGCCATTCTGCTGGAAGAGGGAGAATGCATCGGCATCCAGCACCTCGGCCCACTTGTAGCTGTAGTAACCAGCAGCGTATCCGCCGCTCATGATGTGCCCAAACTGGGTTGTCATGCAACATTCGGGAATTTGGGGCAACAGTTGGCAAGGCTTCCATGCCTCGTGCTCAAATGCAATAACATCCTCGTTGAATTCCTCGCTGCGGGTATAGTAGGCCATGTCGAGCAGACCCAGACTTACCTGACGCACACAACTGTAGGCTGCCTGGAAATTGCGGCTGCGGATGATGCGGTCAATCAGTTCCTGAGGCATGGGTTCGCCTGTCTGGTAGTGACGGGCAAAGGTGTTGACGAATTCGGGTTCCACGGCGTAGTTTTCCATAAACTGACTGGGGAGTTCGACAAAGTCCCAGTAGACATTGGTGCAACTGAGGCTCTCAAATCGCACCTTGGAGAACAGAGCATGCAGTGAGTGTCCAAACTCGTGAAGGAAGGTCTCTACTTCGCCCAATGTAAGCAGGGCAGGCTTGGTCTCCGTGGGCTTGGTGAAGTTCATGGTCACGCTAGCGTGTGGACGCACATCCTCGCCTGTGATAGGACTGATCCATTGCTCCTGGTATGTGGTCATCCAGGCACCGCTCTGTTTGCTGTCGCGTGGGTGGAAGTCGGTGTAGAGAATACCCAGATAACTGCCATCAGCATCTTTCACCTCCCAGGCCTCGACCTCGGGATGATAAACATCGATGTCGGTACGTGGATGGAAAGTGATGCCATAGAGTCGAGTTGCCAGACCAAAGACTCCTTCCTTGACCTGCGACAGTTCGAAATAGGGGCGCAGCATCTCGGCATCCAGATTGTATCGTTCCATCTTCAGCTTGTGGCAATAATAGCCATAGTCCCAAGGCTGCAGTTCAAAGTCGGGTCCCTCCAGACGACGGGCCAGTTCCTTGACCTCCTCAACTTCTTTCTGTGCCGTGGGCAGATAAGCCTCCAGCAGTTGGTGTAGCAGTTGGTAGACGTGCTCGGTGTCTAGCGCCATGCGACGCTCGAGGATGAAATCTGCAAAGGTCTTATATCCAAGTATCTGAGCCAGTTGGGTGCGCAGATTGACAATCTTGGGCACCAGGGGCAGATTGTTGTACTCGTTGTCGTGTGTGCAGAGGGTGCCATGTGCCATGTAGAGTTGGCGACGCAGTTCACGGTTGTCTGCATAGGTCATGAAGGGGCCGTAACTGGGGGCATGCAGGGTGATGAGCCATCCTTCCAGTCCCTTTTCCTTGGCGGCCTGTGCAGCAGCTTCCTTGCGGCTATCGGGTAGGCCTGCCAACTGGCTCTCGTCGGTGAGATGCAGTTGGAAGTTGTTGGTCTCCTTCAGTTCGTTTTGGTTGAATTGCAGGGTCAGCATACCCAGCTCCTTCTGCAGTTCGGCAAATCGCACCTTGTCCTCGGGCGACAGCAGAGCACCATGGCGTACAAAACCTGTATAGGTCTTTTGCAACAATGTCTGTTCCTCGGGGGTCAATTCGCGGTTGGGATGGTCGTGTACGGCTTTGACGCGCTCCCACACCTTCTCGTTGAGCAAGAACTTGTTGCCATGTTCGGTCAACAGGGGCGACATCTTCTGTGCCAATTCATCCATCTGGTCGTTGGTGTGGGCACTGAGCAGATTAAAGAACACGCTTGTCACACGACTCAGCGTGCGGTCGCCGATGGGGGCAATGGTGTTCTCAAAGGTTGGTGCCTCGGGATTGTTTATCAGTCGATCCAGGTCAGCATCGTCACGCTTCATACCCTCCATCATGGCCTCCTCGTAATGCACAAAGGCAATGCGGGAGAATGGTGCGGTATCGTAAGGCGTGCCGTAGTTTTCGGCATAGAATGGATTCTCGTTATTTATCATATTTGTTTCTTCTGTCTATATTGTTCTAGTTCAGTTGGGCCGACAGGTCGATGTATCCGCGGCCGTGATGCAGCAGCCCTTCTGCCTCCATGCCATCCAGCATCTCGCAGACGACAGCCCGACTTGCTCCCAGTATGCGTCCCAGGTCTACGGCCTTGATGCGCAGTTGCTTTTCGCCGCCTGTGACCAGACTCATTCGCTGTACCCATCGCACAAAGCGTTGTCGCAAGCTGCCATTTCCATCGGTTTTCTCCCAGTGGGCATCGCGGCGTCTCTGGGCCAGGGTGCACAGCTGGTTGAGGTAATTGAGTCGAAACACCTCGATGCTGGCCAACATGCGCCCCACCTCGTATTTGGGTATGCCCATCAGATGACATTCGGTGGTGGCAGTCAGTGTGCTGCCCCAAGTGCGCTGCATGCCAAAAAGTATCTCTGGTTCCAGTGTGGCAGGTCCATGGAGCTGTTCCCTCAAGGAGTAGGTTCCATCAGGAGACACTGTCTCGATGCTGATTTCCCCATCCAGCAGAAAGGTCAGGTGCGTTGCCACCTCGCCTTGTGCTATCCATCGTTGTCCGGGCACCAGCACATCGATGTCCAGTCGGGCGTGGTCCAGCAATCGAGCCAGGTCCGATGCACTTACGCCCGTCAGCAGGGGCTGTGCCGTCAACGTGTGATAGGTGCGAGCATCCATGTTTTTTGACTACAGACTACAGCAATTCCTCACTCCTCATTTTTCAGGTTGCTCCACACCTGGAGTTCCCCTTTTTCGTCGGCATAGATCAGGTAGGCCTGCAGTTCGGGATGCTGTGCCAGCACCTGTTGTGCACGCTGCAAGCCCATTACCATAAACGAGGTGGCAAAGCCATCGGCCATGGCACAACTGGGTGCAATGACGGTGCTCGAGAGTATGCTGTGCTGCACAGGATATCCCGTGTGAGGGTCGATGGTGTGAGCCACTTTGCGGCCATCCTGGGTGATGTAATAGTTGCGGTAGTTGCCGCTAGTGGCCATGGCACAGTCGGTCAGTGGTAGCACGGTCTGCACCTCGCGGTTGGTGCTGGTGCTGTCCTCCACGGGTTTGTTTACGCCGATGTTCCATGCCTTCTGCTTGGGGTTCTTGCCGCTCACCACGATTTCACCCCCGATTTCTATCATGAAGTTCTGTATGCCATGACGGCGGAAGAGCGAAGCCACCTGGTCGCTGCCAAATCCCTTGGCCACGGCGCTGCAGTCCATCACCATGTCCTCCAGTTCCTTGGTCACGTGACCATTCTCGTCCATACTGACGCGGTTCCAGCCCACCAGAGCGCGCAGAGAATCTACCTGGGCCGAATCGGGCTTGGTACCATGTTTGAAGCCAAATCCCCAGGCATTGACCAGGGGAGCCACGGTGATGTCGAAGCACCCATCGGTGGCCTTGCTGATTTGCTGGCTCATGGTAAACACGGCACGGAACAGGCTGTCGGTTTCTACCTCCTCACCGCGATTGATGCGACTGATGATCGACTGAGGGTTGAACATCGACAACGAGGCGTCGACGGCCTGCAATTCGGCCATGATCTCGTCGTGCAGCGAGGAGTCGCACTGGTAGGTGGCATGGAATACGGTGCCAAATATCATGCCCTCGTCCGTCTGATAGGGCGCATTTCCGGGACGCTCCTTCTGGACAATCCAGACGAAAGCCACAATCAGGAACAGCAGAAACAACACCGCCTTGGGACCTTTGATTGTGGAAGCATAGCCACCAAAGGGGCCTCCGTATTTCTTCTCTTCTTTCTCTTCCATGAGATTACGACAAATGTTCTATCAATACTTTTATTCCTATGCCGATGAGCACCAGACCGCCCAGTATCTCCACGGGCCAGTTGACGCGTTTGCCCAGCGTGATGCCGATGCCCAGACCGAGGATGGTAAACAGTAGACTGGTGATGGCGATGCAACCCACGGGCAGCCAGATGGCAGACAAGTTGCCGCCATAGAGGCAGCCAAACGAGATGCCCACAGCCAGTGCATCGATGCTAGTGGCCACAGCCATTGTCAGAATCACGCGAGCATCCAGCAGATTGAATGTGCGTTCCTCCTCGGGCTGTATGCCGTTGTATATCATGCGCGCACCCAGATAGGTGAGCAGTCCAAATGCCACCCAATGATCGATGGGTGTGAGGATGCTGCTCAGGGTCGATATGCCCAGATAACCCAGCAGTGTCATTCCACCCTGGAATCCGCCAAAGGCCAGTGCCATGCCCGCCATGGGGCGTCGCACCACGCGATGGGTCGATATGCCACAGGCGATGCTCACCGTCAGGCAATCCATAGCCAGAGCTATGCTCAGCAGTATGATTTCTAGTATGCTCATTTCTTTCTTTTTGACAACAGACACCGGACTACAGGGGCTGGTTGACTGGTTGAGTCGTTGATGGGTTGACTTTCTTCTCTTTCTTCTTGGTGCGACTTACGTCGAATATCAGATTGATGGTGCCGCCGATGGTCGAACTGCCCGTACGACCAAATCCTGGGGTGTACCAGGGCTCACCATAGTCGCTCACGCTCTGGTGCATGCGGAACTTGTAGCGCAGATTCCATCCCAGGCGGATGAACTTCCACAGCTTGGTTTCACAACCCACCACGGCCTCTATCCAGTGCATGGATGCTTGTTGTCCAGTCAGTTCCAGCATATCGCTGCCGCCCCACACCTCGTCGGTGAAGTCGGGCGCTGTGAAGTCGTACTTGAAGCGTGAGAATCCGTATCTCACACCAGCCATCAGTCGATTGCCGTTGTGCTTCTTGTTACAATTATAGTCCATGCCCACGCGGAAGTAGGGCGCCTCGGTGTGGAATCGGTTGTTGTTCTCCTGACCTGTGCGCGTGCCCTGTCCCAGACCCAGTTCGGCAATGGGGAAGAAGTGGTCGCGGAAGTTGAGTCGGGCACCCACCTCCAGCGAACTGAACCGTGTGCTTGCTGCTCGCATCACCGGACCTGCCAGATCCACCTGCACGGCAGCGCCGCAGAAGACGGGAGCAGGGGGGATTTTCTCCTTCTCCTTTTCCGCCATCACGGGCAGTGGCAGGCACAGAGCCAGACTAATTGCCAGTGCTGAAGTAAATCCGGACATTCTCATCGGTCTGGTAGTTTACGGTTGGTTTCACGATGACCACGCTGTCGATGGCCGAACGCACCACGTTCCATTCGGCCTGAGTCAGCAGGTGGAACATTGTGGCAGGGCAGTCAGGCGACTCATAGTGAGGCGTGTTCTCCTTGTGCAGATACACCACCTCGGTCCACTGGTAGTCGGGTCCGCTGATGGTCAGCAGTAGCGAGTCCGTCTCGCGCCAGTAGCTCATGGGCAGTGTCAGTCCCTGGGCACCCACCTTGCGGTTGAGCAGCACCGAGTCGGTTCCCTCGGCTGTCACCGTCAGGGTGTCGGTCAGTGCCACGGGCTGTCCCGTGCTGCTGTCATAGAAGCCCACGCGCAGTAGCACCACATTGTTCAGGGTGCAGTTGATGCCCTCGCATGCAACCAGCATCAGCAGCATGCCGATGGCCGTCAGTGTCGCCAGTTTCTTATGCATCAGATGGTCTTCTCGATTTGGTAGTTGTTGCGCAGTTCGCTGTTTCGGCTGATCAGTTCACCCAGGAATCCGGCCACAAACAGCTGTGTGCCCAGTATCATCATCGTCAGTGCGATGTAGAAGTAGGGGCTCTCGGTCACCAGGTTGTGGGGCTCGCCGATGCTCAGGTAGTACAGCTTGGTGCCGCCTACTGTCACCACGGCCAGGAATCCGATGAAGAACATCAGGCTGCCGATGAAGCCAAAAATGTGCATGGGCTTCAGACCAAAGCTGCTGATGAACCAGAGGCTCAGCAGATCCAGGTATCCGTTGACAAATCGGTTCCAGCCCATAAACTTCGACACGCCATGCTGGCGGGCTTGGTGGTGTACGGGTTTCTCGCCGATGCGGCTAAATCCGGCGTTCTTGGCCAGATAGGGGATGTAGCGGTGCATCTCGCCATACACCTCGATGTGCTTGACCACGTCGCGGCGGTAGGCCTTCAGTCCGCAGTTGAAGTCGTGCAAGTTGTGTATGCCACTCACGGCACGGGCTGTGGCGTTGAACAGCTTGGTGGGGATGGTCTTGGACAGGGGGTCGCCTTGCTTGCGGTTCATCTTGAATCCGCTCACCAGGTCATAACCATCTTCCACGATCATGCGACGCAGTTCGGGTATCTCGTCGGGCGAGTCCTGCAGGTCGGCATCCATGGTGATCACCACGTCGCCTTGCGCCATCTCGAATCCGCAATACAGGGCGGGGCTCTTGCCATAGTTGCGGCGGAACTTGATACCGTGCACGTTCTCGTCCTTTTGTTGCAGCTCCTCGATCACTTGCCAAGAGCGGTCCGTAGAGCCGTCGTTGACAAATATCACCTCGTAACTCAGGTTGTTTTCCTTCATCACGCGGACGATCCACTCGTGCAGTTCAACCAGCGATTCATCCTCGTTGTAGAGGGGTACGATTACAGATATATCCATGATGTTCTTATTTATTCTTGTTTCCACGCATGGCCAGCAGTGCCGTGGGTATGCTCAGCACCAGTCCCAGTATTGCATTGTACCACATCAGGGTCATGGTCATGCGAGTGGGCGACAGCATGGTCTCGCCCATCATCTCTGCGATCTCCTTTGCACTCATGCCGTGGCTTGCCTGCACCAGCATCTCGCTGTATTCGGGCAGTTCCAGCATCTCTGTCATGAAGTTGAACATGCGTCCGTGGTCCAGGAACCGGAAGTAGAGGTACTGCACCAGGGCGGTGATCAGCATGGCGTAACCATAGGTGACGATGGCCAGCCACCAGGCATGGCGATAGGAGAATGGGCCCACGGCCACGCGGTACTCCCTCAGGAGCCTGCCCACCAGCACCACGCTCAGCAGACCTGTGATGGTGCCCAGATTGCCCATCAGCGGATTGCTCAGCCCCCACATGGCCAGCAGGAAGCTCACGCTCCATGCCACACCAGCAATCAGGCCAAAGCCCTGACAGAAGTAGCTGTCCTTGATGGGAAATGGGAATTTATTCTTGTTGTCGTCCATACGTTTCTTCTTATATATGTGCGCGCTGGGGCGTGCTTGCGCCTGTGCCCACGCGTGTATGTTTGGTTGACAAAGTTACGAAATATATCCGAAATGGCGAAAAAGTTTCCCAATCATTTTGTGTTTTTCTGTTTTTTTAATACCTTTGTACTCGCAAAACGGGAAAGTCCTGTACGGCATGCTCCCTCGGAATCCCCCAGGGCTTGACCGCAGCAAGG
>JAZRYA010000095.1:0-53176 GCA_045600505.1 Bacteroidaceae bacterium
TCGGCCACTGCGGTGCCACCTGCCTCGCCAGGATACCAGGCATCGAGGATGGCAGGCAGGTGCTGGTGCTCCCAACCGAGGGCGAGCGAACTACCGGCAACGAGCACCAGGATGGTGTTGGGATTGGCCTGGTAGACCTTCTGCAGGAATGCCTGCTGGTCACCGGGAAGCGAGAGTGAGGTGCGGTCCTGACCCTCGCGCTCGATGTCCTGATTGATGCCCATCACGGCGATGACGACGTCGCTCTGCTGAAGGGTCTGGGTGGTGCCGGGGCCAAAGAGTTCGAGCAGATTGTCGCCGGCGGTCTGGGGCACGCGCCAGCAGAGCTTGGACTCGCACTCGCCACCGTCGTCAAAGTATTCTGCACGCACCTGGTAGCTCTTTCCCTTCTCGAGATGCACCATGCCCTGGGCGTCGCGAGCGGGATGAATATCCCAGTCGTCGGCCACCAGGCGGTCATCGATATAGAGGCGGCAACCATCGTCGGTGCGGAAGTTGAAGAGGTAATCACCCGTGGCAGGAGCGACGAGACGACCCGTCCAGCGCACCGAGAAGGGCGAGGTGGGCAGGAAGGGGTCGGGTGCCTGGTTCTTGGGCTCGAGATTGATCTGCTTGTCCGTGCGTTCCTTGGGCGTGCCCTGCAACTGGGTGTCTACGTAATACTCGGCATGCAGTCCCTCAGGGAAACAGGCGGCAGGAATGAGGCTGGTCTCGGCATTGAGCGAAACCCAAGGCACATGCGTCACCTCGACTCCCTGGGGCAGGCGGTTCTGGATGCCCTGGAGCACCGACACGGGAGCATTGATAGGACGACCGCTGTAGTCGCCAAACTCGTGCTTGTCGGCATTGATGCCCACCACGGCCACCTTCTTCAGCTTCTTGGCATTGAGGGGCAGGGCCGAATGGTCGTTCTTGAGCAGCACCAGACTCTGCCGGGCACTCTCCAGCGCCAGGTCCTGATGTTCCTGACAGCCTACGATGCTGGCAGGGATGTGGTTGTAGGGGTTCTTGTCGGGGTCGTCGAACATGCCCAGACGATAGCGGAAACGCAGCACGCGATAGGCTGCAGAGTCGATTTCTGCCTCGCTCACCATCTTCTGCTTGTAGGCACTCAGCAGGGGCTGGATGAAGATGTTGTCGCCGCACTCCAGGTCGAGTCCGGCCTTGATGGCCAGCGTGGCAGCGGTCTCGGGAATCTTGACAAAGTGGTGGTCGGTGAGCAGCAGGCTGGGCGCACCACAGTCGGAAACGACAAAGCCGTCGAAGCCCCACTCGTTGCGCAGCACCTGGGTCAGGAGCCAGGGATTGGCGGTGCAGGGAACCTCGTTGATGGCATTGTAGGCCGACATGATGGACTGGGCCTTGCCCTGGCGGACACAGCGCTCGAAGGCGGGCAGGTAGTACTCGCGCAGGATGCGCTCGCTGATGGCTGCATTGCACTCGAAACGGTTGTGCTCCTCGTTGTTGGCCACGAAGTGCTTGGGGGTGGCTACCACCTTGAGATACTGAGGGTTGTCGCCCTGGAGACCGCGCACATAGGCCGTTCCAAGCACACCACTGAGGTAGGGATCCTCGCCATAGGTCTCGGGGGTGCGGCCCCAACGGGGGTCACGCGCCATGTTGACGGTGGGAGACCAGAAGACGAGCAGGTCGCTGAACTGCTCGGTCTGCTTCTTGCCCCACTCCAGTTCGTTCCAGCGGCCACGCGCCTCGTCGCTCACGGCTGTGGCGATGCGGTGCTGCAGAGTGGGGTTCCACATGCTGGCCAGACCGATGGCCTGGGGAAAGACGGTGAAACGACCGGGACGCACCACGCCGTGCAGGGCCTCGTTGCCCATATAGTACTTGTCGACACCCAGACGGGGAACGCCGGGCGAGGTGGCGTGCAAGAGGTCTACCTTCTCCTCGATGGTCATCTGGGAGAGCAGGCGGAGGATAAACTCGTGTTGCTGTCCCCACGCCGAGGAGCAGACTAGCGTCAGTAACAGTAAGAGAGCCTTTTTCATATCTTCCTTTATTTCATTATCTTATACACGCGGGCATCCTTGCCAGGGACGTCGTAGGGCAGTCCGGCAGAGGTGAGAGCGACGGGAGTGTGATACCACAACTCGGTGCACTGGGCAGACCGCTTGCAGCCCAGACGCTCCCAGGTGATGGTGCCCTGGAGGGGCTTGTCCTCGTAATTGATGACCAGCACATAGGTGCAGTCGTCGCAATCGAGATAGTAGAAACTCTCGCTGGTCCACGCCCAGTGTCCGTACTCGTGGTCGCCATAGATGGGACGGAAGGCGCGACCCAGGCGGCCGATGGCATTGATGTCGGGATTGAGCAGAATCTGAGGACAGCGCTCGCGGCTGAGTCGAGCATCTCCCCTACCCGACTTGTCCTGCAGGTCGAAGTTGTCGGAAATGAGCACCATGCCGGCTGCCATCAGGTTGCTGACACGAGCACGGTTCTCGCCGGGAGTCGTCTCGACGTCGCCATCCTTGCCGATGATGGGGCAATGGTCGGGGTCGTTGTACTGATAGAGGATATTGTGCCACCAACCGCCACCGATGGCGTTCATGCTGTACTCGGCGTGATTGATGCGTCCCCAGGTGTCGCAGGCAATACGGCGGCTGTTGCCATACTGGTAAGGGAAGATGGGGGCAATGCTGAGGGCGATGAAGAGGGGCTCGCCCTTGTCTGCCTCGTGGATGAAGTGCGTGAAGCCCTCGTTGTAGGCCTCGACACCGGTGTGCACCGAGGGATTGAAGTAACTGTCGGCCTGGATGATACCATTGTCTGTGAAGTCTATCTTCAGGTAACGGAAGCCATTGGCCTTGATCTGCGCCAGTTCGGCCGTGATCCACGCCTTGACACCGGGGTGTGTGGGGTCGAGGCAATAGGCTCCGTCGTACTTGATGTACTCGCCATTGGCCTTCAGGATGCACTCGTCGGCCATGTAGATGGTCTGTCCTGGGAGCTTCTCGCGGTGAATGCGCTGGTCGTCCCACCACAGGCAGAAGGGGGTCCAGTAGGTGCCAGGAATCTGGTTGTTCTGCTCGCAATGCTGGCAGAGGGCACGCTTCTGGTGGGGTTTCAGATTGTCCCAGGCGTCGATGCTCATGACGATCTTGCCGTCCTCGCTGCAGAAGCCACCGGGCTGCAGCACATCGCGGAAGTAGTCGCTGACGGCGAGGTCGACCTGGTAGCTGTTCTTGTCGGCCATCACGCCCCAACTCTGCCAGCCGAAGGGTGTACCGCCCTTCCAAGTCTCGCGGCGAGGCACCACGCGGGTGTTGGCCTGGGCAAAGCGCTCCATGCCGTCGCGCCAGTCGGGATAGAAGCCGAGGAAGTAACGAGCCGAACGGATCTCGCGGCCCACCAGGGCGCCATGAGGCAAGACATCGCGGGTCTCCTTGTGCGAGATGCCGCTGAAGACGAGCAGGGTGTCCACCGTTCCGCTCTCGCTGGTGGCTGCCACCACGCCGCTCTTCCAGTGGTCGTGGTCGACACTGCCGACAACCAGACCCTGACGCGTGTCGGCACAGTACAGGGAACCCACCTCGAACGAGGTCATGCTGGTGCCAAACGCGTTGCGCCAATAGCGCACAAAATCGTCGTTGTCAAAGGGCACCTTCAGCATGCGGTTGCTGGGGTTCTGGGGATAGAGGGGATAGCTCTGGCGCACTGCGATAGGAGCCAGATAGCGGCTGCGTATCTCGCTGTCGGCCGTCAGGGTGAGCTGGACGAGCAGGTACTCGTCTTGCAGTTGGAAGGACTCGGTCATCACAACTCGGCCCACCTGGAACCGGTAACTGACACGGTCGGCGCCACGCTGGCGAGTGACACTGCTGCTGGTGGCGGCTGACACGGGGGTCACTGTGCCCTGTGCCGTCTCCCAAGTGGCCTCGGGAATCAGGTGGTCTACAACCACTTTCTTGCCCTGGGCGATGGTGAAAGCATGGGTCTGCTGGTCGTAACGAATGGTCCATCGGCCCAACTTGCTGTCGAGCCGACCTGCCATGGTTGGGAGCGCGAGTAACGCTACCGAGGCGATAAGGAGAAGTCTCTTCATAACTTTATCTTTTTTGTGCTTGTGGTTCCATTGTGCAGGGTCACGGTGGCGATGACGACGCCCTGGGTGCGGGGCATGTCGACATAGGCGCGATAACCGTCGTGGCGGGTGGTCTGCAGACGTCGGCCTGCCAGGTCGGTCAGGGTGATGCTGCGGATGGGTGTGGGGGCACTGACGGTGAGCTGGCCACCCTGGCTCCTGATCTCGACAGCACGGTCGGGGTCCTGTGCCACGGACTGGATGGCATCCTCGTGGGCCTGGCGAGTGAGTCGGTAGATGCGGCAGTCACGCGAGGGCACGCTGTACTTGAGTCCCTCGCTCACGTCCTCGGTTGTGCCCATCCACAACTCGCGCGCTGCGGTGATGTCGCTGGGGTCGATGCCCAGCATATTCATGCTGAGTGTGCCCTGGATGGGGGAACGGCTGAGCGTGCTGTGGTAGTTGATGACGACAACGTAGTAATACTCGGGGGTCTCCATCATGACGAAGTTCTCGGCGCCATTGCTGTTGCCGCCATATTCGTCGTAGCCCTTGACGGGACGGAAGTAGGGGTCGAGAGCCAGCAGTTCGTTGATCTCGGGATTCATCAGCAGACTCTTGGCACGGGTCTTGCTGAGTGTGGGATTGCCACGACCGCTCTGGTTGGTGGTGCTGAAGTTGTCGCCCAGGAACACGTGTCCGCTGACGATTCCGCTGGTCAGTCGGCTGCGGTTCTCACCCATGGTGCAAGAGCCCTGGTCGCCATGTCCTACCATAGGCAGGCCATCGGGGTCGTTGTACTGGTACAGGCCGTTGGTCCACCAGCCTGCCGTGATGGCATTCATGCTATACTCGGTCCAGCCGATGGTGCCCCAGGTGTCGCAGGCCTGACGACGGCCATTGGCATAGTGATAGGGGAAGAGGGGCGAGATGCTCAGGTCGATGTAGACGGGCTCGGTGCAGTATTTCTCCACCTGCTTGACAAAGTAGGCAAAACCCTCGTTGTAGGCTTCCTTGCCGGTGTGCACTTTCTTGTTGTAGTAACTGTCGGCCTCGACACAGCCGTTGGTCACGAAATCGAGTTTCATATAGCGGTAGCCCTTGTCCAGGACGCTCTTGATCCAACTGGCGTTTTGTGCCTTGACGGCGGGGTGCGTGGGGTCGAGACAGTAGGCTCCGTCGATACTCAGGGGCTCCCCGTTGGCATAGAGCACCACGTCCTTGGCCTTGTAGGTGCTGAGCGAACTCTGGTAGTAGGTGCCCTCGAGGCAGCTGGGGTCCTTGGTGTCCCACCACAGGCAGAAGGGGTTGCCATAGCAACCGACAATCTGGTTGCTGGTATCGGCCTGGGCGATGAGCCATTTCTCCTGCTGGCTGTTGAGTCCGCTCCAGGCGTCGATGCTCATGATGTTCTTGCCCTTGCCGTTGTGGAAACCGGCAGGCTGCAGCACATCGGCAAAGTACTGGAAGACCTCCTTGTCGTCGGTATAGTTGTTGTGGGCCTCCATCACGTTCCAGGTCATCCATCCTACGGGACGACCATTCACCCAGTTGTCGCGCTTGGGCTGCACGATGTTGCAGGCTGCCGTGAAGGTCTCCATGCCGTCGCGCCAGTCGTCAAAGAAGCCCATCATGAAGCGGGCACTCTGGATGCTCTGTCCTTCCAGATAACCGTGGGGACGCTTGTCGCGTGTCTCGCTGTTGGCCACGCCGCTGTAGAGGCTCAGTTTGTCCATACGGCCATTGTTGCTCATCGTGGCCTTGACGGCGCTCTTCCAGTGCTTGTGGTCCACGCTGCCGACAACCAGGCCATTGCGGCTATCGCCCTCGTAGAAGGCCGACACCTCGTAGGAGGTCATGCTGGTGTTCATGTGATAGCGGTCATAGCGCAGGAAACCGTCGTTGTCAAAGGGTATCTTCAGCATGCGGTTGTGGTCATTGTCGGTGAAGATGACATAGGCTGTGCCGCAGTTGACGGGGCTGAGGTAATTGCTGCGTATGTCCTGGTTGCTCACCAGTTCGAGCGAGACGAGCAGATAGGGCACTGCGTCGTAGCACCAGATGTGCTGAACGAGCTGGACGTCGTCGCCTGTGTTGGGACCTGAGAAAGTGAAATCGTGGCGCACTCCCGTGCCAAACTCATCGGTGACCGAGGTGCTGGTGAGGGTCATGTCGCTGCAGGTGCCAGACTTGATGCTGCGCTGCGTGCCATCGGGAAGCAGGTAATTGGCCTCGGGCATACTGCGAATGATGACGGGACGATAGGTGCCGTCTTCGCGTTGATAGTGGAACTTGAAGCCACGTTCCGAGGGCACATAGGTCACTCTCCACCGGTCGCGGTACACGACTTCGTCGGCATGCATGGGCAGACAAACGATCATCAGCAGCACCATCACGACGCTACAAGCGAGGTGGCTGGCAAGACTTTTCACGGTTGTTTTCATTGTTTACGGGTTTTCTTTTCTGCAAAATTAGTGATTTCCTCGCACATGCGTGCGTACATTTTAGTCAATGTGTGTCACAAATGCGCCAATAGGACACAAAACGACAAAAAAAGAAGGGAAGATTGCTCTCCCCTTCTCTTATTTTGACTATTACTTGGCTAGATACTTGGTTGCACGGCCACCCTGACTCACCACATAGACGCCTCGTGACGGGATGCGGCTCAGACGCATGCCTTGCAGGTTGTAGACGGCTGCAGGCTGATGGTTGGTGGGTTGCAGGCTTTCTATGCCGTCGTCCAACGTGCCGCCATACTGGTAGAGCACTACGTCTCTCACACGGAACTCGTGCTCCTCGGCACCGTTCAGGACGTCGTCTTGCCAACCTAGCAGCACGTCCTGGGCCTTGTCCAAGGTGAAGTTCAGGCCCCAGAATTTGCCATCGGCACGACACTCGCTGACTGGCGCATAGGCAATGGACTGCTGAGGAATGTCGGGGGTGTTCATGGTCTCGGTTGCGACAAACATGTAGGTGTCCATGACGCGATTGATGACCTGGTAGTTGCCACCAAAATAGTAGGTGCCTGCCCCCAGATGCACACGACGATAGACACGCGCATTGGTCAGGTCCTCGCCAGCAGCAGAGCGGTGCTTGTCGTCCCAGATTCCCAGGGTGAGGCACTCGAAACCAGGATAGTTGTCCAGACCACCACGCACTCCCTCGGAACCTCCAGTGGGCACATTGTAGTTCTCCACCGTCCAGTACTTGGGCGAAGCGAAACGCGAACTTACGTTGGAATTTGCACGAGAGAAATCACTGCTTTCCACCAACTTGGCCAGGGTGATGTCCTCGGCGCCATAGGCAACAGGCTGCCCCGCATGATTCTTACCATTGGTGTGGAAGTCAGCCAGGGCTGCATTCAGAGCATTGTAGGCTGCCTCCAGCGTGTTGTAGTCGGCATCTGCCTCCACGCTCTTGGCTTCGGCTATAGCATTCTGCAACTTGTCACAAGCATACTGGCTATAGGAGCCGGTGTTTTCGTTGACCTTGCTCTCTTGCAAGGTCTTCTCGACGGACTTGATCATCTCCTGCAGGTTCTGGTAATCCAGTTCTCCATAGGAAATCAGGCGTATTGCGCTGACACGCAGATTGTTGGTGACGCATTGCGAGAAGTCCGTCTGCCATCCCAGACACACGCGGGTCTCCTCGGGCAAACTGAAGAAGATGCCACGGAACGAACCATCATTGGGAGCCTTCTTGACTTGCTCATAGGCAATGGACTGGGTAGGAATCTCGCTGGTGTGGAGCAGACCCTGGGACGCAAAGATGTACATGTCCTCGTTGGGCTCGCCCGTGTAGGTAGCACCCAGATAATATCGTCCTGCAGGCAGGGTAACCTCCTGGTAGACACGTACATTCTCCATATCATAGCCCTTGTCGGCATAGGCCTGGTTGTTCCACCACACCTGCAGAGCAAGACAGTCGCTGCCCGAGATATTGTCGATACCTGCCTCATTGTCGAAGCCAAAGTTCTCGACAGTCCAGTAGTGGGGAGCGCCATAGCGGCCACTGCTCAGGGTATTGTCCGTACGCTTGAAATTGTCACGCTCGTGCAACACGCTCACGGTGATGTCCTGGCCAGTGCCCGAGGGAGCACCACCCTGGTTCTTGCCTTTCTCCAGGAAGTCCTGGATAGCATTTTGCAGGTCGTTGACGGCCTCTGCATAATCCGCGGTTCCGGCGTCCTGCAGGAGCGCCTTGGCCATCGAGACTGCACTGCGCAACTGGGCTACAGCCGTCTGACTATAGAATCCGGTGTTGGAACTGACGCGCGCCTCTTTCAGCAGATCCTCGGCTTGCTGCACCAGGGCAGCGAGGGCATCCTGATTGACCAAACCATAACTCAGCATCTCGACGTCGGCGATACGGAACTCCTGCTGGGTGTTGGTGGTCAGGTCTGCAGCAAAGGCCAGCACCACGTCCAACTCACGATTCAGGGCAAACTCGATGCCTCCCATGCTGCCCTTCTGGCAATCACGGATGGGGATGAAGGCGATGGACTTGGACTCGATCTGTGCCGTGGGCAACACTTCCTCGGCAGCATAGATGTAAGCACCCTGCCCGATGTTGTAGATTTCCTCGAACTTTGCTCCAAAGAAATACTTGCCAGGTTGCAGATGCACGCGGCGGTAGATTACCGCGTTGCGCAAGTCGCAGGTATAGGGGGTGACATCCTCGCCAGCCCACACGCCCAGTGCCAGGGTGTTGTAGCCGGGATAACTGTCGATTCCGTTCTTGATTCCGCCATTGCCAAACACAGGAATCTTGCAGTTCTCGACGGTCCAGTACTTGGGCGTGCCAAAACGATTTCCCTTCTCCGAAGTAGTAAACCGATTGCTCTCGACCAGATACTCGCTCGTCACATTCTCGCCCTCTCCCTCACGAGGCAGAGCCAAGGGATTGCGACCGGTCTTCTTCAGTTCCTTGTACGCTTTTCTCAGGTCTGCGGCAACCGTCTGTTGGGTGATTTCACTTGCATTCTCATACTTCTCGGCATCCTGCAACAGAGCCAGAAAGTCCTGCACAGCACGACGGCTGTACTTGCCTGTGTTGTAGCTTGACTCGTACAATAGATTGATGGCCAGCGTGTTGAAAGCCTCTAGTATTTCGGAATAATTCAAGGGTTCTACATCACCCTGGGTAAAGGTGATCTCAAACACGGGGGCTATCGCATTGGTGGGAGTGTCGGGCAAGGTGACAGTCAGGCCCTCGATACCCAGAGAGAACTCGACGTCGCCATAACCAAGCAGCCCCACATGGGCCACCTGACCGCTATAGTAGTCCGACAACAAACCGAGCGACTCGAAGGTGAACTGACCTCCTGCGGGCCAACGCATGATGGTGGCATACAGGGTATCGTTGCGCTGCACATAACGCACGTCCTTGGACGAGTAGTTGTTGCTCTCGTTGAATCCCTGGCCGTTGATGGCGATGCTGGATTCGGCCAAGGGGCCTTCGCCAAAGGTCTTCCAGGTGCGCGTACCATAGATAGAAACGCTGTTGACATCCATCCAAGCCTTGATGTCTGCCAGGATACGCTCCTCCTTGTCATCGATGGTGCCGTCGCTCTTGACGGGGATGCTGAGCAGCAGGTTACCATTCTTGCTGACTACATCGATGAGCATGTCCACCACTTGCTGAGCACTCTTGTAGGAGCTTGCATTGTAGATCCCCTGGTTGTAGTGCCAATCGCCAATACATGTGCAGGTTTGCCAATACTCGGGCTGCATGCGGTCGGGCGTGCCACGCTCCACGTCCCACATCATGTACTTCTTCTGTCCCGATGAGAGCTGCTTGCCGGTAGCCAACACCTGAGGCACACCATTGTGAGCCTGTGCACTGTGGTTGTAGTAGTGCTTCAGGATATTACGTCCGATGGACTCGTCACAGCCATAGAAAGGGAGCGTTGTGTCGTCGAAGTAGATCATGTCGGGGTCGTAGTCATTGATGAGCTCGAGGACACGATTTTGGAACTTCTGCTTATAGGCGGCGCTGGGCTGGCTGGCTCCGCCACCCCACTCCCACTGACCGGCAATTCCGCCTCCGTCTTCCCAATTGCGCGAGGGGGTGTGACGCTGGGCATAGAGTTCCTGGGGATCCATGCCCTTCCACCACTTGTCTGTGCCGTCGGCATTGGGCGTGAAACCGTCTTCATACGTCAGGTTGCCGTCATATTTCTGTGAGATTTCGAGCCAAGTCCACGCATGGCTAGCGTGCACGCTGACTCCCAGAGGCAAACCCTCGGCCTTACAGGCTTCACTCCATCCACGGATGAGGTCTTTCTTGGGACCTACATTGACGGAGTTCCACTCCTGGTAGGGTGAATCCCACAGGTCGAAGTTGTCGTGATGATTGGCGAGAGCCATGAAGTAGCGAGCTCCCACACTCTTGTAGAGCGAGACGAGTCGCTGAGGATCCCAGTTCTGGGCTTTCCAGTCGTTGCAGAGGTCCTTGAGACCAAATTCCGAGGGATGTCCAAAGTGCGACACATGGTGATTGTAGGCACCCGAACCCTCGTAGTACATGTAACGTGCATACCAGTCGCCGGCTTCGGCGTGGCACTGAGGACCCCAATGAGCCCAAATGCCGAACTTGGCATCCTTGAACCACTCGGGACACTCCCACTTACCCAGGGACTGGTAATTGGCCTCAAACGGGCCACTCTGTATCTCCACATCGGCCTTCTGTCCATAGCAGAGGAGCGAGATGCAGGTCAAGAGAGAAAAAAAGAGTTTTTTCATAGATGGATAAAATTAAAGTATTAATAGGGGAAAAATAGGATTGTGAAAGTAAAAAATCACCACCCTGGTTGGTTTCCCAGACACAAGGTGGTGACACTCTAAAAAACGGTTTTCTTTTTTTTCAACTTTGTCGAGGGTATTGGGTAGTTTCAGAAAATCCGAATACCCAATACCGGTGATTACTTAATCACCTTAGTAGCAGCCTTACCAGCCTCCTTGACTACATAGACACCCTTGGCAGGAGCATTCTGCAGACGGATACCCTGGATGGTGTAGTAAGCAGCCTCGGCTGACTCGGGATTAGCAACCTGCTGGATGCCATCCTCGCCGCCTACCTTGATGGTAGTGGTGGTGAAGGGGCTAGCCAACCAGTTGTAGCTTACAGCCTGAACACCGACGGTGTACTCACCAGCAGGCAGACCACGGAAGGTGAACTTGGGCTCATCGTCCAGACCACCCAGGACGTAACGGTTGAACTTGGCGTAACCGCTCTGCTTACCAGTCTCGGGATTAGCAGGAACCAGCATACGGAAGGTACCGTTGGTCTTGTCGATAGCATAGACATTGTACATAGCCTTACCACCTGATGCAGACAGAGTCACACCGCTCCAGGTTACTACTACGTTGCCGTTACCATCGGTGGTAGCAGTCACGTCCTGAGGAGCATCGGGATGAACGGGAGTAAACTCGGTGACATTGTAGCTGGGGATGACGTCATCGGCCTTGTCACTCCAAGTGTGGCACACGAGGTCGAGCTTGTCGTCGTTGTTCAGGTCACCTACGCTCATACCACCCTGGCCGATGTACATGCCATTGTCGGGCTGGCCAGTCCAACCGCGCTCGGTGATGGTATAGCTGTCGATACCATTACTCATTACGTCCATGCAACGCCAGTCGTGGATCTGGTTGTAGTCGGTCCAGCTCATAGAATAGAAGTCCACTACATCGTCACCGTTGAAGTCACCAAACAGGATGGTGCCCTCTGAATCGCTGACACCGGTAACACCGGGCATGTTGGTGGGAATCTCCTGGATGGTGGTCTCGCCACCAGCGCTGGTGTTCAGCACAGCCAGAGCCTGCTTACCATTGCGGTCATCCAGAGAACCGATGAGAACGAGGTCCTCGGCACCGTCCTGGTTGTAGTCCATGGGATAGTAGATGAGGTCGTTGTGGCCCCATGCCTTGAAGACATCCTTGAGCGAGCTGGCACCCTCGATAGAGGCAATCAGCTTGTCGGTGTTGTCGGTGAACCAACCGTCGCAGGTGTTGACATAGTAGCGGAACTGCCAGCCACCGTCTTCACCGTCCCAACCGTCACCCCAACCAGCAACGACTACGTCCTTCCAACCATCGCCATTGAGGTCGATGAACTGAGCACAACCGTTGCTCAACTGCTTGGGACGATAGCTGGGATTCTGGGTCCAGGTGCCGGGAATGGTCTGCTCTACGCCATCCTCGTCGACATAGATAGAATCCTGGGTGCGGTCGTAGATGACTGCGTGGTTGATCTCCTGGTCGAAGGGCAGAGGACGGAACACGTCGGCGCACTCATAACCCTCGCCCTTGTTGTTGTGCAGCAGCTGCACATAGCGGCTCCATCCACCACGATGCTGGTCGTAACCATAGGTCTGGTAGATGATGTCGGGATAACCATCCTGGTCATAGTCGGCGATGTCGACGCAAGCAAACTCATTACCCTCGTTGTACTTGTCGCCACCGTAACCATAGCAAGTGGTAGCGATGCACTCGTCGTTGACCTGCTCAAACTTGTAGTTGCCCAGGTTCTTGACCAGTACCAGACGCTGCTCGGTGCCAGTGTCGTTGCCACCACGGTTCTGCAGCAGCATGTCGACCAGACCATCCTGGTTGTAATCGAGGGGATAACCCCATGCATAGGCACTCAGAGGCATACCGCTCTCCATGCCTACGAAGCGCTGATGCTCTACCTCCTGGTAGATGATTTCGCCAGTCTCGTCGGTCTCGTAGACGGGATTACCCTCCTCGTCGACCATGTTGTTGCCCTCGGCATCCTTCTTGATGACGGGCTCCTGAGTAGCGTAGTTCTCGTACTTGCCCTCGAAGTCGACGTCAAACTTGCCATCACCGAGGCCCTTGACCAGGACTGCACGAGCATTCCAGCCCATGGTGTAGGATGTACCACAATAAACACCGTCCATCACATCATCGCCATTGAAGTCGATCATGTTGAAGTTGGTACGATGAGCAGGATAACCGATCAGGTCGCGGAAGTCGCGATCCATCTGGAAGGTTACCTGTGCCTGAGCTGACATACCCATCATAGTGGCAGCTGCCAGCACCAGAGATTTGAAGTTAAATACTCTCATAAGCATTGTAATTAAAGGTTGTTTTCTATATCTTTTAGGATAATTAAAGTAATTTCGTTTGCAAAGTTAACCATAAATACGCCTATTCGCGCGTTACATTTAAGTCAAAGACTAGTACAAATGCGTCAAACTCGCTATTTTTGTCTATTTGCGCTCTACCAGATAGCGGAAATGGCTGAATGTGGCCTCGCCCTGGTCGGCTTCGTTATTGTAAGTGTAGAGGCCAATGCGGTCACCACGATAACTGCCCCACTCCAACTGATAGGTCTGCCGTATGTCAGTCCACTGACGACCATCGAGACTGTAGGCCATGCGACAAAGTCCGTCGAGTCCCCAGGTGTTGCGCAGGTAGATTCGGGAGAGAGTGCCTGTGTACAGGACATCGCCACCCTGTTCTCGCGCATCGCGAGGTTGGAAGTAGAGTTGGCGGACACCACCCTGCTGACGAACGCCAAACTCGACCCAGTTCTCGGAGAAGTGACAGAGGCCGCTGCGCTGGCCGTCCTGCATCTTACGCAGGTCGACACACACGGTGATCTCGTTGACCTCGGAACGCCACACGCGCTGCACCAGGGTGTTGCCAGCACGACGCAGATCGCCAGTAACTACAGGACGGAAGGCACGCAGGGTGACTTGCTTCTTGCCCTGGGTGTACCATCCCTGTCGGGGCTGGTAGTTCCACTCCCACGAGGGATCGTTCATTGTACGTAGGTCCATATACACTTTGTTGGCCTGGGACTTACCAGGTTTTCCGTTCTTCATCAGAGGTTTGGCTGGTTGCCACACCATGTTGCCGATATCCTGTGCGTCGGGCTGGCCGATGATGGGCCACCCGTCGATCCAGGTCACGGGCAGCAGACTAGCGATACGACCCGTCCAGTCGCCATGTCCGTGGTGGGTGAAGTAGAACCAGTTGCCCTGTCCATCCTGTAGATAACCGCCCTGGTTGGGCTCGTTCCACTCTACTTGCATGTGAGAGAGCTGGTGCACCTCGGTATAGGAGCCCAGGGGATGATCGGCACGCTGCATCATCAGATAACGGCCCTTGCCGTCGTACTCGCTAAAGAGGTGGTAGTACTTGCCGTTGAACTTATAAAGTTTGTTGGCCTCACGCCACATGCCTTCGTTGACCTTGGTGCGGGTCGAGGGGATGACGTCGCGGCCATCATCGGTCAACTGCCAGATGTAGGTCTTGTAATTGTCGGCAAAATTGGAGGCTACGAAATACTTCTTGCCATCATCGTCAAACAGGGGGCAGCAGTCGTCCCAACCGGCAGGAAAATAGTCGCCGCTCAT
Source organism: Bacteroidaceae bacterium (assembly GCA_045600505.1). Taxonomy (GTDB): domain Bacteria; phylum Bacteroidota; class Bacteroidia; order Bacteroidales; family Bacteroidaceae; genus Physcousia. The sequence continues at coordinate 14,424 of JAZRYA010000095.1, forward strand.
CTTGTGCAGGGGGTCCCAGGGGCCCTCGGCCTTGGGGGCAGAGGTCATGAACATACCCTCGTCGGGGGTTCCGAAATAGACATAGAACCGACCCTGATGCCAACGGATGCTGCCAGCCCAGATGCCTCGTGCATAACGGTCCATGCTGTCCCAGTTCATCTCACGCCCTATCTGCGACACATCGGGAACAGCGTGGCTGATGATGCGCCAGTTGACCATGTCGCGAGAACGGAGGATGACCATACCCGGCGAGAACTGAAAAGTGCTACTGATAGCGTAGTAGTAGCCATCGTGCTCGATGCAGTCGATGTCGCTGAAGTCGGCAGGCAGTATGGGGTTACGATAGGTGCCGTCGCCCTGGTCGCCCCATCTTGGCCAGTCGCCCCACACCGAGGGAGCATCGGTCTGTGCCACCACTGATGAGACCGTCATCAAGGTTGTAAGCAGGGTCAGGAGTGCCTTTTTCATGTCGGTATGTATTTTCGGTTTTCTTTTGCAAAATTACACACTCGTGCGCAGACCTGCAATCACATTTGCGTCAATTAATAGTACATTTGCGTCAGATACCCTCCTGCCCTTTCCTTTCGGTTCCAGCACACGCATTTTGGTGCAGAATTTGGCGAATTTCTGCACGGATAATTCAGCAATTATGACTACATTTGCCCTCAGAAACAACATTTTCACTATGAGCAAGCACTCTCTCATCCGCTACGCATTGGCGATTCTCACGATTCTGACATCCACACTGGCCCTGGCCGACGAAGTGGCTCATCACGGTCCCTGGCGTGTGACCTGGGACTCGGCTAACCAGAGTTTCAAACTGCATCACCAGCGTCAGGACGGTTCCTACCGCCCCATCTACGTACAGTCGGTGCCCGTGGCCCACTATATAATAAATGGTAACACGCGCGAGGTCAGTGTCAGAGACTTTGCTCAGGTCACCCTCACCCAGCAACCTTGCACCGACGAGATGGGCGAGGGCACGCATTACGAGTTCCGTTTCTCTGAGCCCAGCAACGGCGACCCCGTGTGGCTGACACTGCACTTCTGGGGCTACGACCAGGCACCTCACCTGCTCACGTCACTCGAGGTGGCAAGCACCCAGGAACTGCAGTCCAACTATCTGGCCCCCATACGCACCATAGCGCCCTTCATCCTCTATCAGGACTACAGCCACAACCGCATCCTGAAGATTCCCTTCGACAACGACGGGTGGGTACGCTACGAGCGTCGACCCCTGAGCGGAGTGACCACCAGCTACGAGGTGACGGCCCTCTACGACCCCGACCACCACGAGAGTCTGGTGCTAGGCAGCGTCGACCACGACCACTGGAAGAGTGCCATCACTGTGGAGAGCACACGCAACGGTCGCATCGAGAAGATGACCGTCTACAGCGGCGCCTCGGATAGTGGCACCTATGACATCCTGCCTCATGGCCACGTCTATGGTCAGCAGGTTTCCTCGGCTCGTTTCCACATCGGCTACGACCCCGATTGGCGCGATGCTCTGGATGCCTATGCCGATGCTTGCACTGCTGTGAAGCCCCGTCGCGACAACTGGCCCTATGGGCGTCCTGTGGGTTGGATGTCGTGGAACGTGCTGGAGTCGAAGAACTCCTATGCGGCCAACCGCGAGATCGTGCAGTATTACAACGACGTGTTGCGTCCCGGGGGCTTTGCCAATGAGACGGGCACCTATATCATCAGCATCGACGCGTGGAACAACCTGAGTTCGCAGGAGGAACGATGGCTATGCGAACAGGCCGACACGCTGAACATGAAAGTGGGCACCTATGACGTGCCCTTCACCACCTGGCGCGACCCCAATGACTTGAATGTCACCTACTACGAGAGTTCGCTCTCGCGCTACACCTTTGCCGATGTAGTACTACGAGCCAACGGACGTCCCATCGAGCATGGCGGCGCTCTGGCTCTGGACCCCACACACCCTGCCGTCAAGGCACGCAATGCCGCCTATATCCGCCAGAAATACAACCTGGGATACCGCTACTTCAAGCTCGATTTCATGACACACGGTATGCTGCAGGCCGATAGCTACTACAACAAAAACGTGCACACTGCCGTGGAGGCCTACAACGAGGGCATGGACTATTACCTGAAGCAGATCAACAAGTGCGAGGAGCCCGTCTACGTGGACCTGAGCATCTCGCCTCTCTTCCCCTATCACCACGCCAACGGTCGTCGACAGACCTGCGACTGTTGGGGCACCCTCAGTTGGAGTGAGTTCTCAGTACATGCACTCACCACCGCATGGTGGACAGGCCGCCTCTACCAGTACAACGACCCCGACGGACTGCCCATGGTGGGCCGTGGAGACCAGAGCTACACCACACTGGCCGAAAACCGCACCCGACTGACCAGCGGCATCATCTCGGGACAGATGCTGTTGGCCGACAACTTCAGCCTCTCGGACCACTCGGGCTACGGCAATGCCGAACTGTCCCAACTGCGTGCCAAAACACTGCTCACCAATCCCGACATCAATCGTCTGCTCTCCGAGCCCCTCTACTTCCGCCCACTGAATGGTTGGAACGAACTGGGTGGACAGACGGGCTTGGCAGAGCCTTGCCTGGTGAGCCGTGGTCGGGATGCCGACTACCTGGTGGTGTTCCACTTCGATGCAGAACTGGGACATCCCAACTTCCGTGGTTCGGTTTCGCTCCAGGAAATGGGGCTCGACCCTCAGGACATCGGCGAGGTGCGCGAACTCTGGTCTGGCGACGTCGTCACCCTGCAGGACGAGGCTATCCACTTCGACATACCAGCCCGCGACTGCCGCATCTATCGTCTGGCACACCGCAACGGCGATGGTCTGGACGAACTTCCCCTCAGTCGTCCCTCACTCGATGGGCCCATCTACACCCTCTCGGGCCAACGTGTCACCACCACTCGCCCCGGCATCTACATCATCGGCGGCAAGAAAGTGCTGGTGCGCTGATATTCTTCCGATTTTATTTGTCGGTGTCGCGGAATATCACTAACTTTGCCTGCGTAATACCATAATAGGGAAAACGTAAACTAATAAAACAAATAGCCATGAAATACTTACTGGGTTACGACATCGGTACATCGAGTGTAAAAGCATCGCTGGTCTGCGCTGAGACAGGCGAGATAGTAGCAGCAGCGCAATACCCCGACGGAGAGGCTCCCATCAGCGCTCCCAAGCCCGGATGGGCAGAACAGGACCCCCAAATGTGGTGGGACGAACTGGTGCAAGCCACCAGCCGACTGACCCAGAAGGGTGCCACAGCCGAGCAACTGGCACAGACTGCTGCCATCGGTATCAGTTATCAGATGCATGGTCTGGTGATTGTGGACGAGCAGCTCCAGGTGCTGCGTCCTAGCATCATCTGGTGCGACTCACGCGCAGCTGTCTACGGAGGCACCAAGTACGGCAATTTCACTGCAGCCAAACTGGCTTGGGTCAAGAACGAGGAGCCCGAGATCTACAAGCAGGTGCACAAGATGATGCTGCCTGGCGACTACATCGCCATGAAACTGAGTGGAGGCGCACTGACCACCACCGGCAGCGGACTGAGCGAGGGCATGCTGTGGAACCTGGAGCAGGATTGCCTGGACCAGGAGACCATGCAGCACTTCGACTTCCCCCAGAGCATCATCCCCGAGGTGAAGCCCACCTTCAGCGTCCAGTGCACCGTGTGTGCCGAGATTGCTGCCCTGCTGGGTATCCCCGAGGGCACTCCCATCAGTTATCGTGCTGGCGACCAGCCCAACAATGCCTTGTCTCTCAACGTAGTACGTCCCGGTGAGATTGCAGCCACAGGAGGCACCAGTGGTGTCGTCTATGGCGTAGCCACCAACGTCAAGCCCGATGAGAAGAACCGCGTCAACGTGTTCAAGCACGTAGAGCACCTGGGCGTGTTGCTGTGCATCAACGGCACGGGCATCCTCAATGCCTGGATGAAGCGCACCGTAGCTCCCGAGGGTATCTCCTACCCCGAGATGAACGACCTGATAGAGACTGTGCCCATCGGTGCTGAGGGACTGAGCATCATCCCCTTTGGCAATGGCGCAGAGCGCATCCTGCAGAACCAGGAGGTGGGTTGTTCCGTTCACGGCATCAACTTCAATATCCACAAGAAGGCTCACCTCTTGCGTGCAGCTCAGGAGGGTATCGTCTTCTCCTTTGCCTATGGCATGGAGATCATGAAGGAGATGGGGCTGGAGATTGCCAGCATCAAGGCAGGTCACGCCAACATGTTCCTGAGTCCTCTCTTCCGTCGCACATTGGCTAGTGTCACAGGTGCCACCATCCACCTCTACGACACCGACGGTGCTGCTGGTGCAGCTCGTGGCGCAGGTATCGGCGCAGGCATCTACAAGGACTATGACGAGGCCTTCAGCACACTGCGTATCATCGGCACCGAGGAGCCCGACACCGCTCACGAGGCCGAGTACAAGGCAGCCTACGCTCAGTGGAAGCGCTGCCTGTTAGGATAATCCGAGAAACACTATCGATTCATAGCACCACGCCTAACAAGCGTGGTGTTTTTTATTTCTTCTGGACGAGACGGAAGTCACGCACCTCGGCCCAGGACTCATGATCCGTATAGGTCGTCTGATACACACCCACCTGCAAGGTGGCAGCCGAGACACGGAGGGGTGACCCTGGCATATCCACCCATGTGACGCCATCGCGGCTGCGACGAGCATAGACAAGGTCGCCCTGGCGTTGCAACTGTACGTATGGGTCGTAATCATACCCATTGTTCACGGGGAACTGAGGACGGCCACGACGCACCTGGGTGAGCATGTTTCCGCAGTTGTAGAGGGGGAAGATTCCGTTTTGGATAAAGCTGTGGTCATTCTCCAGCAAGATGATTCCTGCCTCGTTGTAGGCGGGAACATTGTGCGTGGCTACGCCATCGAAGTCCGACACCCGGGCCTGCACGATAAAGTCTCCCGTCACCTCCTCCAGCACGCGAGCACCTTGATGGGTGGGGTCGTCGTTGAAGTTGGGGCCACTGCCAGCGAGGCGGATAGGCTCGGCATGCTCACGGATGACAAACTGGGCTGGATCTACAGTCACCGTTCGCTCGAGCGTCTTGTTGATGATGCCCTCGTCATCGGTGATGGTGGCACGGCAGAGGCGCGTGCCAGGGGCCTTGCCAGGCACGATGTCATACGAGACAGTGAGCAACCCAGTGCGCAAGGGCTCTCCCTTGCGGTCAGTGACGCTCATGCGGATGTAGTCTGGTGCAAACACTTCCACACCCAGCTGCAGGTCCTTTTCATCAAAGGCAATACGGTCCTCGGTGTCGCTCTTCTCGTTCATCAGGTCCTCCAGCTCACTGCCGCTCATGCCACGATCCCAGAAGCGGAGGCTGTGGATGTAGCCGCTGAACTTGTTGCCTCCGTCCATCGAGGCACCCAGCGTGATGTTGCCCTCGGGACGGATCATCAGGAAACTGTTTTTCTCACGCACCAACTTGCCGTTGCAGTAGACGCGTTCCATGTATCCGTCGTAGCTGACGGCCCAGAACTGCCACTCGCCCTCCCCTTCTCGGCACTGCTGGGGGCAGCCGAAGTTCTCAAACGAGGCATTGTGTGCAGCTAGTCCGTTCTGGGGGTCTGTGCCCTGTCGGAACTCGATGGTTGCCAGGTCGTTGCGTCGCTGGGTAAACTCGGCCAGGGTCTCGATGCCTCCCACTTGGGGATTGAGCACCCAGGCACACATGGTGTATGGCGCATTGTAGGTCATGGTCTTGGGCAGACCAAACGTGCCCTGCAGGGCTTGTTCGCCATCAAAGTAGAAGGCATATTTGCCCTTCTTGATCTCCACGATCACGTCACCGCCCTCAAACTGACCTCCACAGCGGTTCATGATCTGGCGGATGTGGGTGATACGGCCCTGTCCATAGTCATCGGCATTGATGTCCACCACGCGGAAACCTCGGTTATAGGCAGCTTGACGCTCCTCGGGCTCCACGTCCTTCAGGTGCAGACGAGGATACCCCGCCTCCACGGCACTCAGGTCGATGTCGTCGGTGTTGGGCAACAGCAGTCGGGGATCGTCCTTCTCGTTGGCACAGAACACCTTGACGTTCCAGATTGCAGCAAAATGACCGTTCTTCTGCGTGTCGCTGATGCAGATGCGGATATATCGGGCCCGGGCCTCGCCAGCATCTATCATGGGCGATCCGGCCGTGGTGTTGTCCCTGCGGTCGGCATAGGTGTGCCACATCTCGCCGTCGTCGCTGATGAGGATGCGGTATTGGTAGAAGAAGGTGGCATACTCAAACTGGGTCCACACTTGGTTGAAATCCATCACCTCGCCCAGGTCTATCTGCACCCACTCCTCGCGCTGGGGATTCAGTCCGCGGTACATGTTGGGATAGCGGTCTGCCTTCCACAGCGTGGCATTGTTGTCGTCCACCACCTTCTCAGGGCCAAACATATCGCTGTAGTACGACGAGCAGCTCACGGGCTTCAGGTAAGCCAGGTTCGGCGCTGTGCGTGTCTTCTTCTTGACCAGCGAGGCAGGCAACACACCGTCGTGTGTGGGCACTACAGGACGGATGGAACCATCCTTGTTAAACTCCAGTTTGTCGATGCACACCTGGCGATTAAATCCGTGGATGGCCTTGGCTATATCATGACGGTGGTAGACGATGTAGTAGTCCTTGCCGTCTTGCAGTATGCTGTGGTGGCCAGGTCCGTGCACCGTGCCGTCATAGTTGGTGGTGAGCAGTTCGCCCTTGTACTCAAAGGGGCCCATAGGACCCACCTTGGAGATGGCGTATTGCACGCGATAGGTGTCGGTGTGGCAACTGCCCGACGAGTAGGTGAAGTAATAAATCCCCTTGCGCTTGAACACAAAAGGTGCCTCAAAGATGTCCTTCAGCTCGGTATTGGGGATCAATCGCTTCTCGTCAAAGAAATCGTCGGCTGCTATGGGGTGTGGAGTATTCTCGTTCCACCCGCGGGCATCCACCCGGTTCTTGCCATCATAGTTGGGATTGAGCCGAGCCACGCCGCAACCAAATCCGTCATAGATGCCCCATGTCGTGAAGTAGAGGTACTCTCGCCCATCGTCGTCACGGAACAGCTGGGGATCGAGCGTGATGGCGTTGTGTACATAGCGGTCGGGCACCAGCTGGGCATCGCTCTTGCCCAAGATGTTCTGCCAGGGGCCCAGCGGGGTGTCGCTCTCACCCACATTGATGTTGCAGGGCTCGCAATAGTAGTAACGGAATCTACCGTCAGGCATCTGCACCACATCGGGTGCCCACACTACCTCGGTAGTGGGCCAGTTGAGGATCACGTTCTTCCAGTTCCGGAAGTCCTTGCTCACCCACACCTGGGCAGGACCATAGCCAGTGCCAGTGCCATCGGTGGTGGCATATATATAATAGGTATCGCCAAACTTACGAATGGTGGGATCGGCAAAATAACCGGGCAGGATGGGGTTGAGATTGCCGGGATTGTTCCACTTGGCAATGGAAAGGGGCGAGGGGGTGTACTCCATCTTACGCTGTGCCAGGGCACACTGCGCAAGTGCCAACGCTAAGAAAAGCAGCAGAATTGTGGTTCGTTTCATGTTGTATTAGGTCATTTCACTACAAAATTAAGAAAAAGATTCCATATACACCCTTTCTCGGGCAAAAATAAACAACAGCAGACCAATAAATTGGCAAATGAAACATTTTTAGCACATCCAGGTCAAAAACAGAATAATATAGGTAACATTTTAGCAATTTTGCGTCAAAATTGTTAAATTGTGATGTGACATTACCATTTTTTGTCACATTTCCAGCATTAGGATTTTACCATTATTTTATCACTATTTGCGCAAAAAATGCAATTTTGGCGCCTATACGAGAGATTTTGCCCAGTAAAACACAAAAAAAAGGACTCGCTTCACAGCGAATCCTTCGAAGTAGAGAAATATTAAAAAACTTTTAGTCATGCGGCTTAAGCACTACTCAAACCGTTTCGACATTACAAAATTAGTATTATTTGCTCATGCGTACTAATAATATTGCTAAAAAGTGAGGACATACTCACCTATTGCAATGTCCAGATAGCATAATAGGCAAAATTACCCGTCATTTACCACAAAATCGCAAAATTTTGGCAATTGTCACACTACAAATTATAAAATGTCAGTCCATATTCACGCCTGTTACTGTCTATATTGCAACAAAGATCATAGAAATCACTTCCATGCAGATAGAACATTGCACAAAACTCCTCACAAACTCCTCAAGAAGTTCTTTCAAAACGAGGACAGTTCTGACAGTTCTGACAGTTATTTTGGGCACGCTCCAACACTGAAAATAGGTCTAATATATATATATTAGAATTTCATGTTCAACTCTTGCTTGCCGCCAATGTGTGTGCGCATTCTATCTGTCCAATCTGTCAGAACTGTCAGAAAACGCATCAAAGCAGATTTTTTTGGAATGAGAAATGTAAAAAACGAAGATTCTCTGTATAATAGTATAGCACCGCAGAAACTGTCCCTGCGATGTCTGACAATTCTGACAGTTATTTTGAACACACATCTATGAGCAGATCAAAAAAGCAATCGGGCCTTGTGCCCAAGTCGACAATCGCCCTGGCCTATGCACCTGGAGTAACTATTAACAGCGCGTTGAAGAGGTTTAGCCGGTGGATACGCACCTGCACACCACTCTGGAATGCGCTGAAAAAAGGTGGATATTCTAAAAATGCAAAATATTTTTCACGGCGTAAGATTGCGCTGATATACAAGTATTTAGGAGAACCTTAACACCCTTCCGCTGACACGAAAGTGGACAATATTTTGATTCCTTCTGTATAACTGAGTGTAGGGGTTCTCCAATTACGAGTTATCCTCCTGGTCATCACATGTACTCTATTCTACTTTTTCTAGCCAAAAAGAGTAGTTATCCCGGGCATTTAGAGTACAGTAATCGACTAAGACATATACTCTTTTTAATTCATAATTCTGAATTCATAATTCATAATTTTTCACACAGCAAATCGCTGACGAGCGATTTGGGGAAGGACCCCGGAGCGGCCACACCAGCCGCATAGGATACAGGTCCTGACGGAGTCCTCCACAGAGACCACAGAGTTTTTACGTAGTCCTCTGGCACCGTGTCCCGTCATTCTGAGCGCAACGCAGTGGAGCCGAAGAAGGTTTAGCTCGACGGCCCCGAAAGGGGGAAAGGGATGGGAAAAGGGGCTTTCTAAATCAGCGATTGACGGCTATCTTCTTCCCACCTACGATGTAGATGCCAGGACGGGTGATAGTGGCTACACGACGGCCAGAGAGGTCGTAGATGGGACTGCGACTGGCGAGACGGAGATCTGCAATCTCGTCGACTGGCTCGACGTAGGAATTCAACTTTACCTCGTCGAGGAAGAAACGGCAGTTCTTGCCAGCACCCGACAACGTGACGGTGGTAGATGCACTGGCAGAACGGACGATAACCTGATAGGTGGTGAACTTGCCATTCTGCATCTCCACGGTCTCTGCAGCGGTAGTGCCGCCACCATTGACGGCAACATGCAGCGTGGTGCCATCGGAACCCCAGGCACCGGCATCGAACGTGAGGACAAAATCTCCTGCACTGCCAAAAGCGGGGGTGGTGATGGAACCCTTCTTGCTGCCCGTGCCCAGACGAAGGCACTGGCTGGCACCGTAGCAGACGTCATACTTCCAGCCACTCAGGTCACACTGAGGCTCGGGAGTAACGCTGATGCCACTCCACTTGCCGTCGTTGCCGCCCTGCCCCTCGCAGGCATTGAATGAATCGTACCAGATGAGGGCGCCAGGGGTGACGTCGCCACCGGTCTCTCCACCGGTCTCACCACCGGTTTCTCCACCAGTCTCGCCGCCAGTCTCGCCACCTTCACCGCCTTCACCGCCAGTGCCACCACCGGGGTTGTCATTCTCACGAGGATTGAGGTAATTGTCGACAGAGAAAGCGACATCCTGCCACTCGCCCCAGATGTATTCCTCGAGACCGGGATAGTCGATGAAGGGGTTGCGGTTGTTCTGGAAGCTGTAGACGGCCTCTATGCGGTCGGTCTCCTTCTGCGAGACCTCGTCGCGCTGGCTCCAGTCGAGGAGCATGGTGGTGGCCCAAGATGTGAAGCCGGGATAAGAACGGCCGTCGAGCATACCACTATCCCACCCCGAGATCTGCTTCTCGTAACGGGTGAGCATATAGAAATAGGAACGCGCAAAGTCGCCCTTGTACTCATCGTTGGGCTCGAAGACGATGCTCTCGCGGCAACCATTGGCGCGCAGCTCGCTGGTGGGAGCACCACGCTTGCTGAATCCGTTGGCACTCTGCTTGTCGACAGAACCTACCTCGCCAAAGCAGTAGTTGCTGCGCATGCCATTGATGTAACCATCGGTGGGATAGAGATGGTAGAGATCGGAATACATGGGTTTGCCGTCGTTGAACCAGCTCTTGGGGAAGGAGTGCTCGCGATTGTAGACATCGCCCTCCTTGCTGTAGTTGCCAGCACGATCGTTGCGGAAATTGAAGTTGGTGATATTGCTGTACATGTCCCACACCTTGCCGTCGGCACGAGCATCGGTGCTCTCGAAGCAGGTCCACAGTCCGTCGTAACCGATACTGTTGTGGTCGCCGATGATGGCACACAGCTCTGTCTTCAGGGCCTGTCCCTTCTTGCCATTGGCACGGGCATAGTAGGTCTTCTTGTCAAAAGCAGAAGCCTGGAACACGGCAACCAGGCACAGGAAGAGGGCAAAAAGTAGGTATTTCTTGTTCATAAAGCTCGAAAATTATGCATTTGACGGACAAAGTTATACAAAATGTGGCACCCACGCAAAAGATAGTCTGGAAAAATAATAAAAAAGAGGCGCCTCATCACGAGGAGCCTCTTTCCGAACATTTTACCCGTGCAACTAACAGTTACACATTACTAACCAAAACTAACTTATAACAATATTCAAGTTTCGCAAGCTCAACTTGATGGGAGTAAAAGGGAGTTTATTTCATGGAGTTTACTCGCTTCGCTCGAGGAGTTATCGCTCCCTCTGGTCGCTCAGGACGATACTATTTGTCTAATAAATTCGTCCGTTGACTCCATGAGCGAAGCGAATTAACTCCCGATAACTCCTGTTAACTCCATTCAAGCAAGCAAGTTTCAACTTGCGAAACTTGAATAACAATACTATCTAGTGTACCAGGCCTCGGGACGCAGCAGTCGCTGACGAGCAGAAGCGGGGTCTGGGAATCGCTGGGATACGCGGTCGGCCATGAAGGCGGGATATTCGTCGCGATGACGAGCCACACGCAACAGGTCGAAGAAGCGGTTGCCCTCGAAGGCCGTCTCGGCTGCCATCTCGTCGAGGATGCAGTTCTCGACATAGAGAATGGAGTCGGACTGGGTGGGCAACTCGGGAATCAGATAACTGTCTGTGTCATAGGGGATGGCCACACCGCGACCACGGGTGGCTGTGCCCACATTGCCATTGTACTGGCTGCGGGTAAACTCGCTGTAGGGATAGGTGACCTCGTCGGCATTGACGCGCAAGGTATCGCCCAGGGTGTTGCCATTGAGGCCATACTTGAGGGTGGCAAATGCCAGTGTGGGACGTCCCATGCGATTGAGGGCCTCGGCGAGTCGCAGATAGACGTGAGGGGTGCGGTAGACGGGGACCATGCGAGTGAAGATGAGCTGCCCCTGGATGGCCTGATTCTGGGGATCGTAGCCCGATGAGGTGGAACCTGTGGCACGCATAAACTTGTAGATGTAGGTGCCTCCCTCGCGCTCATTGAGGGTCTCATGAGTGACGGCACAACGATAGTTGCCTCCCGTGGCCGAAGTGCCATAGGCACGCAAGTCGCCCTGGAAATAGCCCTGCACCTGGGTGTTGTTGGTCTCGCCATAATAATGAGCACACTCCTCCATCTGGTGCATATAGGTGCTGCTGGGGACGATGCTGGGGACGTCGTTGTAGCTGTAGCGTACCAGCAAGGGATGATAGTCATCGGGCTTGCTGCTATAGGGCAGACCCATCAGGAGTTCGCCCATATACGAGTCGCCATGCCCCATATTGGCGTCGCCACGCGTGATGCTGTTCCAGCGGCTCATGTAACCCGAGGTGATGGTCAACGATTGGCGGTCGATGACATTGTAGTACGACTCGGCTGCATGCTCATAATCATTGAGGAAGAGGTACAAGTCGCCCAGAAGCATCTCGACAGGAACGAAGAAGCGGGTGGAGCTGTAGGAATCGATGGTTCCATAGTCCAACTGACGTACTCGGATGTAGGGCTTGAGCTCTTCGACAAGCACCTGGGCCAACTGGTCCTGGTCGAGCACAGGATAGTCCTTCATACCCTCCTGGACGCTCATGATGGGCTCTGTCATCCAATGGACCTCGCCTGCCAGCAGGGCCACCTGCCAATACGTCCACGCACGCAGGGCACGAATGGCAACCCACTCGGGGACCATCACACGAGTCTGATAGGACGTGAGGGTGGTGTCCATGTGCGTGAGCGCATAGTTGCAGTTGTTGATGACGGCATAATAGTCTGTGAGGTTGCAATACGGATTGTCTTCCGTCAACTGCAATTCGCCTAGGGCCTGCATGGCAAGAGGCGCATCGCTGGTAGCAGACATCAGGTCGCCTCGCAGTTCACCCGTGAGCACATATCGCTCGCCCAGTCGACTGACCTGGGACAGGATTCCCAGCACGGAATAGAGCGAGTCGGAGGTGGAGTGAAGCTGGTTGTCCTCCTCGAAAATCACACTAGAGGAACCCGTCTCGAAGATATCCTGGCAAGAGCCCAGAAAGAGAGCCGAGAACAGGAGAATGGGATAAAATATCTTTTTCATCGTGATAGAGACTTTAGAGGTTGAACTTAACACCGATCATATAACTGCGGCTCTGGGGGGTAAGACCCAGGTCGATGCCCTGATAGAGGCCCCGGGTGCTGAACGAGAAGGTGGGGTCGGCACCCAAGTAAGGCGTGACGGTGAAAATGTCATTGACCGCTGCCCACAGGTTCACTCCCTGCAGGAAATGACGACGCAAGGGCACATCGTAGCTCAACTGGAGACGCTGGAACCGGAGATAAGAGGTAGACTCGATCCATCGGTCGCTGAAGCGTCCGTTGCCCATGGGGTCACCATAGGTGGCACGGGGAACATCGGTCTGCTGACCCTCGGCTGTCCAGCGGCCCAACAAGGCTGTGCTCTGGTTGGCCAGGCTCTTTCCTGACTCGAGGGTGGCACGCATGGCATTGTATGCCTCGCCACCGTAGGAATAGGTGAAGATGCCCTCGAGTGCCCAACGAGCATAACTCAAGCGGAAGGACATGTTGCCAAAGAAGTCGGGATTGGGGTCACCGATGACGGTACGGTCAGCATCGGAGATGATGCCATCACCATCCTGGTCGACAAAACGCACATCACCTGCGCCAAAGGGAGTCAGATGACCACTAGCATTCTGGATAGAGAGACCATCGGCAGCAGCCTCGGCCGAGGTGCTGTAGACGCCATTGGTGCGGAATCCATAGAATCGACCTACAGGAGCGCCCTCCTCGGTGAGAACCTGAGCATCGCCATACTGGGTGACATAACTGCCCGTGCCCAGATGCGTAACCCGGTTGACATTATGACCTATCTGGAAGCCCATATCGAGTCGCCAGTCGCGGTGCTCTACCACACGACCCTGGACGGCCACCTCGAAGCCCTCGTTGTGCAGGGTGCCGTCGTTGGTCCAGTAATTCTCCACACCAGAAAGGTTGCTCAGCGACTTCTGCACCACCAGGTCACGCGTGACATTGCGGTAATAGTCGGCATGCACGGAGAGGCGGTTGTGGAGCGTGCTGAGGTCGAAGCCCAGATCAAAACGACCGGTGGTCTCCCACTTCAACTCGGGATTGCCCACGTGCTTGAGCACAAGACCCTGAGCATCACGCGCCAAGACTGCGCTGCTGAAGTAGTTGCGGGTGGCAAACAAGGGCAGATTGTCATTGACTGACTGGGTGTAGCCCACTCTCCATTGCATGTGGTCGATACCACTATTCTTCATCCATTTCTCGTTGCTCATTACCCAGGCACCCTGGATAGAGGGTGACAAGGCCCATGAAACATGGCCTATGCTGAGTCCATCGGCCTTGTTGCCAAAACGGTTGCTGCTCTCCAGGGAGAGTTGGGCATCGAGATAGAATCGGTGCATGAAATCATAGGTGCCCTGGAAATACCAAGCGCCATTGCGGTCCTTGTACTCGAAACCGTCGGGGTAACGCAGATCGCTGGATGTGCTGCCCAGCACGCGGATGTAGTCACTGCCGGTGTTGTAGCCCAAACCGTAGTTGTAGCGGTTGTAGACCTGGTAGAATCGACCTCCCAACATCAACTGCAGATCGTGGTGCCAGTCCTGCAAGGGGTGATAGCTCAGATGGGCATCGCCCGAAAGCGCGCCATGACGAGCCATGTAGTTGCGAACCTGGTTTCGACCGATCGCATAGATCTCGCCCTGCTCATTGACCAGTTCCTCCTCGGCCAGACCTGTGTCGCGAAGGAACAGGTCTTCGTTGGTCTTGTCCCATGTGAAGCCAAACAGTCCGGTGAGTGCCCACTTGTCGGTAAAGCGATAGGTAGGACGCAGATTGAGATTGAAACGGTACTTGCCCAGACTGGGGAGATTGTCTCCGGTCAATTGCAGGGGGTTGCCTACACCCAACTCGTCGGTGTCGCTGAGTCGCTTGCTGAGAGAGCCGTCCAGGTTGTACTGGTAAGGACCATAGAGGGGTGACTTCTGCAAGGCAATGAGATAGGGAGAACGTACTCCATCCAGGCCCTCAAATGCTGTACGACGGTTGGTCTGGCTGTAAGCAATGTCGGCCATCACATTGAAATGGTCGGTGAAATTGATGTCGGAATTGAATCGGACATTGAGTCGATTGAAACGAGTGCCGTCGATATTTCCATCGTTCTGGGCAAAACCCAGGGAGAAACGGTAGAGGGCAATATTGTCACCACCGCTCACGGAAATGCCATAATTCTGGATAAACGAGGGACGAGTGATCTGGTCTACCCAGTCGGTGCGGTTGTGTGTGTCGTTGTAATACGACTTGGTAGGATCGTCCTGGGTGAAAAGGAACTTCTGGGCCTCTGCCTTGTCCATTGTGCCCATCAGACCTGTAGCATAGCGACGATAGTCGGCAGCTCCCATCACGGGGATGGTGGTAAAGGGGGTCTGCAGGCCCATAGAGATATTGGCCTCGATGCGAGTGGCCTGCTCACGACCACGCTTGGTGGTGATGAGCACTACGCCATTGGCACCCTTTGCGCCCCAGATGGCACTTCCGTTCTTGAGCACCTGCACGCTCTCGATGTCTGCAGGATCCAGCAGAGTGAGAGGGTCATTGCGATAGCCATCTACCGAACAGCCCAGTTCCTCCTGCTGCTGCCAGATAACACCATCGACTACATACAGGGGCTGGGTGGTGAGGTTGAGACTATTGACACCACGAACATACAGTGTGGCACTAGCACCAGGCTCACCGCTGCGGCGTGTCGTCTGCACCTGACCCAGAAGCGTGGAGGTGAGGTCGTCGAGCACGGTGATGGATCCCTCTTGCAGAGAACCCGTGGTGGCCACTGCCTGATGCGTGTCTATGCCCTGGTCATAATAATTGGCACCACCCTTGCGAGCAATGTGGATGACCAACTCCTGACGACCCTGGACAGGCACAAGCTGGTGAGCAAAGCCAGGGGCCACCACCTCGAGAGGTATCTGCAAGGATGGCAACGAGATGGTGAATCGGCCATCTTCGTCTGTCATGGCACTAACGCGCAGTCCAGGAGAGGTGATGCTGACACCAGCAAAGCCTTGTCCTGTGGCAGAATTGACAACACGACCCTGCACCTCGTGCTGAGCATAGGCATGGAGGCTAGAAAGCACCATTGCCAGGGTCATGGATAAAATATAGATATGTCTTTTCATTTTCTGAGTAGTTTGCTGTGGATTGCAAGAGGTGAAATCACTCGGTCACGGGTACAAAACGTATCTTGTCCAGACGGAAACGACGCATCAGTGTCTTTCCCAATTCGGTGGTTCCCACATTGGTCTTTACCTGAAGTGTCACCGTGGCCTTGGCATCGGCAGGATTGTTGTTGGGGTCGGCAAACCACATGTTGTCAAACTGGTTGGACACGGGGAACTCCTGAGCTTTGTAGGCCAGGACAGGGATGATGCCGTGGCTGTCCTCACCGCCTACCAGCAGGGCGTCGTCCTTCTTACTGTTGACATTGACGGTCTTGGTCGAGCCATTGGCCTGCTGATAACGCAACTGGAACTGCACACGAGTCTGCTCGGCAGCCAGGGCTGCGCCACTGATCTCGGGAGCAATGAAGTCGCAGTAGATGTCGTACTTGCCTGCCAAGACGCCCAGGATGTTGAAGGTGATACCTCCATCCAGGCTGGAGCTGGTTACCTCGAGATAACTGTTTCGGGATACTCCCTGCACAGCGCTGTTGGCATCCGTGGTGCGAATATAAGCCGTACTACCAGGCACCGTGGTGCGGGAGTCGATGTCCTCGGCCTCGACCACAATCACGGGATTCCAGGTGCAACTGTCGTCCATGACCAACTGGTCCTGGGCCAGATACATCATGCCATTGCTGGCCTCTTCCCTCTCGTAAGAACCCAGATAGTTCTGAGCATCACGAATGATTCCGCCACGCGTGGTGAGCAGCGAATCCTGAGTGGCAGGATCTGCAATACGGCCACGCATCACGAGATGGTTGACAATGTCCAGTCGGGTCTGCACCTGCTGAATGGAATCGGCTATGGCCGCATCCTTGTTGTAAACCAGATGATAAGGGGCCAAGCGCTCGACTGCTGCGTCCCAAGCCGCATTGTTGGGGAGGACCATGGTGTAGGCAGAATCCTCGTCGTGGATGTAGCCAATGCCATAGTGATGGTCTTGCAACAGACGATTGTAATTGACAAACACTGAATCATAGAGCGTGCTGGCCTGAGCATCGAAACGCACCTCGTCAAATCGCTGGATAAACTCGCGCAGATGAGAGTAGTCATCGTGGGTCTCCAAGTATTCGCGCAGATTGTATTGGTAAGGTATCTGTGTGCTCATGACGTGGAGAATACCATTCTCGGCTCGGTTGTCGGCCTGGGAGATGGGATTGCCATTGAAGACACCTTGCGACGTATAGTGCATACTCTTGCCATTGAGCATGGCCACTGCCACATCCGATGCAGTGGCCGAGGGATAGCTGTAGGGCGCAATGTGGTTGCTGACAACACGCTGGACTGCCGCGCTATCGGTAAGATCCAACTCCGACAAGGCGTCGTTGTTGGGAGCCCAAACAGTGGACGTGGTGGTGCTAGACAGCAGCTCGTCGGCTCCGGTCTGGCGAACACACTGAGCAAAGATGGACAGATCGCTGCGCTGAGCTATCATCTCCATCAGCGAGATGCTAGGCGCATCATCAGGACGGCCGTAATGCTCGTCCCACTTGTCGTTGCAAGAAACGAGTGTAACGGCTGCCAAAGCCAGGGTGATATAGGTATATCTCATAAGTCAGTAGATTTCAAGATTATTCTCGGTCCTCGTCACGTATCATATCCACGGGGATGTACTCCAGGAAGTCGATGGTCAACTCGCGGTCCTCGCGCTGCACGTTCTTGGCGCGGAAATAGTGAGGACCGTACTCGTCGAAGTGATACTGACCGATGATGATGCGCAGACAACTTGCGATATCGCGAGTAGTGGCCGAACCTCCATAGGCGATGCTGTTGGGATACTTCATGTAACCATGGTTACGCATGAGCTTGTCGTTCTCAATACCATCATCGGGTGTCTGGTCATCAGCAACCCAACCTACACGAGGATCGGTTCCATCGATGCTCAGGTCCTTGGGGATGCCGGCAATCTGACCGTCAATAAACAACTGACCGATTCCACGCCACCAGGCAGAGGTGTATCCGAGACGAATCTCCCAATTGCCAGGAGGCACGGGCAACATACGCCAGGTGCAGTCGTACCAGCCCTTGAAGACCACCTCGTCACCACACATGCATGTCCAACCATCGCTAGCCCAGAACTTCAAGGTAGCCACATCATTGAACTTCAAATAGTCTCCACAGAAATCGGGGGTACAGCTGAAACCGTTGTAGCCCTGTATCTTGTCGCACTGCCAGCGGATGTTGTTGTTGACAAAGTGAGGGGGAATGTCATAAAAGTCGAAGCGAATGCGCTTGTGCAGAACATCGTTGCGCATGATATCCTCGTCATAGACCATCAGGTCCTTGATGGTGTGGATGAAGCCATTGACGGCATCTATGTTGCTCTGGCTCTCTATCAGACCCACATGCTTACCATTCTTACGGGTGTTGATGCGATTGCCGGCTCGAATCTCGATGAGACGGTTGGTCAGCATAGTCTCGTAGTACTGGAAGCGCTTGTCCTGGTAGGTATCGGCAGTCTTGACACCCACGTACAGGAAATTGCGGGTACTCATCTGTCGATTGAGGATGTGGTAAGCAACAAACTTGTGCAAGGGATTCTCCTCGCTGTTGTACTTACCCAAGTCCTTGCTGCCATAATACTGCTCGGCAAGGCGCTCGAGAGAAGGCAGGTCCGTAGCTCCGTATTCGGCCAACAGGGAGTCGGGCTCGCAGAACATGGTCCAGCCCAACTTGCTCTTGTCGGGAACACGGAATGTCCAACCGTCGATCATCACATATCCCAAGGGATAAGGCGACACATAGGTGGAATCATAGAGCGCGTTCATGCCCTTGTCCATGCCACTAGCCTCGTAAGCGAGAGACCACAGCTTGAAATTGTCCTGCTGCTGGAGCACACCCAGAAGGGTCTCTTCACTGGGCTCCACAACACTGTTGACAACATGTACCACGCCGTTGTGCACCTCGTTGTCAAGACTGACAATTGTACTGTGCTTGTTGACATAGATTTCTCGTTCACTCTGTTCATTGACGCCAAAGGAAAGCACGATCCATCGGTCGCTCAGGCTCTCATTGGGCAATGCACCCTCGATGAAATCCTTGCTCAGGATGGCCTTGTCGCCAGCCTTGATAGTGCTGTTGTACACAATCTTGAGCATCTGCTCACGAGTCAACTCGTCGAAATTGAGCCCCTTCTTTGCCAGATAGGCATCGATGGCCTCGTTGGTGGGAGCAAACGTGGTATAATGGCCATAAAGGCTGAAAAAGGTCTTCTGCTCGGTGCGGTCCAGCAAATCGGCAAACTTCTGCAGCTCGGGTGTCTTGGCGCAGAACGAATACACGGTCTCACCCGTAAAGGTGTACATGGCATCCGCATCGATGTTGTCGCTGTTACAGCTGGTCAAACCCAACACGGCCACAAGGGCCAACAACAAATAATACTTTATCTTCATGGCGCTTATTTTTTCACAATATCAGTTGAACGCTCGTAGAAACGATTCTGTACGAGGCTAGTATTGAGTTTTATCTCGTTCTCGTGGATGGGCATATAGATGGCATCGATGTCATTGATCTTGCTCAGCACAGTATTCTGATCCAGCGACATGAGTACATACTTCTGGATGAGATACTCGTAGACTGTGGCACTGGTGCTACCCTCTCGGCGCATACGACGAACGAGGTCGAAATATCGCTTACCCTCGAACAAGAACTCGCGCTGACGTTCGTCAAAGACCAAGTTGCGAGCATCGAACTGGTTGGCAGGAGCCTCGAGGGTGCCCTCGTCCAAATCGGGATTGGCTCGGTCATACGTCTTGCACACGCACTTGTATGCCTCGTCCAGGCGACCCATTTCCACCAGAGCCTCGGCCTTCATGAGGTAGGCATCTGCCAAACGGTAGAATATCCAGTTGCTGTATCCATTGCCCCAGGTAAAGTCATTGGCACGGATGCTGGCCAGGTCACCTCGCAGATTCAAGTTGGCCACATACTTACGAATGCGATAACTTCCGCTCGAGAGGATGTAGCTGTGTACCCCTCGGTAATCATGGGCAACCTTATTGGTGACGCGCATGAAGTCCATGCCACGCAACTCGCTGAGATCGCTGCAACAAAGTTTGGGATCGTTGTTGTTGCTGCCATACATGTCATTGACCGCACCATTGTGGGTGTTGTTGTCAAACTCCAGCTCCCAGATGCTCTCGTCACTGTTGCCCTGGAAGAATACCTTATTATAATAGGTGGAAGCAGGAACCATAGACAGGGGATTGGTGCTGTTCTCATTCAGAATCTTGTCGCAATAGGTCACGCAATGCTCATAATCCTGCAACCACAGGTACATGTCGGCCATCAGAGCCCAAAGTGCCTTCTGAGTCACACGACCACGTGTGTACACAATGTTCGAGTTGTAGACCTTGACTACCTTGTCCTCGTACTGGTGCAAGTCTGCTATCAACTTACCCAGGATCTCCTCGGCCGAAGACTGAGGAACATTGTACTCGCGAGTGTCATCGAGATAGGGCTTATCAATATAAGGCACATTGTTGAATGTGCGCACCAAGGTGAAATAGCAAAATGCACGAATAACACTAGCCTCGGCCAGATACTGGTCCAACTCGGCTTGGCTAAAGTTGGGATCTACAGGCTTCACCTCAGGTGCCTTCTCTATCACAGTGTTGCAATAATTGATGACCTGGTAAACCTCACCCCATCCTGCGTATGAGTTAGAAGGAGCAATACTTGCATTGAGAACCAGGGTGAGATCGGTCTCACTGCTAGGGCCAGGCACGACATTGTCCGAGCGAAGTTCTCCCCAGACAATCAGTCGCTTGACGAATCCGCTCTCACACATGGCACGATAACATGAACTGACTGCACTCTGCACATCAGTTTTGTCCTTCCAGAAGTCCTCGCCCACCATCTCGCTCTTGGGCGTGATGTTGAACCAGTCGTCACAACTGCCCAGACTGACCATGGCCAGCATACAGAGCACGCATTGGAACAATTTCTTTATCATAGTGTTTCGCGTTTTCATTAGAATCCTACAGTTACGTTAAAGGTGAAATAACGAGCACGAGGGGTGCGGTTGTTGTCACCAGCTATGCCAGTGCGATTGACAGACACCTCGGGGTCGGCTCCTGTGTACTTGGTCAGAGTCAACATATTGTTGAGCGTGCAAGAGAGGTTCAGGGTGGTCATGTGAGCCTTCTTAATGCGCTTGGGGTCAAAGCTGTACATCAGCGTCATCTGCTTGAGACGCAGGAACGAACCACTCTCGACATAACGGTCACTAGCCAACCAGTTGTAACCATACTGATACAGGGCACGAGGCATCTCGGTCATATCACCATCCTTACGCCAACGCCAGTTGACAGCTATACTCTGGTTGTTGGTACTATACATATTCTCCTCGTACATGCGAGCATAGTTGACAATCTTGCTGCCTACACGGAAATTGAAGAATGTGTTGAGGCTGAATCGCTTGTAGCGCAATGTTGCACCGAATCCACCATCAAACTTGGGATTGGAGTTACCGAGGTAGACAATATCCAATTCGTCGATGGTACCATCATTATTAATATCCTCGTAGATGGCGTCTCCACCACGGAACTGATAAGCCGAGGAAGTACCGTAAGCGAAATAGACAGGCACCGTCTGATTGCGGCTATCCAGCACTGCATTACCATTGGCATCTCGTACGATAGGACAGGTTGCCGTGGGATTGTTGGGCTGGTACTTGTCATACTGATAAACACCCAGATAACGGAATCCATAGATAGAACCAAACGAGTTGCCTATCTGCAGACGACTGAGGTACGAACCATTGGTGAAAGAGAAATCGGGATTATAGCCATTGAGGACATTCTCATTCAGACTCTTGATTGTGTTGCGGTAGTTAGACAGATTGACACTGACATCCAAGGTCCAAGGGCCGCGCTTGACCATGTTGCTGGTGTGGAATTCCAACTCCCAACCATTGTTGTCCATGGTTCCTGCATTGATGTAACTCAGACTACCAAATCCAGTGCTTGAAGGGATGCTCTGGTTGCTGAACAACAAATCATCCGTGCTACGATGGTATATATTACCGACCAAACGATAACGGCTGTTGAACAGACTCACATCCACACCCAAGTTGTAGCTGGTAGAGCGCTCCCACTTCAAATTGCTGAGGCGAAGGCTACTGGGCTTGATTGCAGTCATATCTATGTAGCTAGAACCGAAACTATTGTAACGGCTAAAGTGGAGATACTCGCTGCCAGGACGGTTTCCGGTGACACCCCATCCCAGACGCAGGGCCAGCTCTGACAACCAGCTCTTGGTGTCTTCCATCCACTTCTCGCTGCTGATAAGCCACTTGGTACTAACTGCGGGGAAGAAGCCCCAACGATTGTTGGAACCAAAACGGCTGCTTCCGTCCCAACGAGCAGTGACATCCAAGATGTATCTGTCCATCAGGAAATAGTGAGCACGCAACAGGAATGCCTGGCTACGTCCTTCTCCCTTGGCACTGCCAAAGGCACTGATGTGTCCATCCAGATTCATATCCACTCCTGTGGTCGAGGGCAGTCCATAGCGCTCAAACTCCTGGTACTTGCTGCGGGACATATCCATCTGCCAACCACCATAGAGCAACAAAGAGTGATCCTCGCCCAAG
Organism: Bacteroidaceae bacterium; assembly: GCA_045600505.1. GTDB lineage: Bacteria > Bacteroidota > Bacteroidia > Bacteroidales > Bacteroidaceae > Physcousia. Next base: position 37,034 of record JAZRYA010000095.1, read on the forward strand.
TTGGGCTGGTAGGTAATATTATGATCGGTATAAATGGTCATCGCCTCTGCTTCCTTATTATAGGACTTGTTGACGTTGCCACTATTCCAGTTTTCACTTGTCAGTTCACGAGGCAAGAATTTGTTGTCCTTGACATTCTCCGAGTCAAACTTGACATAACCCTGGTAACGCAGCTTCTGCTCGTTGGTTGGCTCGATGAAGTCATACTGCAAACGGAATGTGGGCATAATGCGCATACTGGTCTGCTGGTAACTTGCCAATCGACCCAGAGCGACGGGGTTACGCAGGTTCTTCTGGTCACCATTCAACTGCGAACTCTGGTTGATGTTGAAATACTCGGGAGTGTCGTTTCCAAGAGCATCCTGTCGGAAGATGCTCACATTAGGCATCTTCTTGTAGGCAATAGACAACAGACCATCGTCACTGCCGTCATAATACGTCTTGTCGTTGTCGGTATACGTCAATGCAAAATCGGTCTCAAACTTGAGGCGATCCGACACATTATATTCCAGATTCAGTCGGGTGTTGTATCGGCTCAGGCCTTGCTTGATGATAGTACCAGTCTGGCGATAATAACCCAGCGAGGCACGGAACTTGGCCTTGTCTCCACCTCCGCTCACACTCAGGTTGTGGTCGTTGGTCCATCCGTACTTCGAAACCTCCTTCACCCAGTCGGTGTTGTTGTTGAAGTTCTCGAAATCTGTAGCAGAACCATAGGCATTGATGAATGAACCACGGTCGTAGCTATACTCGGGAATATTGCAATCCTCCTGGTTACGATTGAAATAGGCCTGCTTCATCAGCATGGTATAGTCGTCACCATTCAATAGTTTGGTGCCCTTGGGCTGGTAGTTGCCACTCAAACGATAAGAATAGCTGACACGAGTGGGACCTGTTGTTCCCTTCTTGGTGCGTATGTTGATGACACCATTTGCACCACGGCTTCCCCAGATGGCCGCTGCTGCTCCATCCTTCAAAACCGTGATCTCCTCAATGTCGTCGGGGCTAATACACAGAAGGTTGGCAAACTGTTCCTCATCGGCTGTATTGAAATCAAAACCAGCCTCGATATTACTCTCAAAAGGAATATCATTGAGCAGAATCAGAGGTTCGTTGTTACTGTTGATACTAGTAACACCACGGATACGCATCTTGGTACCACTGCCCACATCACCGCTGTTTGCCACGATGTCCAGACCTGCGATACGGCCCTGCAGAGCATCGTCGATACTGGCAACAGACAAACCTTCCAGCTCCTTGGTGTTGAATCGCTGCATAGCACCAGAATATTCACGCTCAGGAATACTCAGACCGCCTCCTGCCACAAAGCGGGATTGGGTAAACACCACCTCCTTCAGCACACTCTCGTCCTGCATCTTGATGTCAAACTTGCGTTTGTTGCCGATGCTCAACATTTGCGTCTTATAGGAGATGTAGCTTACTTTCAACTTGTGATCGGTGTTCTTGACACCAAGGGAGAAGTTTCCGTTGAAGTCTGTCACAGCCGATGCATACACACGGCCATATCCGTCCACCTCATGGACATAGGCGCTGATGATACCCTCAGGTTCATCGTCGGACCAGATTCGGCCTGTCACGATAGTTTCCCTCTGGGCCATAACAACAGTGGCCACACACATCACGAGGGAGGTTATTGCAATTCTCAGTCTATTCATGTCCGGTGGTTTTTATTTCTTCTGGTAATTCAGGGCATGGTCCACCAAATGCAGCACAGCACGCGACGAAGCGGAGATGCCTGTTGCCTTGGTATAGTCCTTATTATTCACAATCAGGTCGCGAGTCATTATGTTATACAGACTGGGATCCTGGGTAATGGCCCGAGCTTCTTGCTTCTGGTTTTCCGTAGTAACTACCAAGTCTGAGCCATGGGTAGTGAGCAACAAGCGCACAAAGTGATTGCTTGCGTCACGGGCTGCAGTCTCATACTCGCGATTGGGGATGTTTGTTCCCGCAATGGGCACAAGACCATCGACAAAATGATAACGGATAAAATTCAGCAAATACTGGGTCTTTTGTTTCTTGACTTCATAGTTCTCCTCTGCATCGATTCTTTCCCAGGTCCACAAGTTAGGATCACTACGGAAAGCCTTATCCAATGCCTCGGCGGTGGGGATAAGTACCGTGTAGCGGAAGTTCTGGAACGAGGTCACTACAGGGCCTACACCACTAGAGTTGCTAGTCTGCATGGGGTCAAAGATGGGCTCTATATCGTCCTCGTTCTGCAAGGTACTGAACACACTGCTCTCTCCTACGCACAATTTGAAGAAAGCTTCGTATTCGGGATGTTCCTGCATGGCAGTATAAACGCTCTTAAAGGGATCATCCAGCACACGGTCGATAAAGAAGGTGTGTCCATTGTCCGTCTCATAGTAACCAGGATCTCCATTGGCCATGTTTACGACCTTTGCCTCAGGGAATCCTTGCTCCAGAGTACCACCTCCGGCCAGTTTCACCTGGGTGCCGCTTCCGCTAACATGAATGGCAGTTCCACCCTTGGTCAGGCCGTACTGCATAGTACCGCTGTCGAGGAAACCTGAAAGGACCTCCTTCTCATTATCAGCCACGATGATGTGGTTGTCCAGGATGTCATTTATGCGGTTACGAATACGTGAGAGAGCATCACCATCGGCAGAACCATCCATCAGGTTTCTGAATGCACCAGTGGTTCCGTCCTCATTTACATTATACACATTGACAACAGGGACACCGTTTTTGAGGCTCCATGCCCAGTTCTCGCGCTTATCCACGCCTGTGTTTGCCCAGATTGCCCAAGAAATCGGCTCATGATACTCCTGCAAGGCCGAGTTGGTCGGAACAAGCAGGTTGTACTGGTTCTCCATACTGCGGAGGTAGAGGTAGAACAACAGGTTGTCGTCCTTGATGCAGGCCTTCATCACAGTTGTGCTGTCTGCTACCAGAGTAGGAGCATAGACGCACTGATAATCGATGGGAGGATACACCTGATTCATTACAAACACCACTCCGTTTCCTGTGGTTTCCACTGTATTGACGTCCTCTTTCTTCACCTTCATGTAGAAGCTGCTCTCGTCTGTCATGATGTCCCACGAGTGTGGCAGTGAACTGAGGAAAGAACGACGCTGGTGGTTCTTGACAAACAGAGCCAAAACATCTGTGGGAATGTTGTCCCAAGTGCCATACTGGTCACGCAAGAACTTACCACGCTTGCTTGAAATGTATTCTTTCATCGCGGCATCTGTGGGGACAAACATAGATCCCATATTGGTCACACCTGTCCATCCATTGTCCGCAGGATCATAATACAGAGCTCCATAGTTGTTGACAACGTCGATTTTGCCAGAGGGATCGGTAAGACAATCATTCTCATTGAAATAACGGCGCACAAAGATGCTATCCTTAATATCATCCGAGGTGTAATACGAACTTGCAGCGCGATTGACATCCTCCACATAGTAAGGAGCAGAGAATTTGTTCATCAGATAAGCAAAAGTATCGGTCTGTCCATTTCGCTCAACAAACTCCGCCATATTTGGCATGGGAAGCACCACATCCTCGGCACGATGCAAGTAACCATTTTTACAGGTTGTGTTCATCTTTTCGCGAGTCAGCAGAGCACCATTCAGCACAATGTCGTCTGTCAGGTAATCCAGGGGATGAGCCATGGTCAGTATCTGCCAATCCTCCTCGGTCACACCGGCACGACCAAAGAACTGGGGAGTGTAGAAAACAGAATATCGAGCGCTGTTGTCTGCCAGATAGACGCCACGTCCATCCTCACGGAATCGGTCCCAGAAACTGGTCAAGGGCAACTTCTTTGCCTCTACAAAGGGGATGCTGTCCACATAAGTCAAGGCTGTTGTATGACGCAAGGCATGACCCTCGCCACTCTTGTTATCCTCGGCAGGGACATTGCTCAGCATATTGTCCAGATATGCCATGTTGAGCATAGTGGGATTGTAGAGGAATCGACGCATTGCGGGAGACATTTGGTCCACAGCAGCCTTGCCTGTGCCATAGATGCCACGAGGTTGCAGATAGGCAGAATAAGCCTCATCTGTCGCGGGGAACAACGTCTTGCTACCGGTGCGCTTCAGAACCTCTTTCTGGTCCAAAGCATCAGCCAGAGCGAGGTAGGTAGAATACTCTCCTCTTTCTGCCAAATAGTCATAGATGTTGTTGCCCAGCCAATCCGGTTCCTTGTTGTCGTAAGCATAATCATCGCTGCACGATGCTAGTAAACCTGCCGTCAAAGCGACAAGACCTACGCAGAAAGAAAACTTTCTCATGCTCTTCATGGGTTTATTTGTTTTGTTATTTTGTTGCAAAGATACAATATTTTTATCACCCTATGGGGTTACATTTGCGTCAATTTATAGCACAAGTACGTCACTATGGCTGTTTGACAACCAAAATTCCAGGATTCCGCCTTGCTGCAGCTGCTGTTGGGTAATGATAGCTCCATTGACGGCTTTCCCATTCCACTTCACGCGTTTTACAGCCCAAGCATCAGGACTGGGACGATGCACACGGATCTCTACCTGACTACCACCTGCCAGATGCAGCACTGCATGGTCCACGCTCGGTGAACCCAGAACATACTCTCCTCCACAAGGGTTGACCGGATAGAATCCTAGTGCGCTGAAGACGTACCAAGCCGACATCTCGCCGCAATCATCATTTCCTGCATAACCAGAGGGGGTCGTATTGTAGAGATTCCGTTTGATGTGGTCCACCAACTGCTCAGTGCGGTGAGGCATACCTGCCAACGCATAGAGGTAAGCCACATGGTGACTGGGCTCATTGCCGTGAGCATAGAGTCCTACAAATCCACTTGCATTGTCATTTTTCTCACCAGTAGTAGTATGATCGGTAAAGAATTGATCCAGTTTCTTGCAGAACGCCTTTTTGCCACCTTGCAGGGCAATCAGATCATCTACATCATGGGGCACATACCACGAATACTGCCACGCATTGCCCTCGGTAAAGGGATTGCCACCATTGGCGCCATATTTGTAGGGATCAAAGGGAAGTATCCATTCGCCTTCTTTATTCTTGGGCTGGAAGAAACCGGTTTCTTGACAGAATAGATTGCGATACTGCTGAGCACGCTTCATAAATTTCTCATAATCTGCATCGGCACCCACGAACTTTGCCAACTGAGCCGCACACCAATCATCATAGGCCAATTCCAGGGTGATGCTCACACTCTGTGTCTGCAAATCCTCTGGCATATAGCCATATTTCTCCCAGACATCGAAGGGCGAATTGAGATGACTTTGCGTCAAACTGGCACGAACAGCCTCGTAAGCCAACTGTGGATCTACCCCAGGCGCCCCTTTCAAGACAGCATCCACCACCACAGGAACAGCATGGTTACCTATCATACAATAGTTGTCTTGTCCATAGAGTTGCCAGATAGGCAGATAACCGTACTCCTGGTACTGATGCAACATGCTACGCACCATCTCGGCATTACGCGCTGGAACCAGCAGACTGTACAAGGGATGGGCTGCACGATAGGTATCCCACAACGAGAAGGTAGTATACTGAGTCTCGCCTTGGGGCAACTGATGCACAGCATAATCCACACCCACATACTGTCCATTGACGTCGCTGAAGGTGTTAGGCTGTATCATCGTGTGGTACAGTGCCGTATAGAATTTTTCTTTCACTTCGTCTGTTGCCTCTATCTCAACCACCCCTAGATGAGCGTCCCACTGTTTCTGCGCTTTTTCACGAACTTCATCAAACGAGCCCTGTTCTGCAGCAAGGTTCTCCAAGGCATTCTCGATGCTGACGGCACTCAGGGCCACATTCGCCTGCAACTGGCCTATTTTGCCAAATTGCAATAAAGCTTTCACGTTATCACCGTTGGCCACCAAGGCTCCTGCAGTAGGTTTGCCCTGATTATCAAAGGTAATCTGGGTTATGGGCGACGAGAAGCGAGCTGCAAAATACACGCGACGCAAACGAGCCCAACCAGTTATCATACGATAACCCACCACGGTCACACTATCACGTTGGCGCACCTGAGCCTGGATAACATAGCGACCCCAATCGCCCTTGGTGGCACTGTGGTCCATGTCTATCCACACGCGTGCTTCACTGCCCTGTGGATAGGTGTACCGGTGAACGCCAGTTCGCAGGGTAGCCGTGAGCTCTGCTCGGATGTTCTCTTCTTGGAGAACCATGCTGTAATATCCTGGAGTTGCTCGCTCTGCACTATGCAGAAAATGATGTTCTCGACGATCTCCTGTGGTGGGAATCAGAGTCACATCAAACAGGTCTGTTGCACCAGTTCCACTCAGATGGTTGTGCGAAAAACCGTAAAAGGTAGTATGGTTATAGTCATAGCCCGAGCCACATGCCCAATAGGGAGCGGGATGTGTGTCGGGGCTCAACTGCACCATACCCCAGGGCACTGTGGCACCAGGGTAGTCATTTCCGCTCAGGCTGTTCTCTACAGCGCCTGTCCCAATAAAGGGATTAACCCACTGACGCTGGGCTTGAGCATGGATGCTGCCCGCAAGTAATAGGATTGCGAAGATTCTTTTCATCTGGTTGTTCAAGCAAGAGGGGTTACTTCACTATCTTGATACTCTCACCGGGCTTCAAATGAACACGAACGATACCCTGGGCATCAGGAGTCAAGCGCTGACCTGCAGCCTTGGCGCGAGTACCCTCAGGCAGGAGTACCGCAAAATCTCCCTCGGCTGTTGCCTTCAACTCTGCACGATTCACTTTGCCCTTTGTCCACTGAGCCGAAGCCTCAGCACCGCCACGCACACAAAGTCCACTGAACGAGCCCTCACCCCATGCCTTGGGCACAGCGGGCAGGAACTCTACATAACCAGCATGTCCCTGTACCATCATCTCAGCTACACCTGCAGCACCGGCCGTGTTACCATCGATGGCAAAGATATCCCAGGGGGCACCGGCAATTCCCTTGGGTGAGACTGTGAACAGATTCTCGCGACTCAGACTGCCTATCAACTGGTTGACACTCTGGTAAGCCTCCTCGGGTCTGCGCAGACGAGCATAGTTGCAAATGGCATTGGCACGGCTCCACTCCACATCTTCCCAGCCTTCTGCATTCAGTCGGCGCTGCATGGTGTTATAGGCAGCCTCTGCCAGTTCGGGAGTGTGCTGTGTCGAAATCTGGCCATAGGGGAACAAGGCCAGCAGGTGGCTGGTATGGCGATGGTTGACATTGGTGTCGTCATAGTCTTCCATCCACTCGCGTACACCACCATATTTATTTACGCGCAAGGGAGGCAACTTGGCTAGGGCCTGACGCAGGCTATCTGCCAGTGTGGCATCCACGCCCAGTATCTCAGTGCTTTGCAAGGTTCCACTCAATATCTCTCGCGCTAACACCAAGTCCACGGTGGGCATCATACTAGCCTGGTAGTTCTGGCCATTCAGACCAAAAGAATTCTCGGGTGAGATACTGGGACCTGTCACCAGATATCCAGTCTTGGGGTCCTCGCACATATAGTCCAACAGGAAAAGAGCACTGCCCTTGAGAATAGGATAACCGACGGTGCGCAAATAGTCCACATCGTGAGTGTACTCGTAATGCATCCACAGATGAGTTGCCATCCAGCATCCTCCGGTGACATGCAGACCCCAACCTATATATCCTGCAGGAGCCGTGAATCCCCAGATGTTGGCGGTGCAGTGAGCCATCCAACCTCGGCAATCGTAGTAGGACTGAGCTGTGGCAGCACCTGCACGTGCCATATCACCGATATAACGGAACAGGGGATAGTTGCACTCATGCAAGTTGCCCACGTTGGCCAACCAATAATTCTGTTCTGTGTTGATGTCCAGATGATAGTCATTATTCCATCCCATATTGCAGGCAAGATTGTCGTTAAAGAATCCTTGCAAAGCAATGGGCAATGGAGAGTCCTTACGGCTCTGAATGATGGTCAGATATCGACCATACTGCAAGAACATGGCCTGCAAGGCAGGATCGTCAGCACCTTGCTTTACAGCCAGCCATCGATGGTCCGTAGGCATCTTGTTAGCCCCGGCATCTCCCAACTGCACGCTCACACGATGATACAGGGGACTATAGTCCTCCACGTGCTCACGCTTCATTTGCTCATAAGGGCGAGCTATAGCAGCAGCCACACTCTGGCGGCACATCTTTTCATATTCGGGGTTGCGGTAATCGGTACGCAGGTCTACAACCATAAGCATTTCGTCGGCATCACGGACCACCAACTTTCCATTCTCGTTGGCGATGGTTCCGCCTACGTTCTTAACCTCCAGAATAGCCAAGAACCGGACACCACGACTGGTGCGACCTGGTTGCGAGGCTATTCCAGAGATCTCTAACCTATTATCAACGCTAACCGCTTTTGCTTCAGGGCGCAGCAAACTGGCATCTATCTCACAACTGAGAGCACCACGCTTGCTGGCTGTATATCGAGCCACCACAACACCTTGAGGATGGCTGCCGAAATACTCACGTTCGTACTTAACATCATTCAACTGATAGTCCACTCGTGCGATGGCCTCATCCAGCGACAGACTGCGACGATAGTTACACAGACGCTGAGGGCCATTGCCCTTGAACTTAATCAAAATGTCACCCAGAGGCACATGACTACCGAAATCCGTCTCATTACCCGTCAGATACTTGTTGGCCAGGTCATTGCCCTGACGCAGATCACCACGGAAGAAATATTGTCTTAGGCTATCCAATCCCTCACGCCCATAGCGACGATTTTGGTCGGGATTGACGCCACCACTCCACATGCTGCTTTCGTTCAGTGCCAATCGTTCGGTCAATGTACCTCCATAGACCATGACACCCACACGGCCATTTGCCACAGGCAAGGCCTTCATCCACTCGTCGGCAGGGGTTTGGTACCACATCTCCTGCGACCAGCCTAAAATAGTTGTCGTCAGGAGTAACAGCACTGTCCAAAATCTTCTTTGCATATTCATTTCTTTGGGCTTATGTTTTTGCAAAATTACTATTTTATATGCACACGCGATACAAACATTTGGAGCAATTAATGGTACATTTGCGTCAAAATGGCCAAGCCTTGCACCATTTGACGCATTTGCATGTCTTACTGACGAACTTCTACACCTCGTTGTTTTCATGTCGACTTCGGGACTGCTAAACGATTTTGTGACGAAAATTTGGTCAAATAGAAAAAATCCGGTAACTTTGTTCGGATAATACACCGAAAATAACACATTAGACTATAGACTTATGTATCTGAACGACGAACTCTATGTAGCCCATTCCTCGAATGGTCCCCTCTGCCTGACAGGCAAGATGTGTAACCGCCACGGACTGATAGCCGGTGCCACCGGTACGGGTAAGACCGTGAGCCTGCAAGTGCTGGCCGAGACCTTCAGCCAAGCAGGAGTACCCTGTTTCATGGCCGACATGAAGGGGGATCTCTCGGGCATCAGCCAGACAGGTAAAATGAGTGGCTTCATCGAGAAGCGCTGTGCCGAGTTCGGCATCCAAAACCCTGATTTCCAGCCCTGCCCTGTGCGTTTCTTCGACGTCTTTGGCGAGCAAGGCTTCCCCATGCGCACCACCATCTCGGCCATGGGTCCCCAACTACTGGCCCGACTGATGGATCTGAACGAGACACAAACCGGTGTGCTCAACATTATCTTCAAGATAGCCGACGACAAGCAGTTGCTGCTGATTGACCTGAAAGACCTGCGTCTCATGCTTGACTTCGTAGGCAAGAATGCAGCCCAGTTCACCACCGTCTATGGTAATGTGTCATCGGCCAGTGTGGGTGCTATCCAGCGTTCTATTCTGGCCATCGAGGCCGAGGGAGGCGACAAATTCTTTGGCGAACCCGCTTTTGACATCAACGACCTGCTGGACGTAGAAAACGGCAAGGGTGTGATGAGTGTCCTGGCAGCCGACAAACTCATGCTCAATCCCAAACTCTACAGCACCTTCTTGCTGTGGCTGATGACAGAACTCTATGCCCAGCTACCCGAGGTGGGCGATCAGGAGTTGCCCAAACTCATTTTCTTCTTCGACGAGGCACACATGCTCTTTGACGGCACCAGCAAGGCACTGGTAGACAAACTGGAACAGGTGATTCGCCTGATCCGCTCCAAGGGCGTAGGCATTTACTTCATCACCCAATCACCCACCGACATCCCCGACAACATCCTGGGCCAGTTGGGCAATCGCGTGCAGCACGCCCTTCGTGCATTCACTCCCAAAGACCAAAAGGACGTACGTGCAGCAGCACAGACCTTCCGTGCCAACCCCGACTTCAAGACAGAGGAGGCTATCATGACACTGGAAACCGGCGAGGCGCTTGTTTCTTTCCTCGACGCAAAAGGTGCTCCTAGCATCGTAGAGCGTGCCCGCATGCTCTTCCCCCTCAGCCAGATAGGAGCCATCACCGAGGGACAACGACTGGACATCCAGAATGCTGCTCCTGCCCGCATCAAGGGTTATGACCAATACTTTGACCGCGAGAGCGCCTATGAGGTGCTGACTGCAGCCAACGAGGAAGTTGCGGCTCAGGAGGAGGAAGCTCGCCAAGCCAAAGAGGCTGCCAAGGCACAAAAGGAAGCAGAGAAGGCCCAGAAAGAGGCCGAGAGAGAAGCCGCCAAGGTGCAACGCGAGGCAGAAAAAGCCCAGCGTGAGGCCGAGAAAGCAGAAAAGAAGTCGTCGGGATGGAAGCGTACCATCTTCGGGACACTGGCAGGTGCTGTCATCACCAGCGTAGCCCGCAGTCTGGGCACCAGTGTGGGTAAAGCCGTCACTGGAGGCACTTCCAAGAGTAAGAAGTCGACCACGGGCGACATCCTGGGCAAGGCTGCCAAGAGCGCAACCACAACTGCCACTCGCAAGATCACCGAGGAAGTGCTGAAGTCAATTCTGAAGTAAAAAGTTAAAAGGTTCGAAGGTTAGAGGGTTAGAAGGTTCGAAGTTATGATAGAGGAAATCACTAGCGCACAAAACCCACGCATCAAACGATTGTTGCTCCTGCAGCAGAAGTCGTCGGAGCGTCGCAAGGAGGGGCTCTTCGTCGTAGAAGGTGCACGGGAACTACAGCATTGCATCGACGCAGGGCTGCAAGTAGACACCATATTCCACTGCTCGGCCATTCTTCCCACCCTACCCGCTTGCCAGGCACAAATAGTGCCGGTAAGCAAGACTCTCTACGAGCGCATCGCCTATCGTGGCAGCACCGAGGGTGTCATTGCCCTGGTACGCCCCCGCATGCTGCGACTGACCGACTTGCAGTTGCCCGAGAATCCCGTAATCGTAGTGCTGGAGAGCGTGGAGAAGCCTGGCAACCTGGGTGCCGTGTTACGCAGTGCCGATGCTGCTCGGGTGGACGCTGTAGTCGTGTGTGATCCCCGGACCGACCTCTACAACCCCAATCTCATCCGCAGCAGCATAGGAGCCATCTTCACCGTGCCTTGTGTTGCCACGAGCAGCGAGGAATGCATTGCTTTCCTCAAGAAACACGGCATCAAGATCCTGACAGCACAGTTGCAGGATTCTCACCTCTACTACGACACCGACATGACGGTGGGCACAGCCATTGTCATGGGTACCGAGGCTACGGGACTGAGCAACCAGTGGCGCGAATCCGCCGATGCGCACATCCGTATCCCCATGCTTGGGCGTCTCGACTCCCTGAATGTTTCCGTTAGCGCCGCCATCCTGATGTTTGAGGCAGTGAGACAGAGACGGCTTTGATGTCGACCTTTGGTCGACGGGTATTGGGTATTCGGTATTCGGAAAAAGAAGAAGCGCTCTGGAGGAAATTCCAGAGCGCTTCTCTTATTATATTCCCGCAAGGGATTAGTTGAACCAACGAACGTAGCAGAAGTCCTGACGGTGAGGCAGGTTCTCGTTCTTGGGATACATACGGTAAGCTACCTTGAATGAACCAGCGTTGTTGATCTTGTGGTTCAGCTCGAAGGTGTAGTTGTTACCCTGGTGACCAGTTACTGCGAAGGGCTCTACGCTGTAGATATGGTCTACGCCGTCCTTGTCAGTGGTCAGGGTTACCAACTCCAGACCTACTGCGTCGTTCAGACCAGCCTCATCGATGACGATGCGGATGGGATAAACGTCACCAGCGGTCACGCTGCCACCCTGTACGGGCTCGGGCTTCTGAGACTCAACCACACGGATGCTGTCCCAACGTTCGGCAACGGTCTCCTTCCAAGATGCAATCTCCTTGGCCAGCTTGCAGTCGTCCTTCTGCAGCAGGTTGCTGCGGTCACGCAGAGCGTTGTAGAACTTGCTGTAGTAGTCGTCGAGCTGACGCTTCATGGTGTAGTGAGGAGCAATCTGAGCGATAGAGTTCTTGATTACCTTCACCCAACCAGTGCTGTAGCCCTTTGCGTTGCGAGCATAGTAGAGAGGCATGATCTCGTTCTCCAGCAGGCTGTAGATGGTAGCAGCATCCAGCTGGTCCTGATGAGCCTGGTTCTGATAGGTGCGCTTCTCGGTCAGAGCCCAACCAGCACCCTCGCGATAGCCCTCGAGCCACCAACCGTCGAGTACTGACAGGTTGACAACACCATTCATCAGAGCCTTCTCACCCGAAGTACCACTGGCCTCCAGAGGACGGGTGGGAGTGTTCATCCAAATATCAACACCAGAGATCAAACGACGAGCCAACTGCATATCGTAGTTCTCCAGGAAGATGATCTTGCCCAGGAACTGAGGCATCTGAGAGATCTCATAGATCTTCTTGATCAGACCCTGACCTGCACCGTCAGCGGGGTGAGCCTTACCGGTGTAGAGGAACTGTACGGGATAGTTGGGGTTGTTGACGATCTTCTCCAGACGCTCCAGGTCGGTGAACAGCAGGTGTGCACGCTTGTAAGTAGCGAAACGACGACCGAAACCGATCAGCAGGGCGTTGGGGTTGATCTTCTCCATCAAATTTACCACGCGTGAGGGATCACCCTGGTTCTTCAACCAGCTGTCGCGGAACTTCTCACGGATGTAATCTACCAACTTGGTCTTCAGCTGCATACGGGTCTTCCAAACCTCATCGTCACTTACGTTGTAGATAGCCTCCCAGATGCTCTGGTTGCTCTGGTCGCTCAGGTGGCTAGCATCGAAGTGCTTAGCATAGAGCTTGCGCCACTCGTTGGCACACCAAGTGGGGAAGTGCACACCGTTGGTAACATAACCTACGTGGCTCTCCTCGGGATAGTAACCATTCCAGATGCCAGCAAACATCTTCTTGCTGACCTCACCGTGCAACCAGCTCACACCGTTGACCTCCTGAGAGGTGTTGCAAGCGAAGGTGCTCATGCAGAAGCGCTCACCCTTGTCCTCGGGGTTCATGCGACCCATGCCGATGAACTCGTCCCAAGTCAGGCCCAGCAGAGAAGCATAGCCATTCATGTACTTGCTGAACAGACCCTCGTCGAAGTAGTCGTGACCAGCAGGTACGGGAGTGTGTACGGTGTACAGAGAAGAAGCGCGTACGAGCTCGAGAGCCTGGGTGAAGGTCTTACCCTCCTTGACGAAGTCTACCAGACGCTGTACGTTGCACAGTGCGGCGTGACCCTCGTTGCAGTGGTAAACGTCCTTCTTGATGCCCAGCTGCTTCAGCAGCAGCACACCACCGATACCCAGCAGGATCTCCTGCTTCAGACGGTTCTCCCAGTCGCCACCATACAGAGCGTGGGTGATGGGACGGTCAAACTCAGAGTTCATATCATTGTCGGTGTCCAGCAGATACAGCTTGACACGACCTACGTTCACGCGCCATACGTATGCGTGTACGTGATAATTCATATAAGGTACGTCCACTACCATGGGAGTGCCGTCCTCGTTCATCTGCTGCTCGATGGGCAGAGAACCAAAGTTCTGAGCATCGTAGTTGGCGATCTGCTGACCGTCCATGCTCAGAGTCTGGGTGAAGTAACCATAGCGATAGAGGAAACCTACACCGCACATGTCTACGTTGCTGTCACTAGCCTCCTTGATGTAGTCACCAGCCAAGATACCGAGACCACCAGAGTAGATCTTCAGCACCTGGTTGAGACCGAACTCCATGCACAGGTATGCTACGCTAGCGCGGCTGTGATCGGGCTCTACGTCCATGTACTCGCGGAAAGCCTTGTAGACGGTGTCTACCTTCTTCAGATAGGCCTTGTCCTTGGCCAGCTGAGCCAACTTGTCATAGTTGATGCGCTCGAGCAGCAGGACGGGGTTCTGACCACACTCCTCGAAAAGCTCCTCGTCCAGGTTACGGAACAGAGAGCGAGCGTCGTGGTTCCAAGCCCACCACATGTTGTGTGCCAACTCCTCGAGCTTGCTCAGCTCAGCGGGGATGTTGCTCTTCACGCTGATAGGGCGGAAGCTCACCTGATTGGCATTACTTGCTTTGATTTTCATAAATGTAATATTAGTGATTGATTTTTGAATTATCTGTTTCTGGCGGCTGCATTGTTCAGGGCAATGTCATACGCCTGGCGATAGTACTGAATGAAGTTCTTCCACAGGGCCTTCTGCGACAGGGCACCAGCGGCCTTGCGTGCAGCATCCACCTGCTTCTTGTTCATGCTTGCATAGCGCAGCACGGTAGCCACGATGCCGTTGGCCACCTCGTCGTGGTTGTAGTCACCACGGTTGATGACCTCCACACCGTCCTCGATGTGGCTCTCGGCACCCTTCTCCTTATTGGCCCACATGCCAAAGCCCGACAGGCTGGTGGTGATGGTGGGCACCTTGAATGCCACGCTCTCCAGGGGAGTGTAGCCCCAGGGCTCGTAATATGAAGGATAGATGCTCAGGTCGTTGCCGATGAGCAGGTCATAGTAAGCGGTGTTGAAGATTCCGTCCACGCCATCCAGATAGCAGGGCACGAAGATGACCTTCACACGCTCCTCGGGACGGTTCTTCATGTCATATCCTGCCAGGGTGCGCAGCACGTTGTCGTCCTGCTCGTTGTTCAGGTTGTGAGTAATCACGGGATTGGGCAGAGGGGTGTTCCACTCCTCGGTGTCGCTCTGCAGACGCTCCATCAGGTCCTGACGGGGACCAGCCACCCATCCGGGTACCTCGACAAAGGCCACCACGGGACGAGCCAGACCCTCTTGCCATGCCAGACGATGCATAGCGTCGAGCATCACGTCGATACCCTTGTTCTTGAACTCGTATCGGCCACTGGTAGCCACGATCAGGGTATCGTCGCCCATAGGACAACCAGTCAGTGCGTTGGCAACACGCAACAGAGTCTTGCGGGCACGCTTGCGGGCTGCGGTAAATTTAGAACCCGCGGGCACGAAATCATTCTCAAAGCCATTCATCAGGATAGCGTCGCAACGCTTGTCCAGCAACTCCTCGCACTCGCGACCAGTGATGTCGCTCACGGTGGTGAAGCAATCCACATGGTGAGCGGTCTGGCGCTCGATGCTGTGCTTGCTCTCCATGTTCAGCTCCTGGGCCATCTGGTTGCCGTTGTAGTCGGGCAGATACTGGTACAGGGGCTTGTGGTTGCCGCAGATGCTGCGACCGATGCTGGTGGCATGAGTGGTGAAGATGGTGGCAATGGCAGGAACATGCTTGCGCACATACAGCGCACCCAGACCTGTCATCCACTCGTGGGCCTGATAGATGATGTTGGCACCCTTCTTCTTGCTCAGGAAATGATTGTAGTAGCTCTCCACCACACGACCGGCTGCATACGAGAACATCGAAGCCTCATCATAGTCGCCATAACCATGCAGGCTGTCCACGTTGAAGTCTGTCCATGCCTCGCCATAGATGGTCTCGCGCAGAGCAAAATAGGGGTTGAAGTCCACCAGCACCACACAGGGCTGTCCGGGGATGTTCCAACGTCCTACACGCACACTGACACCCTCGGTCTTGGCCTTCTTGACCCAGGCGCTCCACATCTTCTTGTCCTCCAAAAACAGGGGATTCTCCTTGCCGGCCCAGAAGTCAGGACCGATGAACACTACATTGTCAGGCATAGCGTCCTGCAGGGTCTTGGCACGAGTGCTCAAGACGGTGTAGATGCCGCCTACCTTGTTGCATACTTCCCAGCTCGATTCAAAAATGAAATCGGGTGTCATCATCTTATCTTTTATCTTAAACCTTTACTAAACTGCTGCAAAGGTACTGCTTTTTTTTCACATCCCCCA
>JAZRYA010000096.1:0-74959 GCA_045600505.1 Bacteroidaceae bacterium
GCGCTGGTGACCACTGCTGCGAATACATGACAGGTGGACGTGTAGTGGTGCTGGGAGAGACAGGACGTAACTTTGCCGCAGGTATGAGTGGCGGTGTCGCTTACGTCTGGAACAAGAAAGGCGACTTTGATTACTATTGCAATATGGATATGGTAGAACTATCGCTCGTCGAGGAGAGCAGTTATCGCAAGGAACTGCACGAACTCATTCGTCAGCATTGGCTCTACACCGGCTCTTCGCTGGCACGCACCATGTTGGATGACTGGAATCACTATGTTGATCAGTTTATCCAGGTAGTACCCATCGAATACAAGCGTGTACTGCAGGAAGAGAAGATGCGCAAATTGCAGCAGAAGATTGCTGATATTGCACGTGATTATTAAAAACTATCCAACCACAAAACGATAACAACAATGGGAAATCCTAAAGCATTTCTTACAATACATAGAAAGGAAGCAGGCTATCGCCCCCTGAGCGAACGTGTGCACGACTTCTCTGAAGTAGAACAAACACTGAATACCAAGGACCGCCAGGAGCAGGCAAGTCGATGCATGGATTGTGGCGTACCCTTCTGCCACTGGGCATGTCCCCTGGGCAACAAGTGCCCCGAGTGGAACGATGCTATCTACAACGGTAACTGGGAATTGGCATACAAGATTCTCACCTCTACCAATCCCTTCCCCGAATTCACCGGTCGCATCTGTCCTGCCCTCTGCGAGAAGAGCTGCGTGCTATATCTTACCGACCACGAACCTACTACCAACCGCGAGGACGAGTGCGCTATCATGGAGCGTGCATGGCAGGAGAGCTATATCGTGCCTACTCCTCCCACCAGTCGCAACGGCAAGAAAGTGGCTGTCATCGGTGCCGGCCCTGCCGGATTGAGTGCAGCATGGTATCTCAACAAGAGAGGATATACCGTCACTGTGCTTGAGAAGAATGAAGCTGCAGGTGGTTTGCTACGCTATGGTATACCCAACTTCAAGTTGCAGAAGAATGTGATTGACCGCAGAATCCGTCTGATGGAAGCCGAGGGAATCGAGTTCTGTTACAATCAGGATATCGATGTTACCGCCCTTCCCGAGGGATACGATGCCTACGTGGTAAGCACGGGTACTCCCCAAGCTCGTGACCTGAATATTCCTGGCAGAGAACTCAAGGGTATTCACCTCGCCCTGGAACTGCTCTCACAGCAGAACCGAGTGCTTGCCGGACAAACATTCAGCAAGGACGAACTGGTGAATGCTAAGGGCAAGCGTGTGCTTGTCATCGGTGGTGGTGATACCGGTAGTGACTGTATCGGTACGGCACATCGCCAAGGGTGCAAGAGCGTGACTCAGATTGAGATTATGCCCAAGCCTCCCGTAGGTGACAATCCCGCTACACCTTGGCCAAATTGGCCCGTAGTGCTGAAGACCACCAGCAGCCATGAGGAAGGATGCGAGCGCCGTTGGTTGCTCAACAGCAATAAATTCATCGGCAACGATCAGGGACAACTGACAGGTGTAGAGGTGGAAGGTGTCATTTGGGAGCCCAATCCCGAGGGTGGTCGTCCCATCATGAAACTGGATGGCAATAAGGAAGTAATCGAGTGCGACATGGTGCTGCTTGCCATGGGATTCCTCAAGCCACAACAACCCGAGTTTGCTGACAATGTATTCGTAGCCGGTGATGCCGCTACAGGAGCCTCTCTCGTAGTACGTTGTATTGCTGGTGGCAAGAAGGCAGCAATGGATGTAGATAAATATTTGTCCACCAAATAAATAACTCTTTCATCTACAATACTCCCCATAAAGTTTTTCCTATTAAACTTGTGGGGAGTATTTTTTTTGCCTATATTTGCAATATGATTCGAGTAAAACCTTGCGCAAAGATCAACATTGGTCTCTATGTAACAGAGAAGAGAGCCGACGGTTACCACAACTTGGAAACCGTCTTCTATCCTATCCCCATCACCGATGAACTGGAGGTGGAAGAGAGTGATATCGACTCGCTTACCATCACGGGTATTCCTGTTGCTGGCAATCTCGATGACAACCTGGTGGTGCGCACTGTTCGATTACTACGCGATGAAGGTTATATCGTGCCACCCGTTCGCATTCGTCTTCGCAAGAACATCCCTTCGGGTGCAGGACTTGGTGGAGGAAGCAGCGATGCTGCATTTATGATGAAAGCTGTCAATGAACTCTTCAACCTGGGTATCTCGGTCGAGAAGATGGAGCGCATGATTTCCCGTCTTGGAGCCGATTGTGCTTTCTTCATCCAGTGCCGCCCTGTATTTGCTACAGGTATCGGCGATATCTTTACTCCTATCGACCTTGACCTACGTGGCATGTATCTGGTGCTTGTAAAACCCGATGATTTTATAAGTACGCGCGAGGCTTATTCACACACCCATCCCCGCGTTCCTCAGGTTTCGCTGCTCGAAAACATCGGCAAAGACATCACTCGTTGGCCACTGCTGATCAAGAATGATTTTGAGGAAAGCGTGTTCCCGACGCATCCAATCGTAGAGGGAATTAAGGAAACTCTCTACGAAATGGGAGCTGAATATGCAGCTATGAGCGGTAGCGGTAGCAGTGTATTTGGTTTGTTTGCCGAACCTCAGAACGACGCTTACGAACAGTTCACTGAACATTTCTGTTACACGGCCCGATTGTAAAGAGGAAAATTCCCCCTCAAGGTTAGGGAAAATCCGTTTGCACTCCCATCGCTTTGTCTTAATTTTGCATCAAACAATTAAAACAAGCGATTATGAAACGTTATCTATTTTCAGTTCTGGCAGTGCTTTTCAGCACCCTCGGTGTCAATGCAATGAGTTATGAAGAGGCTCGCGAGCAGGCTTACTATCTGACCGACAAGATGGCCTATGAGTTGAACCTGAATGACGAACAGTACAACGACGCCTATGAAATCAACCTCGACTATCTGCTTAACCTGCGTACCGAGGCGGATATCTACGGCCCCTATTGGGAATATCGTAACACCGACCTTCGTTACATCCTCTACGACTGGCAGTGGAGCGTATATGCAGCAGCAGATTACTTCTATCGTCCTGTCTGGTGGTACAATGGCGGTTGGCTCTTCCCCATCTACAATCGTTATGTACGCGGATACTTCTGGTACGATCGTCCTCACTGCTTCTGGAATTACACCGGAGCACACTGGCATCATCACCACTTGCACGCAAGCTATTATGCCAATCGTCGTCATGCCTGGAACGGTGGTATGCGTGGACGTGACAATACCATGGTAGGTCATCCCTATGGATCTCGTTCGGGTCGCTATGGCGCTACCGAAGGTGGACGCGGTAATAGCTTCCAGAATGGTCGCGGAAACGGACGTGGCAACATGGATAATGGTCGTGGAAACAGTCGCGGCAGCTATGAGAATGGACGTGGAGCTGGTCGTGGTACTTATGAAAGCGGTCGAGGTACCAGTCGCGGCAATATGGAGAGTAGTCGTGACAATACTTCACGTGGTACCTATGAACAGGGTGCTAGTCGTGGCAATACCCAGATGGGTGCAGGACGTGTAAGCAACCGTGGATCTTACGAGAGCACTCCTAGCCGCGGCAACTATCAGCAGAGCACTCCTAGTCGTGGCATGAACAACCAGAGCAGCACAATGCGTGGCACCACATCTCGTGGTAACTTCAGCGGCAGCAGCAGTCGTGGCACCATCAGCACTCCCTCTCGCTCTAGCAGCAGTAATTTCGGCGGTGCGTCACGCGGCAGCAGCATGGGAGGTTCTTCTCGCGGTGGAAGCTTCGGTGGTGGCAGTATGGGTGGCGGAAGCCGTGGCGGTGCCAGCATGGGTGGCGGTGCTCGCGGAGGACGTCGATAATAGATAATTAAAAATGGAACTAATATTCTAAACTCAAACTTTAACTATGATGGGCCCTTCTCAATTTGAGAGGGGCTTTTTTTGCGTCCAAAAGTAATAGTACCAATAGGTGTCGGCAAACATTTCGCGACACATCAGCTTGCGTTGTTTCTCATCTGCAGCATTGTTTTTAGTGCGCAGGAAATCCATCAGGTTTTGCTCTACAGCGGCATCTTGGAAATTTGTAATAGGATTGGTACGCGTGTGTTGATACAGTTGGATGGCCTCACGATAGTGCAAGGGCAAATCTGTAGTCAACGAGTCGGTATGTGACAAAAGCAGGCGCATAAACTTGTCTAATCGACGATCGAGAAGATAACCACATAACTGATAATCTAAAGCAGATGATTTGATGTTGGGCATTTCCTCTGTGATTTCCAGAAATTCGACAGCGGTCAAGTGCTCACCTCGGATGTAACCCAGATTATGTCCTTGTAATTTTGACGTGTTCTCCTGTAAGACAGAATCTCCAGGCAAAGGCAAGATGCCATCACTCCCCCATTGATGGGTGTAGTGAAACAAATGATTGCCCATCTGATCTGTTTTGTCCAAGGCCAACGCTAGCATGGCTGCTTGAGAATGCGACATCTCAATATTGTTCTTACACAAATCCAGAATTCCCTCGTAATCTCGTGTTTGAAGACAACGATTGGATTGTAGCGTCTGGTACAGGATACGGTCGGTATTACTAATGCGAGTAGCCATTGCCATGAAGAAAAGCATCAGCAGGAGATTGGGCCAAGCGTATGTACTGAAACTCTTGTTCTCGCCCGAAGAGTCTTCGTATATGCGTGAAACGAAGAGCAAAAAAACATACACCAGTATTAAGAATAGATAGAATCCCCAACCGCAAGCCGACTGCACATCACCCAACTCGGGATAATGCCAGCGAGAAAGCAAGGCAAAAATCATAAAGGGGATAAACCAGGGCAAAGCCAATAATCGCAAGGGTAACCATCGCATGGCACGCTGCAGCAAACTGCCAGCCAATACAAGCAAGATAGTGCAGAAACTGGCCGAAAACAGGGGGTTGAATGTATCAGCATCAGGCGACGCTATGCGCTGAGCAACCGCTTGAACATAACTTTGCGACCTGTAGAGGAACACGAAGCAATAAACCGCAAAAAGGAGACCGCACAAGATGGGTATCTTGAGTGCGATCTCCTTGATTATAGGGTTTTTGTACTTCATTCGACGGTCGAGATTTTGTTGCTTTCGAAATTATCTGCTCATGCGTAATACGCAAGCGCTACGAGCTGGCAAATAGAGCTGCAACCAACCCTTATCCTCCTTGGCAATGAGAGAATCGTAGTTGGTGAAGTGCTTGACACTATCATCGTTCAAGTCATGACCGCCAAATGTTGCAGCATCGGTATTGAGCAGATACTCGTAACATCCCTGCTTTACACGGAATCCATAACCATCGTAACTACGGTTAGGGCTAAAGTTGAAGAAGAACAACAGGTCACCACGCTGGAAGGCCAAAATCTGGTCGGCATCGTCATGCCAGATTTCTTGAATAGGTGTGCTCTGAATATTCTTCTGCTTCTTCAGCACCTTGAGCATTGCCTGGTCAAAATCACCCAGGTAATGGAAGCACAATTCCTTGTTGTCTACCAGATTCCACTGACGACGAGCATACTTATGACTCCAACCATTACCCTCGCGGGGGAAATCAATCCACTCGGGATGACCGAACTCATTACCCATGAAGTTGAGGTAACCACCATTGATGGTACTAGCTGTAAGCAGACGAATCATCTTGTGTAGTGCAATACCACGCTCGGCAGCATAAGTCTCGTCACCCTTCTTGAAGTGCCAGTACATATCGGCATCTACAAGTCGGAAAATAATGGTTTTGTCACCCACCAAGGCTTGGTCATGAGATTCACAGTAAGAGATGGTCTTCTCATCTTGACGACGGTTCTTTACCTCCCAGAACATCGAACTGGGTTTCCAATCCTCATCTTTCAGTTCCTTGATGGTCTTGATCCAATAATCGGGTACATTCATAGCCATGCGGTAGTCGAAACCGTAACCTCCATCCTTGAAAGGTGCTGCCAAACCGGGCATACCACTCACCTCCTCGGCGATGGTGATAGCGTGGCTATTGACCTCATGGATGAGCAGGTTGGCCAAAGTCAGATAGCAGATTGCATTGTCGTCCTGATGACCATTGAAGTAGTCGGCATATCCCATAAACGATTCGCCCAATCCGTGGCTATAGTAAAGCATGGAAGTAACTCCGTCGAAACGGAAGCCATCGAAATGGAACTCCTCGAGCCAATACTTACAATTGGACAGCAAGAAATGGATAACCTCGTTCTTGCCATAATCGAAGCAAAGGCTATCCCATGCGGGATGCTCGCGGCGATCACCCTGATTGAAGTACTGACAGGGATCACCTGCAAGATTGCCGATACCCTCCATCTCATTCTTTACAGCATGGCTATGCACAATGTCCATAATGACAGCGATGCCATTTGCATGTGCCTCGTCAATCAAAGCCTTCAGTTCCTCGGGGGTACCACAACGACTGCTGGCTGCAAAGAAATTGCTGACATGATAACCGAAGGATCCATAGTAAGGATGCTCTTGGATGGCCATAATCTGCAGGCAGTTGTAACCAGCCTTGATGACACGAGGCAATACATTCTGACGGAATTCCTCGTAAGTACCTACCTTCTCGGCATCCTGACTCATACCTACATGGCACTCGTAAATGAGCAAAGGATTGGTCGTGGGACGGAATTTGTTAACCTTCCACTGGTATTGCTCTTCGGGTGCCCACACCTGAGCGCTAAAAATCTTTGTGGACACGTCTTGAACTACACGTTTTGCCCATGCGGGTATGCGCTCACCCTGTCCACCTTCCCAGTGAACACTCAATTTGAAGAGATCGCCATGGTGCAGTGCTTTTTCGGGAAGTTCAAGCTCCCAGTTACCGGTCTTTTTGATTCGTTTGAGTGAATATTTCTTCTGCTCTTTCCAGTCGTTGAATTGACCTACCAAATAGATCTCGGTTGCGTTGGGTGCCCACTCACGAATCACCCAACCATTCTCGGTACGATGCAATCCGAAGTAGAGATAGCCAGTAGCAAAATCACTCAATTTGATAGTGCCTTGCTGAGTCAATTCGTTTAACTTGTTGACCACCATCTGGTGACGACCTTCGATCGCAGCGCTGTACTCTGCCAGATACTTGTCATTGCGGTAGAGTTTCAGCGTGGGAACCTTAGGTGTATCGGTCTTCTTGGCCGACTTCTTTGCAGGTGTCTTCTTGGTGGATTTCTTAGTAACGCTCTTGGTAGCCTTTACTGATTCTGTCTTATTTGTTGCCATAATATCAGTATGTATTTTTTAGGTATTAGTATTTCACTTTGATGATGGCTTTACGCAATCCTGTAGCTGTAATGGCAGGAGCATGTCCATCGTGGGGGAAGTAGATGACAAATTCTCCGGGACGCAATTCGAAATAGGTCTCGGCCATGGGTGTGTAAAATGCAATGTCGTTGACATCGTCATAAGGTACAACCTCGAGATGACTAACAGGTGTGTAGCCATGCTCCTCACTGCCACTCAAGGGGATCTGGATGTCAATCATCATCAGATGTGATTCTAATCGAGCGTCCTCACGCGACTTGACGGGAGAGTCAACAATATTAACAAATATATCCTCACCATCGATGAGTGTCTTACCATGGGGCAAGGTTTCCAGAGGATTCTGCTTTAGAAACTCGACCACACGAGGGAATCGGGGGTTGAGATTCTGATACATCTCCAGTTTGCTGATTTCATCTACTATCATAGCTTTTCTGATTTCGAATTATTGCTGTAAAATATCGTGGACATAAGTTTCTTCGGTACGTTGTGTACCGCGAACAACGATAAACTTGCCCTCGCGATTGTCTCGCACAAAGTTGCCTTCGTATCGATTACCGTCCTTGTCCTCCAATACACCGTGACCATCCTTCATACCAGCCTTGAACTGGCCCTTGTACTTGTCACCATCTTTGATACGAAGAATGCCTTCGCCTTCCCACAGGTCGTCTTTCCACTGACCGTCATAGCTCGAACCGTCGCTGCTTACATACTTGCCACGGCCATGCTTCTTACCGTCCTTCCATTGACCTTCGTAGGTGGTACCGGTCTTCCAGGTAAAAGTACCCATGCCGTCAGGTTCACCATTCTGATAATGGCCGCGATAGATGTCGCCATTGGCGTAATGACAAATGCCATCGCCCTGTCGCTCGTCATTGACATATCCTCCCTCGTACTTATCACCGTTGCGGAAAATATAGATGCCATGTCCGTGTTTCATATCGTTTTGCATGTCGCCCTTGTAGGTGTCTCCAGAGGCATAACGGAATGTGCCTTGACCTTGCATGTGGTTGTTCTTCCACTGACCCTCGTAGACATTGCCATCGTGCCAGTCAAATGTACCCTTTCCCGACTTTTCGTCGTTCAACCACGAACCGTCATAATAGGCACCATTGCTGTAGGTGTATCGACCTTTTCCGTCGCGCTTGTCATCCTTCCAGTTGCCCACATACATGTCATTGTTGTAATAATGCATCACACCATGTCCATTCTGGTGGTCACGGAACCAAAGTCCTTCATATCTATTATTATTGGCAAAGTAGAAAGTGCCTTGTCCGTTCTTCAAGTCTTGCGTCCACTCACCATCGTACTTCTCTCCGTTGACAAGTCTCATAACACCCTTGCCATCGCGTTTACCTTTGCTGAAGTGTCCGACAAAGTGTCGGCCATCCAGGTATTCTACCTCGCCTTCGCCCCAAGGCTTTCCTTTGAAGAGTTCGCCCTGGTATTTTCCGTCGGGATAGTAATAAGTGCCCACAGTGATGCTTTGAGCATTGACATGCATTGCCATAGACACCAAAGCAGGTACTAGTATATTTTTCAATTTCATATCTATGTTGGTTATTTGTTTAGGTATTTCAAGAATTCTTCGGCACGTGCCAGATCCTCGGGCGTGTCTATCCCGATTGTTTCTACCTGACTGATACCCACCTTAATGGTACATCCTGCCTGCAGCCATCTCAGTTGTTCAAGACTCTCGGCTACCTCCAGAGGACTCTGGGGTATCGAAGTAATCTGTCGAAGCACCTCGGTACGATAAGCATACAATCCGATGTGCTTGTAATAAGTGTGACTTTCGAGCAACTTTTCGGGTTCCACACCGCGCAGGTATGGAATGACCGAACGGCTGAAATACATCGCCCGCATCTGATCGTCTACGACAACTTTAGGCGAATTGGGATTCATGAGGGCGTCTAATCCATCAGCAACAGTGAAAGGTTTCACCAATGTGGCAATCTGAGTTGAGACATCGCTGAAGCAAGCCTTTATGGCTTCCAATTGTTGAGGTTGGATAAAGGGTTCGTCGCCTTGAACATTGACAACTACGTCCCACTCTCCTCCCAATTTTTCAATAGCTTCGCAGATACGATCAGTTCCACTCTTATGGTCGCTTTGGGTCATCACTACCCTACCACCAAAGGCTTCGACAACTTCACGTATGCGGTCGTCATCGGTAGCAACTACAGTGTCATCAAACACGCGTTTCACTTGCCCATATACCCATTGGATAACAGGCTTTCCCCCTAACATTGCCAGGGGTTTTGCAGGGAAACGCGTTGATGCGTATCGTGCTGGTACTACTGCTATATATTTCATTCCTTAATATTCGTTTTGAGTTGTTTCATCTTCACCTGCATATTCTTCTGTGTGTGTATTGCACAAGTCAAAATCTGCAGGGAACTGGAATTTCTCATCGGGTGAGATGCCTAGCTTGGGGTCAGCATACACTTTCTGCAAGAACAGAGCAACAATGGGAAGAGCTGCAGCAGCACCCTGACCGCTGTTCATACTCTGGAAGTGGATGTCACGCTCTTCACCACCTACCCATGCGCCAAAGGTTAACGAGGGAGTATAACCGACAAACCAACCATCACTGTTGTCGTTGGTTGTTCCTGTTTTACCAGCCATTTCGGCATGAATATTGTAACGGTTTCGCATACGACTACCCGTACCACCGTTCATAACACCTTGCATCAGGTCGATCATCTTATAAGCAGCATCATTGCTGATTACGTCGCGCGTGTCGTTCTCATCAAGCTCATTGCGTTTCATCGCCAGTGACTTCAAGTCAGCAACGATGTTACCATCGCTATCTACAATCTTTGTCACAAAATAGGGCTGACAACGCACTCCACCTCGAGGGAAGGTTGTGTAGGCAGTCACCATCTCTAGCACACTGATGTCACAAGGACCCAAACATAGCGAAAGTGATGGCCAAATGTTACGGTCTTTGATGCCAAAACGTCTCAGATACTTGACAAAGAGTTTGCTATTCATGGAGTTCAGCAGATAAGCTGATATCCAGTTGTTGGATTGTGCAAGTCCCCACTTTAGAGTAACCATTTCTCCATATCGAGCATGGCTGCCGTTTCGTGGTGTCCACGTCTGATCGCCCACCTGGTAAGTTCGTTGTTCATTGGGAGCAACGTCACATGGGGTCCATCCCTGCTCCATTGCCATTGCATAAAGGAAAGGCTTGATAGTACTACCAACCTGACGTCGACCCTGAGTAGCCATGTCATACTGGAAGTGAGCATAATCTGTTCCACCCACATAGGCTTTGACATAACCAGTGGCATTCTCCATCACCAGGAAACCTGCACGAAGGAAACCTTTGTAGTACTTGATGCTATCCATAGGACTCATCAGCGTATCAATGTCTCCATTAGGACTATAGATAGTCATAGGGATAGGAGTAGCAAATATCTTGTCAATCTCCTCATCACTTAATCCGTCGCGATGAAGTCGGATAAAACGCTCGCTCTGATGTTGGCTACGGGTGAGTGCTTTGTAAACCTGATTGTAAGGCATGTCTGCACTATAGGGACGATTCTTCGATCCACGACGTTCTGCATTGAACAAAGGCTGCAACGTACCGATGACATGTTTCTTGACAGCATCCTCTGCATAATTCTGCATTCTACTGTCAATGCTAGTGAATATTTTTAAGCCATCGCTATAGATATCATAGGGTTTACCTGTCTTCTTGTTTATGTTCTTATTACACCATCCATACAATGGGTCATTTTTCCATGCCAACGAATCCTCGTAATATTTCTGTTTGTTCCATTCTGGATAATCACTACGATTAGGTTCCTTGGCTGTTAACACAGTGCGCAGGTACTCACGCAGATATGGAGCTTTTCCATCCTTATGATCAGTACGGCGGAAATTGAGCTTCAATTCTTCAGCTTTGTACTTCTCGCCCTCTTCTGCGGTAAGTGCGCCAGCTTTTACCATCTGGTCGATCACAACATTTCGTCGACCCAAAGCACGCTCGGGAACTCGTACAGGATTGAAATAGCTGGGGTTCTTACACATACCTATCAACATAGCACTCTCGCAAACATCAAGGTCACGAGGTTCTTTAGCAAAATAGGTTTTGGCTGCTGTTTTGATGCCAACAGCATTGTGGAGGAAATCGAAGTAGTTGAGATACATCGTTATGATCTCGTTCTTGGTATAGTTGCGTTCCAACTTCACCGCAATCACCCACTCAATGGGCTTTTGCATCAAACGCTCGGTTGTGCTTTTGGCAACATCACTGAAAACCTGCTTGGCCAACTGCTGTGTAATTGTCGAACCACCTCCTGCACTCTTCTGCCTCAACAAACCTCTCTTTACAACAGCTCTTGCGAGAGCCTTGAAATCAATACCTGAGTGTTCGTAAAAACGACTATCCTCCGTAGCTACTAGAGCTTGCACCAGATAAGGCGACAAATCCTCGTAGCCAACAAAAATGCGGTTGGCACGACTGTAACTGTAGGTACCCATCAGTTCACCATCATCGCTTATGACTTGACTGGCATACTTGTCAACAGGATTCTGCAGTTCCTGTATATCGGGCATATATCCAATTGCACCTTGTTCTATGAGGTTGAACAACACCACGATACCTCCCACCGACATCAGCAGAATCAACCACAGTGTTATCATGAATTTCTTGCGCATACGAACTTATTTATTTTTATTCTGTACAAAGGTAACAAAAAAATACGAATCCACCGAACGAATTGCATAAAATATTGAATTGCTTTAAGGAGGATTGTTATCTATTTTTATATAAAAATGTTTACATTATATATTATTTTGGCGAACAAATTCTTTATAGACTTTGAAAAAACTTAGTTAACTAAGACTACAATCCAAAATTTTTTCATAAATTTGTATCCAATTAAAACCAAGAATATGGAAAATAGAAGTTTGGTTACGATTGCCGAGCACAGTCGTGAGAAAATAATGTATCTTATCGAGATGGCTCAGGAATTTGAGCGTTTCCCCAATAGACACCTCCTCGAGGGTCGTGTGGTGGCAACGCTTTTTTTTGAACCCAGTACCCGCACACGTCTATCTTTTGAGACAGCTGCCAATCGTCTGGGAGCCCGCGTCATCGGTTTTGCTGACCCCAAGGTTACTAGCGGCACCAAAGGAGAGACTCTCAAGGACACCATCATGATGGTATCAAACTATGCAGACATTATTGTGATGCGCCATTACCTGGAAGGAGCTGCACGTTATGCCAGCGAGGTTTCTCCCGTTCCCATTCTAAATGCTGGTGATGGAGCCAATCAACACCCCTCGCAAACCATGCTTGACCTCTACTCGATGTGGAAGACCCAGGGCACTCTCGAGAACCTAAACATTTATCTTGTAGGTGACCTGAAGTATGGACGAACCGTTCATAGCATGCTTACTGCCATGAGGCATTTCAATCCCACTTTCCATTTTATTGCACCCGACGAGTTGGCTATGCCCCAGGTGTGGAAAGACTACTGTGATGAACATGGCGTCAAGTATGTTGAACATAAGGACTTTGATGCAGACACCATCGCAGGTGCAGACATACTTTACATGACTCGCGTGCAGAAAGAACGCTTTGCCGATCTCGTTGAATACGAGCGCGTAAAAGATCGATACCTTCTCAAGTACGATATGCTCTGCAAGGCTAAGCCCAACATGAAGATCCTCCACCCCCTGCCCCGTGTCAATGAAATCGAGTACACCATCGATGACGATCCTCACGCCTATTACTTCGAGCAAGCCCACAACGGACTTTTTGCCCGTCAGGCACTTATCTGCGATGCACTCGGCATCACTCTCGACGATGTGAAAAACGATAAAAACATTATTCGATGAACAAGAAAGAACTGTTGGTGGCCGCCATCCAAAACGGCACCGTGATTGATCATATCCCCAGCGAGAAGCTTTTCGAGGTAGTCAACCTACTCCACCTCGAGCACATGACCACAGCTGTTACTGTAGGTTACAACCTTCATAGCGAAGAGATGGGAAAGAAGAGCATCATCAAGATTGCTGACAAATTCTTTACAGATGAGGAACTCAACCAACTGGCTGTTGTATGCCCCGATGTCACTCTCTGCATTATTCGCGACTATGATGTCGTAGAGAAAAAGAAGGTAACCCTTCCAACTGACCTCCAAGGTATTGTTCGCTGTAACAATCCTAAGTGCATTACAAACAACGAACCTATGCGCACTCGTTTTGTTCTCGAGGGACAGGCTTTCCGTTGTCACTATTGCAACAGCATTGTTCCACTCGGTGAGGTCAAACTTTGTCATCAAGATTAATTACAACCAAATACATAATAAAATTTTTTAAGGTAAATATGGAAAAAGATCAGAAAATCTTCGATCTCATCGACGCTGAACGTCAGCGTCAGATGCGGGGCATCGAACTGATTGCAAGTGAGAACTTTGTATCGGATCAAGTCATGCAAGCCATGGGAACCGTATGTACTAACAAATATGCCGAGGGCTACCCCGGTAAGCGCTACTATGGCGGTTGCCAGGTAGTCGACCAGATTGAGCAACTCGCTATCGATCGCGTCTGCCAACTCTTCGGTGCAGAGTATGCCAACGTGCAGCCCCACTCTGGTGCACAAGCCAATGCTGCTGTATTCTTGGCCGTACTTAATCCTGGTGATACTTTTATGGGTCTCAACCTCGATCACGGAGGTCACCTCTCTCATGGTTCTCTCGTCAACACTAGCGGTATTATTTATCGCCCCGTTGGCTACAACCTGAACAAGGAAACCGGTCGTGTCGACTATGATGAAATGGAGCGCCTTGCTATCGAGTGCAAACCCAAGCTCATCGTTGGTGGAGGAAGTGCATACAGCCGTGAGTGGGATTATGCTCGCATGCGCGAAATTGCAGATAAAGTAGGAGCAATCCTCATGATTGATATGGCACACCCCGCCGGTCTTATTGCTGCTGGTTTGCTTGAAAATCCTGTAAAGTATGCTCATATCGTTACCTCTACAACCCACAAGACCTTGCGTGGTCCCCGCGGTGGTATCATTTTGATGGGCAAAGACTTCCCTAACCCTTGGGGCAAGACCACACCTAAGGGTGAGATTAAGATGATGAGTGCTCTGCTCAATAGTGCAGTATTCCCTGGCATCCAGGGTGGTCCTCTGGAACACGTTATTGCAGCCAAGGCTGTAGCTTTTGGTGAGGCTCTCACACCTGCCTTCCGCGATTGGGCAGCTCAAGTGCAGAAGAACGCTGCAGTGCTGGCTGACGAACTCATCAAGCGTGGTTTCCATATTGTATCTGGCGGTACAGACAACCATAGCATGTTGGTTGACTTGCGAAGCAAATATCCCGAGCTTACCGGAAAGGTTGCAGAGAAGGCACTCGTAGCTGCTGACCTCACGGTCAACAAGAACATGGTACCCTTCGACTCACGTAGTGCCTTCCAAACTTCAGGTATTCGTCTCGGCACTCCCGCCATCACCACACGTGGTGCTAAAGAGGATTTGATGGTACAAATTGCTGCCTTCATCGAGCGTGTTCTCGATGCTCCCGAAGATGAAGCTGTAATTGCTCAGGTTCGAAGCGAGGTCAACGCTATTATGGCAAAATATCCTCTGTTCGCTTACTAATTATAAATTTTTTTTAAGGTTATATATAGGACCGTTTCCTTTCATAGGGAAGCGGTCCTTTTCGATTATCGATAAGTCCAGTAATGGTCAGCCATATCTAAATAATAGTCTACCGGATCTTCACCAAAGGCAACAGTAAAGAATCTAGTGCCTCGTACACGGAGTTGTTGAATACGCTGGTGCAGAACCATATTGGGTGCAGGCATCTGGCAGTCGCTAAGTAGAAGAAAATCGGCTATGTTGTAGTCTTCACGTTCAAGGGTCGTTAGTGAAGTGCTGATAGCAAGAGCCGGGTCAGTTCCCCCATGAAAAGTAAGGGTTAGGAACCTGCGTAAGTCTTCCATATCGTGCGAGAGTGATGTGATGTCAATCTGCTGAATCTGATCACTGAAGAGGATAATGCTACATCGACACTGCTGACGTTCAGCAGAAATGGCCGCAACAAGAACCAAGGCCTTGGCAATGTCTTCCCAATCACCTGACATTGAACCTGAACAGTCAACGCAAACCACAAAAGGCCCTCGACCGGAGGGGCTGCTGATGCGATTACCACGTTGACGAGTTGCACGTGCATGATCAGGCAAAAGAGTAACGCTGTCGAAGGCTTGAAGATGCCCATCTGCTAAGCGGGCAAGAAAAGCATCGGAAAGTGTTGGATCAGCAAAATGTGCTAGTTCACTGGGAAGAGCATGAGAGATGTCTCCATTGTGTGTTATACCTACTATATCACTGTGTCCAGCATGTTGAAATGTAAGGGCAAGATGGTTGGCGTACTGAGATTGGAAAGTAGAATTGTGATGTTGGGTTGATTGTCGTCCTAAGTGTTGTATGAGTTCACGAGCAATGGGATTTCGACTGACAATACGTGCTAACTGAATTAAGCGGGCACGTAATTCAGGGTCTTGATGAGAAGCAAGCCATGAGAGGCGGGGTGCAGCATCTACTCCGCGAGCACCAGTGTTGGTGGTCTTCCCTACTTCAGCGGATACCTGACGCACATATTCGTCAACTAGTGTTTCAATATAGTGTAATTGATACGAATATTCACGATTGGATAATAGGGAACGAAATCGAGCAGTAAACTGCATGCGAGCATCTTGCCAAGGACGACTGTCTACGGAATGATCACGCCATTGTTTCCTATAGTATTCAACACCAAGATCAGTTGTATCGTAATAGCGAGCAAGGGCTGCACTATACTTATCTACGAGATGTTGGAAGTGATAATCTGAAGCTGATTCGAGATCGTGAAGTGCTTGCCAATGTTGAGAAAAACGAGAATAGACCTCTTGCAATCCTGGACGACGACGCTGGTAGTATCGGTGAATTTCCTCTCTAGCATCTTGTGGCGTGAGTACTTGTTGAGATATCAGTTGGTCGTAGAGCGGTTGAACCCGCTCTGTCAACAGAGAAAGGAAGAGGGATTGTAGCCGAGAGAGGTCGCTCATGGCTGGATGTGGTAAGTATGACAAAGTTCGGTTACATCTCCCGAGAGACGGGTGATAGCATATTGTGCACTGCCGAGTGCCTGAAGCACCAGGGAATGTTGAGAAGATGTGAGTACTAGATGATGTGCTGCATAATCTTCTTCTTCGCTTCTAAATGAATTAAAGGAGGTGGATGCCTCTTGAATCTGCGATTGGATACGAAGTAATGCTTCACGTAATTCTGATGAAATCTTTTCGGTGTTTTGATTTACATCTTTATGATCTATTGCTTGTTGTGCAGCATCAGATTTCTGAACAACCAGAGGGTAAATCTTTCCATTAATCTTTACTCCGCCAGGTACATGTGTCACCTGTAAGATTTCTTTGGGGAAAATGCCAGGATGGCGACTACGTTCATACTTCTTGAGGACTTGAGCACCCAGTTTTTTTGTATCCGTCTGCAAGATAAAGGGGATGCTATCTGTTGCACGACAGAGTTCTTCATACTCGCTGATGAACATAAGGATGGGACGTGTCTGAGGATGCTGCAATTGGTAGTAGAATGAACGAACACGTAAAGGCTCTTGCCCGGAACATGAAGAAACACCGAGATGACGAAGCGACTTAAGTTGGTCACGCATAGCATCTAGACGTTCTTGGTGTAACTCGATACCCAGATCGATGACAATAGCTTGACTGAGTGACTGAGTGACTAAACGTTCAATGTCTGCTTTCTGACTAGTTTCGTTCCAAAGTACATCGGTGAGGATAGCTAAGTCGGACAGATGTAGTGCATTACTATAATTTATAAACGCGCACGCGCGCAAAAGATGTACAGCTTTGCGCCATCGGCGGTCGCTAACATAGATGCGTTCAATTGGGTTGCCAACAGCAGTGGAAGTATGCACCTCGGGGTGTTCTAACAACTGACGCATAGCATGGATAGCTAAAAGCACGCACTGGGGCACAGTAACGGTACGAATTGCATCTTGCCAGCGAAGAAGTTCATCAGGTGATATCTGCAATTCTGGAGCGATTTGTGGTACTTGATCAGATTGGGTATCTAGCAACATAGCATCGAACTGTTGTAGTGATTGGATACCCGAGACAGTACGACGTAATAGAAAACGGTCCCACAGAGCCTCAAGTCCTTCACCTTCGGCAGGCAATTCGTTGCTGGCAGCTAACAGTAATCGTAGAGGTAAGTGAACGGTTTTACGGCCATTACGCAGTATACGTTCATTCAATATGGTGAGCAAAGTGTTGAGAATGCTGGGCGAGGCTTTCCATATTTCATCAAGGAATACGACATGAGCATCAGGCAAATATCCTTCAATAAGTCTTTCGTAATGATCTTCCTTAAGTCCTGAGATGGAAACAGGACCAAAAAGTTCATCAGGTGTAGAAAATCGATTAAGCAGATACTCAAAGCATCGTGTATCATCACGGAAGGCCTGGCGAAGTCGCCGTGCCACCATACTCTTGGCTACACCCGGAGGGCCTAAAAGGAATAGGCTTTCGCCCGAAACAGCAGCCAACAAGCCTAGAGCCAAGAGGTCATCTTTCTCATAGAGCCCCTGACTCAGTTGGTTGATGAGTGCGCGCAGTCGATCTTGGAGATTCATCGCAAGAACATGTCAACAAGGAAATAAGTTAGCAAACCTGCACCCCAACCTAGCAGCACTTTGCCGCTAATATGCTTGAAGTACCACCAAACAGTGGTGTCCTCGGCACGTAACAAAGCATAACCTGCAGTGTTTCCTATGGGAAGTAAGAGTCCGCCTACGCAACCACTAAAAACCATCAAATGCCAGTATTGTCCATTCTGCATAAAGAGCGACATGTATGGGGTGGCATCGTTTACTGGCTGTTGTACTTCGTAAATACTTATGCCGGAAAGTACAAGGCAGACATTATCCATAAAGGCTGAAAGAAGTCCCATAACAACAGACAAAAGATAGATGTCGTGAATGTTTTGGTCGAGCCAACGTGAAGCGGCTTGCATCGCACCTACCTCTACGAGTACACTAACAGCAAGAGCGCAACCGATAAAAAACATGATTACCTGAAGCACCTCGTACTGGAGACGACGATTGCTGCCAGGAAGCAAGGTAGGTTGTTCGGTTCGAAGCGACTTTCTGTTAAAAACCTCATTTAGCACCCAGAGAACTCCGAGCACACAAAGGCTACCTAAAAATGGTGGTAAAAGCGTGATACGGTGGAAAGTGGGTACAAACCAGAGTCCGCAAATACCAAGAACAAGGAGAGTGCCGCGCTGCCAGAGAGCTAAGACTGAATCGTCGCCATGAAATACAATATGCCGACGAACAAGGTCAATGTTTTCGGGCAACTTGCGTCCTATAAGAGCTACTGGAATAATAGTGGCAACTAGTGAGGGCAAAATGAGTGCTCCCGTAAAGTTGGTTGGAGTAATAGCCCCTTTGGTCCACACCATAAGAGAGGTGACATCACCGATTGTTGTCCAGCAACCACCACAACAAGCTGCAATAACAATACATGTACCCAGATAGAGACGCTGGGTGTCATTTGCAAGCAAACGGCGCATAATGATGAGCATGAGCACGGTGATAGTGAGGTTGTCAAGATTGGCCGACAATAAGAATGTGATTAGGGTGAACCCCCATAGCACACGATGCTTGTTGCGTGAACGCAATGCAAGCGTGATGAAGTCGAAACAGCCATTATCGCTCAACACTTCAACAATTGCCATGGTGCTAAGTAAGTAAAGAACGATGCTGCAAATGAAAGCTGAATGGCGGATAAAAACATGGGAGGCAATGAATTCCTTGGCAGCAAGCACACTATATGGTGCTCCTGAGAGGAATTGTTGAAACTCCTCGCTGTGCATGCGGTATACAAACTCGGTACCAACGCACATGTAAAGTATCCAGCCAAGTACACCCGCAAAAATGGCAGTGGTGGCTTTGTTGATGTTGGTGAAGTGTTCGCTAGTGATCAAAACATAGGCGAGCAGCATAAAAATCACAATTGCAATGGTCATAATAATCTCAATTTAGGCACAAAGTAAATGAAATTAATTCATTTAACAAAATATCTGAGCGTATAATCGAAATATTGTTGTACATTTGTCGTACAAAAAGAAAGAAAAACATGATAAAAGTCAACATAATTCTGCTGATGATGTGTTGTTGGGCACTGAATGTCTGGGAACAAATGGACCCCGTGAAACAACAAACCGTAGAACTAATTGTAGGTGGACACGCCCATCAATTGACATCAACACAGACACAAACCCAACTAAATCCAGGATGGAATGTGGCAGGCATACAGACGGGCGGGAAACGAATGAGATACCTATGGGGAAGCATCAGCCGACAAATTTGTGACACGGCCCGCCCTACTCTAGTTTTGGAGCCACACAAGTCCACGCTCTCTGATTTTATTTTGATTCGACTAAAGAAAAAGAAGCAATACCGAAAACTAGAAAAACCTGAACCCTTGGACAATGTGTTCGTGCGCATAACACCTACCCACTTCATTGTAGAAACAACAGAAGACGAACGTTTTCGCATCACCCCACGTCAGGACTTACAACCTGGTGAATACCTGCTTATGGATTCATCACAACGTCCGGTAGGAGATCTAGGTGACTATGTCGGATGGTGTTTTACGGTGAAGAATTGATAGAGAAAAGGACAAGAGAATCAAAATTTATTTTTTCCAGCATTTTTTCTGTAAAATTGTTGCAATTATCAGAGAAAATCTCTACATTTGCAACAAAAAAAAATAAAGCATAGAACAAGATGTACAAGCAGAACACTTATTGGTGGTGGCGTAACTCAGGAATCAAAAACTCGTGAGGCAATTGCCCTGTGTACATCTAAAGATTGAAACAGAAAAGGCTCTTCGTTACTCACGAGGGGCCTTTTTCAATACAATACAAACAATGAAAACATATCAAGTAGACAAGAACGGCTATTACGGAGAATTCGGTGGTGCTTACATCCCTGAAATTCTGTACAAAACCGTAGAAGACCTGAAAGAACAGTACCTGCCCATTATCGAAAGTGAAGAATTTCAGCAGGAATACATGCAATTGTTACGAGACTACGTAGGACGTCCTAGCCCTTTGTACTTTGCCAAACGCATGAGCGAGAAATATGGCTGTCAGTTGTACTTGAAGCGCGAAGACCTAAATCATACAGGCGCTCACAAGATCAACAACGCCATCGGTCAGATTCTATTGGCCAGAAAGATGGGAAAGACCCGAATAATCGCAGAGACGGGCGCCGGTCAGCACGGAGTTGCCACAGCCACCGTATGTGCTCTGATGAATATGCCCTGTCGTGTATATATGGGTGCCCTGGATGTTGAGCGACAACACGTCAATGTGGAACGCATGCGCATGTTAGGTGCTGAGGTCTTTCCCGTACAGAGTGGCAATAAAACACTGAAGGATGCCACAAACGAAGCTATACGCGATTGGTGTTGTCACCCTGCAGACACCTTCTATATTATCGGCAGCACTGTAGGCCCCCATCCCTATCCCGATATGGTGGCTCGACTGCAAAGCGTGATATCTGCTGAGATCAAGTATCAACTGCAACAAAATATAGGACGAGACTATCCCGACTTTCTAGTGGCATGCGTAGGTGGTGGAAGTAATGCTGCTGGAACCATATACCATTATATTGATGACGAGCGTGTTAAACTGGTGTTGGGCGAGGCTGGTGGACTTGGTGTGGAGACACCTATGACCGCAGCCAGCATGCAAATAGGCACGGTGGGAATATTGCATGGCAGTCGCATCAAGGTAATGCAAACGGAAGACGGTCAGATTATAGAACCCTACTCGATTTCAGCCGGTTTGGACTATCCCGGAACAGGTCCCATTCACTGCAACCTTTATGAGCAGGGGCGCGCCGAAGTACTAGCTGTAACGGATGCAGAAGCCTTGCAAGCAGCCTTCGAACTAACTCGTCTTGAAGGCATTATACCTGCCCTGGAGAGTAGTCATGCACTGGCACTATTGCCTAAATTAAAGGAGAAATTGACACCCGAAACCGTGGTCGTACTGACTGTAAGCGGTCGAGGCGACAAGGACCTGGGTACATACCTGAATCATAAAGAGGAAATAGATTATGATGCCATCTAAATACATCTATCATACTGCTAGTAAACGAATTCTAGCAGATCTGATTACCCCCGTTAGTGCCTATCTGAAGGTGCGTGATGCCTACCCCCAGAGCGCACTGATGGAGAGCAGTGACTATCATGGCGGAGAGAATGCCAAAAGCTTCATCGGAGTGCATCCTATTGCCCAGATTAGCATCGAACATGGCATTGGTCGAACTCAGTATCCCGATGGTCGCATAGAAGAAGTGCCCGTCAGTCAAGAATACGATTCTGCCCGCATTATCGGTGATTTCCTTAAAGCCTTCTCCATCAGTGGCGAGGATAGTAATTATTGCGGTCTATATGGCTACACCTCTTTCAATGCAGTACGCTACTTTGAGAATATCAATGTAAAAGATGAGACACAAGAGCGTAACGACGCACCGGATCTATTATATATATTATATAAGGATGTAATTGTATTTGACCACTTCAGAAATCAAGTGACAATCATAGAACTGCTGAGCGAAGGTGAAGAAGATGATCTAGACCAACTGGAACATGACATGCAAAACCGACCTTACCAAGCATATGATTTTCATCCCGTAGGAGATTTCTGGAGCACGCTGACTGACGATGAACATCGCGAAAACATCCGACGCGGCATTGCACATTGTATGCGAGGCGACGTATTCCAAATCGTACTATCACGTCGTTTCAAACAACAATATGAGGGTGATGATTTCAAGCTCTATCGTGCATTACGCACAATCAATCCATCGCCCTATCTTTTCTATTTCGACTTTGGAGGATTCCGCATCTTTGGTTCAAGCCCGGAAACACACTGCCGAATCAGTGGAAACAGAGCATACATCGACCCTATTGCAGGTACTACAAAACGAACCGGCAATGCCGAGATTGACAAGAAGAATGCAGAATATCTACGTAATGACCCCAAAGAAAATGCCGAACATGTAATGTTGGTAGATCTTGCACGCAATGATCTTAGTCGAAACTGCCACGATGTGCATGTCGAATTCTACAAGGATATGCAATTCTACAGTCATGTCATTCATCTGGTAAGCCGAGTAAGTGGAGAATTAGAAAAGGACGCAGATCCAATCAGAGCCTTTATTGACACCTTCCCTGCGGGTACGCTGAGCGGTGCTCCTAAGGTGAGAGCCATGCAACTGATTTCTAAATATGAACCACACAATCGCGGTGCATATGGTGGATGTATCGGATTTATCGGATTCGACGAAGAACTGAACCAAGCAATCACAATCCGCACTTTTGTTAGTCGCAACAACGAACTATGGTTCCAGGCTGGTGGCGGCATCGTGGCAAAAAGTGATGTAGAATACGAATTACAGGAAGTAAACAACAAGCTAGGTGCATTGCGCAAAGCTATCAGCATAGCAGAGACATTATGAAAATAGTAATCATAGATAACTACGACTCGTTTACCTACAATCTAGCTCACTTGGTCAAAGAACTTGGAGCAGAGGTTTCGGTGTATCGTAACGACCAGTTCCAAATGGAACAATTGGAGCAGTACGACAAGATTATTCTCTCGCCAGGACCTGGTGTGCCTGAAGAGGCAGGACTGTTGCTGGATGTGATACGGACCTATGCTGGCAAGAAACCCATTTTGGGAGTATGCCTTGGTCATCAAGCTATCGGTCAAGTATTTGGCGGTAAGTTGACTAATCTAAGTGATGTGTATCATGGTGTAGCTACGCCGAGTCATCTTACTGCTGAGGATTACTTGTTTGACGGACTACCTGATACCATCGAGGTGGGTCGCTATCACTCGTGGGTGGTAGACACTGATGGATTTCCTGATTGTCTGGAAATAACCTCTGTCTCGGATGAAGGATATATCATGAGCCTACGTCACCGTGAATATGATATCCGTGGAATCCAATATCACCCCGAGAGTGTGCTAACTCGAGATGGTGCAACAATTATCGGTAACTGGCTGTAACACTAATACAATGAAACAATATCTATTACAACTGATAGAGGGCAAAACCCTAAGTCGTGAGAACACGCATGAAATTATGCTTGGCATCACGCAAGAGAAGTATCCAGAAGCACAGATTGCCGCCTTGCTGATGAGCATACAAAGTCGTGGTGTAACAGTTGATGAACTACTTGGTTTCCGCGATGGACTCCTTGAAACTGGTCAATATATAGACCTAGATAATGGTAAAACCATCGACATTGTAGGTACCGGAGGTGATGGAAAGAACACTTTTAACATCTCTACATGTAGTGCCTTTGTGGTTGCTGGTGCAGGATACAAGGTGACCAAGCATGGCAATGGCGGCAGCACCAGCGTCAGTGGTGCTAGCAATGTACTGGAAGGTCATGGTGTGAAATTTACCAATAACCCCGACATCCTGCGTCGTTCGCTAGACGAGGCTGGAATCTGTTACTTCCACGCTCCACTCTTTGCTCCCGGCATGAAGTTTGTTGGTCCCACTCGCAAGGCACTCCAAGTACCCACTTGCTTCAATTTGCTGGGTCCTTTGGTCAACCCTTGTCATCCCAAATACAGTTTTCACGGCACAGCCAATCAGAGTCAAATGCGTCTCTACACTGCTGTCCACCAACGCATTGGTGATCATTATGGCGTGGTTACCAGTTATGACGGATATGACGAGATTTCGCTTACTAGCGGATTTAAGTTGACTACAAATCATTTCGAAAAGGTGTACACTCCTATTGAGATGGGATTTAATTACGTAATGCCCGAGGACATTTACGGTGGTGAAACTGCAGAGGATGCCAAAAGAATTTTTGATGCTGTGCTCGAAGGTACAAGCACCGAGGCACAACGCAATGTGGTACTAGCCAATAGTGCATGTGCTATCAGCGTAATAGACCCCAATCTCAGTATCGAAGAAAGCATAGCACAAGCTCGCGAATCACTGGAGAGTGGCCGTGCATTGGAGTGTCTGAAGAAATTCATACGTATCAACTCATGAAAGACGTATTAGAAGAAATTATTGCCTGGAAACGCATCGAGGTGGAGCAACAGAAAAGAACCGTTGCCCCTGCCCTACTTTATAGAGAAGTAGAAGCACTGATGCAAGATGGCATCGAGGTGCATAGTATGCGTTACTCTCTTGCCAGCAGTGCAAGTGGTATCATTGCAGAATTTAAGCGCAAAAGCCCTTCAAAAGGTTGGATTCACCCTGACATCAATCCCGAAGATGTTGTTCCCTATTATGCTGCTGGAGGAGCATCTGCTCTGAGTATTTTGACTGATGAGAAATATTTTGGGGGTAATCTTGATTTTATTCGACAAATGCGTACATTGGTGCAGACTCCCATTCTCCGTAAGGAATTTATCATTGACGAATACCAACTCTTTCAGGCACGTCTGGTGGGAGCTGATGCAATATTGCTAATAGCGGCAGACCTGAAAAGACAAGAACTGAAAAGTCTAACACAAATTGCACACGAACTTCAACTGGAGGTATTGCTAGAATTACATGGCGAGGACGAATTGGACTATGCTGAACTGGATGTGGATATGATAGGCATCAACAATCGTCATCTAGGCACTTTCCATACCGATGTGCAACATAGTTTTGACATGATAGGAAAACTGCCTCAAGACAAAGTGCTGGTAAGTGAAAGTGGCATTAGCAATCCTAGCACCATTCGTGAACTGAGAACAGTGGGATATCGAGGATTCTTGATAGGAGAAACATTCATGAAAGAAGTTGACCCTGGCAAGGCCTTACAACAATTCATTGCACAGATATGAAGATAAAGATATGTGGCATGCGAGACGGAGAGAACATCCGTGAAGTAGAATCGCTACATCCTGACATGATGGGATTTATCTGCTGGGAAAGTTCTAAGCGTGCTATACACGAGGTTCCTAGTTATCTACCCCAGTGTGAACGTGTGGGTGTATTTGTAAATCCATCAATAAATTATGTTGTAGAGATGGTCGACAAACTGAAACTCAATCGTATTCAGCTACACGGATACGAATCGCAAATGTTTTGTCGACAAGTGCATGAAGCTACAGGCCTGCCTATTACAAAAGCTATTTCTGTGGCAGATGAAATTGATCTAGAACGATATCACGAATATGCATGGGAACCTAGCGTCGACCTATTTCTCTTTGATACGAAATGTCCTTCGGTTGGAGGCAGTGGAGAGAACTTTGACTGGGACGTGCTCTATCGCTATATGGGACATAAACCATTTCTGTTGGCGGGAGGCATAGGGCCTGACAGCATAGAGAAAATCCAAAGCTTTTCACATCCAAAGATGCTAGGCATCGACCTAAATAGCCGTTTCGAGACGGCTCCTGGCATGAAGGACGTTTCACAATTGAAAACATTTATCGAACGAATTAAATCCTAAAATATGAACAGAATACAACAACTGTTTGAGAAGAAGCAAGAAGGTGTACTTTCACTCTATTTCTGTGCAGGTCATCCTACACTGGATGGAACATGCAATGTAATACGAACCCTGGAGAAAAAGGGCATCGACATGATAGAGGTTGGTATCCCCTTTAGCGATCCTATGGCCGATGGGCCTGTGATCCAAGACGCTGCTACCAAGGCTCTGAAGAATGGCATGACACTGCGTGTTCTATTTGAACAATTGCAAGACATACGTCAGGACGTCAATATCCCTTTAGTGCTTATGGGATATCTCAATCCTATATATCAATATGGTTTTGATGCATTCTTCAAGAAATGCAAGGAAGTTGGAATAGATGGTTGCATCATTCCCGACCTGCCATTCAAGGATTATACTGAAGTGGTAAAACCCATTGCAGATCAATACGATGTACGTGTCATCATGCTGATTACACCAGAGACATCAGACGAACGTATCCGATTTATTGATCAGAATACCGACGGTTTCATCTACAT
The DNA here is from genome assembly GCA_045600505.1 of Bacteroidaceae bacterium. Taxonomy (GTDB): domain Bacteria; phylum Bacteroidota; class Bacteroidia; order Bacteroidales; family Bacteroidaceae; genus Physcousia. The sequence continues at coordinate 26,331 of JAZRYA010000096.1, forward strand.
GGTAAGTTCGGCATCAATAACCGGAGCTCAAAAGGAATTCAATGAAGCCAAACAGGCTTATTTCAACAAGGTTAATGAGATGCATCTCACTCATCCTCGCATGATTGGATTCGGCATCAGCAACAAACAAACAATGGAAAGCGCACAAAAAAATGCTGCCGGAGCAATTATCGGCAGCAAATTTGTGCAGTTACTTGAAGAATACCAATGCCCCGAGAAAGCCCTTGATGCTCTCTACATTGCACTGGAAAACTAATACAATCAAATAGTAGTGACAGAAACAGAAGCCGTGGAATCCCCTGCGGCTTCTTCTATTTCCATCGTGTCACGGCGAGCAGTTTCTTCTTGCATGCGAATAATCTGACGGCGTGTGGTCTCTGCTTGGTCATAATACAAGCCGTCGCGATGGTTGTCCATATAGGTTTCCATACTAGCAACGGTATTGATCTCCCTGGCTGCAAACCAGTCGATAGAATCAATCATATTCTTGGCAACACCCACATAGGGACTGCTGGGATGCAAACGCATATAGTTGACAATCTTTTGTCGTTCACCGCTCTTCTTGATTTCTTCCCACTGGTTATTGGTAGCTTGTGCCTCAAAGAAACGCTGGCGCACCTCGTCGTAATACTCGCTCTTGGGGTATTTGATAAGGAAGTCTTCATAGAAAGCAGGATTAGTACAGCCTTCAAGCATCTCATAATCACGCATCTCACGTTTTGAGTCGCGCTGAGATTCTAGATAATAACCGCCACCCAGTATCAAACCAGCGACAATTACAATGCCCAGAAACCATTTCATACCATTAGACTTCTGGGGCACATCATCGATTTCTGCTTCGTTGTTCTGGTTACTATCAGACTCATCCTCAACAGTTGTCTCATCTATCACGACTTCAATCTCAGGCTGCTGTTCGACCTCGGTAATATTTTCTCCATCAGATTCTACAGTAAAGGGAATTGCGTCTATCTTTTCCTGAGTCTCTTTGGTTACTTTAGCTGCTTCTTCGGCGGCCCAAATAGGGTCGATGGGATAGCCACATTCGGGACAAGCGTGAGCCAAAGATGAAATATGATGTCCACATTCGGGACACTTGATCATTGCCATAGTCTTTATTCTTTATATTATATTGCAAAATTAAACATTTCATGGGATATAGAATAAGGATTATAGGATTATTTGACAAAAAGTATAAAATTAATGAACCGGACTTTGTCAAAACGAGAGATTTTCGTAAATTTGGAACAGTAAACCAAAATTAAATTCAATAAACCAATGACAAAAAACACCACAAGATGGAGAAAAACTCTGGGCGCACTCTTGCTCACCCTGGCTTTTACCCTAATGTCTCCCATGCATGTCATGGCACAGATAAAGGGCAGCTTTACCATTGGCGAGGGTTCATTTTTGCTGAATGGCAAGCCCTTTGTTGTGAAAGCAGCCGAAGTACACTACCCTCGTATCCCTCAACCTTACTGGGATCAGCGTATCAAGATGTGCAAAGCACTGGGTATGAACACCCTCTGTGTCTATGTATTCTGGAACATCCACGAACAAAGCGAGAATCAATTTGACTTTACAGGCAACAACGACCTTCGCGCCTTCATCAAGTTGGCTCAGAAGAATGGAATGTACGTCATCGTACGTCCCGGACCATACGTATGTGCTGAATGGGAAATGGGTGGTCTGCCCTGGTGGTTGCTCAAGAAGAAAGACATCCGACTGCGTGAACAGGATCCATACTTCATGGAGCGTCTCGAAATCTTTGAGAAAAAGGTTGGCGAGCAAATTGGTGATTTGACAATCGAGAAGGGCGGTCCCATCATCATGGTGCAGGTGGAGAACGAATATGGTTCTTATGGTGAAGACAAGCCTTACGTCAGTGCTGTACGCGACATCATCCGCAAGAGCGGTTTCGACAAAGTAGAGCTTTTCCAGTGCGACTGGAGTTCAAACTTCACCAAGAACGGATTGGATGACTTGACATGGACCATGAACTTTGGTACAGGAGCTAACATCGACAATGAGTTCCGTAAACTGGGACAGTTACGTCCCAATAGCCCCAAGATGTGCTCGGAGTTCTGGAGTGGATGGTTTGACAAGTGGGGCGGCCGTCACGAAACACGTGGTGCAGAGGCAATGGTAAGCGGTATGCGTGATATGCTTGACCGCAACATCAGCTTCTCTCTCTACATGACCCATGGTGGCACCAACTGGGGACACTGGGCTGGCGCCAACTCTCCTGGCTTTGCTCCTGATGTAACCAGTTACGACTACGATGCTCCCATCAACGAAGCAGGACAAACCACTCCCAAATACTTCGAATTGCGTGAGATGATGGCAAAATACAATGATGGCAAGAAGCTGCCAGCTATCCCCAAGGAGTATCCTACCATCAGCATTCCTACTATCAAATTCACCGAGGTCGCCCCTCTTTACGACAATCTGCCTACGCCTGTTCAAAGCGAAAATACCAAGACCTTTGAGGAGTTGAACCAAGGTTGGGGTTGTCTGTTGTATCGTACCACCATTGCTCAAGCTACCAATGGCGAGAGCGTGCTGAAAGTAACTGAAGCACACGACTATGCTCAGATCTTCGTTAATAAGAAATATATCGGCACCATCGACCGCATCAATCGTGAGACCAGCGTTATTCTGCCTCCTCTGAAGGTGGGTGATGTGCTGGACATCTACATCGAAGCTCTGGGCCGTATCAACTTTGGCCGCGCCATCAAGGACTTCAAGGGTATTACCGATAAGGTGGAACTGACCTACACCCTGCCCAACAACAGCAAGGTCAACATCGACATGAAGGGATGGAGCATCTATCAGTTACCCGACGACTACAAGACTCAGACGGAACTGAAGTATCGTGCTCTGAAGGACGGTGAGACTCCCCGTGGTAATTATCGTGCTACATTCAATCTGAATAAGGTGGGTGACACATTTATTAACATGGAGAACTTTGGCAAGGGCCAGGTATATGTAAATGGCCATGCCATCGGACGTTTCTGGCAGATCGGTCCTCAGCAGACGCTCTACATGCCCGGTTGCTGGCTGAAGAAAGGCACCAACGAAATCATAGTTACGGATGTGCTTGGTCCTAAGGAAGCTACCGTCGAGGGCTTGCAGAAGCCAATCATCGACAAGTTGAACCTGAAGGGTCCTCAGACTCATCGTCTCGAAGGCCAGAACCTGGATTTGAGCGGTGAAACCCCTGTAATGGATGGTACACTGAAGAAGGGCAACGGTTGGCAGGAAGTCAAGTTTGAAAAGCCCGTTAGTGGTCGTTACTTCTGTCTCGAGGCACTCAATAGTCATTGGGATCGCGAGTACTGCTGCATTGCAGAACTTTATCTGCTGGACGCTAATGGCAAGCGCCTGTCGCGTGAACCTTGGTCTATTGCCTATGCTGATGATGAGGATGTAGCTACTGGTAATAAGAATGGCGACAAGATCTTTGACTTGCAGGAAAGCACCTATTGGAGCACTAACCAGGGTGTCAAGTTCCCCCACTCTATTATCGTAGACCTGAATCAGGATCAAACCATCAGTGGTTTCCAGATTCTGCCTCGCATGGAGGAAGGTGCTCCCGAGAGCATCAAGGACTACAAGGTATATGTAAAGAGCGGAAGTTTTAAGTTTTAACTACTTCAACTAATAGAATAGATAGCCGGTAAGTTTCTTATCGGCTATTTTTTTTTAGTCTTATCGCTTCGTCCACCTGGGTGTACGGTAGTGTCCACCTAGGTGTACGAACTATCTAACCCTATCTTTTGCCATTGTACGCCCTATCAAATATAGACAAAAATAATTTTTGTGCGATTTTGGAGCAAGGTTGGCGCAGGATAATGATATTTTATTTATTTACAATAGATTAATCCGCGGTAACGTTGCGGTAATGTTGCGGCAACGTTACCGTGCATATCTTATTAATTATCAAAATATAAACATTTAGAGCACTATAAAATACAAAAACAAAACTTTTTTGAATTTATACAATTGTAAGATAAGACATCGCATGATTACAACAAGATTATCTGCGAGTCTTTACTTTCTGTAAAGATTAAATAGTCTTGTTTCTTTTGGATAATACAAAAATATTATGTACCTTTGCATCGCTTTTGAGGTAAAACCTCGGGCAATCGGGGTGTAGCGCAGTTGGTAGCGTTCCTGGTTTGGGACCAGGCGGTCGCCCGTTCGAGTCGGGTCGCCCCGACATTACAACCAGTAGGTCAATGACTTACTGGTTTGTTTTTTATCCAAATAATCCACTGCACAAAGCCTCGTGTTGCCAGATACAACAGGAAAGACAACCACAAGCAATTACTGCCAGTGAGACCGGAAAACAAGTTGTGTATAGAGAAGAACACGACCAAACCGGTAAAGGTGGAAAGTAACATGCCTCGTGACCAAGTAAGACCTATAAAAACGCCATCCCAAATAAAAGCAGAAAAAGAAACAAGAGGGATGAGCCAAGCCCATTGACGAACAGTTACAACCGTAAGACGAAAGACGTCAATATCGTTGGTAAGTAGCAATATTATGGGGCTGCAACTAATATAATATAGAATCATAAAAGCAAAGGTCAGGATGATGCCTACTTTAAACAATGAATTTACGAGTTGGCACAACGACGATATATCTTTCTTTCCCCAGAATTCGCCACTTAAAGCTTCTCCTGCATTTGCAAGTCCATCCATAAAATAGGAGTAGAAAATAAAAAACTGCATGGTAATAGCATTTGCGTTGAGTTGACCTTCACCCAACTGAGAAGAAAAACGGGTAAATGAAACAGTGACAATAACCAAGCAAATAGTGCGAAGAAATAAATCATGATTTACTTTAACAAATCTCCACATTTCACTACCTTGCAATAATTTAAGAAATGATATTTTATGATGAATAGGTATCTTGCTTCTTAGTCTATAAAGTCCAACAAACACACCGCTATACAAGCCAACCACAGTGCCTGCGGCAACACCTCGAATGTCGGCATGGAGCACATAGACAAACAACAAACTCATGATGATATTGACGACATTCTGGGTAATTGCCATCATCATTGGAGTCCTTGTATCTCTCATACCTATAAACCATCCCGAAAGACAGTAAGTCGTAAGCATTGCAGGCGCGCCCCAGATACAGACACGAAAATACTGCGTGGCATAACTTGCAACCAATCCATCGGGGGGAGACACGATTTGCAGCGCAACCCATAACAAGGGAATCTGCAATATGCAGAGCAAACAGCTAACAAGCAGTCCTACAAACAAAGAACGACAAAGGCCATACAAAATTCCAGATGTATCATCTGCACCGCGAGCTTGAGCAATAATACCAGTTGTTCCCATACGCAGAAAGGCAAACACCCAATATATCATGCTAAATATCGTGGAACCTATGTATATGCCACCGATATTGTTCGCATCACTCATATGTCCTACGATGGAGGTATCCACCAAGGATAATAAGGGTACCGTGATATTGCTGACAACCGAAGGAATCGTCAACTCAAGTATGGAACGAAGATATTTCATCAATAGACTCTCATGAAGTCTCCAGCCTGAGGAACATGGTTGTAGTCAAAATGATTGAGCTTATACAAAGACTCGAGACGCATGCCATAGAGTTGAGAAATGTCATACAATGACTGTCCAGGAGTAACTACATGCACTACGCCAAACATGGACTTATCAGCCTTCTTTCGTTTCTTCTGCAAGAAGATGATATCTCCAGGTTTTACCTCGTAATTAGAAGGCAGGTCATTATATTTCAGCAGTTTCTTACGAGAAACTCCAGTGCCTTCGGCAATTTGTTTTAGCGTATCTCCCTGACGAACGACAATATAATAATTCTTGTTGCAACGCCCCACGGCGTGCAAGTCGAAGAAGTCGGACTGATTGTTTACATGCAAAGATGTGTGAGTGTCGTATTGTGCCAACTTCCAATTTTCAATGATTGAAATTAGACTCTGCGCATAAGCAGGATTAGTTGCGTATCCACAATTCTTCAGACCATGTGCCCAGCTGTGATAATCCAGGATGTCGTACTGGAAAAGAACGGCATAGCGAGGTTTGAGCAAAAACAAAGAATGATCCTCATAACTGTCTTTTACTCTTTCATATTTGCGAAATTTCTCGTTAGGTCTATCGTCATCACGCAAAACGTATGGGCCTGTCCAGCCACCAGGAGTCTTGATTCCAAAATGATTATTGGCTACACGAGCCAAAGTGCTTCGGCCCGCATCACTCTCCAGCAGAGCCTGGGCCAAAGTAATACTGGCTGGGATCTTATACTTTTGCATCTGCTCCTGTGCTAGAGGAGCATATTGGTCAATATAGATTTGATAAGGTGTGCCTGGACGCTGAGAAAACAACGATGAAACGGCGAAAAATGTGAAAATATAAGTAATAAAAAGTTTGCGAATCATAGATTTCGTAGTTTTATGGCACAAATATAAGGAAAAATTAGTAAAACCGGAAAAAGTTGCGTAAATTTGTACGATATTATTGAACAATGTACACTTGTTGATGGAAAAGTACGAAATAAAGAGTGAGGTAATTGTTTACCAAGACGATGAACTCACTCCTGAGGATAGAGAACTAGTGGATGCTGCAAAACAAGCCACAAAGCATAGTTACTCGCCTTATTCGGGTTTCAGTGTGGGTGCTGCTATCAGACTGTCAGACGGCACTATCTTCACAGGCAGTAATCAAGAGAACGCATCATATTCTCTGTCCCTTTGCGCTGAGCGTACTGCCATATTTGCTGCTCAGCACCAGCATCCCGAACAATTTGTCAGCTCCATTGCCATTGCTGCACGTAACAAGAAAGGATTTCTCGCAGATCCCATTCCTCCCTGTGGTGCATGTCGACAAGTGATGCTAGAGATTGAACATCGATACAACCAATCCATGCGCGTATTGCTATACGGAACTAAGGGTGTGCATACAGTAAAAACAGTCAAAGACATCTTGCCATTCCAGTTTGTGGGCGAGAGCATGGAATAACAAACAGGATAGAAACAGGTATTAGTTAGAAAGAAATTTAAAGCAACATATATAAAATGATTACAGTATCCAACCTTGCCATTCAATTTGGCAAACGCGTACTTTACAAAGATGTTAATATCAAATTCACTCCGGGCAACATCTACGGAGTAATTGGTGCTAATGGTGCAGGTAAATCAACCTTGCTTAAGGCTATCAGTGGTGAACTGGAAGCAACCAAGGGTACCATCGAATTAGGTCCCGGCGAGCGCCTGTCTGTATTGTCTCAGGACCATTTCCAATATGACCAGGAAACCGTCCTCAACACCGTACTCATGGGACATACTACCATGTGGGATGTGATGAAGGAACGTGAAGCGCTCTATTGCAAAGAGGATTTCACCGACGAAGACGGTATCCGTGTAGCAGAGTTAGAGGAGAAATTTGCCGAGATGGGCGGTTATACTGCCGAAAGTGATGCTGCAGCGTTGCTCAGCGGATTGGGCATCAAGGAATCTAAGCACTATCAACTGATGGGCGAGCTCTCTGGTAAAGAGAAGGTTCGTGTCATGTTGGCCAAGGCTTTGTTTGGTAATCCCGACAACCTGCTGCTCGATGAGCCCACCAACGATCTGGATTTGGACACAGTACAGTGGTTGGAGCAGTACCTCTCTGAGTTTGAGCAGACAGTGCTGGTTGTAAGTCACGACCGACACTTCCTGGATAGCGTATGTACCCACACCGTGGATATCGACTTTGGCAAGGTGACCATGTTTGCTGGTAACTACTCTTTCTGGTACGAGAGTTCGCAGTTGGCTCTTCGTCAGGCTCAGAACCAGAAGGCCAAGGCTGAGGAGAAGAAGAAGGAATTGGAGGAATTCATTCGCCGTTTCTCTGCCAATGTGGCAAAGAGTAAGCAGACAACCAGCCGAAAGAAGATGTTGGAGAAACTGAATGTAGAGGAAATCCGTCCCAGCACTCGTAAGTATCCTGGCATCATCTTCCAGATGGAGCGTGAACCCGGTAACCAGATTCTGGAGGTACAGGATTTGAAGGCTGTAGCCGATGACGGCACCGTGTTGTTCAGCAACGTCAACTTTACGGTTGAAAAGGGTGATAAGGTTGTATTCTTGAGTCATGACCCTCGTGCTATGACAGCACTCTTCGAGATTATCCAAGGTAATCGTGAGGCACAAGGCGGTACCTATAACTGGGGTATCACCATCACCACTGCCTATCTGCCCCTCGACAACACCGAATTCTTCCAGAGTGACAAGAATCTCATTGACTGGTTGAGTCAGTACGGCGAGGGTAACGAGGTGTTTATCAAGGGTTATCTGGGCCGTATGCTGTTCAGCGGCGAGGAGGTATTGAAGAAGGTAAATGTACTCTCAGGAGGTGAAAAGATGCGTTGTATGATTGCTCGTATGCAGTTGAAGAACGCCAACTGTCTGGTATTGGATACACCTACCAATCACCTTGACTTGGAGAGCATCCAGGCATTCAACAACAATCTGAAGTTGTTTAAGGGCAACATTCTCTTCTCCAGCCATGACCACGAGTTTATAGAGACCGTTTCAAACCGTATCATCGAGTTGACTCCCAACGGAATTATCGACAAGATGATGGAATACGATGAGTACATTTCGAGCGACGCCATCAAGGAATTGAAGGCAAAAATGTATGGCGAGTAAAAAATATTTTCTCAATTTGTGATGTTTGGCACTAGATTTGTAGATTATCTTACCAAACAAACAAAACGATTTATGAGTAAAGAAGATAAGAATATAAAGGAAAATGTAGAGGAAACTCTGCAGAACGAGGAGACACAGGAAACCGCAGAAGTTCAGGATCAGGAGGCTGAAACTGCAGCCGAACCTACTCTGGAGGACAAATTGGCAGAAGCAGAAGCCAGAATTGCAGAACTGGAAAAGGATCGTCTGTATAAGCAGGCCGAATTTGAAAACTTCCGCAAACGTGTCATCAAGGAGAAGGCTGAGTTGATTCTCAACGGCGGCCGTAAGGTGCTTGAGGCAATGCTTCCTGTCATTGATGATTTGGAACGCGCTTTGAAGAATATGGATAAGGCCGAGGATGTTACTGCGGTCAAGGAAGGAGTGGAACTGATTCACAAGAAATTCCTCTCGACCATGAAGGCTCATGGCGTTACTCCTATGGAAACTGAAGCTGCGGACTTTGACACCGATCATCATGAAGCCATTGCCCAGATCCCCGCTCCTATCGACGATCTCAAGGGCAAGGTAATTGATTGCACCGAGAAGGGTTATATGTTGAACGACACCGTTCTTCGATTTGCAAAAGTAGTTGTTGGCGTTTAATCAGAGGAGGATACAATAATGGCAAAGCGCGATTATTATGAAATACTTGGCGTCAGCAAGACTGCTAGCGACCAAGAAATCAAAGCCGCCTACAAGAAGATGGCCATCAAGTACCATCCCGACAGAAACCCTGGCAACAAAGAGGCTGAAGAAAAATTCAAGGAGGCAGCAGAAGCATACGACGTTCTGCGCGACAAGGACAAGCGTGCTCGTTACGACCAGTTCGGACACGAGGGCGTGAATGGCGCGGGAGGATTCGGAGGTTTCGGCGGTGGAGCCGGCATGAACATGGATGACATCTTCTCTATGTTTGGCGACATCTTCGGTGGCCACGCTGGTTTTGGCGGCGGCTTCAGCGGATTCGGTGGCGGTGGTGGCCGTAAGGTCAATCGTGGAGGCGACCTTCGTCTAAAGGTTACCATCACACTGAAGGAAGCTGCAACCGGAGTAACCAAGAAGTTCAAGGTACGCAAGTCAGTTCCTTGTTCACACTGTAAGGGCTCAGGTTCAGAGGATGGACAGACGCAGACCTGTCCTACATGCGGTGGAACAGGCTATACGGTCAAGACCGTCAACAGCATGTTTGGTCGTATGCAGACTCAGCAGCCTTGCCACACTTGTAACGGCGAAGGCAGTGTCATCAAGAACAAATGTTCTCACTGCAACGGACAGGGCGTCGTCATGGGCGAGGAAATCGTCGAGGTAAACATTCCCGCCGGAATTAGTGATGGCATGACCATCAACATTCAGGGCAAAGGACACGCTGGTGCCCACAATGGCGTCAACGGTGATCTGCAAGTTTATGTCGAGGTGGAAAGCAACAAGGAGTTTGTTCGCGACGGCCAAAACCTCGTCTACAATCTGCTTCTCGACCTGCCCACTGCTGTACTTGGTGGCAGCGTGGAGATTCCTACCCTGGATGGAAAAGCTAAAATCAAGATAGAACCCGGCACTCAGCCTGGAAAAGTGGTTCGTCTGCGTGGTAAGGGAATGCCTGCACTTCGTGGTTACGATTACGGTTCTGGCAATGGCGACCTGATTGTGCATATCAGTGTCTACATCCCCGAAACCCTCAACAAGGACGAGCGCAATGCTTTCGAGGCAATGCGCACAAGTGACAGCATGCTGCCCTCAAACACAATCAAAGACAGAATCTTTAGCAAATTCAAGTCGTTTTTTGACTAATAGATAATGAATTATACCGAGACCCTCGATTACTTATTCAACGTAGCACCTTTGTTCCAAAATATTGGACAAGGTGCCTACAAAGAGGGGCTGTATAATACATTGGCACTGGATGAACATTTCAATCATCCTACCAGACACTATCGCACAATTCACGTAGCCGGTACAAACGGGAAGGGTTCGTGCAGCCACACGATTGCTGCCATATTACAACATGCTGGTTACTGCGTGGGCTTGTACACGAGTCCACATCTTATAGATTTCCGCGAACGCATTCGTGTCAATGGCGAGATGATTCCTGAACAAAGGGTAATAGACTTTGTCGCTGAAGAGCGGGATTTCTTTGAACCCCTCTACCCTTCTTTCTTTGAACTAACTACTGCTCTTGCCTTTCAATATTTCAAGGAACAACAGGTAGATGTTGCTGTCATAGAGGTTGGATTAGGCGGCCGACTGGACTGTACCAATATCATTTCGCCAGATCTTTGCGTGATAACCAACATCAGCTTTGACCACATGCAGTTCCTTGGCAACACATTACCAGAAATTGCATCAGAAAAAGCAGGAATTATCAAGCCTAACATCCCTGTCATCGTTGGTGAAACTAACGGTAATCTGGATGTAAAATCAGTTTTTGAGGACAAAGCTACAGAAATGAATGCACCAATCCTATTTGCGGATGAAAGCGACGAAATAATTGACATTTCTACAGCAGAAGATGGAGGATGGTTGTATTCCACAAAGTACTTTGGTGCCATTCATGGAGAATTAAGTGGATATTGTCAGCAATATAATGCCAGGACGATTTTATGTGCAGTCAAGGAACTTATCTCTGCTGGATATAAGATTACGGCAAACAACATAGCCGATGGTTTCCATAACGTCTGTTCAACTACCGGTCTGATGGGAAGATGGCAAATGATTTCACCCAAACCAAGAACCTATTGCGACACCGGACACAACCCCGGAGGTCTGCAATACATTGGCAAGCAGTTGGAAGATTTGTCCTGCGAAACATTGAGGATCGTTGTCGGAATGGTAAGCGACAAGGATGTTACTCACTCGCTTTGCTATTTACCTAAGAAGGCTGAATATTATTTTACACAAGCAGGCGTCAAACGAGCTATGGATGTTGGTCATTTTTCATCCGTTGCTGCAGCATGTGGCTTGCATGGAAACTGTTATGAGTCCGTAAGCAAAGCATACGAACAAGCTGTTAGCGATAGTGGGGAGAATGACATTATATTTGTCGGAGGAAGCACGTTTATCGTAGCAGACTTGCTTTCTTGGCTGCAAAAGCAAAAATAATAAAAGTTTTGATTTTAGGTCTTCAGCCCTTCACAATTTCATTTGCGAGAAAAGACCTATACTCTTTCGAGGGAAAAAGAGTACTGTTTTTGCACAAAACATCCTATCTTTTCGCCCAAAAAGAGTACTCTCTCGGAGCCACACACCCTAGGTTTTTCATACACTAAATCGAAATATTTATGAAAGGCTGAAGAGTTAAAATCATAAATTTAGAATTTTTAGCAAACTTCTCTCGCATTTTTTTCTCAATTCTATTGGTCGAATCAAAGTTTTTTGGTAAGTTTGCAAAAGAAACTAGTAACTTTAAATCGATACACAGATGGAAACAAAAAACCTCTCGGGTCTGAAAGCTGAAGATTTTCAGGCCGTCATTCAGGGTAAACCCACTGATCTCTACACCCTTAGAAATGCCAATGGCATGCAGATTGATGTTACCAATTTTGGTGGCGCAGTTGTTTCTATCATGGTTCCTGACCGTGATGGCAATTATGCAAATGTCATTCAGGGCCACGATAACATCAACGATGTTGTAAATAGCCCCGAACCTTTCCTGAGCACTCTGATTGGTCGCTATGGCAACCGCATCTGCAAGGGTAAGTTCACTATGAATGGTAAAGAATACAGTTTGGCTACCAACAACGGTCCCAACCATCTGCATGGTGGTCCTACTGGTTGTCACGCTCGCGTTTGGGATGCAGAGCAAGTAAACGACCAGGAGTTGGTTCTCCGCTACACTTTTGCATATTATGAGGAAGGATTCCCCGGTGAGCTCCACATGACAGTAAAGTATTCACTGACCGACGATGACGAATTTGTTATCGACTATCGTGGCACCACCAACAAGAAGACCATCGTGAACATGACTCACCATGCATTCTTCTCTATCACCGGTATCGCAGCTCCCACCCCCGCTCAGTTGGATTGCGAGTTGCAGATCAACGCTGATTTCTACCTGCCCATCGACGAGACCAGCATTCCTACTGGCGAAATCTTGAAGGTTGAAGGCACTCCCTTCGACTTCCGCACTCCCAAAGTAGTCGGCAAAGACATCGATGCAGATGACGAGCAGATCAAGAATGGTGCAGGTTTCGACCATAATTATATTCTGAACAAGAAGGAGCCCGGTGAACTCTCATATGCAGTGAAGTTGAAGGATCCCAAGAGCGGTCGTGTATTGGAGGCTTGGACTACCGAGCCTGGCATGCAGTTCTACAGTGGTAACTTCCTGGCCGACATCCCTGGTCAGCATGGCGCCACCTTCCCCAAGCGCAGCGCCCTGTGCTTCGAGGCTCAGCATTTCCCCGACAGCCCCAACCGTCCTTATTTCCCCAGCGTAATCCTGAAGCCCGGTGAAATATACACACAGAAGACTGTCTACAAGTTCAGTGTTGAAGATTAATCAAAAACAATAATTAATACAACAATGAGTAACGAAAAAAACAACGGCAGAATTATTGCCATCATTACGATGTGCTTCATCTTCGCGATGATCAGTTTCGTAACAAACATGGGTGCTCCCTTTGGTAACATCTGGGGCCAAAAGTATGAGTTCGCAGCTTCATGGGGTAACCTGATGAACTTCACCGCTTACCTGTTTATGGGTATTCCTTCAGGTATGCTGCTGAAGAAGATCGGTTACAAGAAGACCGCACTTTATGCCCTGATTCTAGGTATTGTTGGTCTGGCTGTTCAGTACCTGTCTAGTCTTTACGGCGAGGGCATCGCAGTAAACGAGATGGGTGGCACAACCGTATGTCTGAACCTTTACATTTATATGTTAGGTGCACTGATCTGCGGTGTATGTGTATGTATGCTGAACACTGTGGTTAACCCCATGCTGAATATGCTTGGTGGTGGCGGTAACAAGGGTAACCAGCTGATCCAGGTTGGTGGTACCTTGAACTCACTGACTGCAACCTTGACCCCCATGCTGGCTGGTATCCTCGTAGGTACCGTGACTGCTGACACCAGCATGAGCGATGTATCTCCCCTGCTGTTCATCGGTATGGCAGTATTTGCTGTTTCATTCCTGATCATCAGCCGTGTTGCAATTCCCGAGCCTAACTTCAGCGAGGGTGAGTCTGAGTCTCTGGTTGACTCTATGAAGGGCGCTCTGCGCTTCCGTCACCTGATCCTCGGTGTTATTGCCATCTTCTTCTATGTAGGTGTCGAGATTGGTTTGCCTATGCACCTCAATTTCTATGTAACCAACCTGGGCTTCGAGGGTTCTGCTGCTGTCGGTGGTTCTCTGGCTGCTAGCTACTGGTTCATGATGCTGATTGGTCGTTTCTGCTCAACCCTGATTTCAGGTAAGGTTTCAACCTCTCTGCAGATGACAGTTGTTTCAACTGTTGCCATCGTACTGGTTCTGATCGGTATCTTCTTGCCCGAGAGCATTGCTATTACCATCAAGGACCACGAGGTTCCCTGCAAGGTAATCTTCATTGCTGCTTGCGGTCTCTGCACCAGCATCATGTGGGGTGGTATCTTCAACCTCTCAGTTGAGGGTCTGGGTAAGTACACCGAGGCTGCTTCTGGTATCTTCATGATGATGGTAGTAGGTGGTGGCTTGATGCCCTGGTTACAGGATGTAATTGCTAAGTCTAGCGGTTCTATTCCTAGCTACTGGTTGCAGGTTGCTATGCTCGCCTACATCCTCTTCTTCAGCACTATCGGCTGCAAGAATGTCAACAAGGATATCAAAGTAGACTAATTGTTTAATAAACGATACTTAAAACCTTTAAAATAATACTATTATGAAACTTACAATTGACGACGTAAGAAGTCGCTTTATCAAGCATTTCGATGGTACCACTGGTAGCGTATATGCATCTCCCGGCCGTATCAATCTGATTGGTGAGCACACTGACTATAACAATGGATTTGTATTCCCCGGTGCTGTTGAGCAGGGCATGATTGCTGAAATCAAGCCCAATGGTACACGCACTGTACGCGCATACTCTATTGATTTGAAGGATTACACCGAGTTCTCTCTGGACGACGAGAAAGGTCCCAGCGCAACTTGGGCTCGCTACATCTTCGGCGTATGCCGCGAGATGATGGCTCTGGGTGTACCCGTTGAGGGCTTCAACACCGCTTTTGCTGGTGATGTGCCCCTCGGTGCAGGTATGAGTTCTTCTGCAGCTCTCGAGAGCACTTTTGCATTCGCATGCAATGACATCTGGGGTGACAACAAGATCGAGAAGATGGAGTTGGCACGCGTTGGTCAGCGCACCGAGCACAAGTACATTGGTTGCAACTGTGGTATCATGGACCAGTTTGCCAGCGTATTTGGTAAGAAGGGTTCTCTCATGCGTCTGGATTGCCGCAGCGGTGAGTATGCCTACTTCCCCTGGGAGCCCAAGGGCTACAAGCTGATGTTGGTAAACAGCTGCGTAAAGCACGAGTTGGCAGGTTCTCCCTACAACGAGCGTCGTCTTTCTTGCGAGAAGGTTGCTGGTATCATCAAGGGTCATCATCCTGAGGTTGACACTTTGCGTGACGCAAATATGGAAATGCTGGATGAGGTTAAGCCCGAGATTACTGACGAGGAGTACCGTCGTGCTCGCTACGTGATCGGCGAGGTTGATCGCGTATTGGCAGTATGTGCAGCTCTGGAGGCTGGCGATTATGAGACTGTAGGTCAGAAGATGTACGAGACTCATTATGGTCTGAGCAAGGAGTATGAGGTATCTTGTGAGGAGCTTGACTTCCTCAACGATGTTGCCAAGGAAGAAGGTGTTACCGGTTCACGCATCATGGGTGGTGGATTTGGTGGTTGCACCATCAACCTGGTAGCTGAGGAACTCTACGATCACTTCAAGGAAGTTGTCAAGAAGCGTTTCGCAGAAAAATATGGCAAGGAGCCTATCGTAATCGATGTTGTTATCGGTGACGGTAGCCGCAAGCTTTGCTAAGCGAAAAACTATAATTTTTAATTTTATCCCCCGTTCTCTTCGTGAGTGCGGGGGATTTTTAGTATAAAAACATCCCTTTTTCGGTATCTTTTAGAAAAAAGTGTAGAAAACACACGCAGATAACATTTTTTTTTGATAAATTTGTAAGGTAAAATGTATATTAAGTTAACTTAAAATTATAAATTATTTACCATGAAAAGTATTTTCAAATCAGTACTTTTGTCAAGTATGGCAATTGCAGCCCTGTCTGCATGTGATCCCAAGCCCGCGTCAGAGTCATCAGAACTGACCCTTTCTGGTCTGAATCCTGCAGACTTCGACACTTGTGTTGCTGTAGCTTATGATTATGAGACTGGCACATTTGTTGCAGACTCAGCAAATGCAAAGCAAGTTAATCTCTACACGCTGAAGAACGAGAACGGCATGGAAGTTTGCATCACCAACTTCGGTGGTCGTATTGTTAGCATCATGGTTCCCAACAAGGACGGAAATATGGTGGATGTTGTCTGCGGTTTTGACAACATTGCTGACTATCTCCCCTGGAATCACACTACCGACTATGGTACAACAGTAGGTCGTTACGCTAACCGCATCAATGGCGGTCAGTTCGAAGTAAATGGTGATACTATCACTCTGGACAAGAACAACAATGGTCATGCTTGTCTGCATGGCGGTTTCACTGGCTGGCAGTATCAAGTCTTTGATGTGCTCGAGTCAACCGACAACACTTTGATTCTTGGCCTCAAATCTGCTGACGGTGACAACAAGTTCCCCGGAAACGTAGAAGTTTGTGTCAAGTTCGAACTGACCGCAGACAATGGCATTGCTATCGATTACGAGGGCACAACTGATGCAGCTACCGTGCTGAACATGACCAACCACAGCTACATCAACCTGTCTGGTGACATGAACAACACCGTTGAGGAAAGTGTTCTGCAGGTTAATGCAGATTACTACACCCCCGCTGATGAGTTCTACATTCCCACAGGTGAAGTGAAGTCAGTAGAAGGCACCGTATTTGATTTCCGTGAGCCCAAGGCCATCGGCACTCACTTCGCTGAGGCTGATCCCGAGATTGAAGCAGCAAACGGTGGTTACGATCACAACTGGTGCATGAATGCCAAGGGTGATAGAAATCAGGTTTGTATCACTTTGAGTGATCCTCGTAGCGGAATCAAGCTCGACATGTACACCAACGAACCCGGTGTTCAGGTTTACACTGGCAACTTCCAGGACGGTTCTTGCGTAGGTAAGGGCGGTGTTGTTTACAAGAAACAGTGCGCAATCTGCCTCGAGAGCCAGAAGTATCCTGACAGTCCCAACAAGTACAAGATGGCAGGTTGGGAGCTGAGTGATCCTTTCATTACCCCCGAAAAGACCTATCAGTCATATTGTAAGTGGGTATTCTCTGTAGAAAAGTAAATCTTAATATTAATAATCAAAACAAACAAAATGAATTGGTTTTCGACTGAATTTATTTGGCTTGACTGGTCTGTCCTCGCTGTAGGCCTTTTAGGCGTAGTATGGATGGTTTGGCGAGCAGTAGTAGAAGACAAGAAGGCACAGGAAGGTGAAGATTCTTCTGCATACCTTTTTGGTAAGGGTGAGCCCTGGTATGTTATTGGTATGGCAATATTTGCAGCCAATATCGGTTCTGAGCATCTAGTAGGTTTGGCTGGTACTGGCGCCAAGAGTGGTGTTGGTATGGCACACTGGGAGATGCAGGGATGGATGATCCTGATTCTGGGATGGCTGTTTGTACCTTTCTATCAGCTCCTCATCAACAAGATGGGTAAAATCATCACCATGCCCGACTTCCTGAAGTTCCGTTATACTAAGGCTACCGGTTCTTGGTTGAGCATTATCACATTGGTTGCTTACGTATTGACCAAGGTCAGCGTAACAGCTCTTACTGGTGGTGTATTCTTCAAGTACCTTTGGGGCTTGAACTTCTGGGCTGGTGCTATTGGTCTGATTCTCATTACTTGCGTCTTCACCGTATTCGGTGGTATGAAGGGTGTAATGAAACTATCTACCATCCAGACTCCCATTCTTATCATTGGTTCATTCCTGGTTCTGTTCTTGGGTCTTGCCATGTTGGGTGGCGATGGAGGCATCACCGCAGGTTGGACTGCAATGATGGAGCATTGTGGTAAGCTGAACAACGGTTACGGCACCACACACATGTTCCACTGGGAAGAGGGTGACAGCATGTATCAGGAGTATCCCGGTTTCGTAGTATTCCTGGGTGCTTGCATCATCGGTTTCTGGTACTGGTGTACCGACCAGCACATCGTACAGCGTGTATTGGGTCAGGTTCCTGGTGAGAGCAATGAAGAGGTTATGCGCCGCGCTCGTCGTGGTACCATTGCAGCCGGTTTCTTCAAGGTACTTCCCTGCTTCATGTTCCTTATCCCCGGTATGATTTGTGCCGCATTGGCCGAGAAGGGTGCAATCACCCTCGAGGACACTGATTCTGCCTTCGCAATCATGGTAATGACCGTTCTGCCTGCAGGTATCAAGGGTATTGTTACTATCGGTTTCGTATGTGCACTTGTAGCATCGTTGGCAGCATTCTTCAATAGCTGTGCAACCCTCTTTACCGAGGATTTCTACAAGCCCCTCAAGGCAGGTAAGACTGAAGAGCATTACGTATTTGTTGGTCGAGTTGCAACTGTTGTCGTCGTAGTATTGGGCTTCGCATGGTTGCCTATCATGATGAGTCTGGGTAGCCTCTACGATTATCTCCAGGGTATCCAGTCACTGTTGGCTCCCACTATGGTTGCCGTATTTGCTCTTGGTATCTTCTCTAAGAAGATCACCCCCAAGTCTGGTGAATGGACTATGATCGTAGGTTTCGGCATTGGTATGCTTCGTCTGCTGACCAATGTACTCACCAACACTGGTAAGGATGTCATGACTGGTGCATTCTGGGAGAACACCACATGGTTCTGGCAGACCAACTGGCTCGTATTCGAGTGCTGGCTGCTGGTATTCCTGCTTGTCTTCATGGTAGTTGTTAGCTGCTTCACTCCTGCTCCCACCAAGGAGCAAGTTGATGCAATCACATTCACTAGCGACTTCAAGAAATCTATTCGCGAGAGCTGGGATGTCTGGGATATTGTTGGCACCCTGCTTGTATTTGGTCTGTGTGGTACCTTCTACTGGTACTTCTGGTAAATATCTTTGGGTGGGGAAGGCAAATAAATGTCTCCCCCACCCATCTATATAATATTGTACCCGCGAGGAATCGCAAAACAAATTAGAATGCATACATACTACGCTGAAAATCCACAAATGTTCGTATCTGTTGATTGCATAATCTTCGGATATGAGGGAGAATGCCTGAAAGTCTTAGTTCAGCAGCGTAATTTTGAACCATTTATTGGTGAACTCTCTCTGATGGGAGGTTTTGTCCAACAGGACGAAAGTATCGACGAAGCAGCTCGTCGAATAATCAAGGAACGTACGGGATTGACCAACGTATTCCTGGCACAAGTAGGTGCTTTTGGTAGTTTGGATAGAGACACTGCAGCGCGAGTCGTTTCTATATGCTACTTTACAGTGGTAAATCAATTGGACTGTGACAACACGCTCAATGAGAAATACCACGGAATCTGGGCTGATGTAAACAATCTGCCCCAACTAATTTTTGACCACAACGAGATGGCGCAACAAGCACATGCCCAGTTGCAACGTCGTATATCATATTCTCCCATAGCCATGGGACTGCTTCCCAAATCGTTTACACTGAGTCAACTGCAAAGACTCTACGAGATCATTTGGGGACAAGAGATAGACAAGAGGAATTTCCGCAAGCGTATAGCAGAAATGCCATTTATCGAAGAAACCGGAGAGATCGACAAAACCACTAGTAAGCGTGGTGCTCGTCTATTCCGATTCAACGATTCTGTATTCAAAGAATGTAAAAACTTTAAATTATAAAACTATGTTAGAAGAATTAAAAGAAAAGGTATTTAAGGCCAATTTGGACCTGGTAAAACAAGGTCTTGTTATATTTACTTGGGGTAATGTGAGTGGAATTGACCGTGAAAAGGGATTAGTAGTAATCAAACCCAGCGGTGTAAGCTACGACGACATGAAGGCAAGTGACATGGTTGTTGTAGACCTGGAAAGTGGTAAAGTTGTAGAGGGAGATTTGAACCCTTCTAGCGACACTCCTACTCACCTGGTTCTTTATAAGGCATTCCCCAACATCCAGGGAGTAGTTCACACGCACTCTACTTATGCTACTGCATTTGCACAGGCTGGTCGTGATATCCCCAATATCGGAACTACTCATGCAGACTATTTCTATAAGGAGATTCCTTGCACCAGAGATATGACTGAGGCCGAGGTAAAGGGCCAGTACGAGCTGGAGACAGGCAATGTAATTGTGGATGAGATTCTGAATATCAGAAAGATCAACCCCGATCACACTCCCGCCGTTCTCGTGAAGAATCATGGTCCTTTCTCATGGGGAACCTCTCCTGACAACGCTGTATACAATGCAAAGGTTATGGAACAGTGCGCCAAGATGGCATTCATTGCATTCTCTGTAAATCCTGAATTGACAATGAATCCCCTTCTTGTAGAAAAGCACTATATGCGTAAGCATGGCCCCAATGCATATTATGGTCAAAAAGGCCAGAAGCACTAATAATAATATAAATAGGAAAAAATATTAACTAATAAAATTTAATTACTATGTTTAAAGATTTAGAGATTTGGTGGCTGTCAGGTACACAGCTGCTTTATGGCGAGCAAGTTCTTGGTCAGGTTGACGAGCACTCAAACATCATGATTGATGGCATCAATAAGAGTGGCAACGTCCCTGTAAAGATTGTATATAAGGGTACAGTAAAGTCTTCTGAGGAGGCAGAGCGTCTGATGAAGGAGGCAACAGCATGTGACAAGTGTGCAGGTGTTATCACATGGATGCACACCTTCTCACCTGCTAAGATGTGGATCAAGGGTCTGCAGGCTCTACAGAAGCCCATGCTTCACTTCCACACTCAGTTCAATGCAGAAATTCCTTGGAAGGAGATCGACATGGACTTCATGAACCTGAACCAGTCAGCACATGGTGATATCGAGTTTGGTCACGCTTGCACTCGTATGCGTGTAGCTCGCAAGGTTGTTGTTGGTTACTGGAAGAGCGAAGAAGCTCAGAAGCAGATTGGTGTTTGGGCTCGCGTAGCTGCTGGTGTAGCTGATGCTCACAACACTCGTTGCTTGATGTTCGGTATGAACATGAACAACGTATCAGTTACCGATGGTGACCGTGTAGAGTTTGAGCAGCGTCTGGGTTACCACGTTGACTACTACCCCGTTTCTTCATTGATGGACTACTTCAAGAAGGTTAAGGACGCTGATGTTGATGCATTGGTTGAGACCTACAAAAAGGAGTACACTATCAAGATTGATGAGAGCGGCGAGGAAATCTACTGGGAGAAGGTTCGCAACGCAGCTAAGGCTGAGCTCGCTATCCGTGCCGTCCTGAAGGACGAGGGTGCAACTGCATTCACCACCAACTTCGACGACCTGGGTGACGCAGACATCACCGATCCCAACTTCTGCGGTTTCGATCAGATTCCCGGTCTCGCTTCTCAGCGTCTGATGGCCGAGGGTATCGGTTTCGGTGCAGAGGGTGACTGGAAGACTGCTTGCCTGTGCCGCACCATGTGGGTCATGAACCAGGGTCTCGCCAAGGGTTGCTCATTCCTGGAGGACTACACTCTGAACTTTGCCGAGAACCAGACTTCTATCCTGCAGTCACACATGTTGGAGGTATGTCCTCTCATTGCTGTTGACAAGCCAACCCTCGAGGTTCACATGCTGGGAATTGGTATCCGCAGCCAGTTCACTGCACGTCTCGTGTTCACCTCTAAGATCGGTTCTGGTATCAAGGCTACCGTTGTTGACCTTGGCAACCGCTTCCGTCTTATCACTCAGGAGGTTGAGTGCATCGAGCCCGAGAAGATGCCTAAGTTGCCCGTTGCTTCTGCACTTTGGGTTCCCCAGCCCACCTTCGAGATTGGTGCTGGTGCTTGGATCCTCGCAGGTGGTACTCACCACAGCGCATTCTCATACGATCTCACCGAGGAGTATTGGGATGACTTTGCAGAGATTACCGGCATCGAGTATGCAAAGATCAACAAGCAGACTACTATCGCTGGCTTCAAGCAGGATCTCCGTAACAACGAGGTTTACTACATGTTGAACAAGGCATTGAAGTAATACTATGACTAGTAAAGAATTGATTATTGCAGGTAAGGCCATTCTCGGTATCGAGTTTGGCTCTACCCGCATCAAAGCTGTTCTCATCGATGATGAAAACAAGCCTATAGCTAGCGGTTCACACACATGGGAGAATCAGCTGGTAGACGGTCTTTGGACTTATGGTATTGATCGTATCTGGTATGGTCTTCAGGACTGCTATGCAGATCTGCGCAAGAACGTAATCGAGCAGTATGACTGTGAGATTGAGAACCTTGCAGGTATCGGTATCAGCGCTATGATGCACGGTTACATGGCATTCGGCAAGGATGAAAAGATCCTTGTGCCTTTCCGTACATGGCGTAACACCAATACTGGTGCTGCAGCAGCTGAGCTATCAGAACTTTTCAACTACAACATTCCTCTTCGTTGGAGCATTTCGCACCTTTATCAGTGCATACTGAATGGTGATGAGCATGTCAAGGAAATCACTTACCTCACCACTTTGGCAGGTTATATCCACTGGCGACTGACTGGCAAGAAGGTGCTTGGTGTAGGTGACGCTTCTGGTATGATCCCTGTTGATCCCAAGACCAAAACCTACGATGCAGAGATGGTTCGTAAGTTCAACGAACTGGTTGCACCCAAGGGCTACGATTGGAAACTTGAGGACATTCTGCCCGAGAGCCTCTCTGCTGGTGAGGATGCAGGTGTCTTGACTGAACATGGTGCAGAGCGTCTGGATATTTCGGGTCACCTGAAACCCGGCTGTCCTCTCTGTCCTCCCGAAGGTGATGCTGGCACCGGCATGGTAGCTACCAACGCCGTAAAGCAGCGCACTGGTAATGTTAGCGCAGGAACCTCATCATTCTCTATGATTGTTCTGGAGAAGGAGTTGAGCAAGCCCTATGAGATGATTGACATGGTTACCACTCCTGATGGTAGTTTGGTAGCAATGGTACATTGCAACAACTGTACCTCTGATATCAATGCATGGGTGAAGATATTCAAGGAGTATGCAGAGATTCTGGGTGTTGAGCAAACTCCCAATGAGCTCTACTCTCGACTCTTCAACGCTGCACTCAAGGGTGATGGCGATTGTGGTGGTATTATCAGCTACAACTACATCTCTGGCGAACCTGTTACGGGTCTGTCTGATGGACGTCCTCTGGTAGTACGCAGTGCTGGTGACAAGTTCAGCCTTGCCAACTTCATGCGTGCTCACCTCTATGGTGCAATCGGTGTGCTCAAATTGGGTAACGACATCCTGCTCAAGGAAGAGAAGATCCAGGTTGACCGTATCACCGGTCATGGTGGATACTTCACTACTCCTATCGTAGGTCAGCGCATGCTGGCAGCAGCTCTCAACAGCCCCATCTCTGTTATGGAAACTGCAGGTGAAGGTGGTGCATGGGGTATCGCATTGCTGGCTAAGTACGCCGTTGACACTCAGGGCAAGAGCCTCCCCGACTATCTCGACGAGGTGGTATTTGCAGGCAACACTGGTACCGAGGTCTCTCCCACTCCCGAGGATGTCGAGGGCTTCAATCAGTACATCGAGAACTACAAAGCATGTCTGCCCGCAGAGCAGGCTGCCGTAGATTGCAAGAAATAATACATAATAGAATATGTCAAATTCAATTGAAACTTTGAATCTCGCTGCGAATAATATTCGTATCCTCGCAGCTAGTGCTGTAGAAAAGGCAAAGAGCGGACACCCCGGTGGTGCTATGGGTGGCGCTGACTTCATCAATGTTCTCTACAGCGAGTATCTGAACTATGACCCCAAGAACCCCGAGTGGGTTGGACGCGACCGCTTCTTCTTGGATCCTGGTCACATGGCTCCCATGCTGTACTCACAGCTCTGCCTCGCTGGCAAGTTTACCCTCGATGAACTCGCACAGCTTCGTCAGTGGGGTTCTCCCACCACAGGTCACCCCGAGTATGAGGTAGCACGTGGAATCGAGAACACCTCTGGTCCTCTTGGTCAGGGTCATGCTTATGCTATTGGTGCAGCCATTGCTGCAAAGTTCTTGGCAGCTTACACTGGCAATCCCACCTTCGCAAAGGAGACCATCTATGCTTACATTTCTGATGGTGGTATCCAGGAAGAGGTGTCACAGGGTGCAGCACGTATCGCTGGCAACCTCGGTTTGGACAACCTCATCATGTTCTACGACTGCAACGACATCCAGCTCTCTACCGAGACCAAGGAAGTCATGAACGAAGACACTGCTGCTAAGTATCGTGCTCAGGGTTGGGAGGTAATTGAGATCAATGGTAATGATGCAGCTCAGATTCGTGCTGCTATCGAGCAGGCTAAGGCCGTAACTGGCAAGCCCACCTTGATCATTGGTAAGTGCATCATGGGTAAGGGCGCTTTGAAGGCTGACGGTACCTCATACGAGGCAAACTGCAAGACTCACGGTGCTCCTCTCGGTGGAGACGCTTACATCAACACCATCAAGAACCTGGGTGGTGATCCCGAGAATCCATTCCAGATCTTCCCCGAGGTTGCAGAGCTCTATGCTAACCGCGCCAAGGAACTCGAGGCTATCTGCGCAGAGCGTTATGCAGAGGAGAAGGCATGGGCCGATGCAAATCCCGAGAAGGCCGCTCAGCAGGCTGATTGGTTCTCTGGCAAGGCTCCCAAGATTGACTGGAGTGCATGCGTACAGAAAGACAATGACGCTACTCGTAATGCAAGTGCTGCTGCACTGAGCGTACTGGCTAAGCAGGTTCCCAATATGATCTGTGCTTCTGCCGACCTGTCTAACTCAGA
The DNA here is from genome assembly GCA_045600505.1 of Bacteroidaceae bacterium. Lineage (GTDB taxonomy): Bacteria > Bacteroidota > Bacteroidia > Bacteroidales > Bacteroidaceae > Physcousia. The sequence goes on from JAZRYA010000096.1 coordinate 51,073, forward strand.
CAAGACCGATGGTTTCTTGAAGGAGACCAAGTCACTCGTTGCTGGTGACTTCAGCGGTGCATTCTTCCAGGCTGGTGTAGCAGAGTTCACTATGGCTTGCTGCTGCGTAGGTATGGCACTTCACGGTGGTGTTATCCCCGCTTGCGGTACCTTCTTCGTGTTCTCACAGTACATGCTTCCCGTTGTTCGTATGGCAGCTCTCATGCAGTTGCCTGTTAAGTTTATCTGGACCCACGATGCATTCCGTGTAGGTGAGGATGGACCTACCCACGAGCCCGTAGAGCACGAGGCACAGATCCGACTGATGGAGAAGCTGAAGCGCCACGATGGCAAGAACTCTTGCCTCGTTCTGCGTCCTGCTGATGCCAAGGAGACAACTGTTGCATGGGCTATGGCAATGGAGAACATGGAAAGCCCCACTGCTCTCATCCTCTCTCGTCAGAACATCAACAATCTGCCCGAGGGCAACGACTATGAGCAGGCTCGTAAGGGTGGCTATGTAGTAGCTGGTTCTGATGAGAATCCCGATGTAGTATGCGTTGCTACCGGTTCTGAGGTATCTACCCTCGTTTCAGGCGCAGAGCTGCTGCGCAAGGATGGTGTAAAGGTACGTATTGTAAGCGTTCCCTCTGAAGGTCTCTTCCGCACTCAGCCTCTGGAGTATCAGCAGAGCGTTGTACCTGCTGGAGCCAAGGTATTTGGTATGACCGCAGGTTTGCCCGTCAACTTGCAGGGCTTCCTGATTGGTGCTGCTCCCGAATCAAAGGTTTGGGGTCTGGAAAGCTTTGGTTTCTCAGCTCCTTACAAGGTATTGGATGAGAAGCTTGGCTACACCGCCGAGAACGTCTACAACCAGGTTAAGTCAATGTTGTAATACATTTCCCCTCCCCATTGTGGGAGGGGATTTATATTTATCATCATGGAAGTAAAGACAGTTGGACTTGCATCCGATCATGCAGCATTCCCCCTCAAGCAGTTTGTCAAGAAATACTTGGAGGAGAAAGGCATTGCATACAAGGATTATGGTACCTACACCGAAGATAGCTGCAATTATGCCACCTATGGTCATGCGTTGGCAGAAGGCATCGAGCAAGGTGAGGTATATCCTGGCATTGCAATGTGTGGTAGCGGTGAGGGCATCAGCATGACGCTCAATAAGCACCAAAGCATCCGCGCAGGACTTGTTTGGCAACCCGAGATTGCCCACCTCATCCGTGAGCATAACAATGCCAACGTAATTGTTTTCCCTGGCCGATTCATTACTGAGGAGACATGCCGTGCCTGCCTTGACGAGTTTTTCGGCACAGAATTTGCAGGTGGAAGACACCAGCAGCGTATCGAAGATATTCCTGTAAAGTAAGAAAGACAACATTACATCTTTATAAATAACTGCAACTATTGGCACATTTTTATGCTATTAGTTGCAGTTATTTTTATTGTGCAAGTTTATTGTCTCAAACGATTATGAGGAAATAATAAAGTGTTGATATCCCGAGAGAGTACTCTTTCGGGGTTGTGCAACTAGTTGCACAACCCTGTGCATCCTATCGTACAGGCCTGTGCACTAGGTTGCACAGCACAATGCACTAGGGTACACACAAGCATAACAGATAAAAAAAAAGGACTTCTCACAAGGAGAAGTCCAATCTTTTATGGATTTATCAGTTAGATTAAATCTTGGGCAGCTTGGCAAATGATTCTTCCAAAACAGAATCAGAAGGAATAACATCAGTCATGGTACCACTGTTGTAACGCTCATAGGCTACCAAGTCGAAGTAACCAGTTCCTGACAGACCAAACAAGATGGTCTTCTCCTCACCGGTTTCCTTACACTTAAGAGCTTCGTCAATAGCTACGCGAATGGCGTGACTGCTCTCAGGAGCAGGAAGGATTCCCTCGACACGAGCAAACTGAGTAGCAGCAGCAAACACCTCTGTCTGCTCTACCGAACGAGCTTCCATCAAACCATCATGATACAACTGAGACAAAACTGTGCTCATACCATGGAAGCGCAAACCACCAGCATGATTAGCAGAAGGGATAAACTGGCTTCCCAAAGTATACATCTTGGCCAAAGGACAAATCATACCTGTGTCAGCAAAGTCGTATGCAAACTTACCACGAGTGAAGCTGGGACATGAGGCAGGCTCTACGGCAATCACCTGATAGTTTGCCTCGCCACGCAGCATTTCGCCAATGAAAGGACTTACCAATCCACCGAGATTAGATCCACCACCAGCACAACCAATGACAATATCAGGCTTGATGCCATATTTGTCCATAGCAGCCTTAGCTTCCAGACCAATGACAGTCTGATGAAGCAGAACCTGATTCAAAACAGAACCGAGGACATAACGATATCCTTCCTGAGATACAGCGGCCTCCACAGCCTCACTGATTGCACAACCCAGACTACCTGTAGTATCTGGATGTTCAGCCAAGATCTTACGACCAACATTAGTAGTATCACTGGGAGAAGGTGTAACACTAGCACCATAAGTACGCATAACCTCGCGACGGAAAGGCTTCTGTTCGTAAGAACACTTTACCATATATACTTGGCAATCCAGACCGAAGTACGAGCAAGCCATGCTGAGGGCTGTACCCCACTGACCAGCACCAGTCTCGGTGGTGACACCCTTGAGACCTTGCTTCTTGGCATAATAGGCCTGGGCAATAGCACTATTCAACTTATGACTACCACTGGTATTATTTCCTTCAAACTTGTAATAGATCTTGGCGGGAGTACCAAGTGCTTTCTCCAAGAAATAAGCACGCACCAAGGGAGAAGGACGATACATACGATAGAAATTCTGAATTTCTTCAGGGATGTCAAACCATTTGGTGTCGTTGTCCAACTCCTGCTTGCAAAGCTCGGAACAGAAGATGGGTTCCAATTCCTCTTGACTTAAAGGCTGTCCTGTACCAGGATTCAACAAAGGAGCAGGCTTAGTCTTCATGTCTGCACGCACATTGTACCACTTGGTTGGAATCTCATCTTCATTTAAGTAGATTTTGTAGGGGATCTTTGTTTCCATGTTTGTATTGATTTAATAAATCTATACAAAATTAGGAATATTCTTTCACTTAAACAAATATTTATATAGAAATAACACTAGTTAACTTTTAGTTTATAAATATAGGCGGTATATTCATTAGTGTTTGTAAGCAAATGGTAGTATTATTCGATTATACATTGCACTAGCACCATCCGCACTTTACCAATCGTAAAACCGAAAAACTACTTACGAACTTGTGAGGGAGTCTGATTATATACCGTCTTGAAAGCTCGACTGAAGTGTGCCGTCTCATCATAACCACACTTAAGTGCTACTTCACTGATAGACATCTCGGGATGTTCCAGCAACATCTGTCTAGCAAAATCCATACGTACTCGTTGGATGAAAGCCATAGTGGTCTCACCTGTAATGGCATTCAACTTGCGACGCAACTGGACAGAGGTGATTCCAAGGGCCTTTGCAACATTATCTGTAGAGAGATTGCGGTTGGACATCAGGTCAAAGATTACACTAGTTAGACTATCCAAGAAAGCAGCATGGTGTGCAGACAGTTGTCCCATTGGACTAGATTCTTCCACAGGAACTTGCTCATAGCGCTGACGTTGAGCTTTAAGGCTGTTCATCAAATTGTCAACACGCAATACTAGTTCTTCACCTACAAAAGGCTTGGTAATGTACTCAATAGCACCTTCTTTCAGTCCGGTCAACCTATCTGATTCTGTGTCTTTGGCTGTCACCATGATCACAGGAATATGTTCAAGCAGAGGATTCTCACGAAGTTTCAGACAGAATTCAGAGCCGTCCATTCTAGGCATCATCAAATCTGTCAAGATAACATCGGGGATAATCTTTGTTGCAATATCAAGAGCCTCCACGCCATCTTGTGCGGATTCCACCCGATATTTATCAGACAACAGGTTCACCATCAATTTACGTAAGTCTTCATTATCTTCAACGACTAACACCGTTGCCTCTTGGTCAATGCTATCCATCGTTGGATTTTCCAGACTCTTACTATCTTGTGGCGTATGTGAAACAGTTTTAATGTCACCCACATACGACTCTGTCGCATACTCCAAAATGGTTTCGACACCCGTAGCAGCAATAGGCCATGTAATGGTGAATGTAGTTCCAACTCCCTCTTTACTATCCAGATGAATGGTGCCATTATGAGCATCGACAACTTGCTTGACAAGAGAAAGACCGACACCAGAGCTATTGACATTAATAGAAGAATGTCCTTGATAGAAAGGCAAGAAGATGTAGTCCTGATCCTCTGCAGGAATGCCAATTCCATTATCAGACACCGACAACATGACATTGTCATTCAACCGCTTGAGTAGAATCACAACTCGACCTTTGTCAGGCGTATATTTGACAGAATTGACTAACAAGTTACGAAGCATCTTGTCAATGTAGAGAGGAATAAAGTCAGCATCCATCTTCCCTTGGGGAAAATCGCACACAAGTGAAATCTGCTTCTGTTGTGCCAGAGGTCGAACAGCATCAATCGCGACTCCCAAAGCAATTTTCAGATCACCATGACGCCAATCCTTCTTGCCAACTTCAGAACTTACCTTGGCAAAATCAAGCATCTGATTGACCATAGTGAGCAAGTCCCTTCCTTGACGTTGGATTACAGTGAAATCTTCATTGATTGTTGAGGGTTGAATAGGAGATTTACCTTGAGTGTATTTTTCCGTCAAACCAAGAATAATGGCCAGAGGCGTACGAAACTCATGAGTAAGATTGGTGTAGAAATGGCTACGCATACTATTCAGTTTGCTAAGCAGCTGGTTATTCTTGTCTTTAATACGTGATAAATAACCAAACACAACCGCAAGAATACCAACTAGAACAATAAGAAGAACACTTGCAATCAGCATAAGTCTGATACGATGAATATATTCATCGCGCTCCAACAACTTCAAGTCTTTCTCGGCTGTTTCATACCTAGCCTGGTAATCAGCCAGCATGCGGTCCGTCTCGGTGTTGCGTTGCTTGTCCTTTAGAGCTGTGTATTTCTCTAAATACTTTAGTGCAAGACTGACATCCGTCGACTGATAAGCAAGATACAATCCATAATTGGCTCGGAGGATGACGTCAACCTCTTCCTTATTGACCTCTAATGCGCGAGTAAAGAAACTGATTGATTCCTCTATCTTATTGTTGCTCAAGAGCAAATTACCCATTTGCACGCAAGTGATGGACAATGAATGAGTCTCTCGTTGTGACTCAAACATCGAAATAGCTTGACGATAATTCTTCTCTGCTTGAGCCTTGTTTCCTTGTTCAACAAATGCGTCAGCCAACTGAGCCAAACGTCGACCCATGCGAATAGAATCTTGGAACACAAAATCTTCCGCGTAAGCTCGTCTACCATAATATATGGCACTATCGAGATTTCCTAACTTGTTATAAACCTCGCACAACAATCCATAGCGGACACCCATATCAGGACTGTCCTCAACCTGCTTTTCGTAATCCAAAGCCAATAACGCACACTTCTTAGCAAGGTCAACGCGATCCTGTGATAAATAGATGTAGCCAAGATTACCATAGTCTGAAGCCATGAAAGCAGGGTCACCTAAAATACTATCAATAGGAATTTGAAGATGGGCAATTATCAGCGCACTATCTGTCAAACCAAGGCTTTGATAACAGGCAATCTGATGAGCCCAACAACAAGAAAGGTCCTCCAATGCGTTCAGTTCGCAAGCCAAATCCTCCATTTCCGAAGCAAAACGCATAGAAGTGCGGTATTCGCCCCGATCAAAATAGTAACATGCACTATCATAGAGGATTGCAAGATGCAAACTGTCTTCCTCTCCAATCTCTGGCAATATAGGTTTCTTTTCATGACGACACGCACAAAGACATGACATTAATAACGTCATGACCAATATTCCAAAGATTTTACTATGAGAAGCCTTCCCTTTGTGCATTTTACTACCAGATTGTGTCGTTTTTGCAAATGTAATACTTTATTTGATACAAACGACAAAAAATGTAAAATATTTAATAGGAAAGTACGAGAATGTTATCTTTGTTCAAAGAAAATCTTGCTGTTCCACCCAACCATTCTGTAAATGGTTCTTCACTATCTAGCAGATGCCAGTGTAGGACATGCATGGAGTCATTGACAGAGACTACACTCTGCCCTACCCGTTCACCGCTTAATAAAACAAGATGATGAAATCCTAGATTACGCATAATATCAGCGTCTTACGGGACGAGAAGGTTGCAACGAGCCTGCGGGGAACACTTTCCTACCCTTGATGATGTTCACCTTATTTTCTGTGGGTTGACTCTGTCGCAACTGGTCGGGTGTCATACGAATAGGAACAGACGACTTGGGTGAAGCTGCAGAATCACGACGTAAACTATCAGCTCGCATATTAGCCAAACTATCAGTTGCCAAGGTGTCAACAACCACAGGTTCTATGTAATGATAGCGAATGAGCGAAGGACGTGTAACTACCCAGACACGATTGAGATTGGTCTGAGCAGGGTCATATGGCAAATAGAATGAGAAGAGCAAAGACTTGATCTTCAGGTCTGCAAAAGCGGTATCTCGAGGAATGTTCAACTTGCACTCATAATCTCCACCTATGCGTGTAGTGTTAGAGTTAGTCTTACCATTCTCATAATTGACAGTCATCACTGCATATCCCTCTCGATGTGAGTCCTGGCTGAGGAAGTAATTCATAAAGGTCAGCATGAATGCATCTCCATTATGATAACTGGTATCAGCTTCCAATGTGAAATGCAAGAGGTTGTTGGAGGATGTAGAAGTCAAGACAATAACATGATCCGAAGACCATACACGGGCAGTATCACCATCAGTTCGCATGTCGGCATACTTCTCTGTCTCAGAGATATTTATACCCATTCTCCTCGAGTCATTCTCGAACTTGTCTGATAAGGACTGATAGATCTCATTAAGAATTCCTGAGTGAGCCGAATACCAGACCATAGAGCTGTCAAATTCTGCTTGAGTAATGCCGTATTTCTCATAGACCTTCTGGATGTAGACATAACGATCAACTGGAATATCGCCATGCTCAGCCTCGGCCATTCCCTGTGCAAGATGATAATCGTAGAGGATGTTTTCCATCTTGCTTCGGGAGATTACATCCGATGGAATTTCTACTTGACATGCTGACAACAAACCAAGCAGAAGAAATAACACAATATGAAGTGTGTGAGTTCTCAATCCTTGTTCTCCTCTGTTATCAAGAAACGACGGTAGAAAATCAGTAGTGCAACCATACCACATGAGATGGCAGCGTCAGCAAAATTGAAGATTGGGCTGAAGAAAATCTGGTGCTCTCCACCAACAATAGGCATCCAAGAAGGCCAATTCCACTCCACCAAAGGGAAGTAGAACATATCAACGACTAATCCATGAAACAAGGTTCCATAGCCCGTGCCCCATGCTACTAACTCGGCAGTGATAGGAGCAGGAGGATTGTTGAAGATCATTCCATAGAACAAGCAATCGATGATATTGCCTGCAGCACCTGCAAGAATCAAGGCAAGGCACACCAAATAACCCCAAGGTATACCCCGACGTATTACACGATAGAGATAAACCGTAATAAAGCATACAGCCACAATACGGAAAAGCGTCAAGAACAGCTTGTCAAAAATCTCCATACCAAAGGCCATTCCTGGATTCTCTGTAAATAGAAGATAGAACCAGTCGGTGATATGGATTGACTCGTGCAGGTACATTCCTGTCTTTACAGCAATCTTGATACACTGGTCTATCGCAATGACCGATAAGGTCAAAGCGATAGCAGTGATGTATTGGGCTTTCTGCTTATTCATTTAGTGACGACGATGCTTATCATTCTTCACCTCAATGCAGAGGGTAGCATGAGGCACAGCACGCAGACGCTCTTTGGGAATCAACTTACCAGTCTCGCGACAGATACCATAGGTCTTGTTCTCTATGCGAATAAGAGCAGCCTGCAATCCCTGAATAAATTTCTGGCTGCGAGCGGCCAACTGCATCAACTGTGCTTTTGACTGAGCTTCACTACCCTCCTCCAGTGCATGGAAAGTGGGAGAAGTGTCATCTACACCGTTATTATTACGGTTGGACAACTCGTCCATATACTTAGTATAATCGCTCTTGGTCTTTGCCAACTTATCTAGGATAATTGCGCGAAATTCCTCAAGCTCCTCATCTGTATAGCGTGTCTTTTCTGCCATGGTATGTATGTGTTTATCGTTTGATGTTCAAGTTTACCTTATAATCATCGAAATCAAGTACAGTTGCGTCCTCAACCTGATCGACAAGGGTAAGACTATCAGCAAGAACCTGACCGCAGATATAGTCGCGGAAAGACTCAACAGCCTTATCTGTCTCGGGACAGTGTGACAAGGTGATGGCAATGCGATCGGTAATCTCGAATCCACTTTCCTTACGCAAGTTCTGAATGCGCTTTACCAATTCACGTGCTACACCCTCGTTCTTCAATTCCTCAGTGACAGTGATATCAAGGGCAACAGTCAGGCTACCCTCGTTGGCAACAGTCCATCCGGGAATATCTTCGCTGAAAATCTCAACATCCTCTACCTCGATAAGTGCATTCTCACCGGTCTCCAGAGTAACATTGACAGTTCCATTCTTCTCAAGTTCAGCAATTTGATCCTGAGACATAGCTGAAACAGAAGCGCTTACACTCTTCATCAACTTGCCAAACTTCTTACCCATCGTACGGAAGTTACACTTCACCTTCTTGACCAGAATGCCATTACCCTCTACAAACTCGAGTTCCTTGACATTTACCTCGTCCAGAATGAGCTGCTTCATGGCCTCGATGCGCTGTTGCTGTTCAATATCCACTGCAGGTATAGCTATCTTCTGCAAAGGCTGACGAACAATAATCTGCTCTTTCTTACGCAGAGAGAGAACCATTGAGGTAATCTGCTGAGCCAGCTCCATACGAAGCTCCTGCTCCTTATCTATCTTGCTGTCATCGCTCACGGGGAACTTGCTCAAGTGTACGCTCTCACTGTCATCACGACCAGTTGCACTGGTGAGATCACGGTAGAGACGGTCGGCATAGTATGGAGCAATAGGAGCCATCAACTTGGCTACTGTCTCCAGACAGGTATACAGAGTCTGGTAAGCACTCAACTTATCCATGCTCATGGCATTACCCCAGAAACGCTTACGGCTGAGACGTACAAACCAGTTGCTGACATTGTCGACGACAAAGTTCTGAATGAGTCGACCTGCACGAGTAGGCTCATACTGCTCATAGCAATTGGTAACCTCACGGATAAGAGAATTCAACTCAGAGAGAATCCAACGATCCATCTCGGGACGCTCGGTCATAGGAACATCTGCCTCCTCGTAACACCAGCCATCTACGTTGGCATACATAGTCAGGAAGCTATAAGTCTGGAACAACTTGCCAAAGAAACTGCGAGTTGCCTCCTTGACGCCCTCGATATCGAACTTCAGATTGTCCCAAGGAGCTGAATTTGTGATCATGTACCAACGTACAGCATCCGAACCAAATTCCTCGATTGCACCGAAAGGATCAATAGCATTACCCAGACGCTTAGACATCTTCATGCCGTTCTTATCCAGAACCAATCCGTTACTGATAACTGCCTTGTAGGCAACAGAATCGAACACCATGGTGGCAATAGCATGCAAGGTAAAGAACCATCCACGAGTCTGGTCAACACCCTCGGCAATGAAATCTGCGGGATAAGCGGTACGATTGTCCAATGCCTCCTTATTCTCAAAAGGATAGTGAATCTGAGCATAAGGCATAGCACCGCTATCAAACCATACATCGATGAGGTCGAGCTCGCGCTTCAGGACAGCACCACTCTCGCCTACCAGCATGATCTGGTCTACATAAGGACGATGAAGATCTATCTTATCGTAGTTCTCCTGACTCATGTCACTAGGAACAAAACCACGCTCCTTCAAGGGGTTGGCAGTCATTACACCGGCAGCAACTGCCTTCTCTATTTCGTTGTAGAGCTCCTCGACACTGCCGATGCAGATTTCCTCACGAGTGTCACGATTGCGCCAAATGGGCAGAGGAGTACCCCAGTAACGTGAGCGAGAAAGGTTCCAGTCGTTCAGATTCTCGAGCCACTTGCCAAATCGACCAGTGCCAGTGCTTTCGGGCTTCCAGTTGATGGTCTTGTTGAGCTCGATCATACGCTCCTTGGCGGCAGTGCTACGAATAAACCAGCTATCGAGAGGATAGTAAAGCACGGGCTTGTCAGTACGCCAGCAGTGGGGATAATTGTGGACATGCTTCTCGATCTTGAATGCACTACCCTCTTGCTTCATTTCCATACAGAGGATGATGTTCAGGTCTTCGGTCTTGGCAAGAGCCTTCTCATCCAGACCTGCATACTGAGGATCATAGGCATTCTTCACGAAGGCGCCCTGATGCTTGGCATAAGCATCCTTGACAACACAAGCGTTATAGAAATCCTGATCCATATCCTCGGGCAAGAAGTACTTACCAGTGAAGTCAACCATAGGACGAGTGTCACCAGCCTTGTCGATGATGAAGAGGCTAGGAATACCAGCATCACGTGCTACCTTGGCATCATCAGCACCAAAGGTTGGAGCAATATGTACAATACCAGTACCATCCTCGGTGGTTACATAGTCACCAGGAATAACACGGAAAGCCTCAGCCTCGCGAACTTCCCACTTCTGACCTACCAGCTCGGTGGGCTTAACCCAAGGCATCAGCTGCTGATACTTTACACCGACGAGGTCAGCACCTGTTCCGCGCCAGAGAATCTCGAGCTCACTACCCTCTTCAGCCTTGAAATAGGCAGAAAGACGGCTCTCGGCAATCACATAGACAGCTTCCTTGCCAGTATAGGGGTTAGCACCCTTGACAGCAACATAGTCAATCTTAGGACCTACGCAAAGTGCGGTATTAGAAGGCAAAGTCCAAGGTGTAGTAGTCCAAGCCAGAACAAAGACAGGAAGATCATTGTTCTCAAGCTTGAAGTTAGAGTTTTCCGTATTTACGACAGCAAACTGGGCAGTAACAGTGGTGTCCTTGACATCACGATAACAGCCAGGCTGATTCAACTCATGGCTACTAAGACCAGTACCTGCAGCAGGGCTATAGGGCTGAATGGTGTAGCCCTTGTAGAGCAAATCCTTGTTGTAGAGCTGCTTGAGCAACCACCAAAGGCTCTCGATATACTTGTTGTCATAGGTGATGTAGGGATGCTCCATATCTACCCAGTAACCCATACGATGAGACAGGTCTGTCCACTCGCTGGTGTACATCATCACATTCTGACGGCACTTCATGTTATACTCCTCGATAGAGATGGTCTTGCCGATATCCTCCTTGGTGATGCCAAGTTCCTTCTCGACACCCAGCTCCACAGGCAGACCGTGAGTATCCCATCCAGCCTTACGATTGACCTTGTAGCCCTTCATGGTCTTGAAACGGCAGAAGGTGTCCTTGATGCTACGTGCCAATACGTGGTGAATACCAGGATGACCGTTTGCAGATGGAGGACCCTCGAAGAAAATGAATGAGGGACATCCCTCACGCTCAGTAACACTGCGGTGGAACAAATCCTCTTCGTCCCACAGCTTCACCACCTCTTTATTAACCTCGCTCAGGTTGAGGCGTGCACGTTCAGTGAATCTTTTTGCCATATATTTTTGTCTATTTTTCCATTTTAAAGTGCAAAGGTACAAAAAAATACGCAAAAAACTGGTTTCTCGAAAGTGAAAAGTATAGTCGGCTATATGATATAATAATAAAAAATGTAGTACTAAACTACATATATTTGGTAGCGCCACCGAAATAGAGTACTCTTGCGGGGCAAAAAGAGTACTCTTATGATAGAAAAACAGTACACTTATGAGGCAAAAAGAGTACTCGTACGGACCATTTAGAGTACTCTTTTGGGACGTTCATGTTAGAAACAGAAAAAAAGGCTGTCCTCCTGTGATGGAAGACAGCCCTCTTAATATAGAACTTTTCAGTTGATTACATACCAATCTTACCCTTCCAATTGAGGAACCAATTGTTACGGTCAGCCAACTTGCTAGCAGCAGGAGTACGACGAGAAACAGCATTTACAAGGATGCTGTTATCATTGTACCAATAGCAACGACGCATCAGGTCAAAGAAGCGATTGCCCTCATAGGCCAGCTCCAGTGCCTGCTCGTCGAGGATAGCCTTGTCGACGATCTCTTGCTCTGCCTTGATAAGAGCAGCGTCGGAATATGCGCCCTTCATCCATTCGTCGTAAGCTTCCTTGTAAGTATGGAGACGGCCATCCCACTTCTCATGCTCAGCCTCAAACTCAGCAACTACAGCGTCGTAAGCTTTCTGGTATGCAGCATACTCTGCTTCGTAGGCAGGCAGAGTCTCAGTGACGTAAACATTATACTTGGCTACAGAATCATTGTCGACATACTTCTTATATGCAGTGTTCTTAGCGTCGGGATTAACCTCCATATACTGCTCTTCTGTAACTACAACATTGCCGTACTTGGCCCATGTGGTAGGCTCTTTGACAACACGAGGCTCAGAAGGTGCAGTGGGATACTCATAGTCGGTTGACTTGGGCTCACGACCCACTTTGGCAGCCAGGTCATGAGGGAATGCACTAGAATCGGGTGCTGCAAAGGCACAATAGCCAGGATTGAGGAATGCCAGACCCGAACCACGGCTGTGGATACCTTGCATGTTGACATCTTCTAGATTACGCAGACTAGGACTAGTCTTCAAAATTGCGACATGCAGAGAGTCGAGGGACAACATATAATTCTCGGCATAAGGCTTGAAATCATTGTCGTTGAAGTCGAAGTATGCGATGAAGCTGCTGTCGGTCTTGCTAGTATAGTAAGGAGAAACCTCGTACTTAATTACGGTGTTGCTCAGACCCATAGTGAGAATCTGCTTGGCAAAACGAGGATAACCAGCATAGTTCAGAGCCTCTGCCAGACGCAAGTACAACTGCTGTGCACGATAGATACCCACATGCTGACCTGAATGCTTCGTGATAAACTGCTGGTCGATTTCCTTTCCGTTCCACTTCATGGTCTCTTGACGCCAGAATGACTGGAAACGAAGGTCACCAAGATAGTACTTCTCCAACTGCTCGTCAGTAAACTTGTCCTTGGTCACATGAACAACATTCTTGTATGTGTCATAACCATAATAATCCTGGCTCTGGCTCAATTCCTTCAGGTAATCAGAAGGAGCGATGCTAGCCTCTTTGAGCTCGGTGTGGTTGGTCATGTTGTACAAGTTACGTAGTTCGTTGTAGTAACCATCTGCTGCAGCGGAATCCATGGGAATGCTAGTAATAGGTTCGGCTGCTGTAGCCCAAGTTGCAGTAGTTGTCCAACCCAAGCTATTAGGCTTTGAGTACATGTTTTGATACAGAGAACCAGCGGGCCATGAGGCATTTCGATTCTGAGTAAACAGTCTCTTCTTACCACTCTGGTCCCAGACAATATAGTCATAATAAGCCTTGGCTGCAGCCTTAGCAGACTCTACACCTGCGCCCTCGCCCTGCAGTACGGCTTTGTAGAGATACAAGTCACCAGTTACCACCTGTGAAGGGAAGAAGCACAACTGAGGATCGATGTCGCCACCGATATTCACGTAGTCGGGATAAGCCTTGCCGTAATAGGGCTTCAGATCATTGATAAAGTAATCACAGATCTCCTCAAGACCTACCATGGGATACTCTGCATCACTCTGAATCTTGGTCAGAACAGGCTCGGTAACCAGAGGCACGCGACCGTAAGCCAAGACAAGTTGCAGATAAGTCCAGGCACGGATGCTGTGTACTTGAGCAATTTCTGCCTCGAAATACTTCTCATTACGGTTGGTGTTACCAGCAGTGCTGTCGGCATAAGCCAGGAAGTAGTTGCAGTTGTTGATGACTGCATAGTAATCACGAGGGACATTGTAGATGTTAGGATCATCATCGCCCGTAACATTTGCCTCAAACTCTGCCAAGTTCTTCAGGTCTGTGAGCGCATTGCTGTTAACCTTCACCAGGTCAGCACGCACCTCACCCAGCAGGTTAGTACGTACTGAGATGGCCTGCAACTTGTTGAGGATACCGAGAACAGAAGTCGCAGTATCTGCAGGGTTGTCCAGAATATGATCCTTGTCGTAGATCACATAATTATTACCCTTATCCAGCATGTCCTCACACGAAGTGGTGAGAGACACTGCTGCAAGTCCGAGGGTGACAGTATATATTAATTTCTTCAGTTTCATAATTGTATACTTTTGGAATTATGAATTGATTAAAGGTTAATCTTCACACCGAGGTGGAATGTGCGACTCTGAGAGAGCAAACCACGATCGATACCCTGATCCAGGACGCTGTTGCTCATAGAGAACTCAGGATCGGTACCCAGATACTTGGTTACAGTAAAGAGGTTGTTGCACTGACCCCAGACGGTGATACCCTGGATGTAGGTGTTGTTGATAGGCAACTTGTAGCTCAGAGTCAGAGTCTTGAGACGCAAGTAGCTGCCATCCTCGATCCAACGGTCGCTGAAACGAGCATTCTGCATGGGATCGCCAAAGGTTGCCTTGGGCACATCTGTAACCTGACCCTCATTGGTCCAACGGTTCAGAACAGCAGTAGTCTGATTCATGAAACGAGAACCGCTCTCCAACTGCTGACGAGTGTAGTTGTAGACATCACCACCCAAGCTGTAGTTGAAGTTCACATCCAGAGCAAGGTTCTTCCAAGCTACCTTGGTAAAGAGATTACCATAGATGTCGGGAGTAGCATCGCCAATGATTGAACGGTCCTTCTCGTTGATCTTACCATCATTATTGATATCTACGAAGTGGGCGTCACCTGCACCGAAGTAGGTCTTGGCGCCAGTCTCATCCTCGATATACAAGCCCGAAGCCTTGGCCTCTTCCGAGGTGGCAAAGACAGGATTGTTGGTGTCTACACGGTAGCCATAGAAACTATTGATAGAACCGCCAATCTGGCTGCGTACGGTACCACCCAGAACCTGAGTGTCGAGATACTTCTTGTTGTCAGGCAGCGAGGTAAGCTCGTTGACATAGTGACCCATGCTAGCGCCTACACTCCAGTGCCAGTTCTTGTGATTAACAAGCACTGCTGAAGCTGTTACATCAAAGCCCTGGTTCTTGAGTGAACCACCATTACTCCAGTTCTTGTCCAGACCGCTGATAAAGCCCAGTTCCTGGAAGGTCAGCAGATTGGTGGTCCAAGAATGGAAGTAGTTGAAGGCAAGACCTACACGATTGTTGAGGACATTCATCTGGATGCCAGCATTGAATCGCTTGGTGGTCTCCCACTGCAGCTCGGTATTACCGATGTTAGCCAGTGACAGAGAAGAAACCTTGTTGAGGAACATTGCACTCTTGAAGTAAGTGCGAGATGCGTCGTAACTGATGTTGTCATTACCGCTGACACCATAACCAGCAGTGAACTTCAAGTAGTCGATGCCCTTGACATCAAAGAACTTTTCGTTGCTGACAACCCAACCTGCCTGCAAGCTGGGGAACACGCCCCAAACTACGCCGCCACACTTGAAGCCGCTCTTACCATCACGGCCAAACTGTGAGTTGGTTTCTACTGCCAGGTCACCCTGCAGGTAATAACGGTTGGCATAGTTATACTCTGCCTGACCATACCATGTCAGAGTAGCCCAGTTGTCGTTGATACCACCAGAAGTCTTGTTGGTAGAGATACCGATATCGGGAGTCTTGTCATTACCCGTATTATAACCATGCTGAGTATTCAGTGAATAACCCTCATTGACAAAACGGAAACCGCCCATCAAGTGGATGTTGTGACCCTTGTAATGATTGTTCCAATCAATCTTGGTGTCACTGTTCACAGTATTCTGCTTTGCAAACTGAGAACCGATCTCGTTCTCCATGGTGCTCTGCAGCTCGCTTACATAATAGCTAGGTACACCATTCAGTGCAACATAATACTTCTCATTCGTATTGATGTTGTTGTAGCTGAAGGTCTCGCTGACAAACAGATGCTTATTGAACTGATACTTAGGAGCAACAGCAATAGATACATAGCTATTGTCAAAGTAGTTCTTGTTCTCGGCCGAACCGTAGTAGTTTACAGCCAAGGGGTTGGCCAGACGGTAGTTGCTTTTAGCAATAGTGCTCACCTCGTCCAGATAATCCTCGTCTACGATGTCCAAGTGGTTCTTGTTGATCTGCTGGTTAGCAAATGAGTAAGGACTCAGCATAGGACTCTTGGCCATTGCCAGGAAGGTAGTGCTGGTGATGCTCTTCTTGTCGTAAGACTCGGGGGCACCAGTATCCTGCAACTTACGAGTCTGATTGGTGTAAGCAGCATCGAAACGCAGAGACAACTTTTCTGTTAACTTGATGTCGGTGTTGAAGCGTACATTCAGGCGATTGAGGTTGTTGGCATCCAGCACGCTATTGTCGTGGGTGTAACCTACAGACAGCATGTAGTTGGCAACCTCTCCACCACCCTGCACACTCAAGGCATAATTCTGAGTCAATGCGGTTGAGTACAATTCCTTGGCCCAATCTGTATTGTTATTATACTTGTTGTACCAGTAGTATGAAGGATCTGCCTTCAGGAACTTGAAACTACTTGCGTTGGTTCCTGTGCTCTGGAGCAGGCCAGATGCATAGGTCTTGTACTGAGAACCATTCATCACATCGTACATCTTAGGCATGAGCTCAACACCCATGTTGACGGTAGCATCGATGCGAGTTGCCAGAGAAGTGTTGCGCTTGGTCTTGATCAGAATGACACCATTGGCACCACGAGCACCATAGAGCGAAGTACCATTGCTTAGTACCTCTACACTCTCGATGTCCGAGGGATTGATGTTGGTCATCATGTCGTTGTAATAACCCGAGTGCAGCATAGAACGGCTGTACTGCTGGTCCATGATGATACCATCTACCACGATCAGGGGCTGACTATTGCTCTGCAATGAATTGACACCACCGATGTTAATGTAGTTACCCTGAGCGATGAGGCCGCTACGTGAGATGGTTCTCACATTGGCACCCAGCTGACTACCAATCTCCGAAGTGATATTACGCTCGGCGGTGAACTCGGTAGAACCTACCTTTACGTTATTTGTAATATTGTCATTAGCGGTATACAGGACACGGCCCTTATCCGACTGCAGCACGATATCACGCAATTCGCCGCTCTTGTTCAATCCTACGCGTACCTTATTATATCCGGGGATAGTAACACTGACTGCAGAACTGTACAAGGGAACCTGTACGCTGAAAGTACCATCTTCCTCGGTAAGAGTAGAATAGCCCTCTCCTGCAATTGACTGAATCATGACACCAGCCAGAGGTTCACCATTGGCCTGACTCAGCACGCGACCAGTAATGGTGCGAGTGGGCTCTTGCTTCTTGGTGCGAATAACCTTCACAACAGTGGTTTGCTCTTCTTCCTGAACATCCTCATCTACTTGAGCAGAGGCACAGATGGGGAGAGCCAGCAAGAGAGAAAGAGTGAAAATATTGATGTTCTTCATAACTTTTATTTTTTCTTGTTAGCTTCCAGGATCTCATCATTGATGGCATTGAGGTCATAAGCTGCCTCTTCTGCCTCTTCTTTAGTCTCGAAGGGTACCATGATGATCTCATTCAGACGCAGTGTGCGAGTGTAGATCTTCTCACGGTAAGTAGCACTACTGGGACCCCATGAACCGATGTTAAACTTGACAACACCTTCGTCCAGACCTTCTCCAGCAAAATCATACTTGACTGCACTCTGGATCAGGATGGTATCCACTTTAGTGATATCGGTTACAAAGCAACGCTGATTGTTGCTCTGCTTCAGGATCACGTCGCTGTTATCTACACTACCCTCGGTTACAGGGTTGGGATTGTTGAAATAACTCCAACTGGTGAAATTACCCTTATCATTCAGAGTAGCCTGTGAAACCTGGAACCACAAAGGCATATACTCAGAAGGATTGGTAGCTCTGGGAGGAACTGTCACTACATAGATATTGTAGTAGACATTGGAAAGCGTGCCAGGAAGCTTATACTCGAGAGAAGTCTGAGCACTGGAGGTCTTTGCAGTTACCTGAGCGTAATAATAGTTCTTGAATGAAGTAGAATCACCAACTACAGGCTTTTCATACACCTGATGAGAGACATTCATAATCTCGTCGTTGCTAGTGTTTCTGGGAATTTCATAATACGCAGGAGAATTTGCTGCATAGTCCATTCTACCAAAGAAAGTGGTACGGGGATCAATTACTCCCTTGTCATCAATATAGACGAAACCATTGGAGCATTCAATCTTCTGCAGACCATTCAGGATAGTCTCCTCGGGATTGTAGTAGACATTCTGACGAGGATTATGCACCTGCAAATCTCTGTACTGCGTATTGCAGAGTGAATCCTTGGGATTGCGGTTGTACTTCCAGTCGGCGCTAGTATTGAAGAAACGACCTTCAATGATACGACGCTTTACATTGATATCGGCCAGAGAGTCAGCGTTGTTGACAGTCTTGACATACTGATAATACTGGCTATACTTGTCATACAACTTCTGCCAAACATCGTTAGTAGGAGCAATCAGTGTGTAGACACTATCCTCACGCTGGATGTAACCATAACGCTGTAGCAGTTCGTTGGTCAGGTTGGTTACTGAGTCCAGATAGACGGTCTTACCATCCACGATACCACCTGCTACTGAAGCATTCTCATCCAACTCATATTCATCGTAAGTCTTCACGAGACTGACAATGCTATCCATGGTGGTGTTCTGTTCCAAGAACTCACGGATGTTGGGGAAGAAAGTCTGCACATTCTGGGTCTTATACAAGATACCGTTGTTGCAAATCACAGCATTCACAAAGGGGTTGTTGCTCAGTGTACCGGTTGTGCTGCTGGTACCAACAAGATGCATGTACTTGTTGCTGAGCATCTTCACAGTATCATTGGTCAATGAAGACACGGGACGAGCATACAGAGCCATGTGGTTGTTGAGGAACTGAGTCAGAGCCTTGTTGTCCTCATACTTCAGTCCTGCCTCCAGATCACGCTGATATACGGCTATGATGCTATCAGCCTGCTCGCTGGTCAGGCTCAGAGGAGCCCAGACGGTGAGCTGCTGAGGTGAATTGAGGAGTTCCTCACCACCAACTGCCTTGATCACCTTATAGAAATTAGCAAGTTGAGAATCAGCCTGGATGTTGGCCAGGAGGCTAGGCTGATCGGCCATACCTCCCTGCTGAACATCGTAGTGCTCATTCCAACTGTCAGAACAGCTTGACCAGAGCAAGGGTGCTCCTGCAAGCAGTGCTGCTGCCAGAATTTTAGAATATTTTAGTGCTTTCATATTAGCAATATATTATCGTTTATAAATCGTCTTCTGCCTTACCAGTACCCTCTACGCCATATACGCTCTTGGGCACGATCTCGAAGTAGTCAAACATTCCGACTGCACCAGTAGGAGCCCATACGGACTTGATGCGTACAGTATGCTGAACGTTCTCGTCCAAAGTGGCTGTGCAAAGAACATATCTCACAGTACCATCGTTGTTGCAGAACAAGTTCTTGGCTGCATTAGATCCGTCCTTGGTTCCTTCAGTAGAGAAGTTGAACACGCTACGAGGACCATGATACCAACCCAGGTTGTGCATATTCTTCTTGGCAGCCTCCAGTTCGTCGGCACTAAAACTGTTATTGGTCAAGGGGAAACGGCCTGTACGAGCGTCGAAGTTATCGTTACGCATATCGAAAGGAATACCCTTGGGCTCACCATCCAGGTAGAACTGACAGATACCACGAGTTGCCATAGCACAGAAGCCGAGACGGATCTGATAGGTTCCGGTGGGAACGCTAGGCAGATTGAAGGTCAGGTCATACGAACCACTGTTACTTGCGAGGTTAAACTCGTCACCCTCGTAACTCCAGTAAGTATTGTGCTGACTCTGGAACAGGAAGATACCGTCATCGTTTACCTTCACGTTATCCAGATAGCCCTTGGGGAACCAATAGTTGGGAGAAGTTACACTCTTATCTGGATTATCGGACTGGGCAATGAAGTTGTTGGTACGACCATCACGTATTGAATTAGAGTGTAGTTCGGGGAAGATTGTGTACATATCCATACGCATACGAGTATTGAAGATGTTTTGTTTGGTGGTCTCTCCCCAGTCTACCAGACCGTCGGTCAGATAGTAAACACCATTGATACCCTCGTTGTCCAGATCACCACCTACCTCTCGCTCTACATGTACACCGGGTGTGTAGTCGCCACGGCTCATGTCACCACGATTCAGGTACAGATCATTACGCTTGTCATTCTCGCCACGACCGATAAAACGGCTTACCGTGAGTCGCTCAACCTTCATGGTAGTCAGGGAATCCATGGTAGCATACCACTCAGTGGGATTTACTAGAGAGGTCTCGATCGTACAGATGGTAGTCAGGAAATCATACATACCCTTGGTGTTCAGGATGTTGTAAGCCAGCAGACGACGCAAGGGATTCTTCTTGTTTTTCAGTTGTTCCTTGCCACTTGCAGAAGTCACGTCGATAGACTCACCACCATAGATGCTCTGTGCGTAGTTGTAGAAACTCTGCAAGTCAGTGATACCATACTTCTTCTGCAAGACATTGTCGGGGCAAGCAAAGATGGTGTAACCGTACTTCTTCTGCTCAGGAACATGACAATAGTCCGTCTGGTTACCAGAGAACACATGCTGATCCTCCCAGAGGTCGGGATTCCAGCTGCTATCCTTGATACGTCCCTTGATGAATTCTGCAAGGCCAGTCTGCTCGAGAGCCTCGCCCAGCAAACTCAAGTCCTCATTCTCGCTAATCAGGTCGACAACGGTAGCGTTGGAAGAAGATATCATTGCATTTACGGGATGTACGATACCATTCTCCACAGAGTCATTAGCCAAAGCCTGGATGATGAAACCGCTACGGTTGAGGCGATAGGTGTTATATACATCCGACTTGTCCAGTATCTCGAGAGAATCAATAGTGTAAACCATCTCGTCCTCTTCATTATAAGAGTAGGCTTCTGTTACCTGCAAGTAACGGTCGTTCATATTTACGCTTGACAGAGAAGACAACCCCTGCAGGTCAGTAGTGTTGAAGACACGACCGCTCACCAGGTGAGTACGAGCCAAAGTGTCACAGATATCAGCAGGGATATCAGCAACAGATGCATAATTGTTTTCTGCGAGATACTTGTCCACAGCCTCGTTGGTGGGAGCAAAGCAGGTGTACTGACCATAGCAAGAGATCAGGTCCATGATGTTCACACCACGCTGACTGAAGCGTGAGCGGTTCACAATCTCGGCAAACTTACTAAAATCCTCGTGAGACTGCAGATAGTCACTCATCATCTCACCAGTGAAGGTATAGTAGCTATCGGCAGGGATATGGTCGTTACAAGAAGTAACGCCAAAACCCATGACAGTGGTCAGTCCAACTGCCAGCCAAGTGTAGATATTCTTAATTATTTTCATAGTTTTCTAGATTATTTGGTAGATGAGAAATTACCCTCCTCGTCATCACCAGAGCCCTTATAGAAGGCTTTCTGCTCCAGATTGGGATTGTTCTTCAACTCTTGCTTGCTGTAAGGCCAGAAGAGTGACTCGTAGTTGGTAAACAAAGAAGAAGCGCTACCTGTTGTGCCCTTGGCAGACACACGGCTCTTGATATACTGGGTGTTACCAGCCTTGTGGCACTGGCGCAGCATATCAAACCAGCGCTTGCCCTCGAACATCAGCTCGCGACGACGCTCCTTGAGGACGAGTTCCAGGATCTGGTCCTTGGTAACATAATCCTTCATGACAAGCTCATAAGCAGAAGTTGCAGTAGTCGAGTTGGTCATAATGCTACGACGATTGACAGCCCAAGTCAGATAGAAAGCACGCTGCAAGCGCTCGTCCAGAGCATTTGAAATGGCATTTCCATCCTCGTCATACTCATGCTCTACCTCACCCAACTGAGCGAGAGCCTCTGCCTGCATCAGCATGACATCGGTCAGTCGATAGAAGATGAAGTTTCTGTTGGCAACAACATCCGTTCTCAGAGTTGGAGCAAAAGGAAGAGTGGCACTAGAAGCCAGTGTCACATCAGCACCGGTATTCACATACTTGGCCACATAACCCTTGGTAAACTCATTGGTCTTGAACGAGGGGTTGTAGATGTTGGTGTAGTAACGGCAGTCATAACGATTGTTGAAGACGGAACCGTTGGCAGAATTAGCAATGTCCGATACGATGTTTTCATTGACAGCAAGGAAGCCCTTACCCTCGTCAGCACCGCCAGCAGCAGAGTGACGACCGTAGAGAGAAGCCAAAGCATCACTTGAAACATAGTTGGTACTTGATCCATCGTTGGTGAATGCCAACTCAAAGATGCTCTCAAAGCTATTCTGATTACCACCAAAGATGTTGGTGAAGTCATTACCATACTGGCTGCCGCTGAAACAGGGATACATGGGATAACCCTTGCTATAGGTATCCTGGGTGTGCTTAAACAGCATTACAGCTCCATTGGTGCTGCTGGTGTTCTTGGAATAATCCTCCTGGAACTCATTGTACTTGGCATCGATGACCTTCTGTGCATACTGCACGGTCTTCTCATACTGGCCATCCCACAGGCAGAGGTCTGCCAACAGTGAATAGATAGCACTCTGAGTGATGCGGTTGCAATTGCTGTTAAACTTCTTGTCATTGTCCTTGGGATAAGCCTTCAGGGCATAGCCTACTCTAGCCTCCAGATCCTCGATACAGTTGCGAATGATGCGGTCGCCATCGGTGGCACCGATCTGTACAACATCCTCCTCGGACTGAACAGCATAAGTATAATAAGGTACATCCTTGAACGCACGCACGAGGTAGAAATAGCACAGGTCACGGATAGCAGCCACCTCTGCCTGAGTGGCAAGAACGTCACTCTCGGTGTAGACGGGATCCTTCTGATGTACCTCAGGAGAGCGGGCTATGATGATATTACATGCATTAATAATAGCATAGACATCACGCCAACCAGCATACTCATTGGTAGAGAGCAGGTTCTCTTTCAAGGCGCGATAGAGGCTGGTGCGGTTGGTTGCATTCAGGCCCTCTGCGATATTGTCGCTGCGCAATTCGCCCCAGACGATACAGCGGCTGATGAAGGATGAATTCTGCATCTTGACATAGATGCCAGCCACCATCTGATCCACATCCGTCTTCTCATTCCAGAAGTTTTCATCTGAAACGAATGTTTTAGGTTCGATGTTCAGGAAATCACCACAGCTGGACAAACCCAAGCAAGCGATTCCCACCAGAACCAAAGATTTCAGGTTGAAAATATATTTCTTCATATTCTTGATCTCCATTGATTAGAATTCTACTGTCAAGCCAAAGGTGTAAGACTTGCTACGAGGAGTCTTCGAGCTATCGGTGCTGATACCATAGCCACCATAACCGACCTCAGGATCCACACCTGAATACTTAGTCAGGCAGAACAGGTTATTGGCACTAGCATAGAAGCGCAGAGCATTCATGTGAAGCTTCTTGATAACCTTCTTGTCGAAGCTATAGCTCAACTGCAGGTAATTCAGACGCAGGAAAGTACCATCCTCGATAAAGCGATCGCTGATCAGTGTGTTGTAGTTGGTGGTGAACTGACTGCTCAGTGCACGAGGAATGGTGGTAACATCACCCTCCTTACGCCAACGGTAGTTGACAGCCTGGCTCTGGTTGTTATTATTATTCATGCTCTCCATGTCCAGACGAGCGATGTTGTAGATATCGTAGTCAAGACGGTAGTTGAACTGAGAGCTCAAACGGCAGTGAGCATAGTTCAGGGTCAAACCGAAAC
>JAZRYA010000097.1:0-41442 GCA_045600505.1 Bacteroidaceae bacterium
GGGGGCTTTTCGTTTTTGTGTGAAGCGCAGAAAGGACGAGATTTGAAGTACTTTTATATTATCTGTCCGATTTGCTATTGTATGTTGCATGAAAGGCTGAAGGCTGAAAGCAGATTTCTCAAAACTTTTTTTCTAGACCGCCATTTATATAAAGCGCCCTGCATATCGCAAGATACACAGGGCGCTTTATATTTGTGGTTTTAGCCTTACTTTGGCGTTGCCATTTGGCGGATATATACATCGCGCTGTGGGAAGGGAATCTCGATATTGTTGGCATTCAGTGTATTGTAAATGACTTCCTTTACGCGTCCTGTGAATGCGATCTTTTCTTCAACCAGCATCCAAATGCAGACCTTCAGGTCAACACTATTGTCTCCGAAATCTGAGAATGCTACCTTTACTGGCTGCTTGATGTCTGTAAGGTTCTTTCCTGCATTATTTGTTTCCTGACAGATGGGAGTAATGGCATCTGTCAACATCTGTCTAACTTGGTTAACGTCTGTGCCATATGCCACACCTACGGGAATTTTAATCAGTTCGTAGCTGTGGTTGCGTGTCATGTTCTTGAAGTTTTTGCTAAACAAAGCACTGTTGAGCAGTGAGATGACACATCCGTCAGCGGTAATGATTTGTGTGCTTTGGTAGGTTATGCTCTCGACCTTTCCGTTGATACCGTCACATTCTATGTAGTCTCCAACGCGGAGACGACCCGTCATCAGTGATATTCCATAGAAGAAATTCTCCAGAATGCTCTGCATGGCAAATCCTAAACCGGTAGCCAAACCTGCTCCAACAATAGATATGCCATCTTTGGGCACTTTCAATACTACGAGTGAGAAGATGATATATATACCCCAGCACAAGATTGCAATGACATTTTTTGCCAGTGTGAGATTTAGATTTTCACCAGGTTTGATGGCTTGTCTTCTGAAGTGCGAGTAGAGACTGCGAATGGCATAGTTGAGGTAACGGAATATAAACCACATGGCTGCTACGATGCACAACTTGAAAAGAGAGACCTGAATGAGGTTCTTTTCATCGATGAAATTGTACTTGAACGCGCTTTGACATACACTTGTCATCTCAAATATCTGTGCACTCCAGTAGATGCTTACCAATATAGAACCCACAGCCATGATGGGAACAAGAGTCCTGTTTATCAAGTCGTATCCCCATGTCTTCTCGATGAAATCGCCATTTCGCATGCGAGAAATCATTCTCTCGGATTCTTTTGTTGGGTTCTTGCCCTCTGCAATCATCGCTTTTATCTGGGGAGCAATACGGTGGAGCATGTACTTGTCCTCAAACATTTCCATCAAGTCATAGAGTGATGTGATGGTCATGATTGCAGCCAACTGGAATGTCCACCAGATCATGATCTGTACGGCCAAGAGGGAGAATCCCATCCAAGAGGCAGCACAAGCAGCAATCATAGCCAGGGTTGTTATACTCGTATATATCTTATCGAGCAGCGGCAAATATTGGCGGTGACGGTTGGACATGACAATTTGCCAAATGGTGAATGCGAGCAAAATAGGAGGATAGATGAGGTCTACAATACTGTTTGGTACAAGAATTATGCGGAACAAAATCACGATGAATGACATAATCATCAAAGGTGTGTAGATAGCGGCCGCATGTTTCATCTGTTCACCCTTGAGGCGGATGTACAAAGAGAGGAAGATAGCTTCCAACAACCAGGCCATGTTGAATACAAGGGAAGTTCCCATCTGGATGAAGTTCCTTTGGGCTATAGTATGCACTATCATCACGACAATAGCAAAGAGAGCAATTCCTACTACGTTGTTAAGCATGCGTCTCTTGAGCTTAAAGTCTTTTCCTCGCCAACTCTTGGGAAGTAACCATCGAAGTATGACGTAGCTTATGAGCAGGGATAAAGCCAGGTAGATGGCTAGGAAGAAGCTGAGAAATACAACATAGATACCTCTCCATTCCGAAAAACTGCTCTCATGACCTTTGAATGGGACATATTTTGAATGGAATTCGCTGGAAGCACGAAATGCGTACAGAGGAAGGTTGGCCAGTACCTTGAAGTAGTTGTTGCTTCCATTCTTAAAGATATTGTCTTGCAACATCTTGTATCGTGACTGAGCAAACTGGTTCAGGTCTTGGACTTTCCCCTGAAGACTTGTATAGTACGAGCTCTCTGCTTCCATCTTTTCTAAGAAGACTTGCAGGTTGTCTCTCATCTGCTGAGCATATTCCAGACAGAACTTTCTGTCTTCCAGCAGTTGACCTGTTAGGAACAGGGGCTCCTCATTTTCTTCTCCCTTGGGCGCACGTGCGGCCAATACGGCTTGGTTGACCTCGGTGCTCTCTGCAGCTACAGTTAGGGAATCCATCTTGCTGACAAGCGAGTCTATCGCCTGCATGAGGATGCTGTCATTTTCTGTGAGGACTTCGTCGGCATCTTCCTTACTTACGGGAGGCATGCTTTTCAGATTAGCGATCAGAGCGTCGTATCTTTCAATCTCTGATTTCATGCCAGCGATGATTCTATCGTAGGGGAGAGTCTTGCCTTTGGTAGAACGTAGTTGGCGATATAGATTTGTTGCCTGTTGACAGGCATATGCCATGTCAAAGGTGTTGTTGGGATTCTGGGAATACAACATGAGTCCAATCTGTTCGCATTGGGTCATGTAGTTGACGAGTTGCTGGTGCTGGGCGATGCCTTGTTGTTCGTAACTGGCCATAAATACCTGCATTCGCTCGTAGTTCTCTGTAAGTTCAGCACGGAGTACAGCCAGGGTTCGAGCTAGGTCCTTCTCTTTCAGTACAGCTTGACTGGCACTAAATCCGAGAAACAAGACCAATAGGGAGACGAAAAATCTTTTCATGTTCCTTATCTATGTATTATGTTATTTCCGTGCAAAGATAAGAAAAAGTAGCAAGCGAGCAATCCTTTTTCTCCCCTTTTTTAGGTTTGTCGGCATCAATCTTAACCTTATTTATGGATGGCCCTTCCATGATAGTTGACATTTCTAGATAGAATGGCGTATAGAGGCAGATAGTTCGTCATCTTTTTAATTATTCCTTTGCCCCTCTCGCTTTTTATTTGTAACTTTGTACCCTGATTTTGCAAAATTTTATAGTTAAGATAAAAAGATGAGTGACAGATTGTTTATTTTCGACACCACATTGCGTGACGGTGAGCAGGTTCCTGGTTGCCAGTTGAACACGGTGGAGAAAATCCAAGTTGCCCGACAGTTGGAGGCTTTAGGCGTTGATGTCATCGAAGCAGGTTTCCCCGTTTCTAGCCCTGGAGACTTCAATTCCGTAGTAGAGATTAGTAAGGCTGTTACATGGCCTACCATCTGTGCGCTGACTCGTGCAGTGGAGAAAGACATCGATGTGGCTGCCGACGCTCTCAAATATGCAAAGCATAAGCGTATCCACACTGGTATTGGAACTAGCGAAAGCCATATCAAGTATAAATTCAATTCTACTCCTGAGGAGATCATTGAACGCGCAGCAGCTGCCGTCAAGTATGCAAAGCGTTACGTGGAGGATGTGGAGTTTTATGCAGAGGATGCAGGTCGTACAGACAATGAGTATCTGGCTCGTGTGGTAGATGCTGTTGTCAAAGCCGGAGCTACTGTGGTAAACATCCCAGATACTACGGGTTTCCGCATTCCCATGGAGTATGGAGAAAAGATAAAGTACCTGATGGAGCATGTAGATGGTCTGAGTGCTGGCAAGGCTATTCTGTCTACTCATTGTCATAATGATCTCGGCATGGCTACTGCAAACTCTCTGGCAGGTGTCATCAATGGTGCACGTCAGGTTGAGGTCACTATCAATGGTATTGGAGAGCGTGCAGGTAATACCTCGCTAGAGGAGGTTGTAATGGCACTGAAGACTCATCCCTATCTGAGTATTGACACCAACATCAACACAACCAAGATTTATCCCATCAGCCGCATGGTAAGCAGCCTGATGAACATGCCTGTACAGCCCAACAAGGCAATTGTCGGAAAGAATGCCTTCGCTCATTCCAGCGGCATACATCAGGATGGAGTGCTGAAGAATGTTACAACTTACGAGATCATGGATCCCAAAGAAGTGGGCATCGATGATAATGCTATCGTGCTGACCGCACGTAGTGGCCGTGCTGCCCTGAAGCATCGACTGCATGTAAATGGTGTAGAGGTCGAGGGCGAGAAGTTGGATAAGTTGTACGAGGAGTTCTTGAAGTTAGCCGATCGCAAGAAGGAAGTGACAGACGACGACATTCTGGTATTGGCAGGAGCAGATCGTGCCGCAACTCATAACGTAAAGCTTGATTATTTACAGGTGACCACTGGTATGGGCGTAAAGAGCGTGGCATGCATAGGTCTGGATATTGCAGGTGAGAAGTTCGAGGCCTCGGCCAGTGGCAACGGCCCTGTGGATGCTGCCATTCGTGCTCTCAAGAATATCATCAAGCGTAATATGACCCTCAAGGAATTTACAATCCAGGCAATTTCTAAGGGCAGTGACGATATGGGTAAGGTGCACATGCAGGTGGATTACGATGGCCGCCAGTATTACGGATTTGGTGCCAACACCGACATCGTTACCGCTTCTGTGGAAGCTTATATCGATTGTATCAATAAATTCAAGAAATAAACGTTACGAAAGACACAGACGCAATGAATACATTATTTGATAAGATCTGGGACAGCCATGTTGTACAGAATGTTCAGGATGGTCCCACTCAGCTTTATATTGATCGCCTCTATTGTCACGAGGTGACTACTCCCCAGGCGTTTGACACGCTGAGAGACAAAGGGATTGGCGTATTCCGTCCAAACCATGTTTATGCGATGCCTGACCACAACACTCCCAGTGATCAGCAAGAGGTAATCCATGACCCAGTTGGACGTAAGCAGGTGGAGACACTTGCTGCCAATTGTAAGGAGTTTGGTATTACCCACTTTGCAATGGGAACCAAGGACAATGGCATTATCCATGTAGTGGGTCCTGAGAAGGGCCTTTCTCTGCCTGGCATGACCATCGTGTGCGGAGACTCGCATACTTCTACTCATGGTGCAGTTGGCGCCCTTGCAATGGGTATCGGAACCAGTGAGGTGGCAGAAGTTCTGGCATCTCAGTGCATACTGCAGGCAAAGCCCAAGAGTATGCGTATCAATATAGAGGGTGAGTTGCAACCTGGTGTTACTGCCAAGGATATTGCCTTGTATATCATGGCACAGATGACAACCAGTGGTGCTACTGGCTATGCTGTAGAGTATGCAGGAAGCACTATCCGAAACCTCAGTATGGAGGGACGTCTCACACTCTCAAATTTGAGTATTGAGATGGGTTCTCGTGCAGGAATCATAGCTCCAGATGAGACTACATTCGAGTATCTGAAAGGTCGTGAATATGCTCCTAAGGGAGAGGACTGGGATCGTGCCGTCGCTTATTGGAAGACCTTGAAGAGCGACGATGACGCTGTCTTTGACAAGGAGGTAACCTATCGTGCAGAGGACATCGCCCCCCGTATTACTTATGGAACCAATCCTGGTGCAGGAATTGCTATCGATGGTACCATCCCCACTCTGGCTCAGATTCCCGAGGCAGAGCAAGCTGGTTTCCTGTCTCAGTTGAAGTACATGCAGTTTGAACCCGGAGAAAAACTGGAGGGTCATCCTGTCGATTATGTGTTCTTGGGTGCTTGCACCAATGGCCGTATCGAAGACTTCCGAGCTTTTGCTTCCGTAGTAAAGGGTAAGAAAAAGGCGGAAAATGTAGTTGCTTGGTTGGTTCCTGGTTCATGGCTTGTTCGTCAGCAGATTATTGATGAGGGCATTGATAAGATCTTGGAAGAAGCCGGTTTTGAACTTCGCCTGCCCTCTTGTTCTTCATGTCTGGCTATGAATCCTGACAAGGTGCCAGCAGGTAAGCTCTCTATTTCTACTAGTAACCGTAATTTCGTTGGCCGACAGGGTCCTGGGGCACGTACCGTTTTGGCAAGTCCTCTCACCGTTGCGGCTGCAGCGATAACCGGCGTAATCACTGATCCTAGAAAGCTTTAAGTCATGAAACAGAAATTTGATATTATAAAGTCTACGTGTCTCCCTATTGCTATAGATAACTGCAACACAGACCTTATCATACCTGCTCGTTATTTGGCATCTACCACTCGTGATCCTAAGTTTTTTGGAGATGCCTTCATGCACGATCTTCGGTTTGATGCAGAGGGTAAGCCCGTTGCAGATTTTGTGATGAATTTGCCCGAATACAGCGAGGCTCCCCGAAAGGGAATTCATGAAATCATCGTAGGTGGACAGAACTGGGGTTCGGGTTCCAGCCGCGAGCATGCAGCATGGGCTATCGCAGGCTATGGCGTACGCGTAGTGATTTCTGCATCTTTTGCAGACATCCATCGCAACAATCTTCTGAACTGTTTTGTCCTTCCTGTGGTAGTAAGCCGCGATTTTCAGCAGGAGTTGTTTGACACCATCCATGCCAATCCTCAAACTGAGGTGGAGGTGAATGTGGCAGAACAGAAAGTGACAAACCTTGCAACTGGTCGTAGCGAGTTCTTTGAAATCAATGGATATAAAAAGTATTGTCTGATGAATGCATTGGACGATATTGACTTCCTGTTGGAAAACAAGGACAAGATTGAAGCGTGGGAGCAGAAGTAAATAAGCAGTTTCAGCGAGACCAGATGATGGAGCCTGTTCTCGTGGAAATAATGGATACTACCCTGAGGGATGGCGAGCAGACCAATGGCGTAAGTTTCATGCCCCATGAGAAGCTGATGATAGCTCGTGCTCTACTTCAGAATCTCAACGTTGACCGTATAGAGGTCGCCTCGGCTCGTGTATCTGATGGCGAAAAGGAGGCAGTAAGGAGCATCTGCAAGTGGGCACGCCAGACCGGCAGACTTGATCGAGTGGAAGTCCTGGGATTTGTGGATGGGCACACCAGCGTAGATTGGATTGTCGATGCAGGTTGCACCCATATGAATCTGCTATGTAAGGGCTCGCTTAGACATTGTCAGGGTCAGCTCAACAAGACTCCCGAACAGCATGTCAAGGACATACGTGATGTCATTGCCTATGCCGATGAAAAGGGTGTGGGGGTCAACGTCTATCTGGAGGATTGGAGCAACGGAATGAAGGATTCACCCGAATACGTGTTCCAGATCATGGATGGTCTAATCGATACCAGCATCTTGCGTTTCATGTTGCCCGATACTCTGGGCGTGCTGAATCCTCTCGATTTGATATCCTACATTCGTCAGATGGTGAAGCGTTATCCTGACGTTCGATTTGATTTCCATGCCCACAATGATTACGACTTAGCAATTTCCAACGTTTTAGCAGCGGTTTTTGCAGGTTGTCGTGGAATACATACGAGTGTCAATGGATTGGGCGAGCGTGCAGGTAATGCCTCTTTAGCAAGTGTCCAAGCTATCTTGAAGGACCAATTCCATGCCCAAACCCGCATAGACGAGAGTCGGCTCAATGAGGTCTCTCGCTTGGTTGAGAGCTATAGTGGCATAGCCATCCCTCCCAATCAGCCTATTACTGGCGACAGCGTGTTTACTCAGGTTGCAGGCGTGCATGCCGATGGTGACAACAAAGCTGGCCTGTACCAAAACGAATTGATGCCAGAGCGTTTTGGTCGTAAGCGCGAGTATGCATTGGGTAAGAATTCCGGAAAAGCCAATATTCTGAAGAACCTAGAGGAGCTGGGATTGGAACTCACCCCCGAGCAGACCAAACGTGTAACACAACGAATCATCGAACTTGGAGATAAAAAAGAGCTGGTGACTCAGGAGGATCTTCCTTATATCGTGAGCGATGTGCTGAAGCATTCCGGTCCTGATGAACATGTACGTTTGCTTTCTTACGTGGTGACTACGGCATACGGATTGAAGCCTCTTGCCAGTCTCCAGTTGGAGGTAAATGGTCAGACCTACGAGGAGAGTGCACAAGGTGATGGACAGTTCGATGCCTTTGTGCGTGCAATTCGTCACATCTATAAGAACAAACTAGGTCGCAGATTTCCTTGGTTGACCAATTATAATGTCACCATTCCTCCAGGAGGTAGAACAGACGCACTCGTGCAAACTGTCATTACATGGAATTGGGATGACAGAGTGCTGCGTACACGCGGCTTGGATGCCGACCAAACAGAAGCAGCTATCAAGGCTGTAATCAAGATGCTCAATTTGATAGAAGTAGATTATTAAACCAACGAAGATATGAAACTGAATATTGCAGTTTTGGCCGGTGATGGTATCGGCCCCGAGATTATGGAGCAAGGTGTTGCTGTCATGAGCGCCGTTGCTGAGAAGTTTGGCCACAAGGTAAGCTACAAGGAGGCTCTTTGTGGTGCTCATGCCATTGACGAAGTAGGGGATCCTTTCCCCGAGGACACCTTCCAGACCTGTATGGCAGCTGATGCAGTACTGTTTGCTAGCGTGGGTGACCCCAAGTTTGACAACAATCCCTCGGCCAAGGTGCGTCCCGAGCAGGGCCTTCTGGCTATGCGCAAGAAGTTGGGCTTGTATGCCAATATCCGTCCTGTCGAGACCTTTGACTGCCTCATCCACAAGTCACCTCTGAAAGATGAGATTGTGCGTGGTGCCGATTTCATTTGCATTCGCGAACTCACTGGTGGCATGTATTTTGGACAGAAGCAGGAACCCACAATGAATCCCGAGAAGGGAACCGAGGACGCTCTGGACACTAATTACTACACTCGCCCAGAGGTAGAGCGCATCTTGCGTGTCGCATATCAGTATGCTCGTCAGCGTCGTAATCATTTGACTGTGGTAGATAAGGCTAATGTGCTTGCAAGTTCTCGCCTTTGGCGCAAGGTAGCTCAGGAGATTATGACGGAGTATCCTGATGTAACCACCGATTTTATGTATGTGGACAATGCCGCAATGCGCATGATTCAGGATCCCCGTTTCTTCGATGTGATGGTGACAGAGAACACTTTCGGAGACATTCTGACAGACGAGGGTTCTTGCATCACGGGTTCTATGGGCCTTCTGCCCAGCGCTTCTACCGGTGAGCACACTCCCGTGTTCGAGCCCATTCATGGCAGTTGGCCTCAGGGTAAGGGCCTGAACATCGCCAATCCTTTGGCACAAATCCTCAGTGTCGCAATGCTCTATGAGTACTTTGATCTGAAGGAGGAAGGTGCTCTCATCCGCGAGGCAGTCAATGCTTCTCTGGATGCTAATGTGCGTACTCCCGAGATTCAGGTCGAGGGCGGCGAGAAGTATGGCACTCGCGAGGTTGGTGCTTGGATTGTTGACTACATCAAGAACAAGTAATATCTCATGTCCCTCTCTCTCTGCTGCGAGGGAGAGGGATATTTTTATCTCTCTTGACTATGAAGAAGGCTTTATGGGTCTTTGCTGTATTGTTGCTCGCTCTGCCTATCCATGGACAGACGTACACAGAACTGGTACGCCAAGGCATGGATTTGTTGGAGCATGACAGCCTCTTATTGGCCGAGGATGCTTTCCGTCAGGCCATGAAGACTAGTCCTACTAATCGTTCTAATGCGCTGTTGTTCCGCTATATTGGGCAGATACAAGAGCGAACCGGACGCGAGAAAGATGCCCTGGAAAGCTATACCGTAGGATTGAATCTGGCACCTACCAATGCCGAGTTGATGTTGGATAGAGCGACGTTGAACTATCGTTTGGGAGACTATGACAGGGCAGTGATGGATTGCACCAGTGCACTTGAATTGAATACTCAGAATGTCGAGGCCTTGTTTTTGCGTGCCCACATCTATACTCGTCAGCAAGCCTATAAGTTGGGTCGTCAGGATTATGAGACACTTTTGAAGGTGGATCCTACTAATATGGATGCGCAGATAGGATTGATTCTGCTAAACGACAAGGACAACCGACCTCGCGAGGCGATGGAACAGATCAATGCTTTAGTGCAGTTGCACCCCACCAAGGCCGTACTGTATGCCGTGCGTGGTGGTATGGAACAGAAGCGCAAGCTCTATGAATTGGCCTTGCACGATCTCTCGCAAGCCATCGAGATAGAACCGCGGAACCCCGACTTTTATGTCAGCAGAGCCACACTTTACTTGGACATGAAGAAGAAAAAGCTTGCGAGACAGGACGCACAGATGGCAGTAAGCCTGGGTGCTGACGCAAGAGAAATGGCATCGCTCATGAAGTGATGCTTTTTTATTCCAGCATCGGTAGAGCGGAACAAACACAGCGGAGTAACTATGTGCGTCCGAGAGAGTACATATCTGGCTCCGAGAGAGTATATGTCTTGCCTCGAGAGAGTACTCTTTTTGGGCAAAAACAGTACTCTTATGACCCCGAGAGAGTACTGTCTTGAGGCTGTCAATCTGGGTGTAAAAGGACGAGAAAAAATAGGAGGCAAACGCTCGCCAGAGCATTGCCTCCTACCTTATATTATACGCGTGCGCGTGCGAGTTTATTTCTTGCGCTCGATGGTCTGTGCACGGTCGGGACCTACACTGAGGATGGTGATGGGGGTCTCCAACTCCTTCTCCAGATAGTCCACGTAGTCCTTGAATGCCTGAGGGAACTGGTCCTCGCTGGTCATCTGTGTCAGGACGGTCTGCCAGCCGGGAATCTCCTTGTAGACAGCCTACCATCCCTCGGTGTCGTAGGGCATGTCCTCGGTCACAACACCGTTCTTTTCGTAAGCTACACAAGCCTTGATCGTTTCAAAGCTATCCAGCACGTCGCTCTTCATCATGATGAGCTGAGTGACGCCATTGATCATGATGGCGTACTTCAGAGCAACCAGGTCTACCCAACCGCAACGGCGATTACGACCGGTGACTGCACCATACTCATGACCGATCTCACGAATCTTGTCGCCTGTTTCATCGAAAAGTTCAACGGGGAAAGGTCCAGAACCAACACGGGTGCTGTAGGCCTTGAAGATGCCAAAAACTTCGCCGATGCTGTTGGGTGCAATACCCAAGCCGGTGCAGACACCACCGGTAACGGTGTTTGATGAGCTGACGAAGGGGTATGTTCCATGGTCGATGTCGAGCATAGTACCCTGAGCACCCTCTGCCAGTACGTTCTTACCCTCACTGAGAGCCTTGTTCAACTCGATCTCGGTATCTACCAGGGGGAATTGGCGCATGTAATCTACGCCCTCAAGCCATTTCTTCTCCTCCTCGGTGATGTCGTAGTCGGTATAGTGCAGGTCCTTCAGGGTTTGCTCGTGACGAGCCTTCAGTGCCTGGTACTTCTCGTCAAAGTTCTCTAGGATATCTCCAATGCGGAGACCTGTACGGCTAGCCTTTTCGCTGTAAGTGGGGCCGATGCCCTTACCGGTGGTTCCAACCTTGTTTTTGCCCTTGGCTGCCTCGTAAGCGCGGTCCAGCACACGGTGGGTAGGCAGAATCAGGTGAGCTCGTGTGCTGATGTGCAAACGACTCTTCAGGTCATATCCGGCGTCTTCCAGTTCCTTGGCTTCTGCCATGAACAGGTCGGGTGCAATGACGCATCCGTTGCCGATGATATTGATTTTGTCCTCGGCAAAGATACCAGAGGGGATACTGCGGAGAACGAACTTCTTTCCTTCAAAGATAATGGTGTGTCCAGCATTGGGGCCACCAGCAAAACGGGCTACAATGTCGTACTTGGGGGTAAAGCAGTCCACAACCTTTCCTTTACCCTCGTCACCGAAAACAATGCCCAACAGGGCGTCCACTTTTCCTTTTGTCATAGGTATATTATGGTATAGCGTTTATTCTTATTGCAAAGATACTGCTTTTCTGGCAATATTGCATCTGGTTCAATACAGTTTTTTTAGAATTTCTTC
Source organism: Bacteroidaceae bacterium (assembly GCA_045600505.1). GTDB lineage: Bacteria > Bacteroidota > Bacteroidia > Bacteroidales > Bacteroidaceae > Physcousia. The sequence goes on from JAZRYA010000097.1 coordinate 11,817, forward strand.
ACCTTGTGCTCTTGCGGTTTCGTTTCCGTGGTCGATATAGTGGTTTAGAGCACTGAGAATGGACTTGCGCAGGGGGAGACTTTCAGTATGCAGTGTGGCTTCGCATTGGTCCAGAAATTCACGTTCTGCTCGTTCATTCATCTGGGCGCCTTGGCTCAGCAGTCGGGCGATGAGAAGAAAGCCGCAGAGTTGTTTTGTTTCGTTCTCGGCCGCCATCCACTCAAATGCTTTCTCTGAGGCGTAAGGGAGTCGGACGAACAAATTCATCACGGTCTGCTGTGCTATTTCGGGGTTTTCAATGTCTTCCACCCAGATGTCGGCTATTTCGGGGTAGAAATTATCGGTGGGCATCAGCATTCCTGCCAGGATTTTGCTCTCTCGCACTCCTTCGTGCCAAAGTTGCTGGGCTACCTGATGATTGGGTTCAAACTCCCTTGCAATATTCCGAAGTCGAGGGAGTTCGATGCCAAAGTTGATGCGGTAATTCAGTCCCTTGTCTCGCATAGACTTGGAAGCTATACCGTTCATGTTGGCACGCAACTCCTTCTTGATGTCGATTATGATTTCTTCGGCTGTCATTATAGATTGTTGTATTCTTGGCTGTATCTCAGCATCTGTTTGTCATAGGGTTCACCATATTGAATCTGCACGTCTGTGATGTTTCCAGACAGGTCGCGGGTGATGGAATATTGAGGGTTGATGAAGCCTTTGTAAGGTGCTAGATCGAGTTTCTTGTATCTAGCTAAAACCTCTTGGTGCAAGTTCGCGTCTACTTTCACGGCATATTGCTCCACCAGTTGTTCGGCAGCTAGGTAATCTCCCTCGCTTTTGATGCGTTGAATTTCGGCTAGCAATTGGCCAACGAGTTGGCGCAACACAGCGTAATCCTTAATTTTGAGAAAAGTCTTATTATCTTGCTTGACGAGCATCATAGCTCCGTTGCTATGCTCTAGGCACCAGTGTGCAATGAGAGCTCGGTTGCGCATGTGGGCCTCTTCGATCTGTTTCCCAGGTTCGATGCGCACGAGTTGCGTCATCAGACCGTTCATCATGTAGCCATAATACTGACTTTTCCATGCTTCCATGTCGGGGGTGAGCCCCAGTTGTACCAGTTTCTCGTCAGCAAGATAGTAAAGTCCAAAGAGGTCGGCTCGGGCTTCCTCGATGGTGCTGCCATAGGCCTTTAGTGCGTCGGGGTCAACACCGGGAAGTAACTGACCACTGCCGTGTCCCAGACATTCGTGCAAGTCTGTATGCAAGTCGTCACATACATCTTCGTATTTGTGCAGCAAATCCAACGTTTCGGGATCTATGACGAATTCCTCGCGAAAACCATTTCCTTTGGCAGCCTCGTTGTAGGCATGAGTGAGATTGCCGATGGTTACACTCTTGCTTCCGTGTTCTTGACGAACCCAATTGCTGTTGGGTAGGTTTATGCCGATGGCACTGCTAGGATATAGGTCACCTCCTAGCATGGCTGCAACAATCACCTTGGCGCTTACTCCTTTGCATTCTTTTTTCTTAAAGCGAGGGTCAACAGGTGAGTTGTCCTCGAACCATTGTGCGTTTTGGCTAAGTTTTTCGGTGCGTTCTGTCGCTTTTTTGTCTTTGAAATTGACGTAACCCTCCCATGATGCTTTGAGCCCAAGGGGATCGCCATATACTTCTGTAAATCCGTTGGTGAAATCAACTTCTCCCTCGGTGCAGTTGAGCCAATCTATGGTATATTGGTCGAAGGTGTGGAGGTCACCAGTCTTATAGAACTCAATCAGGGTGTCGATGACCTTGCGCTGCTGCCGGTTCTCGGCTTCCTCGCGTGCTAGTCCTAGCCAGCCTATGATCTTGTCAATGGCCTTGCCATACATGCCACCGCTCTTCCAGACATTCTCGTGGAGTTTGCCGTTTTGCAACTCCAGTCGGCTGTTCATGCCATACATGATGGGATGTGGGTCGTCGGGGTCTTTCATTTGGCTGTAGAAATCTTCTGCCATCTTCTGGGTCACCTCGGGTGCATAGTAATTGCAAGCTGAGGTTTGCAGCAAGTCTTCTCCCAGAGATTGATTGACGCGTTTGGGCATCACTTTTGGGTCAAAGATGACGGGGAACAAGTTTTCCTCCATATCTGAGAGTGGTTCTGGGAGTTTGTTCTCTGGCAGAGATTCCAGGACTTGGCGCAGGAAAGAGGCTGAGAATCCAGGCTCAAACTTCTCACATCCGTAGTGATGATGGATGCCATTTGAGAACCAGACGCGTTTCAAGTAGACGACAAAGCACTGAAATTCTTCCGTGTCTCTGTTACCCTGGTAGTGCAGATATACACACTCGAGCATTGCTCGGATGCGTAAGTTATATCTGCCGTTTTGGTCCCATAGAATGTTACGACCACACAGCGTCGCCTCACTTAGGTAGTAAATGAAGCGACGCTGTCGGAGTGTAAGCTTGTCAAAACCAGGGACCTCGTATCGGAGCATTTGCAGGTCGGCAAATCGCTCGTCTACAAAGTTGAACTGTTCCATATCCTTTTGACGGTGTTGCTCAAAGCTGGTTTACTTCTTTTTCTTGCTGGATGCTGTGTGGCTGACGCGATACTCGCGCGGGGTCACCTGCATCATCTTGTAGAAAGCAGCGTAGAACGACTGTCGATTGGTGAAACCTACCAGGTAGGCAATTTCCTCCAGAGTCTTGTCTGCATAACGCTTGTCAACCAACAAATAGCATGCCTCGCGGATTCGGTATTCGTTGACCAGTGAAGCATAATTCTGTTGGAAGCGCAGACTGACAACCGCACTGATGTAACGGGTGTTGGTTCCCAGGTCTACAGCCAGCTTCTGGGCAGAATATTCAGGATCGCGGAATTTCTTCTCCACAATCATTTTCTGCAGGATTTTGTCTGAAAGTTCATCTACGAGCTCAGGCTTAACCAGAGTCCTGTACTTAGGGTCTTTGTCTTTTTTCTCTGTCAAGTTGTACTTTGCCATAATCTCCAGTGTGTTTCGTGTGTTGACTTTTGCTGCAAAAGTACGATTTTTTTTCTGAATTTGACTTGTGATTGTTCGTAATTTAATGTAAAAATTGTTAACTTTGTAAATCGCAGTTGTTAAAAAATATGCTAACGGTATTAAAACGGGTGTTTGGATACGATAGTTTCCGTCCCCAGCAAGAGGAAATCATCCGACATTTGTTGTCTGGAAATGATGCTTTGGTGCTTATGCCCACGGGTGGAGGCAAGAGTATCTGTTACCAGGTCCCTGCATTGATGTTGCCGGGAGTTACCGTTGTGGTTTCTCCGTTGATTTCTCTAATGAAAGACCAAGTGGAGCAACTGCGAGCCAATGGAGTGGAAGCCCGTGCTTTGAATAGCGGGAACTCGGATGAGGAGAATCTGCTAGTTCGCCGAGAGTGTGCTTCGGGTACGTTGAAACTCCTTTACATTTCCCCAGAGCGTTTGCTGAGCGAATTGCCTTATCTCTCACGTGAAATACGGATCTCGCTGTTTGCGATAGATGAGGCGCATTGCATCTCGCAGTGGGGTCATGACTTTCGTCCAGAGTATACCCAGCTGGGAATTCTTCGAGACATGTTCCCCACAGTGCCTGTTGTTGCTTTGACAGCAACAGCTGACAAGGTGACTCGAAATGACATCATCACGCAGTTGCATCTGGAGAATGCCCGCGTGTTTGTATCTTCTTTTGATCGGCCAAATCTGCATCTGGAAGTCAGACGAGGATTTGATGCGAAGGAAAAACGTCGCGCAATTCTAGACTTTATCTCTCGTCATCCTGGTGATTGTGGTATTATCTATTGCATGAGCCGTAAAAGCACCGAGACAGTTGCAGGATTTCTGCAAGGGCACCATATTACCACTGCGGTTTATCATGCGGGGCTTGACCCGGAAGAGAGAGACCGTGCTCAAGCCGATTTTGTCAATGATAGAGTGCAGGTGGTTTGTGCTACCATCGCTTTTGGAATGGGAATCAACAAAAGCAATGTGCGTTTCGTGATTCATTACAATCTGCCTAAGAGCATCGAAAGTTTCTATCAAGAGATAGGACGAGCCGGCCGTGATGGAATGGAATCGGACACACTCCTGTTCTACAACCTAGCTGATATAGTCCAATTGTCCTCTTTTGCAAAGGAGAGTGGACAGCAGGGAATCAATATGGAACGCCTTGCGCGCATGAGAGAGTATGCTGAAGCAGATATCTGCCGTAGACGAATCTTGTTGAATTATTTCGGTGAACCCGCTGCTCATGATTGCGGGAATTGTGATGTTTGCCAGCATCCTCCTCGCCGATTTGATGGCACAATCTTGGTTCAAAAGGCATTGAGTGCTATTGCTCGCACGCACGAAACGGCTACTATGCGACTGGTGATAGACATTCTGTGTGGCATCTTCAGCGCGGATGTGACATCAAAACATTATGAGCAACTGCCAACTTTCGCTGTTGGAAAAGATGTTGGTGTCAAGGATTGGAAAGACTACCTGTTGCAAATGATGCAGTTAGGTTATTTGGAGATTGCTTATGATGATAGCAACCATCTGCGCATCACTGCTTTAGGCAGGGAAGTGCTGATGGGCAAGAAGCAAGCCCTATTGGCCGAAATCCGTCGGGATGAACCTGCACCAGCACGCCGTGGACGCAAGAAAATCATCGAAAGCCCAATCCTGCATCTTCCGACGGAGGACGGGGCTGGGCAGAACCTTTTGGCAGAGAATGTAGAAGATCCCCAGCTATTTGAGCAGTTGCGCAAGCTGCGTCGCCGATTGGCGGATGAACAAGGATTTCCTCCTTATATTGTTCTGTCGGACAAAGTCCTACATTCGTTGGCGTCAGTTCGCCCTACCACAATTGCCGCATTCGCAGGAATTAGTGGAATTGGCGAATACAAATGTCAAAAGTATGGAGAAACTTTTATACAAGAGATTCGCAAGTTCCTAGGGATGTGACGCCGACGAAGCGGAATCTTATCCACTTAGGACTATAGATTTTTTCTATAAAGTTCCTCTTCTTCCTCCTTCAGCTGCGCCGTGCAACGGTCGTGATTTTGCTGGGCTATGCGTAGTTCTGCAATTTGCATCATCACCTCTTGTCGGCGGTTTTCGAGCACCTCAATTTGTGCTACTATAGATTCCATTACATCCTCGCTTTCTGCATTCGAGGGCCTCTTGCCTTCTGCTTGTAATGCTACCAGTGCCGAACGTAACTGGTCTACGCGTGATTGTTCGAGTATAGCTTCCAGACGGATGGATCGCATCTGCTCTCTGTCTCCGCTCCAGTCCTTGTTTTGGCCGAATACTCGTTCCAATTCGGCATATTGTACGGGAGGATTGTTGGCATTGAATTTCCGCATCCACACGTCCAAGCTCGAGCGCTCATTAGCAGTTCGCTCATCCAGACGTTGTCCCTGTGCAAGCAGTTCATTCTGTTGTCCGTCGATTCTTGCCAGATGTTCTAGAGCCTCTTGTGCTACAGCTCCTTGTTTCTGCTCTTGCTCCATGCGTCCCATGAGGCGTTGGTAGTTCTGAACATAGTATTCCTTGACGTCCATTCCCTCAGTCATGCGGTCGCTATTCACCATATTTTCGCGTTGCAGAGTGCGATGATGCTCGGTTTTCTCACGTAGGTTGAGTAGTTGCAAGTCTAGCATCTGCAGTTTTTCCTTGTTGGCTGCAAGACTTGTTCCCAGCACTTCCAATTGATGCTCCTGAGACTGTATCTCGATGTTGATTTGCTTCCACGAAGCCATCATTTGCTCGATGCGCATCTTCAGACCTTCCTGGCTGCGCTTCCACTCGGGGTACCATTCTGACAAAGTGACGAGGGCGCCGAGCTCTTCGTAGAGTTTGCTGTATTTCTGCTGCAGTGTGGCGTGCATTTGTTGGATACGTTCTACACGTCCGGCCATCACCTGACAGCCCGTGTTTACCTCGTTGAGTCGAACGGTCAGGTCGCTCTTGCGCTGTTCCAACTGAGTAAGTTTCTCGGTAATCTCGTTGATTCTTGTCTGGTGGAAGTTGTACTGGTCCAGTTCGTTTTGTGCCTCATCAGCGTCGTGTTCTGCATTCTCGATGAGCTGGCGAAGCAGTGCGGTGCGTGCTTCCAAGTTGGTGCTGCTGGAACATTCTTGGAACGAGCGGTCCAACGAGCTATAGACTTGCCACTCCTTGACGTCCTCCAGCTGACGCTGGCGCAGGGCACTGAGTGATTGCTCCTCCACTTCTCTACGAGCCAAAAGCGAAGCATAGTCTGTACGCAGACCTAGCAGACGTTCTTCTTTGGCCACAAGTTCGGAGTGCAACAACTCATATTCTGTGCGGATTTCACCAATGAGTTTGTTCTGCTCCAGCATCGTGTCACTGTGGTAGGGGTGGTGTGTAGCTCCACATACTGTACAACAGGTGCCTTCGCGCAAGTCGCTACGTAACTGGATGACATTCTGACTCTTACTGAGTGTCAGCGTATATTCCTTCTCGTGGCAGAGGCGACGCATAGGGCCAAGTTCAGCCTCGAGGGCGTCCAGATTCTGCTTGACATTGTCCAGACTGAGTCTCAGTCGGTTGATGTCTCTGCTCTTTGACTCGATGAGGATGTAGCCAGATTGGATGCGATTCCAGAGTGACAATCCGCTGATGAGTTTTTCTCGGCGACTCTTCAGTTTCATTGCACGTTCTTGCAGCGAGTAACTCCTTTGGCCCAAGTTGGTCTGGCGGTGCAGATACAGTTCGTCATTGAGTGATTTGATGTCGCTGTCCACGCTTTGGTATTGCGAGAAGACGCGGCCAAGGAGTTCATTTTCCTCGGTCTGTCGGCGCATGACGTCGGTCTGCTGACTAGCCATCTGGGTGAGTTCCTGCTCCATTTCATAGAGACGGTCCAGTTTTCCAACGACCAGTTCTCCGTGCTCCACCATCTGCTGATGGGGTTCCATGGACTGACGTTGGGTAGATAGGCGAGTGATGTTTTGACGCAGTTGCTCGGCTTCCTGTTCTTGTTCGCCAATGACCTGCAGGATGGCGGAACGGCTTTGCTGAGTTTGTGCTTGCTGGTCCTCCATCTCCTTGAGGTCAATCTCCAGGATGCTGTTGGCTCCTTGCATACGGTGTACCGAGTCTGCCTGGTCCTGTACAATGGACATGCGCTTTTGACTTTCTGCCAACTCGTCTTGCGCTTGAGCCCACAGCTTTTGTTGTTCGGTGGCTTGTCGCTGGGCTTCTTCTTTCTCGCGAGAGAACAGACTCTGGGCATCCTTATTCTCACGAGCCTGGCGCTCCAACAGACGCATACGCTCATAGTTGCCCTGAATGGTCTCAAAGGCCTCGTATCGTGCTAGTTCGCGCTCCTCGTTGGCAATGGCAGACAACTGCTTGTTGACTTGATACATCCTGTTGCGATGTTCCGTCAGGTCATGTGTCAGTTCCTGGAATCGGCGTACCCACTCTTGCTGGTCATGCAGTCGTTGCAGAGACTTCTCTATGTTGTCCAGTTTGGTTTCTGCCAGACGCAATGCCTCCTGATTGCGTGCAATCTGCTGGGGTGAGAGCAACGAGCTGGCAGTGCGTTGGCGTCGAGCTTCAGCATGCGTCAGCTCTTTGATCCAGCGGATCACTTCATCAGGTATGGGGCAGTCAAATTGGTTGCTCCACCACTGTCGAGCTAGTTCCTCGGCGGTGCGAGGAGTTGTCTCGGTGAGAGGTTGTTGCTTAGCCTCGGGCTCTTGTATTGGCTCGCTGGCGGGGGTGTTATGTTGTGACTTCTTGAAGAAATTCATCGTACCTATTTATATTTGTGGTGCAAAAGTAGGGATTATTTTGCAAAAAATCCATACCTTTGCGCGGAAATAAAAAGATAAAGGTACAATTTTATGGCTCAGAAACCTAGCATACCCAAGGGCACACGCGACTTTGGTCCTGTGGAGATGGCCCGCCGCAATTATATTTTTGACACCATCCGAGGCGTCTATGCTCAGTATGGATTCCAGCAGATCGAGACTCCTGCGATGGAAAATCTTTCCACTTTGCTTGGCAAATATGGCGATGAAGGAGACAAACTGCTCTTCAAGATTCTGAATAGTGGAGAGTTTATGAACGGTGTGACTGACGAGCAGATTCACCAGGATAGTTCTGCCAAGTTGGCAACTCGACTCTGCGAGAAGGGTCTCCGTTATGATTTGACAGTTCCTTTTGCACGCTACGTGGTGCAGCACCGCGAGGAATTGACTCTTCCTTTCCGCCGTTACCAGATTCAACCCGTATGGCGTGCCGACCGTCCTCAGAAGGGACGCTATCGTGAGTTCTACCAGTGCGACGCTGATGTGGTAGGCAGCGACAGTTTGCTCAACGAGGTGGAACTGATGCAGATCGTGGACACCGTCTTCAGCAAGTTTGGTATCCGAGTATGCATCAAGATCAACAACCGCAAGATCCTCACTGGTATTGCCGAGATGATCGGCTATGCAGACAAGATTGTGGATATCACAGTTGCCATTGACAAACTGGATAAAATTGGTCTGGAGAATGTCAACAAGGAGTTGGCCGAAGATGGCATCAGCGACGAGGCTATCCAGAAGTTGCAGCCCATCATCAGCCTGAGTGGAACAAATGCCGAGAAACTGGCTACTATGCGACAGGTCTTGGCTGAGAGTGAAACCGGCCTGAAGGGTATCGACGAGGTAGAATTCGTGCTGCAGACTCTGGAAAATCTGGGCTTGAAGAACGAACTGGAGCTTGATTTGACTCTGGCACGCGGACTGAATTACTACACAGGATGCATCTTCGAGGTGAAGGCTCTGGATGTGCAGATTGGCAGCATCACAGGCGGCGGCCGTTATGATAACCTGACTGGCATCTTCGGTATGCCCGGCCTCAGCGGCGTGGGCATCTCGTTCGGCGCAGACCGTATCTATGATGTGCTCAATCAGTTGGAACTCTATCCTCAAGAGGTGACTACAGCCACCCAGTTGCTGTTTGTCAACTTTGGCCAGGCCGAGGCTGCTTATTGTCTGCCCATCCTGGCGCAAGCTCGTCAGGCAGGTATCCGGTGTGAAATTTTCCCCGATAGTGCAAAGATGAAAAAACAGATGCAGTATGCTAATGCGAAGCACATCCCCTACGTCGCTATTGTAGGTGAGAGCGAGATGCAGGAGGGCAAGCTGACTCTGAAGAATATGGAGACCGGTGAACAGCAGCTGCTGACTCCCGCCGAATTGGTGGCCGCAATCCAATAAACAACAAAGAAGAACGATATGGATTTGATACCTTCTTTCCAGGTGGATCACACCAACCTGCGCCCCGGCATCTACATCTCTCGTCGAGATAGAGTAGGAGCAGAAGAAGCCGCTGTCACCACCTATGACATCCGCATGACTTCACCTAACCAGGAGCCCGCTTTGGCCCCTGCCGCCATCCATACCATCGAGCATATTGTAGCTACTTTCTTGCGCAATGACCCAGAGTGGAAGGACCAGATTATATATTGGGGGCCGATGGGCTGCTTGACAGGTAATTACCTGATTATGAAGGGAGAATATCCTTGCGAGGTAGTTCGCGACCTGATGATTCGAGCATTCCAGTATGTGGTGGACTATGATGCTGAGGTTCCAGGAACCACTCCTGCCACCTGTGGCAACTATCTCTTGCACGATCTGCCCATGGCCAAGTGGGAAGCTGCCCGCTATGTTCAGCGCCTGAAGGATGAGTTTTGCTGCGAATATCCTGGTATTGAACGGCCTCAGGATGCATCAGGACTCGTGTTCCACGATGCATAATAGGCCACGGGACTAGCGGTGCAGAGCGATGCAACTAGTTGCACCGGCCTGTGCAATAGGATGCACCGCACTGTGCAATAGGTTGCACCGAGGTGTGCAACTAGTTGCACTGCTTTGCACCGTCGGTGCCCCGAGTATGTAAGCAAATGTAAGCAAAGCGCCTACCTTACATGCATCTTACTTATTGTGAGCTAGAGAGTTAGGCGACAATGAATGTAAGGTGTAAGAAAAAACTTATTTCGCGCGCGTGCGCGTGTGTATTATAATAAGGATATATGGCATCTTGGCTAGGGCGGAAGCAGAGTTGAAAGTTTGTCTGATGTAGAAAAAATCAGGCGAAACCCCTTGCCAATTCAGCAAATTTTCGTACCTTTGCATGCCGATTATTATCAAGGAGAGCCTAATAAGCTCTAAATCTGCGTGTTAATAGCTGTAGCCTTTGGTCGGGCATGGCGGTTAGTGAATCGCAGAAAAGTGATAAAAAGTAAAAGAATTAGTAGTAACAACAAAAAACTGAAAATGGACACTTTAAGTTACAAGACCATTTCTGCCAACAAGGAGACCGCTCAGAAGGAGTGGGTGGTAGTAGATGCTACCGACCAGGTCCTGGGTCGTCTGGCCAGCAAGGTTGCAAAATTGCTGCGTGGCAAGTACAAGCCCAATTTCACTCCCAATGTGGATTGTGGCGACAATGTAGTCATCGTTAATGCCGACAAGATCATCATCACCGGTAAGAAGATGGACGAGAAGGTATATCTGCGTTACACTGGTTATCCCGGTGGTCAGAAGGCAGAGACCCCCGCTTCTATCATCGCTAAGAAGAACGGTTATGAGAAGCTGATCCGTCGCACTGTAAAGGGTATGCTCCCCAAGAACAAGCTGGCTGATCGTATCATCACCAACCTGTACATCTACGAGGGTGCAGAGCACAAGCAGGAGGCACAGAGCCCCAAAGCAATTGATATTAACCTCTACAAATAATAAACGATGGAAGTAGTTAATGCATTAGGCCGCCGCAAGAGCGCCGTTGCCCGCGTTTATGTAAGCGAGGGTACTGGTAAGATTACCATCAACAAGAGAGATCTCACTGAATATTTCCCCAGCACCATCCTGCAGTTCGTGGTTAAGCAGCCTCTGAACACTCTCGAGGTAGCTGAGAAGTACGACATCAAAGTTAACCTGTGCGGTGGTGGTTTCACCGGTCAGTCTCAGGCACTCCGCCTGGCTATCGCCCGCGCTCTGGTTAAGATCAACGCTGAGGACAAGAAGGCCCTGCGTGCTGAAGGCTTCATGACTCGTGATAGCCGTGAGGTAGAGCGTAAGAAGCCCGGACAGCCCAAGGCACGTCGTCGTTTCCAGTTCAGCAAGCGTTAATATTACGTGCTGCATAGAAACGTCGCCTAGTTTAGTATCTAAACCGACCAGACCAATACTACTGGCCGGTTGATTCTAAGACCAAGAATTAAAAGGAAAGTAAACAAACAAAAACAAAGACAATGTCAAGAACTAATTTTGATACACTGTTGGAGGCCGGATGTCACTTCGGTCACCTCAAGAGAAAGTGGAATCCCGCAATGGCTCCCTACATCTTCATGGAGCGCAACGGTATCCACATCATCGATCTTCATAAGACTGTAGCCAAGGTAGACGAGGCTGCTGAGGCTCTGAAGCAGATTGCAAAGAGCGGCAAGAAGATCCTGTTCGTTGCTACTAAGAAACAAGCTAAGACTGCTGTAGCCGAGAAGGCAGCTGCAGTAAATATGCCCTATGTAATCGAGCGTTGGCCCGGTGGTATGCTGACCAACTTCCCCACTATCCGCAAGGCTGTGAAGAAGATGGCTACCATCGACAAGCTGACTGCTGATGGCACCTACAGCAACCTCTCAAAGCGTGAGATGCTGCAGGTTAACCGCCAGCGCGCCAAGTTGGAGAAGAACCTCGGTTCTATCGCTGACCTGACCCGTCTGCCCTCTGCCCTGTTCGTTGTAGACGTACTGAAGGAGCAGATTGCTGTTCGCGAGGCTAACCGTCTGGGTATTCCCGTATTCGCTATCGTTGATACCAACAGCAACCCCGACAATGTAGACTTCCTGATCCCCGCTAACGATGATGCTAGCAAGAGCATCGAGGTGATCCTGGACGCTTGCTGCGGTGCTATCGCTGAGGGTCTCGAGGAGCGCAAGGCAGAGAAGGTTGACACCGAGGCTGCTGGCGAGAAGAAGGCTGAGGCTGCCCGTGAGGAGGCTCCCGCTGATGCTGAGTAATTCAACACATTTTCTAATTCTAAATTTAGAAAGACTATGGAAGTTACAATGAACGATATCAAGAAGCTCCGTGAGATGACCGGCGCTGGTCTGGCTGACTGTAAGAAGGCCCTGGCCGAGAGCGACGACATGGACGGTGCTGTTGCATACCTCCGCAAGAAGGGTCAGGCTGTTGCTGCTAAGCGTAGCGACCGTGACGCTGCTGAGGGTTGCGTACTGGTGAAGGCAGAGAACGGCTTCGGTGCTATCATCGCTCTGAAGTGTGAGACTGACTTCGTAGCCAACAACGCAGATTTCGTAGCACTGACTCAGGAGATCCTGAACGCTGCTGTTGCTGCCAAGTGCAAGACTCTGGACGAGGTGAAGGCTCTTCCCATGGGCGAGGGTACCATCCAGGACGCTGTTGTTGCACGTAGCGGTATCACCGGTGAGAAGATGGAGCTGGACGGCTACTGCGTAGTAGAGGGCGAGAACATCGCTACCTACAACCACATGGGTCGTAATGGTCTGTGCACCATCCTGACTCTGAGCAAGGCTGTAGAGGATGAGACCGTAGGTAAGAACATCGCTATGCAGATTGCCAGCGCTAATCCCGCTGCTATCGACGAGACTGGTGTTCCTCAGTCAGTTAAGGACAACGAGATCGCTGTTGCTATCGAGAAGTCCAAGGCTGAGCAGGTACAGAAGGCTGTAGAGACTGCCATCAAGCAGCGTGGCTACCACCCCGCTCACTTCGATAGCGAGGATCACATGGAGAGCAACCAGACCAAGGGCTGGATCACCGCCGAGGATGTTGCTGCTGTCAAGGAGATCATCGCTACTGTTTCAGCTGAGAAGGCTGCTAACCTCAACGAGGCTATGATTCAGAACATCGCTAAGGGTCGTCTGAACAAGTTCCTCAAGGAGAACTGCCTGCTGAGTCAGGAGTACATCTGGGACAAGAACATGACTGTTGCCCAGTACCTCCAGTCAATCGACAAGGAGCTGACTGTTACTGACTTCAAGCGTTTCACTCTCCACGCTGAGTAATTTCGTGCTCTTGCACAAATCCTATAGGGTGTGTCCTTCGGGGCACACCTTTTTTGTTATAAAATTTGTCATTTCGCTCACTTAATCGTACTTTGGCTCTCGTCGAAGGGTACTCTCGTTCGGAAATCGCCAAATAAATTTGTCATTTCGCTCACTTAATCGTACCTTTGTAGGTGATATGAAGATATTTGCAGTAGGAATGAACTATGCCGAGCACAATAAAGAGCTCGATGGTACGTTATATAAACCAGAGGCACCTGTAATCTTTACCAAGGCAGACTCTGCATTGTTGGCTGGTGGAAAGCCCTTTTTCATCCCAGCTTACACACAGCGGTGTGAATATGAGACCGAATTGGTGGTGCGTATCTGTCGTTTGGGTCGTAGCATTGCTCCTCGTTGGGCACATCGCTATTATGATCATGTGACGGTTGGTATTGACTTCACTGCTCGTGACCTCCAGCAACAGCTTCGTGCGGCTGGGCAGCCTTGGGAAATCAGTAAGGGCTTTGATGGTAGTGCTGTTGTGGGTGATTTTGTTCCTCTCGAGGGCCTGGACATACAGAATCTCCATTTCCATCTGGATATCAATGGGGAGACGGTTCAACGAGGACATTCTGCCGATATGCTTTATAGGGTGGATGAAATTGTGTCCTACATCAGTCAGTTCTTTACCCTCAAGCAGGGTGACCTCATCTACACAGGTACACCAGTTGGTGTGGGCCTAGTGCATGAAAATGACCATCTGGATGGTTATCTAGAAGACCGAAAGGTCCTGAGTTTTAATGTTCGATGAAACAAGGATATAGATACATACTGACGCTTCTTGTGGCATGGATGGCTTTAGCTGTCTCTGCCCAGGATATCACGACCCTTAATTGGGATGAGATGCGCATTGATACAATGTTGCCGGTATACTCCGAGGTTGTCCCTCTGGAGTCAGACTATCGTCAGTATGACTATGTTGTCACTGTCGAGTATCCCGAGTGGGCATCACTTACTGCTGCTGAGGTAACTGCCTTGCAGCCTTTTGCCGATCAGATAGGCGAAGAGCTCAACATCGTCACGCATGTTGGAATTTCTCGTAAGGTGGGTATGCTTGATATCTCGTTTGTCCCCATTGTTTGCAGGGATGGCAAGTATAGCAAGTTGCTTAGCGCAAAGATTGTTATCACTCCTCGTCCTCGGCAGATGGTTCGTCGCGTGGGCGCTGGTACTCTTGCAGAACGCTATACTCATTCCTCTCGTCTGAGTCAAGGCAAGTGGGTGAAGATCAGTGTTACAGAGGACGGTATGTATCGTCTTACTCGTTCTGACTTGCAGCGAATGGGCTTCTCCAAACCAGACTGCGTGCATTTGTATGGGTATGGTGGTTACCGTTTGCCCGAGGTGATGAACATCGAGAACTATTATGATGATTTGCAGGAGGCACCTTTTTATCAGGTAGACAAAGACACCTGGGTATTTTGGGCCAATGGACTAGTGCAATGGAACGGTAATACCCGCGTGGTAAATCCTTATGCTACGGCGGGATGCTACTTCTTAACACAGGAAGATGCCTCGGCAACAGTCGCTGCGTCAGACACAATCCGTGTGACTCCCCAGAAGACCTATAAGTCTTTCACGGACCATGTGCTTTATGAGAAGGACGAGTTTGCGTGGTTCCATGGTGGTCGTGACTTGTATGAGAGTGCCAACTATGCCAACAATAACTCTCGTACGTATAAGCTCAATGCGGTCAATAGCCTGGGTGATGAGCAACTTACTATAGTATTTACAGCAGGTGCAAAGACATCAACTGTCCTAACTCCTACTGTCAATGGCTCGAAGTTGACTAACATGACGATGAACGCCTTGAGGGACTATATCTATGGTACATCCACCAGTAAGACCTATGATGTAAGCAGTTATCGTGCGGGTGATGATTGGACAGTAAAGCTTACCACGACCAGTGGCAATGATGCTCGTTTGGACTATCTGGCACTGCATTATACACGTGCTTTGAAGCCAGTATCAGGTTATGTTGCCTTCAGTCAGGCTGGTTCATCTGTTTCACAATTTGATATCACTGGCAACGGTCTCAAGGTTATGCGTTTGCCTCAACCGGGTAAACCTGGAGCAATGGAAACAAACTGCAAGCAATCAGGCGGAGTCTTGTCTGTTGTGGTGAGTGACCCCGCGCGACGTTATGTTGCCTTTGATCCTACATTCGCTTTCCCCAAGCCTACTGTTGTTGGTGCTGTGTCAAATCAGAATCTGCATGCCCTCGATAGTTTGGACATGGTCATATTGATTCCCGAAAGTGGAAAACTCCAGGGCGAGGCAGAAAGATTAGCTTCAGCCCACCGACAGTATGACGGACTTAGCGTAGCCGTGCTTAGAGCAGACCAGGTCTATAATGAATTTAGCAGTGGCACGCCTGATGCAACGGCCTATCGTCGGTTTATGAAAATGTTGTATGATCGTGCAAAGTCAGATGATGTAGCTCCCAAATACCTCTTGCTGATGGGCGATTGTGCCTGGGATAACCGTATGCTGAGTTCGGGCTGGCGCAACAGCAATCCTCGTGACTATCTGCTTTGTTTCGAGAGCGAGAACTCCTTCAGTGATACGCAGAGTTATGTGATGGAGGACTACTTTGGCTTGTTGGATGACGGGGAAGGCAGTACATTGACTCGAGACAAAGCCGACTTGGGCGTAGGAAGATTCCCTGTAACCAGTGCAGCTGAGGCCAAGATTATGGTTGACAAGACGATTGCTTACATGAGTAATAGCAATGCGGGCAATTGGAAGAATATAATAAGCATCTTGGGCGACGACGGAGACCAGAACGATCACATGCGCTATGCTGATTATGTGGCAGATGTTGTCAACACAAATAACCCTGAGATGGAGGTCCGCAAGGTGATGTGGGATGCTTACACTCGTGTTAGCACTATCAGCAGCAATACCTATCCCGAGGTAAATCAGCTTATCCACCAGCAGATGAAGGATGGAGTGATGATCATGAACTATACGGGTCATGGCGCTACCTATTGCTTAAGTCATGAATTTGTGCTCAAGATGGAGGATTTCCAGGCGTTTAAGGGTGATCACTTGCCCCTCTGGATTACTGCAGCTTGTGATGTCACCCCATTCGATGGACTGAACACCAACTTGGGAGAGACAGCTGTCCTCAATGAAGGAGGGGCTGCTTTGGCCTTCTTCGGTACAGCGCGTACTGTATATGCATACAACAATCTGCAACTCAACCGGCAGCTGATGAAGTTCCTGTTAGGTACAGATACCCAAGGCCGTCGGTATCGCTTGGGCGATGCAATCCGAATGGCAAAATCTGAAGTAATTATGGAGGAGGCTTCCAATAGGGAGAACAAGTTGCATTATGCGTTGCTTGGCGATCCTGCGCTTACGATAGGAGCACCTACCAATAGAGTTGTCCTAGATAGCATCAACGGTCTTGTTCCAGATGGAGAGATCCAGCTGCAGGCGGGTCAGCATATCCGTATGGTGGGACATGTTGAGAATGCCAATAAGGAGCTCCTTAAGGACTTCCAAGGTGTGCTGTCTGCTAGAGTTTATGACAATCTGGAGACAGTGACATGCCTCAATAATGCGGGCGCGAAGACGGCTTTCACTTTCACCAATCGCGAGAAGGTCCTACATAATGGTCAGGATTCCATCTCTGGAGGACGCTTCGCAGTTGAGTTTGTCATGCCTCTCGACATTAATAATAGTAATGAGAGTGGGCGAGTTGTCTTCTATGCCATTAATGATAGTCTGAATGTTGAGGCGAATGGTTATAGCGAGGATTTCCTAATCGGAGGCACTAGTCCCTCTATTTCTGGAGATAACGCAGGGCCACAGATTATGGCTTATCTCAATACCGAAGACTTTGAAAATGGTGGTAAAGTCAATAGCACACCTTACTTCATTGCTCGTATGACCGATGAAAGTGGTGTCAGTTACAGTGGTAATGGTTTGGGACATGATCTGCTCTTGACTGTTGATGGTGATCCTTCGACTACTTATGTACTCAATGATTATTTCGTGGGTGAATTTGGCGATTACACGAGCGGTTCTGTTGGATTCTCTATCCCTGCACTTGAGGATGGAGCACATCATCTCACTTTCCGAGCATGGGATGTGTTAAATAATACAAGCACAACCTCTCTAGACTTTGTAGTCGATTCAAGTCTCAAGCCCACGATGTTGCAGTTGGCAGCAAGTCCTAGTATTGCTACTACGTTTACAAACTTCCTCATCTCGTATGATCGACCTGGAAGTGAGTGTGAATTCACCCTTGAAGTCTATAATTTCTCGGGTCGCCGTATCTGGACTCGCCATGTTACAGGTGCAAGCAACAGTGGTTTGTACAGTATTCCTTGGAACCTGACGAATAACTGGGGCGGTCGCGTGACATCAGGTGTATACTTCTACCGCGCTGTGATGCGTAATGGAGATAGCAGAGAGGTAAGCAAAACGCAAAAAATCATCTTGCACGACAATAAATAGGCGCTATAGCCGTTATTTAAGATATGACAAAGAATACTGTATATACGATATTGATGTTCATCCTGGCTGTATCATGTGGGCTCAACCTGCATGCTCAGGACAAGAAGAACATGTTCAACCCCATCAACTCTAGTGTAACTTCATTGAGTATCGCTCCTGATGCTCGTGCTGGTGCAATGGGTGATGTGGGTGCCGCTACTGAGGCAGATGCCAACTCACAGTTCTGGAATCCTGCAAAATATCCTTTTAATATTGCGCGTGCAGGAGTGTCTGCTAGTTATACTCCTTGGTTGCGCAAAATTGTCAGTGATATTAATCTGGCCAATGTGGCAGGTTTCTATCGAATTGGCGATTATAGTGCGGTCAGTGCTTCTTTGCGATATTTCTCTTTGGGTGAGGTGTTTCTATCAGAGGCAGCAGCCGAAGAAGACAATGGCATGAGCATCAATCCTTATGAAATGGCGATGGATGTCGCCTATAGCCGTATGCTGAGTGAGCGTTTCTCTTTGTCAGTAGGCATGCGATTCATCCTTTCTGATGTACAGGACAATTACCAGGATGAAAGCCATCCCGGTAAGGCTTTTGCTGCCGACATTTCTATGTATCGTCTGGGTTATTTCATGATGGGAAATCGAGAGTGCAGTTTTGGATGGGGTCTCAACATTAGTAATATCGGTTCTAAGATCAGCTTCGGCGGTTCAGACTATGCAGACTTTATCCCAACCAACTTGCGTTTGGGATGTAATCTGACTGTTCCCTTTAATGAGTACAACAAACTGAGTTTTGCTGCTGATGCAAACAAGTTGCTTATTCCTTCTTGGCCTCGTGACTCATTGGGCAATGCTGTTGCAGAGAATAGCGACGAGGCAGCAAAACACTATTACGATGTTTCTCCCATCAGCGGTATCTTTAAGAGTTTCCATGATGCTCCCAATGGTTTCAAAGAAGAGATGCAGGAGATACAGTGGAGTGCCGGTTTGGAGTATTCTTACAACGATCGTTTCATGGTTCGTGCTGGTTATCATCACGAGGCTGCAAATAAGGGTAACCGAAAGTATTTCACCGCAGGTGCTGGTTTCCACATGAGTGTCTTCACTGTTGATGCAGCTTATGTGTTCTCTACCAGCCAAAGCAATCCCTTGGATCAGACTATGCGATTCACGCTGGGCTTTGACTTGGATGGCATGAAGGATCTGTTTGGCAAGAAGAGGAGATAATTATGAAGATTCGTGTTGGAATGGGCTTTGATGTCCACCGCTTGGTCGAGGGGCGCGAATTGTGGTTAGGAGGCATCCGTCTGGAACATAGTCTTGGCTTACTAGGACATAGTGATGCGGACGTGCTGATTCATGTAATCTGTGATGCCCTGTTAGGTGCGGCCAACATGCGTGACATTGGGTATCATTTCCCTGACAATAGCGAGGAATTCCATAACATTGATAGTAAAATCCTGTTAACGAAAACGGTAGGACTGATAGCTACCAAAGGATATAGAGTAGGTAATGTTGATGCTACGGTTTGTGCAGAACGTCCCAAACTGAAACCTCACATCCCAGAGATGCAACAGTGCCTGGCACAAGTGATGAATGTAGATCCCGATGATGTCTCTATCAAGGCAACAACAACAGAGAAACTGGGCTTCACTGGTCGCGAAGAGGGCATATCCGCATATGCTACCGTGTTAATAGAGAAAGACTAATACAAAACAAATAACCCTCCCGATTGGGAGGGTTTTTTATTTTTTCCTGACCACAGCTTCGGACAAGTCGTATACTCGGGGTTCATCTTCCATTATCCATTGACCGATCTTCATTCCTCCATCGCTGGAGAATAGTGCGCCAAAGCCGTCTCGTACATCATTGATATATTGCCCATACCACTGGTCTCCGTTGGCATAGTAGTAGATTCCGTACCCATGTCGTTTGCCCTGGTAAGTTTCACCCATGTATTCGTCACCATTAGCATACTTTAGTCTCATAAACTTGTAGTCATCTAGATATTCAGCATTGACAACAACTTTTTCTGTGACTCGGAAGACAAAATCCAACTTTCCTGTGGTAAGGCTGTAGGATGCGTAGTAATTTGTGCTTCCAACAAGGGCCATCTCTTTGCCGATGGTTATACCAAACATCATCTTTCCATTACGAAATTTTCCGATGAATTGAGAACCGTCGCCAGTCATGTACATGCCATAACCATAGAGGTTGTCCATGTTGCCTACTTGACCTAAGTATTCATTGTTGCCAGATGCAATAGATTTGTAGGGGTTGTTGCAAACAACGTCTAGAAATACGTGGTCATAGTCTTGAGGGACAATCTCGTATTTCTCTAGAGGCGTTTTCTGTGCAAATGCTGCCATAGTCGTGGCGCATAATACCCAAAAGGATATAATCTTTTTCATCTTTTTTATTTGTAGTACCCTTGTCGTTTGATTTCTTTCCACACTTGGGGCGGTAGACCCTCGCCATCGAAGTTCCCTTGTGCAATGCTGTTTCTAATCTGGGTGCTGCTGATATCAAAGAGCGGGGTGTCAACAAGCGTGACTCCGTCAGGGAGAGTAGAAGGCTCGATCTCGTATCCTGGACGTGGATAAACAAGAATAGAGTGGTGTTTTATGATCTCTTCACTTTCATACCATTGGTCAAATCGTAACCAGTTGTCTGCCCCTATCACGAGGACAAACTCCCGATCTCGATAGGTGTCTCGCAGTTTCTCCAGTGTGTGTACCATATAGGAAGGGCGAGGCAAGTGCATCTCAAAGTCTGAAACTTGTAGCTGCGGTTCGTTTCTTACGGCTAGCTGCACGAGGCGCAATCTTGCTTGGTCGTCTAGCAAATCATTGGTGGTCTGCTTAAATGGGTTTAATGGAGAAACCAGGAACCATAGTCCATCTACCAGTCCTTGCTCGCACAGAAGTTTTCCCAATGTGAGATGTCCCGTGTGGATAGGATTGAAAGAACCGCCATAGATTCCTGTGCGTATCATCATTCTTCGCGATGCTTGATATGAAATCGTTGTTTATTTTTACGTTCTTTGCGATAGTTGACAATGAGCATAGCGATGCAGCATGCGCCCAATACGGCAAAGATGCCCGCATAGACTATCTCGTGTATCAGGTAACAAAGCACGCATGAAACGATGGCAATGCCAGCCATCAGGTAGTTAGCCAGATTCAGGTTGCTCATACTTTATGAATTTAAGAATTCTTGCATCATTCGCACAGCCTCTTGTTTAGCAATTTCCAGATCGTCGTTGACCAGGATCTTGTCAAATTTTGGGGCAAAAGTCATCTCAAACTCAGCCTTGGCGAGACGTTTCTCTATTTGGTCAGCATCATCTGTTGCACGGCCAATGAGTCTGCGGCGCAGTTCTTCTATCGAAGGAGGTTGGATAAATACGCTCATAGCTCGTTCGCCATAGTATTGTTTGATGTTACATCCGCCCACTACATCTACATCGAAAACAACGTTTTGCCCAGCTTCTAGCTGCTTTTCTACTTGCTCTTTCAATGTTCCGTAGAATCGGCCTGCATAGACCTCTTCGTATTCCAGAAATTCGTTGTTTTCGATACGTTGGCGGAATTCCTCTTCTGTAAGGAAAAAGTACTCTACACCATGCTGCTCAGTGCCTCGGGGAGGGCGACTGGTAGCGCTGATGCTGAAGGCGAGTTTGAACTCGGGATGTTCTTTCATCAGATATTGCACTATCGTGCTTTTTCCACTGCCCGAGGGGGCACTTACGATTAAGAGCCTCCCCCCAGCCCCTCCAGAAGAGGGGTGATTCAGTTCTTCTATTATTTGTTCCATGACTTTTTCTGTTTCAAAAAGTATTTCGTCATTCGTAAACCTTAGTGTTTTGAAGCCTAACTGAGCCAAACAAATTTCACGTTGTGAATCTTTTTCTTTTATGCTCTCATGGTATTTCCCATCAGCTTCAATAATTATTTTTTTCGAGAGACATGCGAAATCTACTATGTAATCCCCGATTATATGTTGCCTCCTAAATCTTACTCCTAGTTGTTTGCACCTTAGAAGATTCCAGAGAGTTTCTTCTGCTTCAGTAGGTTCAATGCGGTTTATTTTGGAGAATGACTTAAGAAGTTCGTAATTGGCGCAATTTGCTGTTTCGTATCCCTTCTTCATTCTCTGTGTTTTTATTCCCCTCCTTTGGAGGGGTTAGGGGAGGCTTTTACATTACATTGAGCACTTGCTCTTTGATTTGTTCCAGTTCGTCCTTCATTTTCACAACAATGTTCTGCATTTCAGCTTGGTTGCTCTTGCTGCCAGTAGTATTGATTTCACGTCCCATTTACTGTGCAATGAAACCAAGTTTTTTGCCTTGCCCGTGTCCGTTTTCCATGGTCTCGCGGAAGTAAACCAAATGGTTTGCTAGGCGTTGCTTCTCTTCGTTGATGTCGAGTTTTTCAATATAATATATCATTTCCTGCTCCAGACGGTTCTTGTCATAGTCTACCTCGGGGATAGCCTGTAGACCATCGATGATACGCTGACGGATCTTCTCGGTGCGTGATTTCTCGTATGGTTCGATGCTTGCTAGCAAAGCAGCAATGTTGTCCAACTTTTCTTGGAATTTCTTCTGCAAGGCAGCGCCTTCTTGCTGGCGGAAGTCTACCAGCTGCTGAATAGCCTGTTCTACAGCCTGGCGTGCAGCGCTCCATTCCTCCTCGGTCAAGTCTGTTTGCATCTCAGTGCGGGTCAACACATCGGGCATGCGCATAAGCGTGAGCCAGGGATCTTGCGGCTTATCGATACCTTGTTCTTCGCAGATCTTGAGAATCTGCTTGTAGTAGGTTCCCAGAAGGGTGCTGTTTAGAGGGCATTCTTGAGCTGTTTCCTCTTTTTCAATCCAAAGGTTGAAGTCAACCTTGCCGCGCTCCAGAGCAGCGGAAATCAGAGAACGAATCTCCATTTCCTTCTCTCGATAGAGTGGTGCGATACGGGTAGAAAGGTCCAGGGCCTTGCTATTCAGTGATTTAATCTCGGCAGTGATTTTCTTGCCTTCGAATGCGACTACGGCTTTGCCGTATCCGGTCATTGATTGTATCATAATGTTTTCTGCAACAATTTTCTGCAAATGTACGGAAAAATAGGGAGAAAATCACTAACTTTGTACCGAAATAAATAGGAAAATCTGAATATGTCCTGCATACTACATATAGAAACGAGCACAAAAGTCTGTTCAGTTGCCCTAAGCCAAGACGGTGCGTGTATCTTCGAAAAGTCAGATTTCGAAGGCCCCTCTCATACCGTGTCGTGTGGTGTTTTTGTTCAGGAAGCACTCTCTTTTGCTGACAGTCACGCTATCCCTGTGGACGCAGTTGCTGTTAGCCAGGGCCCTGGCAGCTATACAGGCTTGCGCATTGGTGTTTCGATGGCGAAGGGCGTCTGCTATGGCTACAATGTTCCTCTGATAGCTGTTGACACCATGGCATTGTTGTGCGTTCCAATTCTGCTTCATCGTGAGATCGAGGAGGATGCACTCTTGGTACCTATGATTGACGCTCGCCGCATGGAGGTTTATGCCACAGTTTTTGACAGAGCCTTGCGCCCTGTTCGTCCGGTTCAGGCTGATATCGTTGATGCCGATACTTACCGCGAGTGGCTTGACCAGCATCCTGTGTACTTCTTTGGCGATGGCGCGATGAAGTGTGCCGAGGTAATCCAGCATCCCAATGCTCATTTCCTCCCCGATCTCAACCCTCTGGCCAAGAATATGTTCCCTCTGGCTGAGCGGGCTTATCTTCGTGGCGAGTTTGCAGATGTGGCCTATTTCGAACCTTTCTACCTGAAGGAGTTTGTGGCTACTAAACCCAAAAACCTGTTATAATGCAATATAATACACAACGAGAGAAACTGCTGATGCCAGAGTATGGCCGAGCAGTGCAAGATATGGTAAATCACGCTGTCTCTTTGGAGGACCGCGCTCAGCGCCAGGCCTGTGCCGAGGCGATAATTGCCGTCATGGCCAATATGCAGCCTCAGATGCGTGAGCAACCCGACTTCATTCATCGCCTGTGGGATCATCTGGCTTACATTTCCAGTTACCAGCTCGATATTGATTACCCTTGTGAGATTACTCATCTGAGTCAGGAGACGACCAAGCCCACTCCCCTCAAGTATCCTACCAAGAAGATCCGTCAGCGCCAATATGGTCGCACATTGGAAAGTTATCTGGAGGAGCTGAGCAAGATGCCTCAGGGTGAGGAGCGTGACGCCTTGTTGACTCTGGTGGCCAACCAGATGAAACAGAGTCTCTACATCTGGAACCGTGATGCCATGGACGACGAGAAGGTTGCCATGGACATTGCTCGATATACCGAGGGCCGTGTCAATCTGGACACCGACAAGTTTGAGTTTGGCAGTGTAGGCCGTTCTAACCTGCAGAACGAGGTGACTACAGGCAAGAAAAAGAAAAAACGCTAATCCCATTTTTATGGCTTCATTTATTATCGAGGGCGGTCATCCCCTGAAGGGTGAAATCACACCTCAGGGTGCAAAGAACGAAGCATTGCAGGTGCTTTGTGCCACCTTGCTTACGAGTGACCCCGTACGTATCAAGAATATTCCCGACATTGCCGATGTCAACAACCAGATTAAGTTGTTGGAGGACATCGGAGTTCGCATTACTCGCAATGCGCCCGGCGACATCACCTTCCAGGCAGATAATGTCAACATCGATTATCTCCAGAGTGACGAGTTTCTGCAGCGTTGTTCTCGACTGCGTGGTAGTGTGATGCTTATTGGCCCCTTGGTGGCTCGTTTTGGCCATGCTATGGTGTCAAAACCTGGTGGTGACAAGATAGGACGTCGTCGTCTCGATACCCATTTCTTGGGCATCAAGAAGTTGGGCGCAGAGTTTCATTATGATGCCGAACGTTCTGTTTTCGACATTCGTGCTGAGAAGTTGACAGGATGTTACATGTTGCTTGATGAGGCTTCGGTGACAGGTACTGCCAATATCATCATGGCTGCCGTCATGGCCGAGGGTATTACCACTATCTACAATGCAGCGTGCGAACCTTATATCCAGCAGTTGTGCCATATGCTCAACCAGATGGGAGCTAACATCAGCGGTATTGCCAGCAACCTGCTTACAATCATAGGAAATCCTGTCTTGCATGGTACCACCCATACGATCTTGCCAGATATGATCGAGGTAGGTTCGTTCATAGGTATGGCAGCTATGTGTGGTCAGGGTGTGCGTATCAAGAATGTGGGTTATAGTCAGTTGGGCATTATCCCATACACATTCCGCCGCTTGGGCATCGAGGTTGTGCACGAGGGTGATGACATCTACATCCCCGAGCAGAAGCACTACGAGATAGACTCCTTCATCGATGGGTCGTTTATGACACTGGCCGATGCGCCTTGGCCTGGTCTTACTCCCGACCTGCTGAGTGTATTGCTGGTTGTGGCAACGCAAGCAAAGGGCTCTGTGCTCATCCACCAGAAGATGTTTGAAAGCCGTCTCTTCTTTGTCGACAAACTCATAGACATGGGTGCTCAGATTATCCTTTGTGATCCCCACCGTGCCGTGGTAGTAGGCCATGACAAGATGATCCGCCTGCATGCTGGCAGGATGACGAGCCCCGACATTCGTGCGGGTATTGCCCTGCTGATTGCCGCGATGTGTGCAGTAGGAACCAGCCAAATTGACAACATTGGTCAGATAGACCGTGGTTATCAGGATATCGAGGGACGACTCAATGCTCTCGGTGCTCGAATTAAACGTGTAGACTAGTACATGATAGCCGAGAACGAAGTATATAAGATAGGAGTGCTGAACAAGCCCCATGGGGTGCATGGTGAAATCTCTTTCACCTTCACCGACGACGTGTGGGACAGGGTGGAGAGTGAGTATCTGATTTGCCGCATCGACGGTATCATGGTGCCATTTTTCCTGGAAGAGTACAGATTCCGAAGCGAACAGACGGCATTGCTCAAGTTTGACGGTATGGACACTGTTGAGTCCGTACGCCCTATGACGGGTGCCGAGGTCTTTTTCCCTTATAGCTTGACTCCTGATGAGGCTCCTGACGAGTACACTTGGAGCTATTTTACAGGATTCCAGATAGAAGACCAGTCTGCTGGCCTTTTGGGCACGATTGACCACGTTGACGATAGTACCCAGAATGTGCTCTTCTGCGTAGGCGACTTGTTGTTGCCTGCAGTCGAGGAGTTTATTGTCGACATCGATCATACCAACCGTCGTGTGGTGATGAACCTGCCTGAGGGCTTGTTGAATTTATGAATTGAGAAGTTATGGAAGGCAAAATAAAAAAGATTGCAATACTGGGCAGTACTGGCAGTATCGGTACACAGGCCTTGCAAGTTATCTCGGAGCATAGCGACCTCTACCAGGCCTATGTGCTCACGGCCAATAGTCAGGCCGACCTGCTGATCAAGCAGGCTCGCCAGTACCAACCTTGGGCTGTGGTCATTGCCGAGGAGTCGAAGTACGAATATGTACGTGACGCGCTCGCTGATGAACCCATCCTGGTGTTTGCTGGTGCAGAGGCTTTGTGCCAAGTGGTGCAGAATGATGAAGTAGACATGGTTCTCACGGCCCTAGTTGGGTTCTCAGGTTTGCGTCCTACGATTGCGGCCATTCAGGCACACAAGGCTATAGCCCTGGCCAACAAGGAAACTCTGGTAGTGGCAGGCGAGTTGGTGAGCCGTATGGCCATCGAGAATCGTTGCCCCATCTTGCCTGTTGACAGCGAGCACAGTGCCATCTTCCAGAGCCTGATGGGCGAACAGAGTCCCATCGAGAAGATTATACTTACGGCTTCTGGTGGGCCTTTCCGCCAGTTCTCCCTCGACCAGTTGCGAGACGTCACCCCAGCCATGGCCCTGAAACACCCCAACTGGGATATGGGCGCAAAGATCACCATCGATTCTGCGTCGATGATGAACAAGGGCTTTGAGGTGATAGAGGCCAAGTGGCTCTTTGACGTTGAGCCCGAGGATATCCAAGTGGTAGTGCATCCCCAGAGCGTAGTGCATAGCGCTGTGCAGTTTGCCGATGGTGCAGTCAAGGCTCAATTGGGTGTGCCCGATATGCGAGTGCCCATCCAGTTGGCTTTCAGCTATCCTTACCGTCTGCAGAGTAGTTTCGACCGTCTCGACTGGTACAAGATGCACGATTTAACCTTTGAAGAGCCCGATTTGGAGAAGTTCCGCTGCTTGGCACTTGCATTCGAGTCGTTGGCACGAGGCGGCAACATGCCTTGTGTTGTTAATGCAGCCAATGAGATTGTCAATCTAGCCTTCCGCCAGGAGCGATGCTCGTTCCTGCAGATGCCCGAGATTATAGAAAAGACTATGAACAAAGTGGCTTTCGTCGCTCAGCCCTCACTCGAGGATTATCTCGCCTGTGATGCCGAGGCTCGCCGCATAGCCACAGAAAACCTGCCCGTTTAATTACGAATTATGAACGTACAATTAATATTGATCAAGACCCTGCAGCTCTTATGCTGCCTCTCGCTTCTCGTTGTCTTGCACGAGGGCGGACATTTTGGATTCTCGAAACTCTTCAAGGTGAGAGTCGAGAAATTCTACATGTTCTTCAACCCCAAGTTCCATTTGTTCAGTACCCGTGACAACTGGTTTACCCGTTTGTTCCCTTATTTCAAGAACAACGAGACCGAGTATGGCATCGGATGGATTCCTCTGGGTGGCTATGTCAAGATTGCTGGAATGATAGACGAGAGCATGGACACCGAGCAGATGAAACAACCTGCCAAGCCCGATGAGTTTCGTGCACAACCCGTGTGGAAGCGTTTCTTCATTATGGTAGGTGGTGTGATGATGAATATCGTCACTGCCCTGGTGATCTATTGTGCCATCATGTTCACATGGGGACAGGACGAGTTGCCTATGCGCAATCTCTCCAATGGATTTTCCTTCAACGAGAGTGCCGAGCAGTTGGGCTTCCGCGATGGAGACATCCCTGTGTCGATAGATGGTAACGAGATAGGTGGCTGGCGTACCAGTGTGATGCGTGATATCTCCAATGCTCGCACTGTCACGGTTCTTCGTGATGGCAAGGAGGTCGTGCTGCAGATGCCCAAGGGAGGAATCAATATGCTTGAGATGCTCGAGATGCAGCCTCCCTTTATGACTCTGATTGCCCCTGCTCAGATCGACAGCGTAGTGCCAGAGTCACCCCTCTACAAGATGGGTGTCAAGAAGGGAGCTACCATCCTCAGTGTTGACGGGACAGCTATTCGTTATTGGAGTGACTATGACAGTCTCTATCTGCGTAAGCAGGATATCCTCAGCACCGAGACATGCACCCGTGCCGACAGTGTCGCTCAGCGTCGTATGACTCTGGTGGTTCAGAATGCAGGTGCAGAGCAGGCAGACACATTGACCTTCCAACTCAATGACCAGTACCAGATGGGTGTCACTCGTGTTTCACCCATCGACGAGAGTGTGATAGAGCATCGCACCTACTCGTTCCTGAGCTGTATCCCTGCTGGTTGCAAGTATTGCTGGAATGTTCTCTCGGGCTATGTCAATGACTTGAAGTATGTGTTCTCCAAGAAGGGTGCGCAGACTGTTGGCTCGTTTGTGACCATTGGCAGCATCTTCCCCGACACCTGGGTGTGGGAGCGCTTCTGGGAGATGACAGCATTCATCAGCATCATCCTGGCCGTGATGAACATCCTGCCTATTCCGGGTTTGGATGGTGGACATGTGGTGCTGCTGCTCTACGAGGGTATTACAGGCCGTGAGCCTAGCGAGAAGGTGCAGACCTGGCTCGAGTACATCGGTATGGCCATCATCCTGTGCTTGATGATACTGGGTCTTGGCAACGACATCCATCGTTTTATATTTAAATAAGGTACACGCGCGATGACTAGTGCGATGAACGACCTGCCTCGTGACCCCTTTATGCTCATGAGTTGGGTCAATATGAAGTTGAGGGACCAGTATGCCTCGTTCGACGAACTGTGCGAGGACCTGCAACTCGAACCAGAGGTGATCACCACCATTCTGGGATCTATAGGCATGGAATACAATCCCGAGGCAAATAAGTTTTGGTAAGCCTTCCCCGACCCCTCCAAGGAGAGGGGAGATAGTTTTCTGATTACATGATAAAGAATTATAAGAAAATACTTGCATTAGTCCTTCTCCCCTCCTTTGGAGGGGTAGTGGGCAGTTGCACACCCTCAGAAGACGAGATAGGAACAGAAATGGTCTCTCAGGCACGTGAACTGATGCATCATCAGCAATACGATGCAGCCCGAGATACGATACTCTCCCTACGACAGAATCACCCTACAGCCATCGAGGCTAGGAGAGAGGCAATCCTGCTGCTCGACAGCATAGAACTGTTGGCCGCTATCGACTCACTTGCAGCAGGCCCTGCTGCCGAGGATTCCGCTCGCTTGGTTCTCAAGTGCGAGTTCTATACCCGCAAGATAAACTTCGACAAAAACGGCAAGTCCCAGTAGCCCCTTGCCCTTTGTCCTTTGCCTTTTGCCCTTTGTCAAATAAATTATGCGTCAGATTTCACACGACGAGATGGTGGAGTTGCTCTCTGCCCCCATCTTTCACCAGATAGGAGAGACTGCCGACCAACTGGGCATGGAGTGCTATGTGGTGGGAGGTTATGTGCGCGACTTGTTCCTGCAACGTCCCTCCAAGGACATCGACTGTGTGGTGGTGGGTAGTGGCATCGAGGTGGCTCAGGCTCTGGGTCGTCGATTGGGTCGTGGTGCACATGTCAGCGTGTTTCGCAACTTTGGCACAGCCCAGGTGAAATATCATGGCACGGAGGTAGAGTTTGTGGGTGCTCGACGTGAAAGTTATAGCCGAGATAGCCGCAAACCTATCGTAGAGGATGGTACATTGGAGGACGACCTGGATCGTCGCGACTTCACCATCAATGCGCTGGCCGTTTGCCTCAATCAAGCTCGTTTTGGTGAGTTGGTGGACCGATTTGACGGACTGCTGGACATGGAGGATGGACTGATAGCCACCCCCTTGGATCCCGATATCACCTTCAGCGACGACCCATTGCGCATGATG
>JAZRYA010000098.1:0-9265 GCA_045600505.1 Bacteroidaceae bacterium
GGTGCGGAAGTCCTCGCCAGGGAGCATGCGGACGCGAGCGCCGGTAATGTTCTGGCTAGTAAACTCTTCGCGGCTGTCGGCGTTGCGGCTGCGGAGGCTCAAACGGAGCTTGCCGATGCCGAACAGATCGACCTGGTAACCAGCACGCAACTGGTCCATAACTGCCTCACCTACAGCGGTCAACACGGCATAGGTGTCGGGAAGAGTGACGGTAGTCTTCTCCGTCACAATGCGCGCAATATCCTTGGTGCTGCGGGTGCCGTACAACTGGGGAGTTGCGTAGTAGTGAGTCTTGCCACTGAGCTTGCTCACCTGCTTGGTAATTGAATAAGGTACACTCATTTTTTTTAATTCATAATTTAGAATTCATAATTCATAGTTAAACACTCTCTCATTGCTTGTCATCCTGAGCGCAGTCGAAGGATGACGGGACACGTTGTTAGAGGACTGCGTAAAAACTCTGTGGCCTCTGTGTCTCTGTGTGCCCAAATAGACCTTACTTGTAAAGTTAATTTTAAGTACTCTTTTGGACGATTTTAGGGGTTTTTGAGTATATGTCCTGATAGATTACTGTACTCTAAATGCCCGGGATAACTACTCTTTTTGGCCGAAAAGTGTAGAATAGAGTACATGTGATGACCAGGAGGATGACTCGTAATTTGAGAACCCCTACACTTAATTATGATTATGGAATTTCAAAAATGTCTATTTACGCGAAATTGGAGCACTATACGGCTCTCCTAAATGATTGTATATCAACATGATCTGCCGACTTGAAATTTTTTTGGCACGTCGGGTGTATCCCGTCCGTTTCAGGGCTTTCATCAGTGGGGTACAGCTGTGCATCCATCTGTCCAACCGTTTCAGTGCGCTGGTTACTTTCAGTTCTGGTGCATAGGCCTGGGCGACTACCCACTTGGGCACGCGGTCCTCTGGCTTGTGATTCTTTCTCATAGGTGTGTCCATTTTTAATTGTCTTTGTCTTTTGTCTTTCGCCCTTTCACTACTAGAGGGCTACATATAATTATGTTTTTGAAATCCGCTTTTGTACTTACTCGCTACTTACTCAGTAGGGGGTGCGTTGTGAGGACAAAAGACAATTAGGACAATTAATTTGTGCACACACTTTGGGGTGAAGAGAGTTGAACATGAAATTCTAATATATATAATTATATATATTAGACCTATTTTGATGTAGTGCGTGCATTTCTAATTGTCTTTGTCTTTTGTCTTCGAAAATACGTCTGTAGACAGACTGCAGAAATAATAGACAATGACGTTTTCGATGCAATCGCTTGCTTTGTTTCTCGATTTTTCATATTTTTGCGAAGAAATAACGCTATAGTACACGAGTAAATAATATGGGAAAAGATACGATAGGATTTGGATATATTGTGTCAGACACAGGATATCAGTTCCAACGGCAGCAAACTCTGGCAATAGATGTCGTGTTGCAACGACTTGCCCAGCAGGCCATCGACTCACACGATGTGAATTTGATGAAAGATGCGCTGAAATTGCTGAAAGGGCAAAGCAACGAGAAAGACGCTGCAACAACAGCCATCGAGATGATAAAAACGCATCTGGCCCTGGAGGAGGAAACTGATCCCGAGTATCAGGTGGGTATCAGAGAAAGGGGTACGCGCAACCGCGTGAAGGCCCAACCCGAGAGTGCACCTCGGACACAAGCCGTGTTCAGGATAAACCCAAAGACCACAAGCATAGACCATATCAAGTTACTATACAACGAATTGAGTCGTCTGGGCTGGCTGTCGGCAGAGAGTCAGGAGGAGTTCTTGCGTCTGTTCTCGGGCAAGGACAACGACTGCGTCATCACGTGGCATGGACGGGACAAGGAGACGGACAAGACCGTGGGTGTGGGCACACTCCGCGAACTGTTTGCCGAGCTAGTAAAGCAAAATCTGGTGAGCTGCACCAGCGGCGAATACATCTCTGTCCTGGAGTCGCACTTTAGAAATGCAAAAGGCGCGTACCTCGCTAATGTGAAGGGCAGCGGTCGGGCTAGCTCTAGCACACGCCCCAAAGTGGAGTGGTTGATCCGGATGCTCAAGACCTCATATGGTTCGGTTGTAGACAACAACGACGATGATTTCAACGACATCCGGTATGGTCACAGCGAGTGGCTGGACGACCACAGGCGGTAAGCCGTAGAAAATCTCGGCCGGAATCTCGGCCAAGGAGAAAAAAAATCATAAAAATTTTCGTTAAGCGGAATTGACTGGAAATCAGTTGATTCCGCTTTTTTGTTATGTAGCTTTCTGTGTTGAATATCTCGGCCGAGAAGATTTAGCCGAGACGTTAGCCGAGAAAATCGGCCTCTAGCGCGGACTAGTGAACCCGAGGTGATGAGAGCCTCGGACCGATGTTTCACTAACGCAAGGAGGTTGTATGAATCCTACATTTTCTATCGAGTTGGCAGAACTCGCAAAACATCTGCCACTGAGACTGCAGTTTGGCATCACCAAACACATGCGCGCATTCGAGCGTGCCATGGAATATGAGTATCTGACCATCACCGCCGACGGCCACCTGCGCTGGTCGCTGGAAGGTGCAACCCTGCTCACCTACTTTTGCGGCAAGGTGTGGTGCGGCGATCGCAGCAAGAAGCTTCATCACAAGAATGCCGCCCTCTGGATACAGGGAAACAGCGTGTTCCCCGACAAGGATCTCGTGCTGCTGTTTGGCCAGCGTGCGCTCAAGCAGATCCGTCACGACCGAAAAGAGAAGGTTCTTCCTCAGTTTTTTGAAATGGTTGATAATCTGTTCGTTAGCCCCAGCTGAGTAAGTGTCTGGTAAGTACCGAGTAAGTAGATTTCGCGATTTTATAATCATAATTAAGTGTAAGGGTTGACAAACAAGTCAACACACAATCCGAGTATAACATAATAAATAATAATTCTATGAAGACAAGTAAATTCAATGGTCAGTCACTGACCGCAAGTCAGCGCCAGTTGGTAGTCACTCATCTGCCCTTGGCCGAGAATCTGAGTTTGAAACACGCCGGTCTGGGCAAGAGCAAGGGCATCGATTACGACGATCTGTATCAGGAGGCTTGCCTCGGTCTGTGCGAGGCCGCCCTGCACTACGACCCCGTGAAGGCCGATTCCACCTTCCAGACCTATGCCTACAACTGGTGCCTGGGCCGTGTCACTCGCTTCATCACCGGCGAGGAATATGACGGCGTGGACGACGAGGACGTAGAGGGCCTGGAACTGCTGGACGATAGCGACAGCGAGGTGGAGGCCAACGAGCAGCATGCGCTGCAGGTGGATGCTCTGCTGGGCACGCTCGGCACCATGGAGCGCAAGATTGTCTGCCTGGTCTATGGCGTTGGCGGCAGCGACCCCATGGACTTCCGCCAGATAGGCAGAGTGCTCAAGATCAAGACCGTGCGTGTTCGCCAAATCTACGACCAGGCGCTGACCAAGTTGCAGCGCACCGAGGACGATGAGCCTCAAGAGTACAACGTGATTGTTCTTCCTAATTAATACATTCAAAAATATTTACAGCTATGAAGAAGATGAAAATCGAAGGTATCGCAACTATCAGTAATCGTGGCTTCCACTTCGACAGTGGTGTGCCCAGTAACGAACCCGTCCTGGACAAGGCTATGACCTTGCGCGGCACCCTGAAGGTGAGCAAGAACGGCAGCGCCACGCTGGAGGACATCAGCCACCGCATCTACTTGCCTCCCCAGTGGCATCCCGTGAGCGAGGACATCAACTATCGCGTCAAGCGCACCAGCCGCCACTACATCATCCAGGTCAAGCTCCCCATCGTGGAGTCGCGTGCCGCCTCGCAGGAGACGCTGGACCAGATCGTCCCTGCCATCATGGGTGACATCACACTGGACAGAAAGGAGTTGATAAGCCCCCTCTCCCCAGCAGCCTCCGTCGGTCTCTGAGCCCTACGCGGCTGGTGTTGCCGCTTCGGGAGACCTCTCCAAATCGCTCGTCAGCGATTTGCCCCCCAAAGGGGGAGGATGATTTCTCACAGAGACACGGAGAACACAGAGTTCTTATGTCATGCTGAGCGAAGTCGAAGCATCTTACACACAGTCTGATAGTAATCCTAGATGTTACGCAGGGTGAAAGATCCTTCGACTCGTTTCACTCGCTCAGGATGACAATCCTCTCAATTGTAAAATTGCAAATTGTATAAAATTGTAAATCAACAAGATGTATAGATTTTCTTATGTAAAAAGCATTGCTGGAAAAGCAATGGAGGTAGACAAGGATACGTTCTACCAAATTATTCGCGACGAACGCGTCAAGAATATTTGCTCCCAGATTGCAGCCTGCGGTCCCTCCCCCTCGGGGGAAGATAGAAAGGGGGCTTTGAAGCGCAAGCTTCCCGCCTTTTGCTGGCATGCCTGGTTCGACGAGGGCAAGCGCAAGAACTACGCGGCACACGCCAGCGGACTGGTGATGATGGACGTGGATCACATCGACGACCCACGCGCAGTATATAATAAGGTGGCCGAGGCGGCAGTGGCAATGGGATTGCTTGCCGCCCATGTCACCCCCTCCACCAAGGGCCTTCGCCTGGTGTTCCCCGTGCCCCAGGGCATGGACATCGTGCAGGCGCAGTCCTACTACGCCAAGGCGTTGCAGTTGAAAAATATTGACGCATGCACCAAGGACCTGGCACGATTGAGTTTCTGCGTGCCCGAGGAGTATTTCCTCTTCCTCGATGAGGAAGCACTCTTCAAAGCCCCCTCCTCACACATACTCGGAGAGCACATTGAGTGCTTTCCGACTTCCCCAAGGGGAGGAACTGATTGCACTAGACAGGATGCAGCCGCAGAAGAATGTCATGCTGAGCAAGCGCAGCGCGCCGAAGCATCTTGCACACAGTCTGACGGTAAACAGGGTGAAACGCAGGGTGAAAGATCCTTCGACTCCGCTCAGGATGACAACAGCGCACCCTACCCAACACATTACGTCCTCCCCTTTGGGGGAGCGGAGAGGGGGGCCGGAGCGTCCGTCCCCTATAATATTTTAGTTCAGAGTTTGCAGGAGCAACTGGGTGGCGTGCCCGCCCACGGTAGCCGCAACAACTTCATCTTCTCTATGGCGGCGTACCTGCGCTATGTGTGCAACGACGATCCGGAGTGGATTGCCAGCATACTACCCACCTACGGCGAGGCGCACGACAAGTGGCGCAGAACCATCGAAAGTGCCTGTCAGCGAGCGCAATACAAGGTGATGCCCGCCATCGTGAAGCGTGCCATCGAGCTCGCCAAACAGCGTTCCCTCCCCATAGAGAGGGAGGGCCAGGGAGAGGGTCTGCCTCCCGCCATGCCCAAGAAGTTGCCCAAACTGATCGCTCACCTGATCAAGAATGTGCCCGAGGTGTGCAAGCCCGCTGTGGCCAATGCCGTGTTCCCAGCCCTGGCGGCGCATCTGCACAATGTGAAGTTCAAACTCATCGACGGCACGGACAAGGAAGCCACCTTTATGTGCGTGACCATGGCCAAGCAGTCGAGCGGCAAGAGCGCGGTGAACAAGCCCATCGAGTACATCACCGCAGACATCGTGGAGCGCGATGAGCTGAACCGCCGTCGAGAGCAGGAATGGAAGGACGCCACCGCCCAGAAGGGAGCTAACAAGGAGAAGCCCAAGCGTCCCGACGACCTGTGTGTGCAGGTGCTGGTCTCGGATATGACCAACGCTGCCTTCGTGCAGCGCATGAAGGATGCCTGTGGAAAATATCTTTACACCAATCTGGAAGAATTGGAGCTGCTCAAGCAGTTGCAAACCAACGGCACCAAGGACGTGGGCAAGATCATCTGCCTGTGCTTCGACAACGGAAAGTACGGCCAGGAGCGTGTGGGTACGCAGTCAGTAACGGCCCGTGTGGATGTGCGCTGGAACTGGAACGCGTCGAGCACTATCCAAAAGGGTATGCAGTTCTTCCGCGGTCGTCTGGTGGACGGTACGCTATCGCGCATCAACTTCTGCACGATCATCAGGGACAAGACGAAACCCTTTGTCTACGGGGAGTACGACGACCAGTATGCCGAAGTGCTGAAACCCTACATCACCAACCTGAATCTGGCCAACGGCCGTGTGGAGTGCAAGCAGGCGCTGGCACTGGCTCGCCAGATGAACGAGCAGTGCGAGGAGACGGGTGACCTGAGCGACGACGAGGCCTATGAGGAACTGTCGCACCGTGCTGTCACCATTGCCTATCTGAAGGCCATGGTGCTCTACATCGCCCACGACATGACGTGGAGCAAGGAGATTGCCGAGTTTGCCCAGTGGAGTCTGGAGTACGACATGTGGTGCAAGATGCACTTCTTTGCCGGACAGATGCGTGAGGAGAGTGCCAAGGAGGTGGTTTCGAGCACTCCTGGCCGCCAGAATTTGCTGGAACTGCTCCCGGACGAATTTACGTTGTCTAACGTCTGCAACATGCGTCGTGCCAACGGCCTCGACGAATCCAATGCGAAACCTCTGATCAACAAATGGGTATTTCGTGGTTACATCCAGTATGACCCTGACCACGGTGTGTACATCAAGACTCCAACTTATCTCAATCGTAATAAAGCTTAATCAAAAATTATGACAAAAATCCTCAAAGTGGTCTCCTGCGGTGCTGTGCAGCAGGTGACCAGCCAGAAGGCTGAAGGCGGAACAATCGCCAAGCGCAGCATGCTGCTCCAGGAGTTGGGCGGCAAGTACGAGAACCAGTATGTGGCCACCCAGCTGGGTGCTGGCTGCACCACGCCCCTCCATCCGGGGGACATCGTGGCGGCTGCCCTCCGCTTCATGATCCACGACTACAACGGCCAGGTCTATCAGGACATTGTGGTGGAGGAAGTGGCCCCTCTCAATTCATAATTAGTATCACACAGAGACACGGAGAACACAGAGTTCTTATGTCATGCTGAGCGTTAGTCGAAGCATCTTGCACACAGTCTGGTGGTATTCTCAGGATGTTACGCTGGGTGAAAGACCCTTCGACTTCGCTCAGGGTGACAAGCATAGAAATAGACTCTCCGCTCAGCATGACATAAAGAGGGGACAGTGCTCAGGATGACGTGATGCGTGAGGAACAATTAAAAAACTCTGTGAACTCTGTGTCTCTGTGTGATAAAAATAAACTCTTAACAAAAATGCAACTATCAAAGAATTTTACCCCTGCGCGACCACTTCCGGCAGGCCATCCGTGTGACCAGCGGCTACCGCTGCCCAGCCCTCAACAGGGCTGTGGGCGGTGCGGCCACGCCCTGTTTGTTGTATATCGTGCTGTTGCTTACTCGGCAGGTTCGTCGCCCAGGAGGAGGGAGGGGTCGGCATCGAGGAAGATGCTGTCGGCACTGTCGAGGGACTTCTTCTTCTGACTCTCGCGGGCACCGGCGGAGAGGAGCTTGCGGGCAGCGGTGATGATGCTGGGGCCAGAGTCGGCCGTGGTGATGCGCAGGGTATCCATCGAGCGGAGGGTGTCCTGCATGTTCTTCTCCACCGCGCGGAAACGAGTGGCAAAGTCCTGGGTGCGCTCGACAATCAGGTTGGCTGCCTTCATCATCTCCTCCTGATTCTCTAACTGGCGCACCTGGGTCCACATGAGCTCGAGGATGCGCAGATTCATGTACATGGTCTGGGGGCCGAGGATGAGGACGCCGCGTCGATAGGCCTCGTTCCAGAGCTTGGTGTCATTGAGCAGGGCGAGGTTGAGGGCGCCCTCGGTGTGGATGTACATGATGACGAAGTTGAGCTTGCTGTAGCCCTCCTGGAGGTACTTGCTGTAGTCCTTGCGGGCGAGGCGGTCGACCTGGGCACGCACGCTGGTGAGGTGCTCGCGCAGGAGCTGGGACTGCTCGTCGGGGTCGGTGCTGTTGACGTAGCGCTCGTAGGCGGTGAAGGACATCTTGCTGTCGACCACCACGTCGCGCTTGTTGGGGAAGTGGAGGATGAAGTCGGGGATGAGTCCCTTGCCCTCGTCGTCCTTGATGAGATTGCCCAGACGGTCGCGCAGATGGGACTGGGTGTCGTACTGCTCGCCCTCGCGCAGACCGAGGTCCTCGAGGAGCTGCTTCAACTTGAGCTCGCCGAAGTTGCCTTGTATCTTGACCTCGCCGGTGAGGGCGCGGGTGAGTCGCTCGGCGGTCTCGCCCAGATGGTCGCTGCTCTTCATGTTGGCCTGGATGGTGGCGTCGAGTCGGCTGAGGGCCTCCTGGTGCTTCTCCTTGGTGTCGGTGAGGGCCTCGCGCATCTGTTTGAGGCTTTCCTCCAGGGGATTGACTATGCGGGAGACTTGCTCGATGTTGCGGGCACCGAGCTCTTCCTGACGGGCCTTGAGGACGGCCTCGGAGGTGGTCTTCATCTGTTCGCGGATGAGGGTCAACTGGTCCTCGACCTGCTGCTGGTTCATCTCACGCAACTGGTCCAGCTGTTGCTGCTGGGTCTCACGCAGTTGGGCCAACTGGTGCTCGTAATCCTGTCGGGTCTGCTGCATGTGCTGCTGGTAGTCCTGGTGGCGCTGCAGGAGTTGCTGGGCGTGTTCCTGCTGGCGCTGTTCCATCTGCTGACGGGTGGTGTCGGCCAGGGTGCGCTGCACATCGCGCTCGCTGGTGAGACGGCGTATCTCGTCCATCTGACGCGCAATCACGCGCTCGCCTCCCCGACGGCCGAGGAAGTAACAAAGCGCAGCTGCCAAGGGCACGGCGCAGAGGGCTAGTATGAGTGCTATATCCATATTATATATTATAAGGTGAAAGTCAGGAACAAAATTACGCTCTTTTCGCGAATAATTCAAGTTTTTGTGGCAGAAAATCACTATCTTTGTGAAGAAATAGATGCCAAAGATGACCATAGACCCCCGACTGACCGCCACGCTGCCTGCCGCAGAGATAGCCGACGAAGTGTGCCGCCAACTGCACGAGCACGCCACGCTGGTGGTGACTGCCCCACCCGGAGCGGGCAAGTCGACGCTGTTGCCACTGGTCCTGCTGCAGGACCTGCCCGAGGGACGCATACTGATGCTGGAACCCCGACGGCTGGCAGCCCGACAGATAGGCGAGCGCATGGCGCAGATGATAGGCGAAGAGGTGGGACAGACGGTGGGATACCGCGTGAGATTTGACCGACGCACATCGGCCCAGACCCGACTGGAGGTGCTGACCGAGGGCATCCTGACACGCATGCTGGTGGATGACCCCACGCTGGAAGGGGTGTCGGCCATCATCTTTGACGAGTACCACGAGCGCAGCCTGCAATCGGACCTGGCGCTGGCACTG
>JAZRYA010000099.1:0-31495 GCA_045600505.1 Bacteroidaceae bacterium
GGTAGAGAGGTGACAGGTCCTAACGGCAACTCCATTTTCCTTCCCGCTGCGGGCTATCGCTACAATGGAGACCTCTACTACGCTGGTTCGTACGGCGACTACTGGTCGTCGTCGCTCAACGCATCTAACTTGGGCAGCGCGTACGACCTCGGCTTCGATTCGGGCAGTGTAGACTGGAGCAACTACGACCGCTACCGCGGCCGATCAGTCCGTGCCGTGTGCCCCTAGCCCGTAGGGTCTAGAATGGCCTCATTCCCCCAAGATTTTTGATTCGGGGTGTGCATAGCGAGACAGCCTCCCCAAGGGCTGTCCTTGCACACTCCGAATCAGAAATCTTTCATTTTACAGTACAAACAATTTATAAACAAAAGATTATGGCACAAATCATTCAAATTGTTCAGGCCGAGAAAGATCGGTCGGACCAAACACGCAATGTAATCCATCTGTATCAAGAAGGTTCGTTTTACCGGGCCTACAACTGGAGTGCATGGCTCTGTCACCGATTCATTCAGCAGTTCAAGGTAACACACAAGAACATCAAAGGAGTTGATGAATCTGTCCTGTTTGTAGGATTCCCAGTCACAAGTTTCGAGAAGTATTTCATGGACTATCCCTGCCAGGATGTAGCAGAAAAGGAGAGAGATGTAACACTTCCAGCGGAAATGGTGCCAGAGGACATGAGTCTAGATGTGATGACTGCAGATTACTCTGCCTGGAAAATGTCAACCCCGTTGACCACAAGTAACCACAGACAGACTGCCAGTGCTCCAGCGCAATCACAGGGCCTTGGACATGCCCAGTTACCACAGCAAACACTGACGTCGATCATGCAGCAGGTGCTTGCATTCCCCCTGGAGCAAAAGACTCCGATAGAGTGTATGCTATTTGTAGCAGAGATGAAACAAAATCTTGCAAGATTACTTTAATACCACCCGTCGCAAACAAACAAAAACGAATAAATGAGGTAAATTCATAGGTGATATGCTATGGTTTCATCTAGAACCGTAGAAAAATCGTAAATGCCAGATAGCTTCCCATGTATGGATTCTTTCTCTCATCAGTATCAGATTATCACCGTCGCTTCTCTTATTTTCCTTCCCGCTGCGGGCTATCGCAACAATGGAGACCTCAACAACGCTGGTTCGAACGGCAACTACTGGTCGTCGTCGCTCAACACATCTAACTCGAACAACGCGTACAACCTCAACTTCAATTCGGGCAATGTAGACTGGAACAACAACAACCGCTACAACGGCCAATCAGTCCGTGCCGTCTGCCCCTAGCCCGTAGGGTCTAGAACTTACTGGTCATTTATTCATAATCACGTTTGCATACCTTGCAAACTTTTTTTGTCTTTATGAGAACGATTCTCCCTTACAAACTAACTTACTGTCAGCTTTTGCAAGACCTGCACCAAGCTTACCGCAATGCCCGTCGGCACAAGGGAGGCAAAGCCTATGTAAGGCGATTTGAGGCACGCCTGGAACACAACCTGGCAGAGCTCTGTCATGAACTATGGACACGCACTTACAAGCCCCGTCCTTCTACTTGCTTCATCATCTGCGACCCCAAGAAACGCGAGGTGTTTGCTGCCGACTTCCGTGACCGAATCGTTCACCATCTGTATTATAACTACACACATCAGATGCTGGAGCGCACGTTTATTCAGGACTCTTACAGTTGTATCAAAAGAAGGGGGACACACTATGGAATTCGACGTCTGGAACATCATATTCGTCAAGAGAGCCAGAACTACAAGGAAGATTGCTATGTAATGAAGATGGACATACAGGGATACTTCATGCACATCAATCGGCATCGACTGCTGGAGATATGCATCAGACGGCTAACCAGGATGTCCACGCACAGGGTGAGTAAAGAATCTGTAACCACGTGGAGGGAACATGTGGATATTGACTTTGTATTATATCTGACAGGTGAGATTATTATGTTGGACCCGATAACGGCATGCCGCGTGAAGGGCCGAAAAGCGGATTGGCAAGACCTTGCGCACGACAAGAGCCTTTTCAACAGCGAGGCAGGAAGTGGATTGCCGATAGGAAATTTAACAAGCCAGCTGTTCAGCAATGTGTATCTAGGAGAACTGGATGATTATATTAAGCGTGTGCTCAAATGCCGCCATTACGGACGGTATGTGGATGATTTCTA
This sequence comes from Bacteroidaceae bacterium, assembly GCA_045600505.1. Classification (GTDB taxonomy): domain Bacteria; phylum Bacteroidota; class Bacteroidia; order Bacteroidales; family Bacteroidaceae; genus Physcousia. The sequence continues at coordinate 2,170 of JAZRYA010000099.1, forward strand.
TGTTGTGAGTGTTGACAAAGAGTGGCTGGCGTCGCTGGTGAATAAGGTGAGGACGTTTCTTGTCACACATCTTGGCCTTACGCTTCATGCAGGCAAGCAACGAATACTCGATGTGCGGATGGGTGTAGAGTTTCTTGGCGCTTATCTGAAACCCTGGCGACGGTATGTCAGTAACACTTGTCTTAGACGCATGAAGCGAAAATTGCATGCATTAGATGAAAGCGTATCTGACATGAGTCCTTTGGGATGCCATGAAACATTCCTTAGCGTTCGGCCTTCACTGAATTCTTTTCTTGGGGTCTTGTCTCATTACCGCAGCAAGGCCTTGCGCACACGTCTGATGTGCTCGATGTCTCACATCTTATGTTATGGTATGTTTGATAATGATTTTCTACGTTATATTCCCCTTACGGATGTAGGATTTATAAAAAGATATGAGAGACGAAAATCCGTCCCTCATATCCTTGTGAAATTCTTTATTTCTTTCTAAGAGTCATAGTATAGATCTCATCGTCGTCCCATCTCCCTTGATAGTCATGCCATGAATACTTGTATGTGGCATTCTTTCCAGAGAAAGTGATGTTTCCTTGAATATAGTCATCAGGCTCGCCATCTTCTCCTAACACGATTTTCAGTGTGGATCCTTTCAGTGTCCATACAGCATAATCCCATCCTGCACTCTCAGGGGCAAATGTAACGTGTCCGTTCTTCTCGAATGTGAGGATAACCCCTTCCATGTCTTCATCGTCTTCACAAGATGTGATTTCCCATTTTGTGCCACTTAACGATGAACCTTCCACATCATCATCTTCACTACAAGATGATAAACTCATTCCGGCAAATGTCAGTAGAGACAAAGATAAAATTTTCCAAAAATTGTTCATAAGTAATATTATAAAATATGTATAGTATGAAATGCTCGGTACAAAGATAGGGATTTTTTCGTGAACTTGGTTATTGTGGCGATGGAAAATCTGTTGAGGGAATCTTGATGGTAGCAAAACAAAGTATTATCGTGAGTGTACTTGATATAAAGATGCTGATGATGCGGTCTGCACAGTGGTGGACGCCCTCGCGGAACATCTCCTTCTGCTGATTGAGCATCGTGCATACTGGTGAGAATATCCTCTTCTTCGTCGCGGTGAACTGGCAAACCGCACATGTATTGCATGTAGGGATTCTCTTGAATCATCAGGATGGTTCCTTCATCGCCAAGGTTTAGCTTGTGCTTGATGATCATGGCGCCACCGATGAGACGGGCCGGTTTGTTTCCTGCACCTTTGACCTGGTTGTTGAGTGTGGAATTGTACCTCTTTTCTATCTCTGCCCAAGGGAGAAGGTCGCCAAGCATAACCCAACGATTGGTCTTGTCCAGCTCATCAAGGGAAGAGCGGAACCCCTCACCTTCCATGTTTTTTTTGAAACAAGAATTTGCTTACACCTTACACTAAAAGCTTGTAAGTGACTGAGAGCTATGCAGATAAAGCAGTGTATGCGGATCGGTTTGCTTACATTTGCATACACTAGTGTAAGCAAATGTAAGCTAGAAATCATCATACATCGACTTAGTGGGTTGTATATCAGCGTATTACAAGCTTTTAGTGTAAGGTGTAAGCAAAACTGCATCTTTTTTTGCAGCGTTACATAAGAGTTTTCCATCCGTGAAACTAGCCCGCACCGTGCTGTGCAATAGGTTGCACCGCCCTGTGCAATAGGTTGCATCGCTCTGTGCAATAGGTTGCATCGCTCTGTGCAATAGGTCGCAGTGGGATGCAATTCATAATGTCTAGTCTGTCACTACTTTTGTTTTCAGCAGTTCCTCCATGCGGAGTAGTTCGTCGCGGTACTGTGCCGCCTCGATGAAGTCGAGCCGCTTGGCTGCCTCTTGCATCTGACGACGCGTGTGTTCGATGCTCTTCTTGAGTTGGTCTGCTGACATGTACTGTGTGATGGGATCGGCCACGGCAGTAATGGGTGCTTGGGTCTCGACATAGGCGCGTTGCTCCTGTCCCTGAGCGATGCCGGCGAGGGTGCCCAGGTTGCGTTCCTTGCGAATGGCCGTGGGCGTGATGCCATGTTCCTGGTTGTACCGCAGCTGCACCTCGCGGCGGTGGTTGGTGGCCTCGATGCAAGCTGCCATCGACCGGGTAATCTTGTCGGCATAGAGGATGGCCTTTCCGTTGACGTGGCGAGCTGCTCGGCCAACGGTCTGTGTAATGCTTTTTTCACTACGGAGGAAGCCCTCTTGGTCAGCATCGAGGATGCCTACAAGCGAGACTTCGGGCAAGTCGAGACCCTCGCGAAGCAGGTTGACACCCACTAACACGTCGTACTCGCCAGCGCGCAATCCGTCCATAATCTGCACACGCTCCAGCGTGTCCACGTCGCAGTGGATGTAGCGGGAGCGGATGTTGCGACGCATGAGGAATTCGGTGAACTCCTCGGCTTGTCGTTTGCTGAGTGTGGTGACCAACACACGCTCGTCCTTCTCCACGCGTTGCACGATTTCCTCTATCAGGTCGTCGGCCTCATGCTCGCGGGGTCGCACCTCGATGATGGGGTCGAGCAAGCCCGTGGGTCGTATCAATTGCTCTACCACCACTCCCTCGCTCTGTGCCAGCTCGTAGTCGGCTGGTGTGGCCGAGACGTAGATGATCTGATGGGTGAGCTCGTTGAACTCGTCGAAGGTGAGGGGGCGGTTGTCCAGGGCAGCTGGCAGTCGGAATCCGTATTGCACCAGGTTGGTCTTACGTGCCTTGTCGCCACCATACATGGCGCCGATTTGGGGCACAGAGACGTGGCTCTCGTCGATGAACATCAGGAAGTCCTCGGGGAAGAAATCGAGCAGGCAGAAAGGGCGTGTCCCCGCCTCTCGGCCATCGAAATATCGGCTATAGTTCTCGATGCCCGAGCAGTGCCCTAGTTCGCGTATCATCTCCATGTCGTAGGTCACGCGCTCGTGCAATCGTTTGGCCTCAAATGGTTTACCTATTTTCTCGAAGAACTTGACCTGCTCGGCCAGGTCATCCTCGATCTGTCGCACCGCGTGTTCCTGTTGTTCCTTGTTGGTCATGAACAGGTTGGCCGGGTAGATGTTGTATTCCTCGTACTGCTGGACGCGCTGCATCGACTCGGGATCCAGTTCCTCGATGCTCTCAATCTCGTCGTCCCAGTAGGTAATGCGCAGCAAGTAATCGCTGTAGGCGAGGGCAATGTCCACGGTGTCGCCCTTGACGCGCACTGCACCTCGGGTGAGGGTGAGGTCGTTGCGTACATAGAGCGAGTCCAACAGTCGGCGCAACAACTCGTTGCGGTCGATGCACTGGCCCACACGCACTGTGATCACGTTCTCGTAGAAGGCAGCCGGATTGCCCATGCCATAGATGCAACTGACCGAACTGACCACAATGACATCCTTCCTGCCCGACATGAGTGCGCTGGTGGCAGCCAGGCGCAGTTTGTCCAATTCCTCGTTGATGGCAAGGTCCTTTTCGATGTAGGTGTCGGTGCTGGGTATGTATGCCTCGGGCTGGTAGTAGTCGTAGTAGGAGACGTAATACTCCACCGCGTTGTGAGGGAAGAAGGCCTTCATCTCACTATAGAGTTGGGCTGCCAGCGTCTTGTTGTGGCTGAGGATGAGGGTAGGCTTGTTGACCCTTGCAATGACATTGGCCATTGTAAAGGTTTTTCCGCTACCAGTAACACCCAGCAACACCTGTGCCTCGTCGCCCCGAAGGACACCCTCGGCGAGTTGTTGGATAGCCTGGGGCTGGTCGCCCGTGGGCTGATAGGCAGATTCTAGTTGGAACTCTTGCTTCATACAGGGGGCAAAGTTAGGAGAAAAATGCGAATTAGTCAAGAAGAGAAGTATAATGGAGGTTAAAAAATGCGATTTTTTTCAATTCTTTGTGTTTTCCTCTTTTATTTTTCCTCATTTTTTGCTACCTTTGCACACCAATTCGCATTGTGCGTGCGTGAATAGAATACAGAATAGAATGAAAAAAGTACTGATCATCTGTCTAACGACTCTGCTGGCCCTGAGCTCTTGCGGCGAGTACACCGCATTGCAGAAGAGCACAGATTACGAGTATCGTTACGAGGCAGCCAAAGCCTATTTTGTGGATGGCCACTACACCCGTTCTGCCACCTTGCTGGGCGACCTGATAGCCTATATGAAGGGCACCAGCAGCGGCGAGGAGTCTCTCTATCTTCTGGCTCAGAGTGAGTATAACCGCAAGGATTACGAGACCGCATCAAGCTATTTCAAGAAATACTATCAGAGTTATCCCAAGGGCATCTATGTGGAGCAAGCGCGCTACTACAGCGCCCTGTCGCTATACAACATGACTCCCGACCCCAGACTGGACCAAACCAGCACGGTCGATGCTATGGCCGAGTTCCAGAACTTCCTGGACCTGTATCCCCACACCTCGCTGAGAGAACAGACCCAGGACATGCTGATGAAACTGCAGGACAAGTTGGTCCTGAAGGAGTACATGGCAGCCAAGCTGTATTATGACCTGGGTGACTATGTGGGTAACAGCACCCCCACCTCGACAGGTAGTAACTACGAGGCAGCCATAGTGACGGCACAGAATGCCCTGAAGGATTACCCCTATGCCGAGCCCATGCGTCGCGAGGAATTGTCGATACTGATGCTGCGCAGCAAGTTCCATCTGGCTCGTAAGAGTGTGGAGGAGAAGCAGATAGACCGATATCGCGACGCCATCGATGAGTACTATGCCTTTGCCAACGACTTCCCCGAGTCGAAGTACCTGAAGGAGGCCAAGAAGATGTATGAACAGGCCGAGGCTATTGTGAAGCATAAGCACATCGATCTAACAAAAGAAGAATAAAAAACAGAACAAACATATATGGATTACAAGAAAACTAATGCGCCTACCAATACGGTAACCCGCGACATCATGACTCTGGCCGAAGAGACCGGTAACATCTATGAGAGCATTGCCATCATCGGCAAGCGTGCCAACCAGATCAGCGTGGACATCAAGCAGGAACTGTCCAAGAAGCTGCAGGAGTTTGCCTCGGCAACTGACAACCTGGACGAGGTGTTTGAGAACCGTGAGCAGATAGAGATCTCACGTTTCTACGAGAAGCTCCCCAAGCCCACTCTGATTGCTACTCAGGAGTTTGTCGAGGATAAGGTATATTACCGCAACCCCAGTCGCGAGCGCGACCTGACTGACTAATCGTCCCATGTTGCAGCGCATACAGACCCTGTACTTGCTGGCATCATGCGTCCTGGGCGTGGTATGTCTGTGCTTCCCTCTGGGTTATTTTACTGATCCTGTGGGAGCCCAGTATGCCGAGCTCTTCAATCTGTGGGTGACGAGCATCGAGGATGGTACTCGCAGCTTCTCTCCCTGGGCGCTGTTTGTCTTGCTGGTGGGTGTCAGCACACTGACTTTCCTGGACATCATGCTCTTTACCCGTCGAGCCTTGCAGATGCGCGTGGTAGCCTTTTGCATGGTGCTGCTGGTGGGATATTACATCTATCTGGGTTTCTTTGCCTGGATGTACATGGGTGATGGTGGTTTCCGTCCCTCGTTCACTGCAGCATTGCCCTTGGTTGCAATCGTGCTGGATTATCTGGCCTTCCGTGGTATATTGAAGGACGAGATGCTGGTGAAGTCTCTGGATAGACTGAGATAATGATTCCCTAGTCGCGCTTGCGCGATAGATATATAAGAAAGGAAGTTCCGGAAGTCCGCAACTTCCTTTTTTCGTAGGGGTTAACTTCCCTAGCGAGTGAAACGAACAATTACTTCTTAGTCTTAATGACGTCGAAGAGGTAAGAGACCTTAGCCACTATAGCGCCATTGGCCGAACGGCCAAAGGGGTCTGACTTTCCGTTGTTGAAGATGTCGCTGAGACCAAAGCAATAGCGGCCCTCAACGATAAAATGTCCTGCTGCCGTGTTGATCTCCATACCAGCTCCACCCGTGATGCCATACTGAAACTTCTTCTGGACAGGCAGGCCATACTGCTCGATGACACGGTTGGGGCGCTGGGGTGTGCCAGGTAACCACTCATTGCGCTTCTCCTTGTCGCTGACGTAGAAATCCAACTGAGGGCCCAGATTGATGAACCCCTGCACACCACGATGCTCCTTGCCAAAGGCAAGATGGGCAAGCAAGGGAACCTGGACATAGTTGATGTCGCGTTGGTAGGTGTCGGGGCTCGTCTCTATGACTTCCTTCCATCCCAGCTGGGTGAAGTTGACCTCGGCTTGCACAGCGCAATAGATACCAAAGTACTTCTCACTGGTATAGCGAACCGTCATACCACCCGTCATGCCACCATGAAAGGCTTGCTTGATGGTGCGGTCAAAGTTGACCTTGTTCAGAGCATATCCGCCATTGACGCCGATGGCCAGGGTGTTGCGGTACTCGCCCACCTGTGCAAAGGTGGATGTTCCGCACCAACCAAGGGCTAGTGCAGCCAGTGTCAGACGAAGTCTGGAGCGAGTTTTATGGGCAATCATGGGCGATATCTCCTCTAATTTTAGGACAAAGGTACGCCAAAGCTGTGAAAAAACAAAAAAATGGTGCTCATTTTCTCGCTATTGTGCTGATAATTTCGTAATTTTGCCTAGATAAAAGATATAGAAATGAAACGAATCCATACAACGATACTCTTACTTGTGGTGCTGGCGATGTCCAGTCTCACTATGTCTGCGCAAGACGAACTGCCTACAGTCGACCCACAAGGCACTTTCTATAACGCCGAAGGGGAGGAACTGAGCGATGTCTCGTCGGCCCAGAGTGCTCCCGTGGTGGCTCATTTTGCCGCCAACCCCTCGAACTTGGGTAATTATGAAGCTCGTTACGAGTGGAAAATCTATGAGGAAGGCAAGGAAAATGAACCACTGGTGCACCGATTTGAGGAAGAAATAGATTATACGTTCACCAAGAGCGGCAGTTTCTGCATCCAGCTTTATGCCACCTTTGTCCTGGCAGGTGACACTATCAACTATCCCCAGGAAGGAGAGGAGAACCCCATACGACTGAGCATCAGCGAGAGCCGACTGGAATTCCCCAACGCCTTCAGCCCCAATGACGACGGTATCAACGATGTCTACAAGGCCAAGGAAGGATATCAGAGCATCGTGTCATTCCATGCGACCATCGTCAACCGATGGGGACAGAAACTCTACTCGTGGGACAATCCCGAGGGAGGATGGGATGGCAAGGTAAATGGACGTACGGTGGGTGATGGCGTGTATTATGTCATCGTGAATGCACGAGGCGCCGATGGCCGACACTACAAGATACGCAAGGACGTGAACGTGCTCACCGGATTCAGAACCAAGGATAGAGGAGCGACCGAGGACTAATGGAGAAAGGGAAGATCACCATACAAGGAGCGCGAGTCCACAACCTCAAGAATGTGGATGTTGAAATCCCTCGCCAGAGCCTGACTGTCGTGACAGGATTGAGCGGCAGCGGCAAGTCATCGTTGGCTTTCGACACGCTCTTTGCCGAGGGACAACGCCGATATATCGAGACCTTCTCGGCTTATGCGCGTAATTTCCTGGGCAACATGGAACGTCCTGACGTGGATAAAATAACGGGTCTCTCGCCTGTAATCAGTATCGAGCAAAAGACCACGAACAAGAATCCTCGAAGCACCGTGGGCACTACTACGGAGGTCTACGATTTCTTGCGCCTACTCTTTGCCCGAGCTGGTGAGGCGTATTCCTACGTCACAGGCGAGAAGATGGTGAAATACACCGAGGAACAGATTATCCAGCTACTCTTGCGCGACTATCTGGGACGTAAGGTGTACTTGCTGGCCCCTCTGGTGCAGAACCGCAAAGGACATTACAAGGAACTCTTTGAGAGCATCCGCAAGAAAGGCTACCTCTACGTGCGTGTCGACGGCGAGATACAGGAAGTGCTCCAGGGCATGAAGCTGGACCGATACAAGAATCATAGTGTCGAGGTGGTGGTGGACAGACTCATCGTGCGAGAAAGCGATGACAAACGTCTACAAAACAGTGTGTCCAACACGATGAAGCAAGGCGAGGGCCTCATGATGGTCTATGATGTGGACACGGCCGAAGTGCGTCACTATAGCAAGCGACTCATGTGTCCCACCAGTGGTATCTCGTATCGCGATCCTGCTCCTCACAACTTTTCGTTCAATAGTCCCCAGGGAGCTTGTCCTCGTTGCCACGGTTTGGGTTATGTATCGCTCATCGACCGTGACCTGGTGATTCCTGATCGCTCACTTTCGGTCAAGAATGGTGCTATTGCTCCACTCGGCAAGCATCGAAATGCGATGATATTTTGGCAGATAGAGGCAATATTGAATCGGTATGACTGCACACTGGATATGCCCGTGTCAGAGTTGCCCGAGGAGGCTATCGATGAGATGCTGAATGGCTGTTCAGAACGATTGCGCATACCTGCTAGCATTGCTCACACCACCAACGATTACTATTGTGATTTCGAGGGTCTGGTGAAGTATATTCGCATGACTCAGGATAGCGACCAGAGTGCTACGGCACAGAAGTGGGCAGAGCAGTTTAGTCGCGATGTTCGTTGCCCCGAGTGTGAGGGCCAACGCCTGTCCCGCGAGGCATTGCACTTCCGTATTGCGGACAAGAACATAGCCCAGTTGAGTGAAATGGACTTGGGTGAACTCAATCAGTGGATGATGGACCTGGATGGCCGACTTACCGATCACCAGCGCAAGATAGCCCCAGAGATTCTGAAGGAGATACGTACCCGACTCAAGTTCTTGCTTGATGTGGGATTGGAATACCTTTCCCTCAATCGCTCTTCGGTCAGTCTGTCAGGTGGTGAGAGCCAGCGCATCCGTCTTGCGACACAGATTGGCAGCCAGTTGGTCAATGTCTTGTACATCCTGGACGAGCCTAGTATCGGACTCCACCAGCGTGATAATCGCAAGCTCATCGCTTCGCTCAAGGAATTACGTGATACAGGCAACACGGTCATCGTGGTAGAGCATGACGAAGAGATGATGCAGAACGCCGACTACATTGTGGACATTGGCCCTAGGGCAGGTCGCAAGGGCGGCGAGGTGGTGTATCAGGGCACGTATCCTCAGATGCTGAAGCAACATACCCTGACCAGCCAGTTCCTGAATGGTGAGGAAAAAATAGAAATACCTGCAACCCGTCGTGAGGGTAATGGACAGGTGCTGAGTCTGCGTGGATGCCGTGGAAACAATCTGCAGCAAGTGGACGTAGATTTCCCTCTGGGTCGCCTGATCTGTGTGACAGGAGTCAGTGGCAGCGGCAAGAGCACGCTCATCAATGATACCTTGCAGCCCATCCTCTCACAACACTTTTTCCGTTCCTTGCGTGATCCTCTGCCCTACGACAGCATCGAGGGATTGGAGAACATCGACAAGGTTGTGGATGTGGATCAGAGCCCTCTCGGTCGCACACCTCGCAGCAATCCTGCTACTTATACGGGAGTTTTCAATGACATCCGAAACCTCTATGTGCAACTGCCCGAGGCAAAGATACGTGGTTACAAGCCCGGTCGTTTCTCCTTCAATGTCAAGGGAGGCCGATGTGAAACCTGTGGAGGAAATGGGTATCGCACTATAGAAATGAACTTCCTCCCCGATGTGTTGGTGCCTTGTGAGGAGTGCCAGGGACGACGCTACAATCGTGAGACTCTGGAGGTGCGATTCAAGGGTAAGTCCATAGCCGATGTGCTGGATATGACGATTAATCAGGCCGTGGAACATTTCGAGAATCAGCCTCAGATCCTGCAGAAAATCAAGGTGCTGCAGGATGTGGGATTGGGCTACATCAAACTGGGACAACCCAGTACGACCCTGAGCGGTGGTGAGAGTCAGCGAGTGAAGCTGGCCACAGAACTGAGCAAGCGTGATACGGGTCGCACCTTATATATATTAGACGAACCTACTACAGGACTCCATTTCGAGGATATCCGTGTCCTTCTGGGTGTCCTCAACCGACTTGTAGAGAAAGGTAATACTGTCGTAGTCATCGAGCACAATCTGGATGTCATCAAGAGTGCCGACTGGCTCATCGATATGGGTCCTGATGGTGGCCGTGGTGGTGGACAATTATTGTTTGCTGGCACACCCGAGGCCCTTGCCGAAAGCGGAATCGGCTATACCTCGCAGTATCTGAAAGAGATTTTAAACAAGAAGTAACATATACCTCTAACCAATAATATTATGAGAACTCTGACCTTGTTACCACTGATGTCGCTGGCTTTTCAGGCCTCGGCTCAGAACACTCGCCCCAACATCGTCTATATCATGACCGATGACCACACGGCGCAGATGATGTCATGCTATGGCCACAGTCCTATCCAGACTCCCAATCTTGACCGTATCGCGCAGGAGGGTGTGCTCTTTTCACAAAGTTTTGTTGCCAACTCATTGAGTGGACCTTCGCGTGCTTGCATGATTACCGGTAAGCATAGCCACAAAAATGGTTTTACCAATAATGAGCATGGCGTCTTTGATGGCAGTCAGCAGACGATGCCAAAACTGATGCAACAAGCTGGTTATCAAACAGCTCTCATCGGAAAGTGGCACCTTGTCAGCACGCCTACGGGCTTTGACCACTGGGACATTCTCTCGGGACAAGGCGAGTATTATAACCCCACCTTCAACCACGACGATGGTACAAAGAGCGTAGAGCAAGGCTATTGCACGAATGTGATCACTGACAAGGCGATTGATTGGATGGAACATCGTGACCAGAACAAACCTTTCATTCTGTTTGTTCACCACAAGGCCTGCCATCGTGACTGGCTGCCCGAGCTCAAGTATCTGCGTGAATTCGAAGACCAAACCTTTGAAAAACCTGCAAATTTCTGGGACGATTGGGCCGGTCGAACAGCAGCTCAACAGCAGGAAATGTCCATTGCCAGTAACATGGATATGGACCTTATCTATGACAATAAGGCTTACTTACCTGGTGACCAGAGTCGCCTGAGTGGCACCTATCTGGCCTATGTCAATCGTTTGTCTCCCGAGGACCGCAAGACCTACTGGACTTTCTATGATAGTCTTTCTTGCGACTTCAAGCGTGCAGAGCTCAAGGGGCGTGACTTGGTGGAGTGGAAGTATCAGCGCTACATGCGAGATTATGCCAAGGTGACAAAGAGCCTGGACGACAACGTAGGTCGACTGATGAGCTATCTGCGTGAGCATGGCATGCTGGAGAACACGCTCGTCGTGTACACTAGCGATCAGGGATTCTACATGGGTGAGCACGGATGGTTTGACAAGCGATTCATGTACGAGGAGAGTTTGCGTACTCCTCTGGTGATGCGACTCCCCGATGGGTACAAGCGTCGTGGTGAGATCACCGAGATGGTGCAGAACATCGACTATGCTCCCACTTTCCTAGAGTTGGCTGGCGTTCGTATCCCTTCCGATATTCAGGGTCAGTCCCTAGTACCTCTGCTTCGTGGCACAGACTCGAAGAAGGTGAAGTGGCGTAAAGACTTGTACTACCATTTCTATGAGTATCCCGCCGAGCACGCAGTAAAACGTCATTACGGTGTGCGTAATGAGCGCTACAAGTTGATCCATTTCTATAACGACATCGATGCGTGGGAACTGTATGACTTGCAGGAAGACCCCATCGAAATGCATAATCTCTATGGCGATCCCGCTTATGCCAAAGTGCAGAAGGAGATGCATCGAGCTCTGGTGCGTCTGCAAAAGCAATATGATGACCCCATTGAGGAGGAGCTGAAAAAGAAGTAATCGTCTCATGCGATAAGGAAGAAGCTCGGCTAAGGCCGGGCTTCTTTGTTTTTGAGACACGGAAAATTATATACAAAAAGAAAGAGAAACCAATACGGTTCCTCTTTTCTCTGAGCTGCTTCCGAGAGTTGAACTCGGGACCTCATCCTTACCAAGGATGCGCTCTACCACTGAGCTAAAGCAGCAACATTCTTGTATGCTTTGGGGCGATATCCCCCGTTTGCGGTTGCAAAGGTATGAAAAGATTTTGATTCCGCCAACGATTCTATGACTTTTTTCTCAAAATGCTTGATTTTATTTCATCAGGATGGGTTTCCCCACGCATGCGCTTGGCATCTGGATATGCAGGAGGTTTGCAACCGTGGCAGCAATGTCCACATTCTCGCAAGGTTCACTGCTTCGTCCGTGAGGGATGCTCCAACCCATCCAAAGAAGAGGGATATGTGCATCATCAGGTCCCCACAGAGCATGGCTGGCACCCTTTAAGTGGTCGGGACCATTGCGAAAGGCTTCGGTAACCCCACTTTCTGGAATAATCTGTATGCTACCGCTTCGTTTGGGATTGTATCCCCGAATGGCCATACTGCGTAATGGTTCGGGGATGTACTCGGGTATGTGTTCAAAGTCAAAGGCATAAGCGACATCCTTGCGCTGGCGCAGATAGGGTAGGAGAACGTCGTTCCATTGCTGGAGTGTGATGCCATGACTTTGCAGATTGGGCAGGTGCGGATAGACCTGATAGGTACTGACAGCACGTACCAGGGTGTCTTTAATACCCAACATGGATTGGACGACGCTATCTAGCTGGTTTCGGACAATGGGCGTGTCCCACACCTGAGAGGGTAGCTTGTGGTCGTCGCGCCATACCAGGTTGTGGCTGCCAGCGTGGTCTGCAGTCAGGAAGAACAAATATTGCCCCTTACCGATGTGCTCGTCGAGATAGCGAAGGAAGATTCCTAGATCCCGGTCTAGTTGCAGGAAGATGTCCTCGGCATAACGCGAGTCACAACCTACTCGGTGTGCTACAGCATCGGTGCTAGCAATATTGATGGTTAGGAAATCTGTGATGTCGTCGGCGCCAAGTTCTTCGTTGTTGATAGCTTCCTTGGCAAAATCAAGAGTCAAAGTCATGCCTCCTGGGGTGGAGTGAATCTGTTCGTTGCAGTCACATTCAATGCGAGAATCCAGCGGGTGACTATGAGTGTACACGCTGTCAGGATACATCCACTGCCAACCTTTCTCCATATACTTTTCTGCTTGGTGGCGACTGTTGAAGTCTTGTACCCATCGTGGTAATTCTGCCATGTAGTAATCGCTTGTGATCCATTGGGGGTGGCTGGCACTCTCGAGCCAGTATGCGGCATTGGCGGTGTGGCCAGCAGGCAAGATGGCAGCGCGGTCCTTTAGACTCACACCTACTACCTTGCTCTTGAAATTGGTGGCCATGCGCAATTCATCGGTGATGGTGGTGGGCAATAGTAGTCGGGGTGATTTCTTACCTGCATTACTTTTGGTGCCAACGGGCTTCACTGTGTCATCATCAACCGAGGTCACGTACCGTTCGTCGATGTAGAAACCATTGTTGACAATGCCATTGAGACCGGGATAGGTGCCGGTGAACAAACAAGCATGACCTACAGCTGTGACGGTGGGGAGATATGGAACCATGCAGTGATCTAGGCAGTATCCCTCACGCATCAAACGCATAAATCCATCTTGACCATACAGATCGCGGTAGCGCTCTAGATAGTCCCATCGCATCTGATCGACCACGATACCTACGACCAATTTGGGTCGATAGCTGGGTCGTTCGCTCTTGGCGTACGAAGAGAAGAAAGAAATTGCAAATAGTAGGGTGAAGGTGAGTATCCGTTTGTTCATCGATGTTTTCATTTACAATTGGTGATAGTAACGTGAGCCGCTTGATCTACATAGATTTTTCGTCCATCGCCTCGTACAAATCCATCGCCCACACAAGGTCGGCGATCATAGAGACCGTGGGGGTAGGTAGTGATACTGTCTAATGTCAGTTGAACGTTTTCGAGGGTGATATTATTCACCTTGTCTTTTGTGTCGCCACCGATGTAGCAACCATTTTCGCTTTGTGCCAATATGTTACGGAAGGTGATGTGGCTAACCTCGCCGCAGCGTCCCTTTGTTGCTCCCTTGGGGAAACGCCATCCCGCATCCTTGTGGTTACCTACAGCTCGGGGAAAGGAGGTGACATAGATGGGTTCAGCCTGTCCCCACCATACTTCGCTGAAGAGATGGCACTCGAGTTGGATATTCTCGAAGGTGACACGAGTAACGGTTCCCTCATCGCGATTCTGAATGCCGAGTCCTCTATTGCTTGCTCGGATGATGCAGTCGTGGAAGTAAACGTCGGAGATACTATCCATGTTTTCGCTGCCTATCTTGATTGAACATGAGCGCGAGGTCATGGTGCAATTCCATACTTCGATGTCGCCGCACTGTTGAGTTAGCATCACGATGCCCTCGGGACGCCCCAGGTAATGCATAGCCTCCATATAACCGGGTGAGTATTCACGCCGATTCTTTAGGCAGACGCAATCGTCGCCGCTCTCTATGTGGCAATTCCATATCTTGACATGTTGGGTGTGGTCAAGGTCGATACCGTCTCCGTTTCTGATTTTCAGTTTGTTGAGCAGTTTCATGTCGTGAATGCGTGCATCGATGCAACCTACCAAATGGATGGTCCAATAAGCGCCATTCTGTACGGTGATGCCACTGATCTCGATGTTTCTGCAACCAAAGAGAGTGAGCAGATGGGGACGAGGATCAAAGACCTTACCCAATAGGGTGGTGAGGTCCTTCAGTACATAGGAGTCCTCCAATTCAGGACCCATGAATGCAACTCCGTTACCATCCAAGACGCCTTCACCCGAGAACGAGATGTTGCTGGCTCCGTTGGCCCACAACCATAGCATGCCTTCACCTATGTTGTCGCCAAAGGCACTCAGTCGATAGAGATCCTCGTTGGGGTTGGCTAGCAAACAAGCCGTTTTCTCTAGATGATAGTTGACGTTGCCACGAAGTTCCAGAGGGGCACACAGGAAAGTGTGATCGGAAGGAAAAACCAGTGTGCAAGGGTGCTCGGGAGTTCCCTGCTTGCTTGCTTCGTAGATGGCAGTTTGCACGGCGTGGGTATCGTCGCTGACACCATCGCCCTTAGCTCCGAAATCTAGCACGTTTACGGTTTGGGCGGAGCACAACGTGGCTGCTATTATTATATATAAGGTAAGAAATGTACGTTTCATGTTGCAAATATAGTCATTCTCGCCCAATATACAAAAAGAGGAGAGCGAAAACTCGCTCCCCTCGGTATGATTGAAAATATGTGTGATTACAAGCTATCGCCGAAGTCCTTCTTGAATTTCTCAACCAGCTGCTCTTGCCAGTTGCCAATCTCCTTCATGCGACCGAAGAAGAAGCGCAGTACCTCGGGCTCCTCGACCCATTCCAATCCACCAATCAGTTCGCGGTTGTCCCACAACCACTTTACGCGGTCAGCAACATACTTGATCTGTGAGAGGGTGAATACACGACGAGGAACAGCCAGTCGCTGCAGCTCCAGTTCAGCATAGCGCTCGGTGCCATCGGGCTCGCGTTGCTCGGACACGGTACCACGCTCCATACCACGGATACCACTGATGATGTACAGTGCGCAACCTACTGCAGCTGCGGGGTACTGGTTGTGGGGCATGTCAGGAACGAAAGCACCAGCATTGAGGTGACATCCCAGACCACCGGGAGGCAGAATCACGGGAACGCCATAAGCATCCAACTCCTTGGCAAGTTCCTCGATGAAGAGGGGACCCTGGCTGATGTACTCCAGATCCAGGCTCTCATACAGACCCTGTGCGAGTGCCTCCATAGTGCGCACATCCATACCACCATAGGTGAGGAAACCCTCGTAAAGAGGAATGAAGCTCATCATCTCCTTGGTGTACTTGGGATCCTTAGAGCAGATGATACCGCCCTTAGAGAAGCTCAACTTACGAGCAGAGAAGTAGATGATATCGAAATGGTCGGCCAACAAATGGTAGATTTCCTTGACATCCATATACTTGCAGCGAGCCTCGCGGGTCTTCATGAAGTAGATGTTGTCCTGCAGCAAAGAAGCATCCAGTACAGACTTGACACCCTTGTTGTGGCAAATGTCAGTAACTGCCAGCATGTTCTCCAAAGAAACAGGCTGACCACCAATCAGATTGGTACCGGCCTCTACGCGAACAAAAGCAACCTTGTCAGCACCGATTTCATCAATCTTGGACTCCAGATTCTCCAGATTGAAGTCGCCCTTGAAGGGGTCATTGCTCTGAGGAACAATACCCTTAGGGTCAACCAACTCCTCGACAGAACCACCGCAACGGGTGATGTGAGCCTTGGTGGTGGTGAAGTGGAAGTTCATGAGAGCTACCATGCCAGGCTTAACATAAGCCTCGGCCAGGATGTTCTCGCAAGCACGACCTTGGTGAGTAGGCAGCACATTGGCACATCCAAAGACCTCCATGACAGCGTCCTTCACACGATTCATGGTTTCGCAGCCGGCATAAGCATCGTCGGCCTTCATCATTGCAGCAAACTGCAGGTCGGACATTGCGTTGACACCAGAGTCGGTGAGCATATCCAGATATACATCACGATTCTGGAGCAGGAAAGTGTTGTTACCAGCTTCCTGGATGCACTTCAGACGCTCCTCCACGGGACGCAGATTCAGTTTTTGTACCATACGTACCTTGTGCATTTCCAAAGGTACCTGATTCTCACTCTTGTAGAATTTTACAGCCATTGTTTTTCTTGTATTTAGATTTAGATTTTGTCGTTGTTGCCGCAAAGATAAAAGAAAATGCCGTCATATTCCCGAACATATTTACTTTATTTTATACCATTATTACGTATTACATTAAAAAAGACCAATCTTCACTACCATTATTACTTGCAATAGACTAACTTTGTACCTCGTATGAGAGTTATTCGTGAAATTACTGAGTTCAACGACATCTTCCATCAGGAGACAGTGCACCCGCTCGTTGCTGTTGGAGACTTGAGCCGTGCCGATTTGTCCCTGTTTGATCCGATGGACTTTGGCATGTACTGTGTAGTGTTGATGGACGCTGACTTTGGATTGCTGGTGCGTAATGGGCGCAGCGTGCGTTATCGCGCGGGTACCATGTTTTCATTACGGCCTGGTCAGGTGGTTTCTATGCGCCTTGATTACCGCGTAAAGCCCCAGGGCTGGATGTTGGCTTTTCGACCAGAATTGTTGGAGAAGTCGGGTTTGGGTCGCGACTTTTATATGTTCAATTTCTTTTCTTCGGATGACTCTGACGCCCTGGAACTGACCTCAGCAGAGCGAGGTGTGTTGCTCAATTGCTTTGCCAACATCTATGCCGAGCTGAATACGCCCTCGGATTATCTGTCGAATCACATGTTGCGCTTGGGCATAGGTCATCTGTTGAGTTACTTCAAACGCTTCTACGAGCGCCAGTATGAAATGCGCACTTGGGCCAATCATAATCTGCTGCAGCGGCTGGAGAATGTGCTGGACAATTACCTGAGTAGCGGCATGCCTGCCCAACAAGGTCAACCTACCGTTGCCTGGTGTGCAGCGCAGTTCAACCTTTCCCCCAATTACTTCGGTGATTTGGTGAAACGAGAACTTCACATCACGGCGCAGGAGTATGTGCAAAACAAGCTGATTACTGCTGCCCAGAACTTGTTACGTAACACGCAAATGTCGGTGGGTGAGATTGCTGAAGAACTGGGTTTTGCCTATCCCAATCACTTTATTCGCTTATTTCGAAAGAAGGTGGGAGAGACCCCGCTAAAGTATCGAAAACGATAAGGTAGGGCTTTCTGCAAAAGACATATACTCTTTTTGCCCCAAAACAGTACTCTTTTTAGGCAAAACATGTACTCTTTTTGCCTCGTAAGAGTATATGTCTTTTTGTGATTCATAACTCCTTGGTAATAAATGATATAAAAAGAGGGCGCATCACCTTGGTGACACGCCCTCGATTCCTTTATTGCGGGGAAGTAATTATTCAATCTTGGTCCAATACATGCTCTCGTGGAAGGGGCCAAGGTAGCCCTTTACACGCAGGGTCTTGTCGTCCTTGAAGTCGATAACTGCCTTGTAGGTCTTACCCTTGGTGGGGTCATAGATGCGACCATCCTTCCACTCGCCGTCGCTGTAGGTCACCTTCTCGACGATGATGATCTGGTTGGCGGGGGTACTGCGCTTGGCAGGATCGGGGTTCTTCTCGTCCAGTCGAGTGCTTCCATCGGGCATCTTGAGGTTGTCTACCCAGATAACCTGAGCTTGGTAGCCACCGTTTTTCTTGTAGATTTTTACCTTGGAGTTTACTCCGTTACGGTTCATCTTGTACGTGCCCACGATCTTGTCGGCCTGGGCAAATGCAACCATGGTGCTCAGCATCAGGGTGCAGAAAAACATTAGAGTTTTTTTCATAATGATTTGTGTTAAGTGTTTAAGAATTATAGAACTTTGTAAAAGCCTTTACACAGAAAATGTGGTCGTCGATGTGACCGGTTTCGCGGCACGAGTGCATAGCCCATATGGGATTACCCATGTCGACGCCTTGCAAGGGCAGGCTACTGGCAAGGATATTGCCGAGGGTGCTTCCGCCTGCCACGTCGCTATGATTTACGAAGTACTGGCAGGGAACTTCTGCCTCGCGACAGATTTCCTTGAACACAGCAGCAGAGACTGCGTCGCTGGCATACTTCTGAGCTGCATTGAACTTGATGACAGGGCCGCCACCCATCACAGGATGATTGGTGGGGTCATACTTCTCATTATAATTGGGATGCCAAGCATGTGCATTGTCTGCAGAAATCATAAATGCCTTCTCTACAGCCTGATAGAATCCGTCGGCAGTGTCGCCCTGGGCAAGCACAAGGCGCTGGAGGATGTGTGCAAGGAAGGGGCTTCCTGCACCTTGCTTGGTCTGGCTGCCTGTTTCCTCATTGTCAAAAATGGCCATGACCTGAGTAACCTCGTTCTCCTTGTCTGCATCGAGCAGCGCTTCCAGTGCAGCGTGCACCATAGAGAGGTCGTCGAGTCGTCCGCTAGAGATGAACTCGTTGTTTAGACCGAATAGGCAAGCAGGAGTGACATCGTAGAGATACAGGTCAAAGTCCAGGATCTCGCTGGGCTCTACGTTCAGTTCATCGCTGATGAGTCGGAGCAGCAAGTCGTTGGCTTCAAAGGTGTTATTGATAATGCCGATGATGGGCAGCATGTCCTTTTGCTTGCTGAGTTTCACGCCATCGTTGACTTGCCTATTAAAGTGAATGGCAAGATTGGGAATCTGCAGCAAGGGACGACGGATATGGAGCAGCATGGTCTCGGGGTGGAGAGCGTCGTTGCCACGGAGGATAACTCGTCCGGCAAGTGACAAGGGACGATCCATCCAAGTACTCATGATAGGGCCACCATACACCTCGGTGTTTAGCTTGACTACACCTTTTTGGCAGAGCATTTCGGCATTTGGCTTGATGCGGAAAGTGGGTGAGTCACAATGGGCACATATGATGTGGAATCCTACCTCGGAGAGGGGCTTCTGACCCATTCGGAAAGCGTAGATGCTGGAGTCGTTCTTGGTGACATAGTACTGTCCACCGGGCCTGATTTCAGGCAGGGGAGCAGTAGCATCGATGCGCTGAAATCCCTCGGCTTCCAGTTCGCGGGCAACCTTGTTGGCGGCGAGGAAGTTGACGGGAGATGCGTTCAGAAAATCTAGTAATCTCTGTATCATAGTGCTCAGAATATGGTCGTTGAATCCCAGGGGTATTGCTGTTTGCTGCGTGAGTAGGTCTTCAGCGCACGCTCCAGTTTGTCTCGGGTGAGAGGAATGTGAGCCATGCGAGCCCAACTGTTGATAGTCATGTACTTGCGGAATTTCTGGGGCAGCCAGTTCCAGTATTGTTGTATGGTGTCTTCCTTCACTTCCTCCAATCCTGCATAGGCAATGATGACGGGCAGGTGAAAACGGTTGACAGCACGTGAAATCTGCCAATTGAGGATGGGACTCTCGGTGTTGATGACGGGGCTAGCAATAACCAATACATTATCGGCTTGCGACATTTTCCTCAAGAATTCGGTTTTCATTGTCGAATCCAAGAGGTCGTCGTGTGTGGAACTGAAGTTGATGTCCTCGAGATTGACAAAGTCAAATCGCCCGGGGAAACTCTTCTGCCATTCTCCTAACTGCTTGAAAGTGCGTAGATTGCTGTTCACGTGATCCAGCACTCCGCAAGCGTCAAATGCGATGTATGTACCTTTTGTCTCCATGTGACGTACAGGGATAAATGCTATTTTGTTTGGCAAAGGTAAACATTTGTGTTGAAAAAGCATCGAATATTCGCTTTTTTTTTCTATTTTTGTGCAATAATCTTGTCATATATATAGGTAAGGTCACCGTTGCTGCGGTTTGTTTTGGCCCGTTGCATGAAGAAAAGCAGTAATTCTATATGTTGCAGGATGCATGAAACTGTGATAAACAAAAATATACGATATGAAAAGAACTTTTGGATTGGTCGCAGCGTTGTGGGTCGGATGTGCTCTCACTGCTAGTGCGCAGAAGTTGACGGACTATGTTGACCCCACGATTGGAACGGGTGATCATGGTCATGTGTTTGTGGGCGCTAATGTGCCACAAGGTATGGTCAATGCAGGTCCTACCCAGATAGAAGAGGGATGGGACTGGTGTTCTGGTTATCACCAGAGTGGTAAGCAGATTGTAGGTTTTGCTCAGATGCACCTGAGCGGAACAGGTTGCAGCGACTTGGGCGATGTGGCCCTGATGCCCAGTATGACCGAGTTGGAATTCTCTCGAGAGGGTTTGGCTTCAAATTACAGTCATGACTCGGAGGTCGTGCGTCCTGGTTATTACAGTGTGGTGCTGGATCGTGACCACATCAAGGCCGAGATCACAGCCACTCAGCGTGTTGCCTTGCATCGTTACTCCTTCCCTCGTGGCAACAACAATGCTCGTGTCATCATCGATCTGGCCAATGGTGTCGGCGATCGACTAAAGCAGGCTCGCATCTATCAGTTGGACGAATTTACCTTGGCAGGTTATCGCCTGAGTCGCGGTTGGGCAGGCAATCAGCAGATATATTTCTACATTCAGTTCTCTAAGCCTATCCATAACTGGTTGTGCGACAGCCTCTCTGCTCCCTATTCTCAGGCTACATTCGAGGTAGGTCCTGGTGAATCGGTGATGGCCAAGGTGGCACTTTCTCCTGTGAGTGAGATGAATGCCCGTCTCAACATGGCCTTTGAGATGCCCGGTTGGGACTTTGATGCAGTGAAAGAGGCTGCAGATGAGGCTTGGAATGAGCAGTTGTCACGAATCGAGGCTAAGTTCCGCACCGACCGTGAGCGTCGTATTTTCTACACTAGCATGTATCATCTGATGGTGGCTCCCTCGGTTTGGAATGACATCAATGGTGATTATATGGGCTCTGACGGCCGTGTCTATCGCGATGGCAAGTTCCAGAACTACACCACATGGTCCCTGTGGGACACCTATCGTGCAGCACATCCTTTGGCAACCCTGATCATGACTGACCGATTGAAGGATTATGCTGCGACGATGCTGAAGATCTATGAGCAGCAGGGAGAACTGCCTGTATGGCATCTCATGAGCAACGAAACCTATTGTATGGTGGGTTGTCCCGCAGTGCCTGTGCTGGCAGATTTGTGTCTGAAGGGTGTTGAGGGCTTTGACAAAGAAAAGGCATTCGAGGCGATGAAGGCCAGTCTTCTGAAGAATAATCGCTCGCTGCATTGGCTGAAGGAACTGGGTTACATCCCTTACGACAAGGGCGATGGCGAGAGTGTGGCAAAGAGTCTGGAGTATTACCTGGCAGATTGGAGTGCCGCAGAGGTGGCTGGTATGCTAGGCCACAAGGAGGATAGCACCTATTTCCACAACCGCAGTATGGGTTACAAGAAATTCTTCGACCCTCGTTGGCAGTGCATGCGTCCTCTGGGTGCTGATGGCACGTTTGAAAGTGACAAGGACTTCAACCCCAGTTATCAGACTCCCTCGTACACCGAGGGCAATCCTTGGCAGTATACCTGGTTGGTGCCTCATGATGTACATGGATTGGTAAGCTGTTTCCCCAGTGAGCAAGCCTTTATTACTCGTCTCGACTCGCTGTTCCTGGTGAGCAGCGAACTCAATGAGGATGCTAATCCCGACATTTCAGGACTCATTGGCCAGTATGCTC
Source organism: Bacteroidaceae bacterium (assembly GCA_045600505.1). Classification (GTDB taxonomy): domain Bacteria; phylum Bacteroidota; class Bacteroidia; order Bacteroidales; family Bacteroidaceae; genus Physcousia. The sequence continues at coordinate 24,211 of JAZRYA010000099.1, forward strand.
ATGGCAATGAACCTAGCCACCACACCCTATACCTATATAATTATGTAGGTCAGCCCTGGAAGACGGCCGCCAAGGTGCGTCAGGTAATGACCGAGCTCTATACTGACCAGCCTGCTGGTTTGTGTGGAAATGAAGACGTGGGTCAGATGTCAGCATGGTACATTCTCTCGGCAATGGGCCTCTATCAGGTGGCTCCTTGTGGTGGTGTCTATGTCATCGGAAGTCCTATCGTAGAAGAGGCAAAACTCAATGTGGGTGGCGACAAGACATTTACCATCCGCACACATGGTAATAGCGACAAGGCAATCTATGTCAATAGTGTCAAGTTGAATGGCAAGCCTTATCCCTATTCTTACATCCGCTATGCCGACATTATGGCAGGTGGAGAACTTGATTTTTACATGTCGAATAAGCCTAGCAAATGGGGCACAGAAACTAAGTACAGACCATGAAAACCAGCATTTTCCTATTCTCTCTAGCGCTATCTGCTAGTGCAAGTGCAGTAGAACTTCCCTCACTTCCCGATTTGGCTCGAGTGCAGGCAGACACCTATGTGTCAAAGCGCCCCGAGGAGCCCAAGCGATTGTTCCGCAGCAAGGCTATCGACAAACAGATTGCCCAGATGGAGAAGCGCCTGAGAGCCGTGTCTCCCAAGCTGTGGTGGATGTTCCAAAACTGCTTCCCCAACACTCTGGATACGACTTGCCAGTACAGCAAGACCGAGGATGGCGATGACGACACATTTGTGTTCACAGGTGACATCCATGCCATGTGGTTGCGTGACTCTGCAGCTCAGGTGTGGCCCTACCTTCCTTATATGGCCAAGGACGAGGCATTGCGTCATCTCATTCGTGGAGTCATCCGTCGTCAGATGGCATGTATCTGCATCGACCCCTATGCCAATGCCTTCAATATGGGGCCTACCGGCAGCGAGTGGGAGAGTGATTACACTGACATGAAGCCTGATTTGCACGAGCGTAAGTACGAAATTGATTCACTTTGCTATCCCATCCGCTTGGCTTATGCATATTGGCAGTTGACCGGCGATGATTCCATCTTTGATGATCGTTGGCTGGAGGCTGTACGCCAGACCCTGAAGGTGTTTACTGACCAGCAGCGCAAGCAGGGTAATGTGACACCCTACAAGTTCCAGCGCAAGACCAGCGCACTGCACGATACGGTATCTAACTATGGTTATGGCCATCCTGCTAATCCTGTGGGATTGATCGCCAGTTTCTTCCGTCCCAGTGACGATAGCACCATCTTCCCCTTCCTCGTTCCTAGCAATTTCTTTGCAGTCAGCGTATTGCGCAAGGCTTCCGAGGTACTGACCAAGGTCAATCATAATGCTCAGTTGGCAGATCAATGCACTGCACTTGCCAATGAGGTGGAGGCAGCATTGCAGAAGTATGCCGTGGTCAATCATCCTAAATATGGTCAGGTCTATGCCTTTGAGGTAGATGGCTTTGGTTCATCACTCCTGATGGACGACGCCAATGCTCCCTCTTTGCTCTCATTGCCCTATCTGACTGATGTCAAGATGGATGACCCCATCTATCAGAATACTCGTCGCATGATATGGAGCCACGACAATCCCTACTTCTTCAGCGGTAAGGATGGCGAGGGCATTGGCGGTCCTCACACTGGCTATGACAAGATATGGCCCATGAGTCTGATTATGAAGGCATTGACAACTAGCAATCGTGCTGAGCAAGAGGATTGTCTGCAGCGCTTGTTGACCATCGATGGCGGCACGGGATTCATGCACGAGTCATATAATAAAGATGATTGTACCGACTTTACTCGTTCTTGGTTTGCCTGGGCAAATACCTTGTTTGGCGAGTTGGTCCTGAAAATGTATAAATGAAACTGAAATCACTATTTGTCCTGTTGTTGGCAGGTCTGTGTACACAAGCACGGCCTGCCAATGACGAATATGCTTTGCCATGGCGAGGAGTGATGATCGATGTAAGTCGTCATTTCATGCCTATGTCCGACCTCAAACGTCAGGTCGATGCGATGTCTCATTTTGGGTTGAATCGACTGCATATACATCTGACAGATGCTGCGGGATGGCGCATGGAGATCAAGAGCTACCCCCGACTGACAGAAGTAGGCGCATGGCGCACTGCCCCAGACTGGAAAACATGGTGGGCTGGCAATCGTGCTTATGCCGACAAGTCCACCGGATATGGAGGCTATTATACACAGGACGAAATGCGTGATTTGGTCGCGTATGCCAAGAAACGTGGGGTAGAGGTAATCCCAGAAATAGAATTCCCTGCTCATAGCGAGGAGGTGGTGGCTGCTTATCCCGAATTAGGGTTCAACCATGCTGAGATGAATATGCTCAGCGATAGTGTCTATCAGTTTATGGAGAATGTCCTCGGCGAGGTGGCACAGATATTCCCTTCGCCCTATCTCCATGTGGGTGGTGATGAGGCTGCAACGCAACACGAGTTACAACCCCAGGCTATGCGACGCATTCAGAAGATAGTGCAAGGTCTCGGCCGCAAGATGATCGTCTGGGACGAGGCTTTCAGCGACGATCCTGCAGATAGTGCCATGGTCATTATGGTTTGGCGCAACATCGACACGGCTCGTCGTGCTATTGCCCTGGGACACGATGTCATTCTCAGCCCTGGCAAGTGGTGCTATCTCGACAAGGCACAGGACGCTCCTGCTACACAACCAAAGGCAATGGGTGGATACCTGCCTATCGATAGCGTCTATGCCCTTCCCTCTGTAGTAGAGCGTGCTGAGGATTCTCATCATTTGCTTGGCATACAGGCTAATGTGTGGACAGAATATATTGAGAGTCCCCGTCATGCCGAGTATATGCTTTGGCCTCGTGCGTATGCAATTGCTGAATTGGGTCGCGTCGGTCTGGATGCTCCTCGTGACGTGGCTGCTTTTCATCAGCGTGCTATCCTGGCAGCAAGATGGCTGAGGGACACGTTGGGGATTAATGCTTTCAATCTGGAGCATGAGATCGGCGAGCGTCCCGAGAAATTGCAACCAGTCGAGTGTCTCAGCACGAGATGCCCTGTGCAGTATCTGCATAACTACAATTCCTATTATCCAGCGTCGGGCGAGACAACACTTACGGACGGAAAGCGGGGTGGCTGGAACAATACCGATGGTAACTGGCAGGGTTTCATAGGTCGAGCGGGTATGGATGTTATCATCGATATGGGTTCTGTTCGACAGATTTCGTCCGTCGATGGTGACTTTTTGCAAAGTTGCGGACCTGAGATATTCTTGCCTCACTATTTGAACATCAGTGTTAGTGAGGATGGCGAACACTATCGTGCAATAATGAAGGCTGAAATCGAGGACTCGGATATTCCAGAGGTCTATCATCAGTTGGGTTGGCAAGGTACTGCAGTTTCTGCCCGATATGTTCGTGTTCAGGCGCTTCCTGGCCCTCGTCAGGGTTGGATATTCTGTGACGAAATATGTGTCAGATGATGGAATCGCCTCGATACAAAGCCATCTTCTTCGATATAGATGGAACGTTGGTGTCATTTCGCACTCATCGTATCCCCGAGTCTACATTGCAGGCTGTGCACAGCGCTCGTCAGCAAGGTGTTAAGGTGTTTATTGCCACAGGACGCCCCCTGCCGTTCATCGACAATCTTGGAGAACTGGAATACGATGGCATTATCTCTTTCACGGGTGCTCATTGCCAGTTGGCCGATGGCACGGTGATAGCCCAGCATACTATTGATCCGCAGGATGTTGAGCGCATGGTGCGCTATCTCGATGACCATGTTATGCCGACAGCCTTTGCCCTTGCTGACGAGGTGTTTACTACCCCAGGCAATGAAGTCTCTCGCCAAGTCTATCAGCTGCTGGATTTGACGCCTCCTCGTCAGGGGAATCCTTCTGAAGCTCTTGGCAAACCTGTGCTGCAGATTATTTCATTCTTCACAGAAGAGCAGGAAACTGAAATCATGGGGCAGGTGCTAACTCACTGTGAAGTACAGCGTTGGCATCCTACTTTTGCCGATGTGATTGCTTCGGGTAACAGTAAATCGTCCGGGATAGATTCGGTTCTGCAGTATTTTGGTATCGGCCTTTCCGAGGCTATGGCCTTTGGGGATGGGGGAAATGACAAGGATATGTTGCAGCATGTCGGACTCGGCATAGCGATGGGTAATGCAAGTGATGAGGTGAAGGCATGTGCTCGTTATGTGACCTCCTCTGTAGATGAGGACGGAGTTGCACGAGCACTGGAACTTTTCTTATAGTCTCGTAACAATAGTCCTATGGATCTCGTCAAGAGATTGAGAGTCAAGGCAGGTCTTCGGGAATAATGTGCAACTGGAACTGCATATTTTGATGTGTCTCGGGATGCTCAAATTCCAGTTCGTCGGCATACAGGTGTAGTCGATCTGCACTTGTTCCATAAAGCCGATCTCCTAAAATAGGGTTATTCAGTCCCTCAGGATGTACCATGTGCATGCGTAGTTGGTGAGTACGTCCTGTCTCTGGCCAAAGGGATAGGACGGCATGTTGGCCCTGCAGCCCTCTCACTCTGTATCGTGTGATAGCCCTTTTCCCAAATTCGCGGTTTACCATTTGGCGGGGTCTGTCCTCGGGATTGGGGCAGAGCGGCAAGTCGATGATGTCTTCTTGCCCCACAGGTAGAGGCTTCTCCAGTATTGCTGTGTAGCGTTTCCGGATGGTGTGTTTTGCAAATTGTTTCTGCAATTCCAGGTAGGCGCTCTCTGTTATTGCTACAACCATCAGCCCGCTAGTGTCCATGTCCAGACGGTGGACAATAATAGGTCCTACTGCCTGAGGATACATCCTAGCGATTTCGCTTTGCACAGAGGGAAGTCCGTCTTTCCCTGGAACAGACAGCATACCCGAGGGTTTGTGTATTACCACTATCTGACCGTCCTCGTAGATAATTTCCATTTGGCGGCAGATTTTTTCATAGGACGCCATCATGGGATTTTGTTCTACGTCCAGACCTTGCAGCATCCAGGTCAGTATCGGTTTGCATTTCGCTTGGCAGGCAGGATAGAAACTGCCTTCCTTTCGGATTTCTTGGCGAGGAGATACTCCCATCCAAAATTCTGCCATGCAGAGAGGTTTCAGATGGTGTGTATATGCATATTGCAAGAGTTTGGGAGCACAACATTCTCCTGCACCTGCTGGCGGTGTCTGTTCCCCAAAAATGTCAAGCAAACTGGCGGTTTCACCCCGGGCATTCATGAATAGGAAGTGTTCAAACAACCATTGCTGTAGCGCTGCACTTCGTGTCTTTCGTTCTGTCTTCTTTTGTTCTAATTTTGCCTCTAGCTCAGACAATCGTTTCTGTGCAGAGGATAATCTCTCTTCCCAATATTGTTTACACCTGCGCACCTCGGCTTTCAGGAATTGACTTTCTCGGGTAAATGCTTCTTCATCGAGGATAAAATCTGAAATGGCAAACTTACCCCTTTCCGTATCTCGAGCAATTTTTGCTTCTTTCATGCGGAGAATTGCCTTCCCTATCTCCGTTACCGATGTTTCTTTTATCTCCTGCAATGCCAATCGTGCTGCTTGCACTTCGTCATCGTGCCCTAGATCTTCTATCTCTTTGTTCAAGAACGAGATTTTCTTTTCTTCTTTTTGAAAGTGGCAGTTGGGATCATGCAAGTCAAAGACGGGAGGAACAAAGTAGGGGAGCGTGCCCTTTCCGCAAAGGGTTCCAGAAAATGCAGCCAGGAATCCTATTTCTTTCTTCAGTCCACAAGTTTGCTCCACGACTAAAGCGCCTAGCATTTTGCCCCGAGCAATCTCTTCTGACCAGCATGGATTGTTTGCGACTTCAGTTTTTATTATTTCGCATGCTTCTCTGGCCAACATGTTTGGGGTATAGCAGAAGGGAAATGTGAATTGCTTAGGAATGGTCCTTGTCACAACCCTGTTTCCGAACTCGTGTACCAAATTCTCCTCTTTCATGCCTCAAAGGTACGAAATCCCTGTATATATATAATAAGGTATAGTACTTTTTTTCACTTTTCCGTAAAAAAGTCGTGAAAAGTTTTGGTCATGTTGTAAAATTGACTTACCTTTGCAGTCGCAAATGAGGATGATTCCCTCTCACGTTAGAGGGTTGGTCCTTATGCGCCAAAGGGAAGCGTTCTTTGATAGATTTACATAGACAGAAATTGTAGTACAGGAAACAAGAAAGCGAACCGTTAGTTCTATATAGAATAGGATTAAGAGAAGCTCGGGATTGTGCTGGAAGTTGTAACAGACAATTTGCCCTTAGGGGCAGAGAAAGATACTTTACAATGAAGAGTTTGATCCTGGCTCAGGATGAACGCTAGCTACAGGCTTAACACATGCAAGTCGAGGGGCAGCATGAATGAAGCTTGCTTCATTTGATGGCGACCGGCGCACGGGTGCGTAACACGTGTCCAACCTACCCTCCACTCGGGAATAGCCTTTCGAAAGAAAGATTAATGCCCGATGGTCTCCTTTGGTGACATCGCCTTTGGAGTAAAGATTGATCGGTGGCGGATGGGGACGCGTCTGATTAGGTTGTTGGCGGGGTAACGGCCCACCAAGCCGACGATCAGTAGGGGTTCTGAGAGGAAGGTCCCCCACACTGGAACTGAGACACGGTCCAGACTCCTACGGGAGGCAGCAGTGAGGAATATTGGTCAATGGGCGAGAGCCTGAACCAGCCAAGTAGCGTGCAGGATGACGGCCCTATGGGTTGTAAACTGCTTTTAACCGGGAATAACGTTACCTTCGTGAAGGTAAGTGCATGTACCGGTTGAATAAGGATCGGCTAACTCCGTGCCAGCAGCCGCGGTAATACGGAGGATTCGAGCGTTATCCGGATTTATTGGGTTTAAAGGGAGCGTAGGCGGGAAGCCCAGGCAGCTGTGAAATGTAGGCGCTCAACGTCTGCACTGCAGTTGAAACTGGTTTTCTTGAGTGCGTAAGAGGCAGGCGGAATTCGTCGTGTAGCGGTGAAATGCTTAGATATGACGAAGAACTCCTATTGCGAAGGCAGCTTGCTGGGCCGCAACTGACGCTGAAGCTCGAAGGTGCGGGTATCGAACAGGATTAGATACCCTGGTAGTCCGCACAGTAAACGATGGATACTCGCTGTCGGCGATAAACGGTCGGTGGCCAAGCGAAAGCGTTAAGTATCCCACCTGGGGAGTACGCCGGCAACGGTGAAACTCAAAGGAATTGACGGGGGCCCGCACAAGCGGAGGAACATGTGGTTTAATTCGATGATACGCGAGGAACCTTACCCGGGCTTGAATTG
>JAZRYA010000100.1:0-101045 GCA_045600505.1 Bacteroidaceae bacterium
TTATATTTTAGCTCTATCAAGACATTTGGGAAAGAAATGTCCGAGATGTTTTAAGTTGGGAACATTATGGTATCAATACCTCAAGTTTGTAAAATATCAATATTGATTTTCAGCTTGTTATAAAATTGATTCTGGTTCAAGCGTGGAGAACCTACCTGTTGTTCATCCCGCTTGTAAAGGCTCTCGCATTGCCCAATCCTAGAGAATGAACAACGTCAGAGCCCACGCCGATATGATTTTGCAAATCCCTTATGTACCATAATGATACTATACGCCTACATGCGCATATTATAAATACAGCAATAAGGGGGTGCGAATAAATCACATCCCGAGGACATCTACCGTTGTCTTATCTTAGCTAGGATTTGAATTTGCGAGATTCTTACAAGCCAAAGACAAGCGCCAAGTAAACGCCTTTTGTTATGTCGTGTCTCAAATCCCACCCATCCTCCTCTGATGACGGATTAACCAAGCTATCGAGGCTCGGCGTGAGCTGAGACATTGGTTTGTAGAATGGTAGAGAACTTACACATATACTACGCTCCGACTGCAAAAGTACTAAATAAATTGGAATAAAAAAAGGATAACAGGAAAAAATGCCAAAACGACAGTATTAAGACTATAGTTTTCATTCAGAAGGGAATCGCAAACCTCTGGCTGAAAACCGGGTGAAGGGTTGTGAAGGGTAAGGCACAACCCTTCACCTATCTATCAGCCTATACTTTAATGACTTACATCCAAAAGGTGAAGGGTGAAGGGTTATTGCATGATTTCGTCGTTTTGTAGCACATTTGCGAAACCTTCATCCGTATTGGTGATGTTTGTCACTGAAAATAACACTTCGAGTGAAAAAATTTTGTTTATTTCTACATTTTATTCTTGAAAAAACGTAACTTTGTATCGCAATGCCTTTATTGTGCTATCTAAAAAGTGCGCGGAGGCAAGACACTACATAATGCAAAAGCGTCATCGATGCTTTGTCTATTGGCAGATTGAAACCTGAGAAATTCCAATTTGGTGTTCATGGACAATGTCAGAAGTGACTGCTACGGGTATGCAATCACTGTATCCCGGAGTGTGCAGCGAGGATATGTTGTATCCTCACGCACACTTTTCCGGATACATGTAAAATACCGGCGTGGGCAGAAACTCTATTCGTCAACACCAAAGGCAATCTCAGGGCCTCGATCTGCGGACGGTAGAGATGGAAACCCACGCTTTTTGCGTTTTGTAGTTAATCTTTCAATAAATCTAATTACCTTATTGGGTTTCTAAGGCTCTTATAATACTAAAGTAACATGGAAGAAAGTGTTATGTCTTCTGTTGTCAAAGTCGGCGATACGAGTTTTCGCCTAATCCAAAAAGGAACGGGAGGTTCTGGTAATCGTTGGATTCAGCATTTTGTCAAAGGTCAAGGTTGGGTAGACCACATGAATGCAGGAAACGCAGAGGATTTGTTTCTGAAGGACGGATTTTTGGCTTACAAAACTACTGATGGCAAGATTTTTGCCGATGGCCGTGGATATATGGGCTCCGGTTGGGGTGAAGTTGAGCAAAAAGACGAGCCAAAACACAAATCGTGCGAGATAAAGGAGTCTAAAACCAAAGATAAAAAAGAAACCGTTGAGAAGGTCGATGATTCAGAATTGAACAGGGAAACAGAAAAAGAATCTGATACTAATCGTAATTTTTTGAAGAATCCCCCTCGGTATAAAGGTGGCTTCTGGGCACTTTTGACAAATCTCTATATCTGGATGTTCTGGATAATCTCTTGGGAGTGTTATGCACTTTATTGGATTATTGCCAAGCCCGTGAAATTAATCATTCTAAAAGTGCTCAGCAAAGAAGACACCGCAGACGGCCCCTCTATTCCAGATTTCCTGAAGACACCACCGCTTCCGAAAAAAGCAGGCTTCTGGACATTTATCGCTACTCTGTACATTCTTATGTTTTGGTTTGGCACATGGGAAATCTATGGATTTTATTGGATTGTCATGAAACTTGTGAGGACGTTCTCAAAAAAGTAATGCATTTTTGAAGAGGACTTTTTGAAATGCGAGAGTCCTCCTCATAATTTCATTTAACAAATGCAGGGATGGGAGCTTCGGCCCTCATCCCTTGTTTTTCTACTCTAGGGAAATCAGAACACAGGTTCCTCGCTCACATTTCAGTTCTACGTAGTACTTGCTATCGTCAGTATAAAGCAGCGGGGTTAGTCGCTCTCCCTCGCGTGCTGGGACTTTGTACTCAATACGAACACGCTTGGGTTCAAAGTCAGCAGGCAACAACTCCATGGCAATGCGGATGTAGCAGCAATTGTTCATGTGATGATTGTAGTCGATGTCGTCACGAGTGACAAGCACCGGCGCACACTCCACAGGCTCTACCTTGGGTAGACGCACACGGCGGTCGGTATATTCCATCGGATACTTCTCGTCATAGGTCAAGGAGTCCAGCATTTCCTGTGGCAGGGGCTTCAGTTTGCCTGTTGCCAAGTCGATGAATGCCCCCTGGCTGTAGCTAATATAACAGGGGTCTCCCTGAGCATCACGGATGATATCATTGCGGAAACCAAAGAGGGGCAAGGATACCTTTGGTTTTTATGGGCAGAAAGCCTGACGGATTGTGGGATTCCGCCCAAAAAGGAGCCGGAAGCATAGGGGATTTTCTTTACACCCCACGTGGGGTTTAATATAGACGTCACGTGGGGTTCAATCAAACCTCACGTGGGGTGCAATCAAACCACACGTGGGGTGGAACAACTTTTGCCTGAAGGCTGAAACCTCTTTTTTAAAACTTTTTTCGTATCAAGCACGCATTTCTCACATCAGACCTGCTCCTACTCTTCATTTTTCTTGGTCAATCGCAGTCCAAAGCGCCATCCCTAGACATCGGAAAACTGACAAATAGAAAGCAACTGTACAAAATGAGGGCGGGATTCATTGTGCCAACTTACAAATAGTCAGTTTTGCCACCTCTACTTATCTATTATAGGGATATCCTGCCGATTTATATCCCCACAAACAAGAAAGTGTGTTTTTTCTTTGGACAAATGAAAAAATGTTTCTATTTTTGACACAGAAAGAGTAACCTCTTACCATGAGCACTAACCCTACTGAGAAGCACTTCCCTGCTTGCTATCTGGAACTCCCAGCAAGCACCGGGAACCGACGCGCAGCCTTTTACTTGGCAGCAGAGGAATATGTAGCTCAACAATTACCCCCAGACAACTATCTGTTCACGTGGCAACTCCGTCCCACTGTGGTGATGGGGCGTAATCAAGTAGCCCATCAGGAAGTGGACCTTGACTTCTGTCAGCGCGAGGGCATCGACATTATCCGCCGCCGAAGCGGGGGTGGCGCCATCTTTGCCGACGAGCGCAACATCATGACTAGCCTCATCACGCCCGGTGGTGCTGTGGAACCTCTCTTCAAGGAATATGCCGAACGAGTAGCCGAGGGGCTGCGTCAGTTGGGCGCTCCTGCCGTGGTCTCTGGGCGAAACGACATCACGCTGGAGGGTGGAGGCAAGATTTGCGGCAATGCATTCTACCACTTGACAGACCACAACATCGTGCATGGCACCATGCTCTATGACACCGACCCCCGACTGATGCAAGGAGCCCTGCATCCCGACACCTCGAAACTCGAAGAAAAAGGGGTGAAAAGCGTGCGCAGCCGTGTCGCTCTGCTCAAGGACTACCTAGCCATGGACGTGGGCGAACTGCGTAACCAACTGCGTCTGCTACTGACCGATCGCACTCTGACACTGACTGCAGAGGACGTGGAATGCATCGAAGAAATAGAACAGCGGTATTATGAACCTGGCTATCTGCTAGGATCTTCGGCCACGGCAGACGTCACACGCAGCGCTCGCATCCCAGGTTGCGGCCAGTTGGACATCCTATTTCATCTGCAGGGAAGCCTCATCAGCAAGGTACAAGTGCAAGGCGATTACTTCGAACTGGGAGATACCAATGAGGCCTTCAGCAAGGCCTTTGTCGGCGTAACCTTTACCCCCGAGCAAACGACAAAAGCCGTCAAAATACACCACCCCGAGCAGACAATACGGGGACTCGATGAAGAACAATTAACCAATCTAATCCTTTAAATAACATTATGGCAGATAAGAAAACATGCCTCTATGAGAGACACATCCAACTGGGAGCCAAGATGGTTTCCTTTGGCGGATTTGAAATGCCCATCCAGTACACCGACATCACCGACGAGCACCTGGCCGTGCGCCACGACTGCGGCGTGTTTGACGTGAGTCACATGGGCGAAGTGCTAGTAACCGGTCGTGAGGCCGAGCAATTTGTTCAGCACATTTTCACAAACGACATCGCAGGTGCACCTGCCGGCAAGATCTTCTATGGTATGATGCTGCACCCCAATGGCGGCACTATCGACGACCTGTTGGTCTACAAGGAGGGCGACGAGCGATTCTTCCTGGTCATCAACGCAGCTAACATCGACAAGGATTACGCCTGGATCAGCAGTCAATCCAAGGCTTTCGACGTGGTCACTGAAAACCAGAGCGAATACTATGGCCAGTTGGCTATCCAGGGTCCCAAGTCCGAGGACGTCATGGAACGTGTGCTGGGGCTGGGATGCCAGGAACTGGTGTTCTATACCTTCAAGAAGATGGAAGTAGACGGCGAGACCATCGTCATCAGCCGTACTGGCTACACGGGCGAAGACGGATTCGAGGTGTATGGCAGCCACGCATTCATCCAGCGTAACTGGGACAAACTGATAGAGAGCGGCGAGGCTAAGCCTTGCGGACTGGGCTGTCGAGATACACTTCGATTCGAGGTTGGTCTTCCCCTCTATGGCGACGAGTTGACCGATGACCTGAGTCCCATCGAGGCAGGTCTGGGCATGTTCGTCAAGATAGACAAGGAAGAGTTTGTCGGCAAAGAGGCTGTTGTCCGCCAAAAGGCAGAGGGCGTCAGTCGCAAGATTGTCGGCATCGAACTCGAGGGTCGTGCTATCCCCCGTCATGGCTACGAAGTGGTAGTGGGTGACGAGGTGATAGGCGAGGTGACCACTGGCTACAACAGCATCTGCACTGGCAAGAGCGTGTGCATGGCACTGGTCAAGATAGAACATGCCAAGTTGGGTACTCCCGTGCAGATTCGCATCCACAAGAAGTTGCAACCCGGCGTGGTCATCAAGAAGAAATTCTACGAGAAGAGTTACAAGAAATAATCAAAATAACCTTTAAATAATATCATTATGGCAAAAGTAATTGAGGGCCTCTACTATGCAGAGAGCCACGAGTATGTAAGAGTTGACTGCGAGTTTGGTTACATCGGTATCACCGACTATGCTCAGGACCAGTTGGGTAATGTCGTGTACGTGGACATGCCCGAGGTAGACGACGAAGTAACTGCTGGCGAGGAGTTTGGTGCTGTGGAGAGCGTGAAGGCTGCCAGCGACCTGTTCAGCCCCGTAAGCGGTACCGTTGTTGAGATCAACGAGGCACTGGAGGACGAGCCCGAACTGGTCAACAAGGACGCTTTTGAGAACTGGATCATCAAGGTTAAGCTCAGCGACCCCAGCGAGCTGGATGCTCTGATGGGAGCTGCTGCTTACGAAGCAATCTGCAAGTAATCACACCATGTACAAATATTTTCCTCACACCGCCGATGACGTGCAGCAAATGTTGCAGGTCATCGGTGTCAATTCCTTGGACGACCTCTACGCCGAGATACCTGAGGAACTGAAACTGAAGCGCGAACTCAATATCCCCAGCGAGAAGTCGGAGGTGGAGGTGCGCAAGATCATCCAGGGACTGGCAGCCCAAAACAGGCAGCTGTGCTGCTTTGCTGGCGCTGGCACCTATGATCACTATACTCCCAGCGTGGTACCTTTCATTGCCAGCCGCAGCGAGTTCAGCACTAGCTACACTCCCTATCAGGCAGAAATCAGCCAGGGTACTCTGCAGTATATCTTTGAGTACCAGACTATGATGGCTGACCTCACAGGCATGGATCTCTCCAATGCTTCGATGTACGATGGTTCCACCGCTACAGCAGAGGCCATGATGATGTGTGTGGCAGCTGCCAAGAAGCGCAACAGGGTGCTTATCTCATCTACCTTTAATCCCGCTGTGCTACGTGTTGTGCGCACCTATGCACATTTCCATGGCGTGGATCTAGTAGAAGTTCCGGCCACTGCCAATGGTACTATGGACAAGGAGGCAGCACGCACTCTCATCGAGGCTGACGATGTGGCAGGACTGATTGTAGCTCAACCCAATTACTACGGAATCATCGAGGATTTCAGCGGTCTGGCCGACCTGTGTCACGAGCACAAGGCCCTGCTGGCTATCAACTCTGTTGCATCTGCACTGGGCGTACTGCGCAGTCCTGGCGAATGGGGTGCCGACATCGCCTGTGGCGACGCCCAGAGTCTGGGTGTACCCATGGGTTACGGTGGCCCCTACATCGGCTATCTCTGCACTCGCGACGCTCTGGTGCGCAAGATGCCTGGCCGTCTGGTAGGTGCGACCACTGATGCCGATGGCAAACGCGCTTTTGTACTGACCATGCAAGCTCGCGAACAACATATCCGCCGCGAGAAAGCTACATCCAACATCTGCACTGCCCAGGGATTTATGTGCCTCTACATCGCTAGCTACCTCAGTCTGATGGGACCTAAGGGCATCCACGAGGTCAATGAGCTGAGCTACGCATCGGCACACTACCTGCACGATGCTCTGCTGGTTACAGGCAAGTTCGAGGAAACCTTCCCCGGACAGCCCTTCCTCAACGAGTTTACGCTGCGATACAAGGGCGTTGCTCAGGCTTTGCGCCTGGATTTGGCTCAGCAAGGATATCTGGCCGGTGTGCTCACCGAGGGACAGCCCAATTGCATTACGTTTGCCAGCACCGAGACCCGCAGCCGTCAGGAGATAGATAATCTGGTAAGTTTAATCAAATAATCAGCAACGCATATGAATAATGTATATTATGGAAAGCTGATATTTGAGCTTTCTAAACCCGGAAGAGTGGGCTATTCACTGCCCCGCAATGAGTTTCAAGGTCACACCCTCGAGGAGCTGCCTCAAAACCTCCGTCGACAGAGCGAAACCATCTTGCCCGAAGCAGATGAACTGACCGTGGTGCGTCACTACACCAACATGTCGAACAACAACTTTGGTGTGGACACAGGATTCTATCCCCTGGGTAGTTGCACCATGAAGTACAACCCCAAGGTCAACGAAGAACTGGCTGCACAGCCCGGTTTCAACATCCATCCTGCCACACCCGAGGCCGATGCTCAAGGTGCACTGAAGCTATATGACGAGACTCAGAAGACGCTCTGCGAAATCGTAGGCCTGAGTCGTGCTACGCTGAATCCCTATGCTGGTGCACACGGTGAGCTGACAGGCCTGATGGTCATCCGCACCTATCACCAGCAACGTGGCGACGTGGCTCGTACCAAGATCATCGTACCCGATAGCGCTCACGGTACCAATCCTGCCAGTGCTGCCGTATGCGGACTGCAGATTGTACAGGTAAAATCCACCGCCAATGGTACCGTGGACGTAGAAGATCTGAAGCCTCTGCTTGGTCCCGATATTGCCGGTATGATGATGACTAACCCCAACACGCTGGGTATCTTCGAAACAAAGATTCCCGAGATTGCACGTCTGGTGCATGAGTGTGGCGGTCTGATGTACTACGATGGTGCCAACCTGAATCCTATGTTGGGCGTTTGTCGTCCTGGTGACATGGGATTTGACGTCATGCACATCAATCTGCACAAGACCTTCAGCACACCCCATGGTGGAGGCGGTCCTGGCAGCGGTCCTGTGGCTGTGCGTGCAGGTTTGGAGCACTGTCTGCCCTGTCCTCAGGTCATTTTGAATGAGGAATCTGGTCTGTACGAGCTACACTCTGACGAACGTTCATTGGGCAGCGTCTCTGCCTTCTTGGGAAACTATGCCATCATCGTGCGTGCCTATGCCTATCTGCTTTCTTTGGGTAAGGAAAATATTCCTCTGGCAGGCAAACTCAGCGTGCTGAATGCCAATTACATCAAGGAATGTCTACGCAGTCATTACGAACTTCCCATCGAGGGACTCTGCAAGCACGAGTTTGTCTTCGATGGTTTGCGCGAGGAATATGCTGGTGACCATCATAGTCCCTTGCACGTAACGACTCTGGACGTTGCCAAGCGTTTGCTTGACTACGGATTCCATGCTCCCACTATCTACTTCCCCCTGCTCTTCCACGAGGCTATGATGATAGAGCCTACCGAGACCGAGAGCAAGGATACATTGGACGATTTCATCGCCATCATGAAGAAGATAGCCGAGGAGGCCAAGGCCGATCCCGAGATGCTGAAGACGGCTCCTCACGGGACTCCCGTTCGTCGTCTGGATGACGTGAAGGCTGTCAAGGAACCCAAGTTTACATTCAAATCCCTGTAACCATGAACGTTGATCTGATTATCATCGGAGCAGGTCCTGGTGGATATGAGACCGCAGTTCGTGCCGCCAAGGCCGGACTGCAGGTCCTCGTCATCGAGAAGGGCGAACTGGGAGGTACGTGCCTCAATGCAGGATGCATCCCGACAAAATGTCTGTGCCATAGTGCCGAAGTGCTGAACGAAGTACGCAGCAGTGCACGCTTGGGCATCCAGACCGGAAACGTCGAGTTTGACTTGGCCCAAGCCATCGCTCGCAAGGACGAAGTGGTAAGCAAACTGCAGGCTGGAATCGAGGCCCTGATGAAGACACCTGGAATCACCCTTGTGCATGGCGAAGCACGCTTTGCCGATGCGCACACTGTGTCCGTAGGAGAGGAGTCTCACACTGCCAAAAACATTATCATTGCTACAGGCAGCGTGACTAAGTTCCTCCCCATCGAGGGTGCACATGCCGAGGGAGTGCTCACCAGCACCGAAATGCTGCAACTCAAGACCCTGCCTCGTCGTCTTTGTATCATCGGTGGAGGCGTCATCGGTATGGAATTTGCCAGTATCTTCAACAGTTTTGGCTGCGAGGTTACAGTGATAGAATTCTGCAAGGAAATTCTTCCCAACTTTGACAAAGACCTGGCCAAAAGATTGCGCACAAGTTTGAAACGCGCTGGCATTGCCTTCCATACTGGAGCAGCAGCCAAAGCCATCCATCCTGGCGCACCGATGACCATCGACTATGAGGAGAAAGGCAAACTGCAGAGCGTAGAGGCTGACACTGTGCTGATGGCTGTTGGTCGAGCAGCAAACGTTGACAGTCTCAACCTGAGCGATGTCGGTATTGAGTTCACTCCTCGCGGCATCGTGGTAGATGAGCACCTGCAAACCAACATTCCTGGCATCTATGCCATCGGAGACGTCAATGGCCTATGCCAACTAGCCCACGCAGCCACTTTCCAAGGATATGTTGCTTTGGACCACATACTGGGGCAAAAGAGCAAGAATCCCTCACTGATTCCTGGCGCTGTATTCACAGTTCCCGAGGCCGCAATGGTGGGAAAGACGGAGGAACAACTGGAAGCAGAAGGCGTAAGCTACCAGGCTCACAAAGCCCAATACCGCGCCAATGGCAAAGCCCTGTCGATGGAAGCTGAGGATGGCATTGTCAAAATCCTAACTGATGAGAACGGCCTCATCTTGGGAGCTCACATCCTGGGTGCTCACGCAAGTGACCTCATTCACGAGGTGACTGTGCTGATGAACCTGGGAGGAAAACTTCAAGACATCGCACACACCGTGCATGCCCACCCTTCTCTCAGCGAAATCCTGCTTGCAGCAGCCGAGTAACGCACTCAATGTCATAAAATAATGAGAGGCCTGTATGAGGGTCTCTCATTTTTTTTGTCCTTTTATCACATAACATCACGGAATAGTTTGCGGGACGAAAAAGATTGCGTACTTTTGCAATCGAGATGACAAACGAGGAATTCATACAGCTACACCTACATGATGATGTGCGTACTTTGGCCCTGAAAAAAACGCCAGAGGACGTGGATGTAGTATGGTGCTTGCAACAGATTGAGGGCCGACAACTGGCAGAGAAGAAACTGCCTCGGTGGGCAAAGACAGAAGGTCTGTGGTTCCCGCCTCGTATCTCGATGGAACAATGTTCGAGCGAATTAACCGCCGAATACAAACGGCAACAGGTCGAACGTCTGCTGAATGAGGACGAACGACAGGAAATGGCCGATTTCACCGGAGGTTTTGGCATTGACTTCAGTTACATGGCACAAGCCTTCAAACTGGCTACATATGTAGAACGACAAGCACACTTGTGCGACATTGCTCAACATAACCTGCCTCTACTAGGACTCGGAAGCGCTCGCATACTGAATGTCGACTGTACCGAGACGCTGGCAGAAAAACAAGCCCCATGGGACCATCCATTGGACTTGATCTTCATGGATCCTGCCAGACGTGACTCTCAAGGCAAGAAAACAGTACTCTTAGAAGACTGCACACCTAATGTTTTGGAGCTAAAACAGTACTTGTACGGCCTCGCAAGAGTAACCCTTTTGAAGCTCTCCCCTATGCTAGACATCGCACAAGCCTTGCGACACCTGGACAAGGCCACCGAAGTACACGTGGTAAGCGTAGGGGGCGAATGCAAGGAATTGCTTATCGTCTTGGACAACCAAACTGATGGACAGCAAGGTGTCGCTTATCATACAGCCAATCTAGGAACCTGTGACAAGCCTTTTGTTTGTACCGAATCCGAGAAACATGGTACGTTGAACATTGCCACCTTGAATCATGAGGAAGAATTCTATCTGCACGAACCCAATGCAAGCATACTGAAAGCTGGCGTGCAAGACGCACTATGCAGCCGAATGGGTGTTGCGAAACTGCATCCCATGAGCCATCTGTTTGTTAGCAGACAACCACTACCCGACTTCCCAGGACGCAGTTTTCGCATCGAAGGATGGAGTGATTTCAGCAAGAAAGGCCTACGCACACTGATAGGCGACCTGAAGCAAGCCAATCTGACCATTAGGAACTTCCCCACATCGGTAGCAGACCTACGCAAGAAACTGAAGCTACGAGAAGGTGGCTCCACCTATCTCTTTGCCACCACACTGCAGGATGGAAGCCACGCTCTCATCCGCTGCACGAAGATTTAAAGGACAACCGCTCCATGACAAAATACAAAAAGAGCCGCATCCCTATGACGAGATGCGGCTCCTATTATATATATAAGGTATATATCCTTACTTCACGCGATAACGAACCTCCTCGGTGCGGAACTTCTTCACGGTGTACTTGTCCTTGACATCCTTCAGACCAGTAGCGGTGATGATGGTCACACGGTTCTTGTCGTTCTCCTCGAAGGGCTGTACGGTGTCACCGAAGTACTCGGCAGAAACGATAGCTGAGGGATTAACACCAGCATCAGTCAGAGCCTTGACAGCCTTGTCGCTACGCTGCTTAGAGTAACCCATGTTGATCTTGGGGTTACCGGTACCACGGTCAGCATAAGACTTGATGGTGATCTTGCAGTCACGATAGTCCTTCAGGAAGCTACCGATAGCCTGCAGCTGAGAATTAGCCTCGAACTCACTCTCGCGGATCTCGTAGAATACATTCCAAGTAGCAGTACCATCCTCTACACGGGGAGCATAAGCGATATCGTCGTACCAGATGGTATCGATACGGGTTGCCCATTCCTCAACGGGAGCGGGCTTCTTCTTGAAGCCGAACTTGAATGCCAGACCCAGCTGAGCGGTCAGCTGCCAGTCGTCCTTGTCAGCAATCTTGCTGTTGTAACGGTCGCTCAGGCTGTTAGCAGCAACCTCCAGGTTCAAGCTTACGTTCTTGCAGAGGTTAACGTCCAACATAGCACCTACACGAGCGTTGTGGCTCAGGCGCTTGCCATCCCATGCGAAGGGCATAACGTTCTTCATTGCATAAGCGTCGTCGTTGTTGAAAGCGGTGTTCAGACCGATACCACCAATCAGATACAGATTAACGGGATAGTAGTCCTTCTTACCAAACAAGGTTACCATGTTGATCAACAGGTCGAGGTCGGTAGTAACATAGTTGTACTTGTACTTACCCATATCAACCTGGGTACCGTTGATATCAGTGTAGTGAAGACCACCCTTGTTCCAAGCTCCATTGACGTGCAGACGAGCACCAACAACGGGAGTGAAGAATGAACCGAAGCTCAAACTTGCAGTAGGAGTAATCAACTTAGAATTGTCATAGTTGGTGAATGTGGTCTGTCCGCCACCTTGAACACCAATAAACATGTGAGGGAAGGGCTTGTAGTCCTTACCATCTGACTCCTGAGCCATTGCAGGAGCAGCAACGCCCATTGCCAACAGAGCAACAGCGAAGAACTTCTTTAAATTAGTCATGATATTGAAGTATTTTTAATTAAGATTGAATTTTACTTTACGCGAACCTCGTTCTCCTTGGTACGATACTTCTTGACGAGAGACTTGTCCTTGACATCCTTCAGACCGCTAGCGGTGATGATGGTCACACGGTTCTTGTCGTTCTCCTCATAGGGCTGAACGGTATCGCCGAAGTACTCAGCAGTGATAGAAGCAGGATCTACACCAGCATCGGTCAGAGCCTTGACGGCCTTCTCGTTACGCTGCTTGCTGTACTCCATGTTGATTCTGGGGTTACCAGTCTGACGGTCAGCATAAGACTTGACGGTGATCTTGCAATCACGATAGTCCTTCAGGAAGTTACCGATAGCCTTCAGCTGAGAATCAGCATCGAAGTGGCTCTCGCGAATCTGGTAGAATACGCTCCAAGTTGCATTACCGTTCTCGATACGGGGAGTGTAGATAGCCTCATCGTACCAGATGGTGTCTACGCGGGTCTCATACTCTTCCTTCTCGGCTTGGGGCTTCTTGTAACCAAACTTGAAGTTCAAACCCAACTGACCCAAGAACTGCAGATTGTCGGTGTTGAAGCGAGTGTTCTTACCAGGAACGATGTGGTTGAGGTCACCCTCGAGGTTCAGACTTACGTTCTTGCACAAAGGCACATCCAGAATCAAACCTACACGGCCGTTGAAAGCCCAACGGTGATCGTTGTCGGCATAGATAAAGTTGTTGGGGAGAGTGTTGGCAGCATCCTCAGCGCGGCCACGGCCTTCCCAAGCATAATTAACACCCAGACCGCCTACCCAGATCAGATTGACGGGATAAACCTCCTTCTTACCGAAGAGAGTGCACAAGTTAACCAAAACATCTGCGCTGGGGGTCAGATAATTGTAGTTGTAATGAGTGTCCTTACCACGGCTCAAATGATCAACACCTGCCTTGTTCCAGATACCGTTGACATGCAGACGAGCACCTACTACAGGATTGAAGAAACCACCGAAGCTTACGCTAGCAGTGGGAGTGAAAGTCTTCCAGTTGTTGAACTCTGTGTTGAATGTGTTCTGGACACCACCCTGCAGACCCACGAACATGTAAGGATAGGGCTCATAGTCCTTGTCCTGGGCCATAGCGGGAGCAGAGACTGCCAGCACCATCACCAGGAGTGTAAAAAGAATCTTTTTCATAATCGTGTACTATGTTTGTTTTTTACTTTTGACGAATTATATGCAAAATTAACATCTTTTACGGAAACTGCCAAAAATAATTGTACCCAAATGCGCGCGTGAGGCAAAAATAGTGCTTTTTTTCACGTTTTATGCCCCATCTTACGCTTTTTTTTACTATCTTTGTGAGTTAATTGTCGCAAATATAACACATAACGTTTATGTCTGAAATCATAATCAAATCTGCTCGGACAAAGAGCGAGATGAAGCAATTTGTTCGCTTCAACTGGGAATTGTACAAAGACTGCCCCTATGCAGTGCCCGATTTCCTAGAGGACACACTCGATACTTTCAACCCCAAGAAGAACCCCGCCTTCAAGTTCTGCGAGGCAGAATTCTTTATGGCCTTCCGCGATGGAAAGATGGTAGGCCGCGTGGCTTGTATTCTAAACCGCCGTGCCAATGAGACATGGAACCAGAAGAGAGTGCGATTTGGATGGATAGACTTCATCGAGGACATCGAGGTCACCAAAGCTCTGATGGACACCGTGGCTGAATGGGGCCGAAACCGAGGCATGGAAGCTATGGTTGGTCCTCTCGGATTCACCGATCTGGACCTCGAAGGCATGCTCACCGATGGCTATGACCAGCTTTCGACTATGAATTCGATTTACAACTACCCTTACTACCCCAAGTTTATGGAGCAACTGGGGTTCGTGCCTGATGCCAAATGGGTAGAGCGTAAGGTGTACCTGCCAGTAGGCGAACATGCTGCCAATGTGGACAAGTACATCCGTATTGCAGAAATGGTAAAAAAACGTTACGGATTCCGCACCCGCAAGTTCAAGAGCAAAAAGGAAATCATCAAGGAAGGATACATCGAGAAAGTGCTCACTGTAGTCAATCGCTCTTACGCAAACCTCTATGGCTACTGCCAACTGGATGACGAGCAGATGCAATCCTATGCCAAACAATACATCCCCTTCCTGGACAAGCGCTACCTCAATGTTGTAGAGACTGCCGAGGGCGAAGTTATCGGTATGGGCATCTGCATCAACAGCCTCTCTCGTGCTATCCAGAAGGCAAAAGCAAAAATGTTCCCCTTTGGCTGGTGGCACATGGCAAAGGCCTTGTGGTTTGATCGCCATCCCCAGATTCTCGACATGCTGCTCATCGGCGTGCTTCCCGAATATCATGACAAGGGTGCAAACTCTCTCATCTTTGCTGACGTAATCCCCGAGGCAAAGAAGGATGGATACATGTGGGCAGAGACTCACCATCAGTTGGAAGACAACGGACCTAGTCAGGCTCAGTGGAAGAATCTTTCCTGCGAAATCCACAAGCGTCGCACTGCATTTATCAAACAGATCTAAGCAAAAAACCTTTCATGGCAGAAAACGAAACAGACTTACAACAAAACCCTGTCAGTTACGACGAGGGCAATATCCGACACCTGAGCGACATGGAGCACATCAGGCTCCGTCCCGGTATGTACATCGGTCGTCTGGGTGATGGAGCACAAGCCGAAGACGGTATCTATGTCTTGCTCAAAGAAGTCATCGACAATAGTATCGACGAGTTCAAGATGGGTGCCGGAAAGCGCATAGAGGTGACGGTGGAAGACAATCTTCGTGTCACCGTTCGCGACTACGGACGAGGCATTCCTCTAGGCAGTCTGGTAGATGCCGTGTCTATGCTCAACACTGGTGCTAAGTACGACAGCAAGGCCTTCCAAAAGAGTGTAGGACTGAATGGCGTAGGTCTGAAAGCCGTGAATGCGTTGAGCGCTCATTTCGAGGCAGATAGCTATCGTGATGGAGAGGTGCGTCGTGCCACTTTCAGCAAAGGATTGCTCGATACCGATGTGACAGAGAAGACCGACGACGAGAACGGAACTTACATCTATTTTGAGCCAGACCCCAGTCTGTTTAAGCACTACTCTTTCCGCAGTGAGTTTATCGAGAACATGCTGCGCAATTACACCTACCTAAACACCGGTTTGGCCATCATGTTCAACGGTCGTCGCATCCTGAGTCGTAATGGTCTGAGCGACCTGTTGACCGACCGAATGGACTACAAGCCCCTCTACGAGATTATCCACCTCAAGGGTGACGATATCGAGGTTGCCTTCACTCATACTGAGCAAAATGGCGAAGAATATTATTCCTTTGTCAACGGACAGCACACTACGCTAGGAGGTACTCATCAGGCTGCATTCAAGAAATACATCGCCGAGGTTATCAAAGACTACAGTGGCAAAGGATTTGAGTATTCGGACATCCGAAACGGATTGGTAGCAGCCATTAGTATCAACATCCAAGAGCCTGTGTTTGAGAGCCAAACCAAGGTGAAACTGGGTAGCCAGAACACTGCACCCGAAGGAGGCATCAGCATCGACAAGTTCATCGGTGATTTCGTCAAGGAACAGGTGGATAACTACCTGCACAAAAACACCGATGTTGCCGACATTATTCTGCAAAAGGTGGCTCGTAGCGAGAAGGAACGCAAGGAAATGGCCGGTGTAGCCAAACTGGCACGCGAGCGCTCGAAGAAGGCCAATCTGCACAACCGTAAGTTGCGCGATTGTCGCATACACTTGACTGATCCTAAGGGCGATAAGCAAGAGGATACTTGCATCTTTATCACCGAGGGTGATTCGGCAAGTGGAAGTATCACCAAGAGCCGTGACGTCAACACCCAGGCTGTATTCTCCCTGCGAGGCAAGCCCCTTAATACCTTTGGGCTCACCAAGAAAGTGGTGTATGAAAACGAGGAGTTCAACCTGCTGCAGGCCGCGCTCAACATCGAGGACGGTTTGGATGGACTTCGTTATAATAAGGTTATCGTCGCCACGGATGCTGATGTCGACGGCATGCACATCCGACTGCTGATGATTACTTTCTTCCTGCAGTTCTTCCCAGATCTCATCAAGAAAGGCCACGTCTATATCTTGCAGACACCTCTATTCCGTGTCCGCAACCGAAAGACCAAGGTGGGCAAGAAGAAGTTAGAAAGCATCTTGGCCGAACTGAAAGCATTCGACGAAGGTAACGACAATAACGGCAAGAAGGTAAAGCGCCATGTGAGCATCGGCAGTGACTTCATCACACAATATTGTTACACCGAAGACGAGCGCTTGCAGGCTATTACGGATCTGGGACCAGATCCCGAGATTACTCGATTCAAAGGTTTGGGAGAAATCAGTCCCGACGAGTTCAAGAACTTTATCGGTCCAGATATTCGCCTCGAACAAGTAACCCTGAACAAGAGCGACCAGGTAGCAGAGTTGCTAGAATACTATATGGGCAAAAACACTATGGAGCGTCAGAACTTCATCATCGACAACCTTGTCATCGAGGAAGACTTGGCCGAAGAAGAGGAGGTAGAACTGTGAAAACAGCCATTTTCCCGGGTTCATTCGACCCTTTCACCCTAGGACACGAAAGTCTAGTAAGACGAGGAGTCGAGTTGTTTGACCTTGTCATCGTGGCCGTTGGCTACAATGAGCACAAACAAGGTTGGATACCCGTAGAGCAACGAGTAAAGGCCCTACGCGAATTCTACAAGGATGAGCCCAGAGTACGTGTGGAAAGTTATACCGGACTCACCGTGGATTTTGCCAAAGAACAGGATGCACACTTTATCTTGCGTGGTGTTCGAAGCACAAAAGATTATGAATACGAACTCGATATTGCCGACATCAACCACCGTCTGGCAGGACTAGAGACCGTGGTGCTCTTCTCAGAGCCCGAACTTTCTAGCCTCTCTAGCAGTGTGGTACGTGAATTGGCACATTTCGGAAGGGACATCACCGAGTGGTTGCCCCGTGGATTAAAATACGACAACATCTAAGTAACGTGAAAAAACTGATTGCCCTGGCCCTAATGCTGGCCACAATTTGCCCCTCGATGCATGCCAAAGAAGAGGACGACATCCAGATGGCACTGAACAAGCTCTACAAGTCTGCCGTGATGACTACCCTATATTATGTAGACTCGGTAGACTGTAAGAAACTGGTAGAGGATGCTATCAACGGAATGCTCAAGGAACTGGATCCCCATAGTACATATACCAATGCAGCTGATACCAAGAAACTGACCGAACCACTGAATGGTTCCTTTGAAGGCATTGGCGTGCAATTCAATATGTTAGAGGATACGCTCGTCATCATCCAGCCTGTAACCAAAGGCCCTTCCGAGAAAGTGGGAATCGTGGCAGGAGACCGCATCATCACGGTCAACGACACCACGATTGCAGGTGTCAAGATGAGCCGTGAAGACATCATGCAACGCCTGCGTGGTCCCAAGGGAAGCAAGGTGAAACTGGGTATCAAGCGCGAGGGCGTCAAGGGACTCAACTACTTTACAGTCACACGCGACAAGATTCCCGTAAACACCCTGGATGCTGCCTACATGGTCACCCCCACTATTGGTCTCATCCGATTCAGCAGTTTTGGCATGACTACTCACCAAGAGGTGACCGACGCCATAGACAAATTGAAGGCACAAGGCATGAAAGACCTCATCATCGACCTTCAGCAGAATGGTGGTGGCTACCTGAATGCTGCAGCCGATATTGCCAGCGAGTTTCTGCCCAAGGGCGACACCATCGTCTACACCCGCAGCCGCACCTTGCCCTCTCAATGCTTTATCAGCACAGGAAGCAAGGGATTCCAAAATGGAAAAGTAGCCGTGCTCATCGATGAATATAGTGCCAGTGCTGCTGAAATTCTCACAGGCGCCATCCAGGACCAAGACCGAGGCATCGTCATCGGCCGTCGTTCTTTTGGAAAGGGACTCGTACAACGCCCCATCGACTTACCCGATGGTTCGATGATTCGACTCACCGTAGCCCGATACTACACCCCTAGCGGTCGATGCATCCAGAAGCCTTACACTAAAGGAGATAAGGACAACTACAGCAAAGACGTCATCAACCGATTCAACAGCGGTGAACTGACCAACGCCGATAGCATACACTTCCCCGACTCATTACGCTACAAGACCATCAAGAAAGGACGCGTCGTGTATGGCGGTGGCGGTGTGATGCCCGACATCTTTGTGCCTCTGGACACTACTCGCACTACTAAGTTCTACCGCGAGTTATCGGCCAAAAGCCTCATCATCAACAGCAATCTACGATTCCTGGAACGCAACCGCAAGAAACTAGCCAAGCAGTGGCCCAACTTCAACGACTTCAAGAATCAGTATGAAGTGTCTGAAGAACAGATTGTAAAGCTCTATGCCGAAGGTGAGAAGCAAGGAATAAAACCTAAGGATGATGCAGAACTAGACGAAACAACTCCCTATATCAAGAAGATTTTGAAGGCACTGGCTGCCCGCGACATCTGGGATATGAGCGAGTACTTCGCCATCATCTATGCCGACGATCCCACAGTTCTCAAGGCCGTGGAAATGCTCGAGAAATGATCACCTACAACGCTCAAGGGGTAGAACTTCCCAACATCGACCAATCGCGCATCACCGAGTGGATAAGCCAGGTGGCTGCCACCTATGGCCGAAGGGTGGGTGACATCAACTACATCTTCGTGGATGATGAGGAAATTCTCCGGATTAATCGGGAGTTTATCCAGCATGACTACTACACCGACCACATCGGTTTTGACTACTGCGAAGCCGATATCCTGGCAGGTGACACTTTCATTTCGCTGGATACTGTACGCAGCAACGCCGAACTTTTTGACAAGACTTACGAGGACGAACTCCACCGTGTCATCATCCATTCCATCCTACATCTGTGCGGAATAGATGACAAAGAACCCGGAGAAAGAGAAATCATGGAAGCTGCCGAGGACAAAGCCCTTGCTCTCCTCAATACTTAACTAAACAAGTCGCCCTGACCATTATTGCCCCAACGAGTGCTGATGGGACGACCTAAGTGAGTATAAGCCAGTTCTGTAACCTCTCGGCCTCGAGGAGTACGCTTGATGAATCCTTCTTTGATGAGGAAAGGTTCGTACACCTCCTCCACAGTTCCGCCGTCCTCGCCAATGGCAGTAGCGATGGTATTGATACCTACAGGACCTCCCTTGAACTTATCGATGATGGTCAACAGAATCTTGTTGTCTATCTCATCCAAGCCATGTTTGTCGATATTGAGGGCCTCTAGCGCATAACGAGCTATCTCGATGTCAATGCGTCCATTGCCCTTGACCTGAGCAAAATCACGCACTCGGCGCAAGAGAGCATTGGCAATACGTGGCGTACCACGACTGCGACTGGCGATTTCACCAGCAGCCTCAGCATCGATGGGCAGTCCCATAATGCCAGCCGAACGAGTGATGATGCGCTTTAGCGTGGCTGTATCATAGTACTCGAGGTGCATATTGATTCCAAAACGTGCACGCAAAGGAGCCGTTAGCAATCCACTGCGAGTGGTCGCACCCACCAGCGTAAAGGGATTCAGGTCTATCTGGATACTGCGAGCACTAGGGCCCTTGTCTATCATGATATCGATGCGATAATCTTCCATCGCCGAGTAGAGATACTCCTCGACCACGGGCGAAAGACGATGAATTTCGTCGATGAACAGGACATCATTGGGCTCTAGCGAGGTGAGGATGCCGGCCAAATCACCAGGTTTATCCAGCACAGGACCACTGGTCAATTTGAAACCCACGCCCAACTCATTGGCTATAATATTAGATAATGTAGTCTTACCCAATCCTGGAGGACCGTGGAGCAAGGTGTGGTCCAAAGGCTCACCACGGTATTTGGCAGCCTCGACAAAGACACGCAGATTATCCACCACCTTCTGCTGTCCACTGAAATCCTCAAATCTCAGAGGGCGAAGGGCGTTTTCAAAGTCCTTTTCCTTCTGGTAACCCTGTTCTCTTATGTCGAAATCCTCTTGCATAGTATTGCAAAGATATGAAAATTTGAGTAATTAACAAACATTATTGGGGGAGGAATATTCTTAGAATATTTATTTTTTGTAACTTTGTGCTCATTATCAATACTAATTAAACAAAGTTTGCTTATGAAAAAGTTTTTACTCACAATTGCTGCAGTACTGACTGCAACTCTTTCTTACGCTCAGACCGAGCTCCTGACCAACGGAGGTTTCGAGGAGTGGACTGGTGATGTCCCTACCGGATGGCTGGCTGCTACCGACGCCAACGGCATGACCGCAGGTTCTAATGTAAACACCACCAAGAGTACCGACGTACATGGCGGCGCTGCAGCTGTTGCAATGACTAACAAGACCGCAGGTGCATCTAAGGAGAATAATGGCCGTTTGGCCACCAACGAGATTACCCTGAAGCCTGGAACCTACACCTTCAGCGTATACGTAAAGGCTGCTGCCGACCAGGCTGCAACCCGTCTCGGTTACACTCCCGTTACCAGCCACAAGGTAGGTTCTTACACCTATGGCAAAAACAAGAATGAGTACAATGGTCCTGACACCATCTCTACAGACTGGACCAAGTTGACCTACGAGTTCACTCTGGAAGAACAGAAGACCCTGTCGCTGGTAATCATGCACAGCAAGAACTTCGTTGCATCTACCGTCCTGGTCGACGACGCTTCTCTGACCACCACCGATGGCGGTATTGCCGAGGGTGGCGAGACCGGTGGTGAGACTGGCGGCGAAATCGAGGGCACTATTACCGTTGCCGAGGCTCAGGCTGCTGCAGCTGGTACTACTGCTACCGTTCAGGGTTCTGTCTATGCTACTGGCGCAAGCAGCTTCGTAGTAGGTGACAAGACCGGTTTCATCTTCCACTACGGTGCTGCTGACGTAAAGGTTGGCGATGTTGTCACCGTAACTGGTGAGGTAAGCGCTTATGGTGGTTTCAACCAGTTCAAGAGCGCCAAGGTAGAGGTTGTTTCTGCAGGTACCGTTACCTACCCCACTCCCACCATCATGACTGGTGCCGAGATGGACGAGTGGGTAGCTGCTCCCGATATCGACTACGTGCAGATTACCGGTAAGTTGACCATCAGCGGCAACTACTACAACGTAAACGTAGAGGATGCAGAGAAGGCTGTTGGTTCTATCATTGCTCCCAACGACGAGATCAAGGCTAAGTTGGCCAACGGTAACACTTACGTGCTCACCGGTTTTGCTATGTACCAGAGCGGCACCAACAAGTACATGAACATCGTTGTAACTGACGTTAAGGCCGAGGGTGAGACTGTAGAGCTGAACGACATCAGCAACACCATCGAGACTGCTTACACCGTGAGCGAGGCAATCAAGCTCATCGAGGATGAGAAGAGCGACCTGAGCAAGACCGTATACGTCAAGGGTATCATCAGCGCTCCCCTGAAGGAGGGTAACCCCATCTGCGACACCAACTATGGTAACGCTACTTTCTTCATCTCTGCCGACGGCAGCACCGAGGGCGAGCAGTTCGAGATCTACCGTGGTTACTGGTTCGAGGGTGCTAAGTTCACCGCCGAGGATCAGCTGAAGATTGGCGACGCTGTCATCTTTGAGTGCACCATCACCAAGTACACCCACAGCAGCGGCGACGTAGTTTACGAGACCAACACAGGTGCCAAGCTGGTAAGCCTAAATGGTAGCACCGACGCTATCCAGGGCATCACCGCCGAGAAGGATGCTGTCATTTATGACCTGGCTGGCCGTCGTGTCAGCAAGGCTGTCAAGGGTCTGTACATCATCAATGGCAAGAAGGTAATGAAGTAATTCCAAAGAATTCTACATACCGAGGGGAGGGTGCCAAGGCATTCTCCCCTTTTTTGTATCCGAGAGAGTACATGTCTGGCACCAAAAGAGTACTGTTTCGGGGCAAAAAGAGTACTCTTTCGAGGGCATAAGAGTACTCTCTCGGGGTCAGACATGTACTCTCTCGAAACCAAATGCACTTTCTTGCTAAATTTTATGCCCTATTTCTATAGGGCAAGCGCTATTTTTGTGTACCTTTGTAGTTGGTATGGTACTTAATTACATCTGGATTTGCTTCTTCCTGACCGCCTTTCTGATGGCGCTAGGACAGCTACTGACGGGAAACACCGAGGTATTCCCCGCGATTATGGACTCTACATTTGAGAGTGCAAAGACGGCGTTTGAGATCTCCCTGGGCCTGACAGGTACCCTGTCGCTATGGATGGGAATCATGAGAATCGGAGAAAAAGGCGGACTGGTCAATGCACTGGCTCGGCTGCTCTCTCCCCTGTTCACCCGCCTCTTTCCCGAGATTCCTGCCGGACATCCCGTATTTGGTCACATCTTCATGAACCTGAGCGCCAACATGCTGGGGCTGGACAATGCCGCCACACCCCTGGGACTGAAGGCCATGGAGGGCATGCAAGAGTTGAACCAAAAGAAGGACACCGCCAGTAACCCTATGATTATGTTTCTGGTGCTCAACACCAGCGGACTGACACTCATCCCCGTCAGCATCCTGGTGTACCGTGCGCAGATGGGTGCAGCTCAGCCCACGGATGTGTTTATACCTATTTTATTAGCAACCACAGCCGCCACTCTCGCAGGTATCATCATCACCAGTCTGTATCAAAAAATCAACCTCTTCAACAGAACCATTCTGGGCACAGTGCTCGGTCTTTGCCTCCTTGTGAGCGCAGTCATCTGGGCTAGCACTCAGGTAGACCGCGAGGTGATGAACCTCTGGAGCACCACCATCGCCAACATGCTGCTCTTTACCATCATCATCGCTTTCATCTTGGCTGGTGTGCGCAAGAAGGTGAATGTCTACGAGGCGTTCATCGAGGGTGCCAAGGGCGGTTTCGAGACTTCAGTCCGCATCATCCCCTATCTGGTGGCCATACTAGTGGCCATCGGCGTGTTCCGTGCTTCGGGGGCTATGGACATCGTCATCGGAGGACTGACCAAGGGCATCACAGCCCTGGGTGGCAATGCCGACTTTGTGGGTGCTCTGCCTACTGCCATCATGAAGCCCCTGAGCGGCAGTGGAGCACGTGGTATGATGGTCGACGCCATGAGCACCTATGGACCTGACAGCTTTGTGGGTCGACTCTCTTGCATCTTCCAGGGAGCCACCGACACCACATTCTACATCTTGGCCGTGTACTTCGGCAGTGTGGGTGTCCGCAACACCCGTCATGCCGTAGCTGCAGGCTTGTTGACTGACATTGTAGGCGTGATAGCCGCTATTGCTATCGCTTATCTATTCTTTGCATAACATGGCAAATATGAAAACTCTGGCCAAAGACACGGCCATCTATGGACTTTCAAGCATTCTGGGACGATTCCTCAACTACATGCTCGTGCCTCTATACACCCGCGTGTTGAATCCTGCCGATTACGGAATCGTAACTAACCTATATGGCTATGTGGCTTTGATTCTGGTCTTCCTAACCTTCGGCATGGAGACCACCTTCTTCCGCTTTGCCAACAAAGACGAGGAGAAACCCGATACGGTTTTTTCTACCAGTTTTATCTTCCTGTGCGCACTCGCTGTACTGTTTATGTGCATCGTGGCGCTGGGGATAAATCCCATAGGCGTGTTCGTCAAATATCCCAATCATCACGACTATATCCTGATGATGGCAATGGTTGCTAGCATCGACGTAGTGCAGGCCATTCCCTTCTGCTACCTGAGATACAAGCGTCGCCCCATCAAGTTTGCCTTCATCAAAATGCTGTTCATTGGACTCAACATCGGGCTAAACTTACTTTTCTTCGTGGTTCTGGGCATTCGAGATGTAACATACGTCTTTATTCTCAATCTGGTTTGCTCGGGCTTGATGACCTTCTTCTTCATCCCCGACTTCTGCAAAATTGAGTGGAATTTCGATGGCAAACTACTGGTGCGTATGTTGAAATACACTTGGCCCTTGCTCGTGCTAGGTATTGCAGGCATTCTAAACCAGACAGCCGACAAGATCATTTTCCCCTTGGTTTATCCCGATGAAACGGAAGGAAAACATCTGCTAGGCATCTATGGCGGTTGTGTCAAGATTGCTATGATAATGGCCATGATTACTCAAGCCTTCCGTTATGCCTATGAGCCTATCGTCTTTGCACAAGCCAAAGACAAAGACAAGAACGAGACCTACGCATTAGGCATGAAATACTTCATCATCTTCACACTCCTGGCCTTCTTATGTGTGGTGGGATACATGGACATTTTGCAGAACATCATCGGACCTGAATACCGCGAGGGCTTGAAGGTGGTTCCTATTGTCATGGCTGCAGAAATCATGATGGGCGTGTATTTCAACCTCTCGTTCTGGTACAAACTTATCGACAAGACCATCTACGGAGCATGGTTTTCACTGGCTGGCTGCACTATGCTCTTTGCCATCAACCTGATATTTATACCCAAGTACAACTACATGGCTTGCGCTTTGGGAGGATTTGCTGGTTACGGAACTGCCATGGTGCTCAGCTATATCGTGGGACAAATAAAGAATCCCATTCGCTATCCCATGAAGAGCATTGCCGTCTACGTGGCTATCACAGTGTTGTTCTACGTCATCATGCAGTGGAGTAACGACAATCTGCCCATCTGGGCAGCATTGGGCATCAACACCCTGCTGGTGATTGCCTTTGTCGGACACATCATCTACCACGACCTGCCTCTCAAGAGTCTGCCTGTCGTCGGCAAGTATTTCAGATAATCATCCCATGGAAAAACTCCGTTTCATCGACCTTTTTGCGGGTGTAGGTGGATTTCACCTAGCCCTCGACCAGGTAGGAGCGGAGTGCGTGTGGGCTTGCGAGATACGCAAGGGACTGAGGAAACTCTACAAGATGAACTTCCCCGGTACACCCATCGAGGGAGACATCACCCAAATTGCCAGCGAGAACATCCCTGCACATGATATTCTGTGTGCAGGATTTCCCTGTCAACCGTTCTCTCTCGCTGGCAAAAAAGAGGGATTCGAAGATGCACGAGGCAATCTGTTCCTCGAAATTATCCGTATACTGGACTATCACAAGACGCCCTATGCCTTGCTGGAGAACGTCAACCAGTTGTTTCATCATGATGACGGACGAACATGGGAGGTCATCCACCAGCACCTCAACGAGCATGGCTATGGCGTGGCTGTGGCTATTCTGTCGCCTCACATGTATGGCACTCCCCAGCGACGCAAACGCGTCTATATCGTGTGCCGACGTGGCTTGACCGACGAACAGATGGCAGAACGCTTCCATTTCCCCGAACCCTTTGAACGCGAGGGGATGGACATACGTGACATCATCAATACAAAAGACCCCGAGGGAAAACAGGTAACCAAGGACAAACACCTCACGCTGAAACTGTGGGACGAGTTTGTACACGAGACCATCAACCATGGCGGAGAGCTGCCCAACAACCCCACTTGGGCTATGGAACTAGGTGCCACCTACCCCTACTGGGATGTAGAACCCAGCCAATTACCCTTATCCGAATTGCGAAAATGCCAGGGTGAGTTTGGCAAACCCATCAAGGGGCGTACTCGCGAGGCTTGCATCGCCTGTCTTCCCATCTATGCCCGCACTCCCCTTACCATCGAGCAACGACGTATCATCCGGCAGAATCGCGCTTTTTATGACCAGCACAAGGAATGGCTCGACCCCTGGCTCAAGAAAATAAAGAAGTGCCAACTAAGTCATCAACGTATGGAATGGCGTGTGGGTAACCGCCCTGCCGATGAGATGGACATTTATCGTTATCTGCTGCAGTTCCGCAGTAGTGGCATTCGCGTCAACGAGACCCGGGTATGCCCAGCAGTCACCACAGTAACCAGCGAATTGCCTTACTTCCCCTGGGTGCGAGTAGGACGTCACTATGGCCGATTCATCACCGTTGATGAAGTTGCCCGTCTGCAAGGTCTACAGGATATAAAATGGGGCGACGACCGATGGCACTTTCGCATCAGTCGTCGCTACAGTACACTGGGCAACGCCATCAACGTAGATGTGATGGCACGAGTTGCCCGTGCTATGTTGGACCAATTATAGGCCCAATTCCTTGATCAGGTTGCTAGCACCACCCCATTTGTCAATCAAGTAGAGCACAAAGCGGATATCCACTCCGATGCAACGCTGCAGGTTATTGTCAAATGAAATATCACCACTCATAGCCTCCCAGTTTCCATCGAAGGCAAGACCGATGAGTTCACCCTTGCCATTAAACATGGGACTACCCGAGTTTCCACCAGTGATGTCATTATTAGACAGGAAGCAGAGGTGCATATCACCTGTCTTCTTGTCGGCATATCGACCAAATTCACCTTTCTTGATCAGACTTACGATGTCCTCTTCCAACTTGTAATCCTCGATCTTGTCCTGCTGAGCAGCCTTATCCAACAAACTCTGACTGTTGGTATAGTAATCAAAGTGATTGCCACCAGCAGTGTAATCCTGGATGTATCCATAAGAGAGGCGCATAGAGAAGTTGGCGTCGCTGTAGTGTGCATTCTCCTGATCCATTTCCAGCAAGGCCTGAGTCAACATATGCTCGTTGTACTCAATCGTGCTTACAGTGCCACGCATGCGAGCTGAGATGCTGGCATAGGTATCCAGCAGACCATCTGCATAGATCATACCGGGGTCTGTCTCACGCAGAGTGCTGTCTGCCAACACCTTGTCGATGCAAGAGGGATCGGTCAGGATGGTCTTGCTGAAGAGATCCTTGGCATAAGCGTCACAATCGCCTCCATAGACACTATCAATTACCTGATAGCAAGCAGGCAAATAGTCTGCCTCTACCTTTCCACGGTAGAACTTGAGCAAAGTGCCCATCACTTCCTGGTCGACACGTGCATCATAGTCTTTGTAGAAATCGGCCAGACGCTGACGGTTGACAGCAATGGTAGTGGTGTCGGCATCTTGAGGCATGCTAGCCAGAATCTGGGCTGCACGACGAATCTCAATACCACGCAGGAAGGTCTCGCTGAAGAAACTTGCACAGTAGAGGGGTTTGAAACGCTCGCCATATGCCTGTTCCAGTTCGCTCAACATGGTGCCAAAGCGAGCCTTGAGGCCCTCGTTCTTGCTATACCAGCGGGTGATTTGCTTCTCGAGTTCCTGCTTCTGTCCCACCACGTTCAACTCGGCCAAAGCCTTGTTCATACCGATAGAGTTCTTCCAGTAGTTGCTGCTGCTGGCAAACTTGCTAGCATACTTAATGCCGATGGCACGCTCACTGGTCATCCACTTCTTCCACACCTCTTGTTTAGCGCCACGAACCTCAATCATAGCCATGTTCTGAGCACCAGTGCGCTCCTGGATACCATAGCTAGAGAGATAACGACTAGTGCTGCCAGGGTAACCGATGGTCATGCAATAGTCACCAGGCTGATAGCCATCGATGCTTACCTTGGCATAGCGCTTAGCCTGCAAGGGCACATTGTCCTCGCTATACTCTGCAGGCTCACCGTTCTTATCAGCATAGATACGGAAAACGCTGAAGTCGCAAGTCTGGCGAGGCCACATCCAGTTGTCTGTGTCACCACCAAACTTACCCAGAGTCTCGGTAGCAGTGAACACAAGGCGGATGTCATTATACACCTTATAGATAGAAGCATAGAAAGCATTGTCACCATAGTAGCTCTTCACCAGGACATACTTGTCAGGATTGGCTTGCTGATACTCGCGCTCTACAGCGGTCACTACAGAATCCATGTACTGCACGTTCAGGGTCTTAGTATCTGTCCCTTTGTGAGCCGCATAGATCTCGTTCATAGCACGCATCACACGACCTGTACACTCCTCGGTACGGTCCAGAAAACGCACGAACAAGCCCTCTGCAGGACGCTCCTCGCTGTGATTGTGAGCCACAAAACCATTCTTCAGGATATCATCCTCGGGAGTAGATAGGGACTGGATAGCGCCATAACCACAATGGTGATTGGTGAACACCAGACCATCGGGGCTAACTACCACACCCGAACAGAAATCACCGAAATCCACGACAGCATCCTTCAGACTTACACCATCGGGGTTGTACAATTCATTGGGAGTCAAGGTCAGACCCAGACTCTTCATCACCTCGGCTGTCTTGGGATCAATCTTGTTGAGCATCCACATGCCCTCGTCGGCATGACCCACCAAAGGGAGGGCCAGCAACAGCATTACAATAAACTTCTTCATATTTGTGATTTTTATTTCTTTTTCTTGGGATAACGGCGTGCCCAACCCTCTTCACTAAAATCAGGTTCCTCGCCACGCAAACCATCCTTTGCCAGTTTTTCTGCCTTACGCTGAGCCTTCGAGGGACGATTGCCGTCTCCTTCAAAGAACTGCATCCAATCCTCCTTGGCATAGATCTTGCCACGAGCAGCAGTATATCCGCGTTCCTCACGACTGGGCTTTGTCTTCTTTTCTGCCTTCTTCTCACGCTTGGGAGCCTTCTCAGCCTTGGCAGCAGGACGTTCGCCACGGTCGCGCTTGGGAGCTGCATCTCTTCGAGGTGCTTTACGCTCGCGCTTCTCACCTCCCTGAGATGAGTTAGATTCGCTAGTGGCCTCTTCGACTGCCACATCACGACCCTTGACACGTATACCATTGAGTGCCTTGATTACACGATCTGCATCTTCCTCGGCTACCTCTACAAAGGAGAAGTTCTTCATCAGGTCGATGCGACCAACCTGTATCTTGTCACCCTTGACATGGTCGTTGATCAGCTTGATAATCTCCTTGGCATAGAAGCCGTCCACCTTGCTCACGGTCAGGAAGAGTCTCTTGTATCCTTCCTCGGCAGTATGGTCATTCTTGCGCTTGCGGTCACGGCGCTTACCATCATCGGCGCTCTTTTGCTTGCTGTCTACATCCTCTATCTCAGGTGCATTGGCATAATACTGTAGGAAGCGACCAAACTCTCGTGAAAGAACTCGCTTGATCAAGTCTTCCTTGTCCAACCACTCCCAGCGCTTGTTCACCTCGTCCATAAAGGGAGCGATATCCTCTTCTTCCACCTCCACGCGCTCGATTTCGTCGATGACATGATAGAGTTGTTTGCCACAGATCTCCTTGGGGTCAGGCAAAGTGCCCTTGACAAACTCCTTCTGGATAACCTTCTCCACGAGGCGTATCTTACCACGTTCACGCAGATTGACAATACAGATGGATGTACCCTTTTTGCCAGCACGACCCGTACGTCCGCTACGATGGGTGTAATTCTCGGTATCATCGGGCATGCCATAGTTGATGACATGAGTCAGATCATCCACATCCAGACCACGAGCAGCCACGTCGGTAGCCACCAACAACTGAGTTCTGTGCTGACGGAACTTCTGCATAGTCAGATCACGCTGCTGTTGGCTCAAGTCACCATGCAGCGAGTCGGCATTGTATCCGTCACGTATCAGATTATCAGCCACCTCCTGGGTCTCCATGCGAGTACGGCAGAAGATAATTGCATAGATCTTGGGGTAATAATCCACCACGCGTTTCAGAGCCAAATACTTGTCGCGCGCGTGTACCATATAATATACGTGGTTCACATTCTCTGCACCCTCATTACGACTACCCACCTGGATGGTCTGTGCATCGTGCAGGTAATTCTTGGCTATGCGCTCTATCTCCTTGCTCATGGTGGCACTGAAGAGGAGCGTATTGTGACTGCTAGGCACACCCTCCAGAATAGCGTCGAGGTCCTCCTGGAAGCCCATAGAGAGCATCTCATCGGCCTCGTCCAATACTAAGTTCTGCACCAGACTCAAGTCTGCTGCACCACGCTTCATCAGGTCTAGTAGTCGACCAGGTGTTGCAACAACGATATCTATACCATGCTTCAACGCACGTATTTGGGGCTCTATATTGGCACCACCATACACGGCCAGAACGCGTAACTCGGGCATATACTTGGCAAAGCCCATCAGGTCATCTGCAATCTGCAGACAGAGTTCGCGAGTGGGGCTAAGCACCAAGGCTCTCACACGGTGCTCACCATCCGATGGGGTTATGTGCATCTGCTGGAGCAAGGGCAGACCATAAGCTGCTGTTTTACCGGTACCTGTCTGTGCCAGCACGATGAGGTCGCTGGTGAATCCCACTTCATCTTCCTCTCCCTCATGTGAGAGTGAAGTGAGCACAGCCTCTTGCACGGGCATGGGGTGTTCGTATCCTTGTTCTTCTATCGCCTGCAACAACTCGGTACACAGGCCCAATTCTTGGAATGTTTTCATTAACTTTTTCTTTTCAATTCAATTTATGCCACACATTCATGGGCAACAATAGAGGTATTTCTAGTGGGGCAAGAGGTAGGAGTCGCAAGTGGCGCCATAGTCGGCGTGCCAACTTATGTAGGTTCCGCTCTTGTCCTATCTTTCCGGTCAGCATTTCATCGGCGCTGACCCATCCGGTTTGCATCACGTCATCCAGGAATCGCTTACCCCAGTAGACATCTGGTTCGCAGATCATACGATTCCGAGGCAAGCCCAACTCACCCATGACATACATAATAGCTCGCGCCATGCGTTTCATACCCAATCGACAGAGAGCCTCGTAGGCCTCATCCAGGGGAACTTCTGCACGGAGCAGGACATGGTAGATGTCCAACAACTGCTTGAGTCCACAGCCCTCAAAACTCCAATGGCGGAAGAAATGAAGCGTGAGAAATACTACATCAAATCCCGCCGTGGGAACATGTATGCTACCCACATCTTGTGGCAGCTCTCGTAGATTGTTCCACTGATGGGGGCGCTGCTCCTCGAGCCATTGCTTCCATCGGCGATTGAGCAACGGATTGGTCATCACGGTAGGCAGATAATGCATTTCCAGTTCTGTTCCGTCGGCCAATGTTGCTGCAATATGATAGTCACCAGGCTCTGTAACTCGACTGAAGTGAGAACGGACACATTTCACCACTTCATCCTTGCCACCATCCATCCACATGTCGATGTCTCCCCATGAGCGCAGCAGGGGTTTCTCGTACAAGGCAGCCACACCTTGTCCTTTGATAACCACCGCGCGGTATCCACCTTCTGTCAATCTTGCGTCCAGAGTACTGCAGAGCTGGTTGAGGCGCTGGTTGTTTTGTTCTATCTTTTGGCGGAAATCCTCCAGCTTCATCATTACAGCCAGCGAGGGACGATATTCCTGAGGCAGCCGACACACAGCTAGATAGATCATGCCCATTACATTTTGCCGTGCTGCAAGCTTTATCACGGCAGGCCAGTCGGCAACACTTGGGTAATCCGTACTAGTGCCCAAGGCAACCTGCAAAAGGCGAAGTAATTGATGGTGGCTGTCTATCATTCGGGTGCAAAGGTACGGAGATATCGGCAGTTGACAAAGGAAAACCGACAAAATGTGATAAAAGCATCACACCTTGCCGGTTTTCTGATATAGATTAGGAAGGAATTTCTTTACTTATCCCAAATGCCACCACCCAGAGACTGCTGATCGTCGCCCCAGATGTTTGTGTTGTCCTTTTCGCCCTTGGTCCAGGCATCTCCATCAGCACCCTTGCTTCCGAAGTTTCCGAAATCATCTGCCAGATGCTCAGCTCCACCGATGAACTGCCAGGTGCTTACGGGCTTCATATAGTTCTTTTTCATATCTTCGTTGTTTTGAATTTACGTTTCTTGTACTATTAGTAGAGTACCTTCTTGCCGTTCTTGATGTACACACCACCCTTGACAGGCTGTGCCACACGGCGACCAGACAAGTCGAAGTAGGTGTTCACCTCGCGGTAGAGGCTGCCGTCCTCACTGATGGTAACAATATCAGTGGTCTCGCCCTCATTGTCGACGAAAATCATCTGACCCTTAGCGTTCTTTGTATTCCAATTTGCCTTGGGAACATGCTTACTCTCGTCCTCGAACACGTCAGCAAATGTGATATAAGCCTTTCCTGACTTATAGGTCTTACCTGGCTGCAAGCGATAGAAGCCTACACCATAACCCTTAACATCTTCACCACCCCAATGGGTATATGTCTTACCGGTCTCTACATAACTGAGGTAGAAGTTCTTCTCCCAATTATCCTCGGTAACAACGCCGTCCACCAATGTGGGACGGAAGAAATTGGCGCCCGTATAGAATACAGGAAGATTGTTGTCATAATCCTCCGAGGGAATGAAACGAGCCTCCTGATTGGTATTCACAGTTCCTGCATCAGTCTTCGAAGTTCCTTTCTTGGTGATCAGGTAACCTTCGCCACCCCTCAACCAGTACACCGTAGCACCCATCTTATCCTTGCTGGTAGGCAGCAATGCCATGGTGATCATCATCTCGTTGTTGTCCCAGACAATCTTTTGTGCAGCCCAAGCCTCAAGTTTTCCATCAGCGGGCAACTTGCTGTCAAGGTACTGACCATAGGTGGTGTAACCGATATTGCTACCCTCGGGATCAGCCTGCAGACTATAATCCAATGTTGTGTAAGACTTGAACTTCCACAAGGTACTAACTTCTGACACATTGTAGTGAGTCAAACGATTATTATCATTAATGGTCAGGAAAGGATTAGTGTTGTTATTAACGTTGCGAATCTGCCAAATTCCAGGAACCACGGGATCGATAACAAAGTTCAATCTTGCGTTACCCGTTGTTGGTACAGGTGATGTGGCATTCGAAATATAGTAGCCATTTGCATCACGAAGCGTGTAATTTGCACCAACCTTATTTACATAGAAGACTGCCTGAGGGGTACTCTCAATATCAACCGCGTTTGAACTTGTAATCCAAGAAGTTGTTCCATTTCTGAAAAGATGGCTATAGAGTGAGGGACGATAGGTACACAGGTTCTCCAAGAAGAAGGGTCGACCCTCGATAAGCTCCTGGCTAAATTCACCTGCACTAGCCATGTCACCCAGAATCTGCTTCATCTTCTTTGCGCCATCAGTTGCGCCTTCCAAGATTGTTTCAACATCGGCATCAGAGTTCTGATTGATCTTGCTCAAAGCGTCAACAGCATCTACGTTTGTCAGTGTTACCACACCGCCTACATAACCATTCAATTCCTGCACATTGCGGGCATACATCTCTGCCTCCATCTCTGGAGTAAGAGGAATAATGTTCCACTGGGCCTGACGGTATGTTGTACCATTTGTATTGGTGTCTGAGTAATAGTTATTAGTGCGGAGACCACTTTTTACTACATGGTCACCATAGTTGTTGTTACCCCACTCATTACTACCACGGCTATTTCCCTGTGCGCACAAGTACATCAGTACTGTGCTTTTGCCCTTAGGACCAAACTTATAAGTGCCATTTGAGGGGCCATTTGAGGTAATAATATCCCAAGTGAATCGCTTGTAACTATCGTTATCCGTATCACCCACAGCATAACCTACAGGGCTGACACCTGTATAGTACAAGTAACCATTGTCACGAGTTGCAGTAGAAGAATACTTCTGCAAGGGTGTCATGATGTCACGGTTACCCTCATTCTGGATGTATACGGTCTGGTCATCCTCATTGAAAGTGATGTTCCATACTGACCAATAATTGGTAGCACCCTCACCAATACCCATAACATTAACAAGCGAGGTCATATACATATCACCATCACCAGTAACACGAGGAGCGGCATTTGACTTGATGAATACACGACCCACAGGGATGTAATAAACATTGTTGCCAGAAACCTTACCAGCATAACCTTTTACAGCCTTAGCCTTGCCGTCTACTATACCACCCTGTGATGCCAGACTACTAGGCAAACCATAAACTGCAGCATTAGCGACCGAGCCTACCAGGCACAGCAGCATAACAAAGAAAAGTGAGTAAATCCTTTTCATGACTAATTTTTTTAAATTTCTCTTCCTAATTTTGTTTTCCTAATCCATCGAGAGCCCGTTTTGGCGAGCGCCCAGTGACCTAATTAACATTTCTCGAATGCAAAATTATAAAAAACAAGAATACCGACCAAAAGATTTTTGTTTTTTTTCCAAAATTCCCCAATATATTTATTTTTGTTGTACAAAATGGGACTATTTATATAAGGAATGACGACGTATTTCCCACTTGTAAGAAGTAATCTCTCCCAAGAAGAGAAACCTTATTATATATACGCGCGCAAGAGAAACAAACAAAAACACCGAGAATAGCAGAAAGACGACGCAAGACATTCCACATTTGACCTATTTTTCCTACCTTTGCAACACTAAAGACAAACAGATGCGCAAAACGATTGCAATGGGGGAGACCATCCTGGACATCCTCTTCAAGAACCAACAGCCCGTAGCTGCAGTGCCCGGAGGCAGCAGTTTCAACAGTATCATTTCCGTAGGCCGAAGCGGTTTGCCCTGCTCGTTCGTGGGATACACCGGCGGCGACGTGGTGGGACAACAAACCGTGGACTTCCTGCACGACAATCACGTGGGAACCGAATACTTTGAGCAACGACCCGACGAAAAGAGCGCCATCTCCCTCGCCTATCTGAACGAGGAGGGAGACGCCAACTACGTCTTCTACAAACCCACGCCCAAAGTAAGCGAAAATTCTCCTATCCCCACCTTCCAAACGGATGACATTCTACTGTTTGGCTCCTACTATGCTTGTTGCACCGGCATGCGCAGTCAGGTGACACAGGTGCTCGAATCGGCTTGCCAGGGAGATGCTATCCGATACTATGACATCAACTTCCGTGCCAGCCACCGCCACGAGTTGGAGGCACTGACTCCCGCTATCCAGTGGAACATGCAGCACAGCACCATCGTACGTGGATCGGCCGACGATTT
This sequence comes from Bacteroidaceae bacterium, assembly GCA_045600505.1. Classification (GTDB taxonomy): domain Bacteria; phylum Bacteroidota; class Bacteroidia; order Bacteroidales; family Bacteroidaceae; genus Physcousia. The sequence continues at coordinate 35,081 of JAZRYA010000100.1, forward strand.
CGACGTTATGTACGGTACGCGAGACGCACGAGAGATCTATGAGAAATACATGAAGCAATACTGTCCCATCTTCATCTGCACGGGTGGAGCAGGCCTCATCACCATCTGCACTCCCGCCGGAATCTGGGACTTTGAAACACCCCAAATCACCGATGTCGTGAGCACGGTGGGTGCAGGCGACAACTTCAACGCAGGTCTCATCTATGGTCTAGTCACCGAGGACATTCACGGTGCAGAACTCAGCACCATGGATCGAGAGGGCTGGAGCCGACTCCTTCGCTGGGCTACCGCCTTTGCCGGGGCAGCATGTCGAAGCACCAACAACTACATCGACACACTGCCGCAGATCAAGTAACGAAAATAAAAAAACGAAAAATTTTTAGCAAGCCTTCACATTTCGACATTACTCGTTAATCTTCATCTAATTACAGCATATTTCAGCCTTCACAAAGCTTCACAAGGCTTCACACCTAGCATTTATTCAACTTAACATTCAGGGCAAGACGTAGTGTGAAGGCATGTGAAGCTTTGTGAAGGCTAAAAACCACCATATCTAATTGTATAGCAGCTAATTAAGCAGAAATGTGAAGGCATGCTCAAAATTTTTTCAAAAATTTTTTTTGGTGGGTAAAAAGAGTACTCTTTCGGCATCGTACACCCTAGTGTACAAGGGAAAAAGGTAGGGCTTACGGGCCCGTACACCTAGGTGTACGATGCCAAAAGGTAGGTAATTTTGGCCTTTTTTCTACTCTATACCAAAATTCCCACCCCTTTTTCTTGCAAAAAAACGCGATTTTTCCGAATTTTGTAACCGAAATACGAGCAAAAGACAATAAAAAAGGCCTTGATTGTCCCATAACAGTCAAACAGGCCACACCCCCTACATATAGATTAGGAAAGGGGTATGCCCAGGACATAGCGCGTCAAGTGACTATGTTCTGGGCGCTTCTTTTTTTCTATTTCCATACAATTCACTTGTACAATTTGTCGATTTTTTGTACTTTTGCATGCTATTTTGGTAAAAAGAAACAACAAATCAGATATGAAAAATCTTAAATTCATCATTACATTCCTGCTCTTGCTCGTGCTGGGTGTGGGGGAGAGTTGGGGACAAGGCACCCTGGGTTGCACTGTCAAGATCTATCTCAAAGGAACTCCTAACGTAGATGTACCTGAAGCCGGACAAGTTTTTATTACCGAGGATCAAGTGGACATAAATTCCATTAATTGGCAATCTACAGGAATGAAAATCACGCCCACACGCCCTTGCACTGTTTACTATTATGTTAAACCCGCTCCCGGTTACCATTTTTGTAATTTGTGGACAAATGGATCTGGTAGTACGACATATGCAAAAACAAACCCCGGTTCTTACACTAAAACTGCCGGTTCCTCATCTTCAAACATGGTCTTTTGGGCTGTCCTAGAAAAAGACGATGACGTTGCTGTAGAACCCACGGGAACCGATGGCATAGCTTTTAACGGTGCAGCAGATACAAACTACACCACTGGTTCTAGCTCTGCAGACTGGAAGGTGACACTAACCTTTGCAGAGAATCTCACCTACGACACCAGCACCCCACGCAGCGGAGCAAATGCTAATGCCAAGACCTGGATATCAGTCACCAACAAGACCACAGGTACTGCCGCTAGCTATACCGGCGTCTATACAGTATCATCAGGAAAGGCACAGATGGAGTTCCCCTATTCCATGCCCGTAGGAAAATACAACGTGCATCTTCCTTACAACTTGTTCACCACAACCAGTGGTAAACCCACTGCCGCTTGTGATTTCGAGATCGAGGTTACCGGCGACGACTCACCCTTTGTGTTGAATTCTGTCACCCCCGCCAATGGTTCAACCTGGGAAGCTGAATACAAAGATGAAGACGGGGCCACATTCGTAATGCCATTAAGCATTTCCTTTAATTTCAGCAAGATACTCGCATCAATCGACACCGCTGGCAAAGACCTTTCTATCGTCCACACAGAAACTGGAACAACCGTTCCCTGCCAGAGCAGTAACATCCAATATACAAATAAAAACATTGCCTCACTTAGTTATGGTCATGTTCGCAACGGACACTATTCCCTAAACCTGCCTGCCGGTGTGTTCCTCGATGCTAGCGGTAATAGCAACGACGCCATGACCATCACGTTCACCGTGACCAAGAGTGACCTGGAGACGTTTGCACTACCCACTTTTGAAAAGGCAACAAACAATCTGGTAAGTGGAACCAGCAAGCAGCCATACTCTGCAAACACCTATACATTTGAAATCAAATTTGCAAGCAACACCTATGGTGAACCTCTTGCAAAATGGAACAGTGAAAACATCTCCGTCAACAGAGTTGTGGAAGAGAGAGTTGGCTCAACAGACATCACTGCACCTAAGGATTATCCCATCTCTGGCTGTACCTCTACATTTGAAAATGGCGTTATCAAAGTTACGTTCCCCACAACTGGACTCGCGGAAGAAGAATACATAAAAATCGTCATTCCCGAGGGCTATGTAATCAACAAAAGTGGAGTCACCTCTGCCACATCTCAAGAATCGCTGTACAAAGATGGCGCTTGCACCAACCCTGCCACCACCATTAGCTTCACAGCAAAACGCGTGCAAAAGGGTGACGTGAATGTAGACGGAAACATCGACGTTGCAGACGTGACCGAGCTTGTCGATATGATCCTTGACAAAAAGAGCAAAAACCAAGTTGCCAACACCAATGGAGACAACAATGTCGACGTCAGCGACGTGACCGAACTAGTCAACATCATTCTGTCGAAGTAAGAGAAAGCTAGATATAAAAACACGCACCCGGCCCATTCCAACACGGAAAGGCCGGGTGCTTTGTATTCCTGGAAATCTATCAGAGTTTCACCTCATCGAGATTGATGAGACCATTGACGATGGCATAGATGGTGAGACCCGCAGGAGAGTGGATTTCCAGTTTGCGACTGATGTTGCGACGGTGAGTCATCACCGTATTGACGGCAATAAACATCTTGTCGGCTATCTCCTTGTTGGAATAACCGCGGGCTACCATGGCTATAACCTCCTTCTCGCGATCGCTCAGCCCATCAGCAACAGGACTGCCAACAGCCTCTATTTCAGCCTCATCCTGCACAGACTCACCTCCGCGCAGACGCACCTCTTCCTCCAATCGACGGACACACTCGGCAAAGAGCGTATCCTCGAGATGACAATGCGTCAACAGGTCCTCCTCCACCATATAGATGTCCATCAGCACATCGTTGAGCAAGGGAGCGTTGGCATCATTTGGATAGTACTTGATGATGATGCTCTTGAGCTCGGAGATGCTCTTTTCGATGCTCGAGTGATTGGCCTCGTGCTGGTGCACAACCGTCTGGAAAGACTCGGCAGGCAGACGGCCTTGCAGCAGATTCTTGACGTGTGGATGCACGTGTGATTCCTCATAATTCATGTGCGAAGCCACCTCCTGAGCGTATTCATCGTAGAATTTCAGTATCAAGAAGGCAATTTGGTTGCGAGCCGAACAGTCAATAGCCGAAATCAGTTTGCGACGAATGGCTGGCAAACGGTAGTCGATGAAATAGGCATGCGAGTTCTTGAGATACTTCATCAGGGCAGACAGGTCGATACGGTCGACCATCTCATTGATGTGAGCATGGCTAGCGTCCTTGAGGTAATTGACCACCGTGAGGAAGGTGGACACATCGACACCCGCACCATGACAGGCTGCTCCCACCGTCTGGTCACCAAATCCCAGGGTGATGCCAAAGCGTGAAATCATCTGCAGCATGCGATAGTCGTCACTGATGACGTCAATCATAGGGTCTGTTTCGTGATATTTTTCAGTCATAGGCGTGAATTTCTGTTGATGCAAAGGTACGATAAATAACTGATTCCAAAGGGGTCGGGCACGCACGAATCTTCTATGAAACGCACAAAATCATCAAATGTGGGTATGGCTTTATACCCGTTTTCGTCCCAAAATCATACATTTTGTGTATTGTAGGAATAGATTTGTCAGCGTAATTTTGCACTCGGAAATTTGAAATTGACACTACTATGCAACAGTTGAAAAAGCAAATCGCCCTACTTGCTCTAGGTCTTATGAATCTGCCTGCCATGGCTCAGTGGAACACCGATTCGACAGACGTAGACAGCTACAACCGATACCGCTTGGGAGGCTACGGAGAGATGGTGGCTGCATTCAAGAACTATGGCATCAATCGTCTCAAAGGCACCAGCAGCGGTAATGCTAACATGCACCGAAACACCATTAGTATCCCCCGATTTGTGATAGCTGGCGACGTAAAGTTCAACCGCCACTGGATACTGGGCACCGAAATTGAGTTCGAGAGTGGTGGCACAGGAGTGGCCTACGAAATCGAGAACACCGAGAACGGAGAGTACGAGACAGAGGTGGAGAGAGGTGGCGAGGTAGCCATCGAGCAGTTTCACCTCACGTATCGGCTCAACAATGCTTTTAGCGTGAGGATGGGACATATGATTGTCCCTGTAGGCCTGACCAACTCGCACCACGAACCCATCAACTTCTTTGGCACCGTGCGTCCCGAGGGTGAAACCACTCTGTTGCCAAGTACATGGCATGAAACGGGTATTGCCATCCAGGGACAGATGGGACGCAGATGGGCATCGATGGATTACGAAGCCATGATAGTGGCAGGTCTCAATGCCAATGGTATCAACCGCAATCAATGGTTGGGTGGAGCTAAACAGGGTTTCTTCGAAGAGGACAACTTCACCAGCCCTGCCTATGTAGCCAGACTGAATTATCGAGGTATCCCCGGTCTGCGCCTTGGAGCCAGCTTCTACTACTGCAACAACGCTGGAAGCAACAGCGACAAGCCTCAAACCTATAACTTCCGCATTCCCATCCATATATGGAGCATCGATGCACAGTACCAGAACCGATGGGTCATCGCCCGAGGAAACGTGTTGAGCGGACACATCGGCAACAGCAGTCAGTTGAGTGCCAAGAACGGTATGCTGAGCAACCTTTCTCCCTACACTCGCACATCGCCTATTGCTTCACGTGCAGTGAGTTATGGTGCAGAAGCTGGTTTGAGAATCAAGGGATTTGCAAACAACAGCAAGATGCCCGACCTCATCCCCTTTGCTCGATATGAATACTACAATCCTCAGGAGAAGGTGATCACCGACAAATATAACAGCACCTCAGCCGATGCGCGATTCAAGACCTCGATGTGGGTAGCCGGTATCAACTATCGTCCCCTTCCCTACCTGATAATCAAGGCCGATTACACTCACCGCACAATCGGAGGTGGCAAATACAACAACGAGAATGAGTTTGCCCTGGGCGTAGGTTTTGTCAACTGGTTTATCCGTGACAACAAGACCAATTTCAAGAAATAAGAATAACCAAATATAAACGAAAATATGAAAAAGAACCTGTTATTTCTGGGCCTCGTGGCCATGAGCTTGAGCCTGACATCCTGCAGAGAAGACGATGAGAAGGAAATTCCCGAGGGAACCTCTCAGGTAACCATCGAGGAAGATCAACTGGAAATCACCCAAAGCAATCTGGTCAACTGGACTCAATACAGTGTGCAAGTTGCCAACCTGCTGACCAGCGATGCCACCAGTCTGCGCAACGCCTGGGCCCGTGATTACAAGGGAGAGGGCGCCTATGCCGAGACCTTCAAGACTCCTGGTGCGGGCAAGACCTACGCCAGCTATAGCAACTGTCTGCAAGAAATCATCGAGGGTTGTGCTGACATCGCCAACGAAGTGGGCACTGCCAAGATTGGCGAGCCTCGCGATCTATGGGAGAGCGGAAAATACACAGACGCCGTCTATGCCGTGGAATCGTGGTACAGTTACCACTCCATCGACGATTATAGCAACAATATCCTCTCTATCCGCAACGCCTTCTGTGGCAGTCGCAACGGCAGCATTGCTAACAGCAGCATTGCCGCTTACTTGCGTCTGCACAACAACACCTTGTATGCCGACATCCACTCTAAGATCAACGCAGCTTACGAGGCTATCAAGGGTATGTCTGCCCCCTTCCGTAGCCACATCGGCAGTGCCAGCGTGTTGGCCGCTCAGCAGGCTTGTTCGTCTCTGGAGAAGGCCTTGAGCAACGAACTGAAACCCGTAATGATGGGGGTTGACGAGACCGAACTGAAGTCTATCGTTGAGACCTATGTAGACGCTGTCGTTCTGCCTACTTACGAGGACCTAGTGACCAAGAACACAGCCCTAAACACAGCCGTTCGTAATCTGGCCAACAACCCCAGCAATCACACTTTGGAACTGGCAGCCCAAGCATGGCTCGATGCCCGCGAACCCTGGGAAACCAGCGAGGCTTTCCTCTTTGGCCCCGTTGCCGACCTGGGACTGGACCCCAACATGGACTCTTGGCCTCTAGATGCAGATGCACTCAAGGGTATCCTGACCAGTGGTAACTTCGATGATCTAGAGTGGAATGGCGAGTTCGACGAGGAGGATGAAACCATCGCAGCAGCACAAAACGTGCGTGGTTTCCACACCCTCGAGTTCCTACTCTTCAAGAATGGACAGCCCCGAACCATCAAATGACAAACAGAAAACTGCTTAGCACCATACCCCTCCTCATGCTCGTCCTGATAGGATGTCAGGACAGCGAGGAGTATGACGTCACCCAAATCGAGATACCCGAGGGCTATGCGCTCAGTGCGGGTACCTCTACGGTGTTCATCAATTCGTCCTACGCATTTGACACTGATGCCGACTGGATTGCAGATATTCCTGCCAATCAAAAACGATTTACCAAGGGTGACAAACTCTACGACGATGCTTTGAGCCAGAGCCAAGGCCTGGGTCCTGTGTATGCAGGATACAGTTGTGGCTCATGCCACCGTAATGCAGGTCGCACCAAACCTGCACTGTGGACCCAAACTGGCACAGACCCTGATGGTACTCCCATCTACGGCAGTGGCGAGTACGGATTCAGCTCGATGTTGGTCTACATCACTCGCAAAAACGGGGCCTTCTTTCAAAACTATGGCCGAGTGCTGCATGACCAGAGCATCTATGGCGTCACTGCTGAAGGCAAACTGGAATGCCGGTGGCACGAGGAGCTGTTCCGTTTCCCAGATGGTGAACCTTATTCGCTGGTTTACCCCGAATACACCATCACCGACTGGTATGCTCCCTATGGCAACACACAAGAGCCCATCGACCCCAACGAACTCTTTTGTACTGTACGCATTCCACTTCGCCATGTTGGCATGGGGCAGATGATGGCCTTGGACCGCAACGAAATCGAGGCTCTTGCACGCAAAAGCAACTATCCGGAATACGGCATCAGTGGCAGATGTAACTACATTACCGAACGTGGTGTCAGACAGTTGGGACTCTCTGGCAACAAGGCCCAACATGCCGATTTGACCGTTGAATTGGGCTTTTCTAGCGATATGGGCGCAACCAACAGCCGATATCCCGAAAAGATTTGCGAGGGTCAATCCCAGATGCAAGAGGGTTCGATGATGGGATTGCTATACGACAAACTGGACGTTAGCACCGAGGACATGGAAAACGTAGACCTCTATATGCACGGGCTGGGTGTACCTGCTCGTCGTCTGGGAAGCAATTCCACACATGTAAACTACAAAGGTAAAAAGATCACAGAACGCCTATACATTGACATTGGCCAGCAGCGTTTCTACGAGGCAAAATGCCACCTGTGCCATGTGACGACTCTGCACACCCGACCACGCGGTGCAACCTTGCTCAACGGTACCGAACTACCCTGGCTAGGCAGCCAGACCATTCACCCCTACAGCGATTACCTGCTCCACGACATGGGTAGCGAGATTATGGGTGTGGGGCTGAATGACAACTACGTCAGTGGTTTGGCACGAGGTAATGAATGGAGAACCACGCCCCTGTGGGGCATCGGTTTGCAAGAAAAGGTAAATGCACACACCTACTTCCTGCACGATGGCAGAGCACGCAATCTGACCGAGGCCATCCTGTGGCACGGTGGAGAAGGAGAGGCGTCGAAAAACCTATTTATGAATATGAACAAGGAGGACCGCAGTGCTTTGGTTCGATTCCTGGAAAGTCTGTAACAAACTATCTGACATGAAGATATATTCAATATTCCTGGCCATGATGGCCTTTGCTGCACTCCCTGTATGGGGAAGCGAGAACGAAAATGAAGAAGAGAGCCAAGGCGTGGTGTACGAGAAGTACAACATCGAGAGCGCCAAACTAGATCATGACAGTCACATCGACATGGAAAACGGTGTGTTGGGCATTGCCGACGACCGAGGTTTTACCCTGCAAAGCCGTGATGGTAAGTTTGTATTCAAACCCTATCTGTTCCTGCAGACCAAGGGATGTTACAATTTCTACGATGATGAGGGCTTGGACAAGGCTTACAATCAGGACAATGTAGCCAATAGCGGATTTGGCATCCCCTATGCTATCCTGGGCTTCACGGGTACTACTTTTGGGCGTTTGGACTACAATGTCAGCATCAATGCTGCTGCCACTGGGGCCAATGTCCTGCAGCAAGCCTGGGTGGATTATCGTCTGAGTCCTGCCGCACGATTCCGTGCTGGTAAATTCAAGACCCCTTTCACCCATGCCTATCTCACTACATTGGGCGAAACACTCTTTCCCGTTCTACCCTCATCTCTCACGGCTTCCACTATCATGCCTTATAGCCTCAACGCAGTGACACCTAACATCGGTACAGGTTTTGACCTAGGTGTCGAGTTCCATGGCATGACCAAACTGAACAAGCAGAAGAAGGACAACTGGATGATGGGGTACGAAGTGGGTCTGTGGAATGGTAGCGGAAGCAGCATAAACACTGCAACAAAAACCCTCAGCGACGATTGGCACATCCCCTCGTTGCTCTACGCCGGTCGACTCACCTTCATGCCTTGGGGCAAGATGCCCGCCACGCAAGGAAACAGCCACATGCTCAAAGGCCGTCACATGCTGATGGGTGTGAGTGGCAGCATCAACGTGGAAAGTGAAAACGAAAGCACCAACGATAGTCGTCTGGGGGTGGAATGGAGCATGCTATACAATCGATGGTATGTTGCTGCCGAGGCCTGTTGGATGCACGTGGGCTTCACCAAGAGACAGAAAATCGATGAAAAATACAACTACTGGGGTGCCTACGGTCAGATAGGATATTTCTGTACTCCTGCCTTGCAAGTGGGTGCACGCTACGACTTTATGGACCGTAATGGCAGCAATAAGGACGGATTTCTTAATATGCCTGCTGTGGTGATGAATTACTACATCAACAAGTGCAACCTGAAATTAAGCGCAATGTACCAATTTACCGGCCGTTATGGTCACGACACCCAGTTGGACCGTGACAACGATGATCTAGGTATCAGCACACACAGTGCAACACTGCAGTTGCAATACAGCTTCTAACTCCCATTCTACATGAGTCGATTTTTATATCTTCTGAGCCTCATCCTCGTAACTGTCAGTTGTGACAGTGGTGATATCGAGGAAAGTTCTTATCAAATAAGCAGCAATGGCAAGACTGTCAAAGTGATGGCCCACATCCAGGGCATGGGTGCCTGGGAAGAATCGGACTATACGGTTGCAATTGCGGGATTCTCTCATGACAGTAAATATGCCGTGATGCAACGTGCCCTACCAGCCAGCGTCGAGGATGGCAATATGGAGGTGGTGCTCAGCAATGTCAGCAGTAGTGTGAACACTGTGGAACTGGCTATCACCAACAAGTTGCGCAAGCGCATCATCTCCCTGGCCAATATCAAAATGGATGACTACGAGGACCACACTCCTCAGGACACCATCTACCTGGATCTAGGCAATATCGACGTGGACCTAATGGGCTGCATGCAATACGGCATCTTCAATCGAGCTTGCATCCAGTGTCATGGCGCCAACGGACGCAAGGCCGGTAACCTCGATCTCACAACCGGTAATGCCAAGAGTAACCTGGTAAATGTCGCTTCGACCCAACGAGAAGGCTATACTCGTGTCTGCAGCGGCAACCCCGAGGAATCGCTATTGCGACTAATTCTGCACGAGGGCGGAGAGAATATTCTACACTACAATCATACCGAGGTTCTGAGCAGTCAATTCAAAGAAAATCTAGAAGAGGTGAAACAAATCATCGATGACTGGATAAAATCCTTGGGGAATTAATAGAAATATCGTATATTTGCACTATGAAATACAATAAAACCTATTTGGAGTCGCTAGGTGTGACCATGGAGTGCTGCTCCTTTGTCCCCGAAAACGGTGTAGCCGAGTGGCATATTATGCTACACGTCGACCCACGCAAAGAGCTCTTCCAGGGTCAGATGGAGCGCATCTATGCTGCAGAAGATGCCATCCTCGCCATGCCCGAGTTTGAGGACGCAAAATATGTCATGAAGCGCTATTTCCTCTCGGACAGCACCAATCAGTCTCCCCTGATGCGGCACGAGGAAAATGTCTCTATCAGCGTCATCCAGCAACAACCTCTCGACGGCAGCAAGATTGCCGTGTGGCTCTATCTGCAGCGCGGCATAGAGATCACCAACAAGCACGACACCATCGTGTGCAGTCACAATGGCTACAACCACCTGTGGAAGATGGGTATGCACCAGCACAGTGGCAACAGCTATACCCAGACCGAGAGTGTGCTGATTGAATACGAGGAGTCACTGGAGAAATTCCAAGCCACACTGGCCGATAACTGCATCCGCACATGGTTCTTTGTTCGCGATGTCGACACGCAATATGCCGGTATGGTCAAGGCCCGTTGGGCAAACTTTGTGCTTCAAGGCCTGACGGACAAGACTCATTACATTGCCAGCACCGGCATTGGCGCTCTGCCTACCGACCCTCGTGCACTGGTGCAGTTTGGAGCCTATGCCATCACTGGCTTTGAACCCTTGCAGCAGCGCTACCTCTACGCTCCTACTCATCTCAATCCTACTTATGAATATGGTGTGACCTTTGAGCGTGGCACCGTGATGGAATATGGCGACCGTGCTCACGTGTTCATCTCGGGTACAGCCAGCATCAACAACAAGGGTGAAGTCATGCATGTGGGTGATGTGGTCAAGCAGACCCAGCGCATGTGGGAAAACGTAGAGACCCTGTTGGCCGAGGGACAGGCCTCGTTCGAAGATGTGATGCAGATTGTTGTCTATCTGCGTGACACGGCTGACTATGAGGTGGTACGCGACATGTTTGCCGAGCGATATCCCAACATTCCCACGGTAATTGCATTGGCTCCCGTATGCCGTCCTACCTGGCTGATTGAGATGGAGTGTATTGCTGTCAAGAAACGCAACAACAGCCAGTATCGTGACTTCTAGGACTATCCCCTTCCTGATAACCTTACTTGTTGCCGTGGTCATTGCCGCGGCAACTTTTGTCGAGGACCGTCTGGGAACCGACACGGCGCACACTGCCATCTATGGGGCTTGGTGGTTTGTCGTGCTTTGGGGCGTGACTGCATTGGCAGCTGCATGGCTGTTGATCAAGAAGAAGATGTGGCTGCGACCTGCTGTACTGATGATTCACGTGAGTTTGCTCGTCATTCTGGCAGGAGCTCTGGTTACTCACATGACCAGTAAAAGCGGACAGCTCCACCTGCGACTGGGTGAGGCCTCTCCGCAGTTCTGGGTAAAAACCGACAATCCTCACATCCTGACCAACGAACGGCTTCCGTTCTATATCTGCCTGAAGGATTTTCACATCGACCTAGATGCTGACTCTATTACTCCTGCCGACTACGTCAGCACTGTTGTTTTAGCAACTCGAGAGGGAGAACGTGAGTGCCGTATCAGCATGAACAACATCGGCCGTGAACAAGGATACCGTATCTACCAAACCTCCTATGACGAAGATGGCAAAGGCAGTCTGTTCACAGTCAGCTACGATCCGTGGGGCACTGGCATTACCTATCTAGGATACATTCTGCTGGCCATCAGCATGACGTGGAACCTTCTGCAAAGAAAAAAGCACGCTTCTATCGAACATGAGGAGAAGAAGGCACGCATCCCAGCTATCTTCATGGGCATCGTAGGAACCCTGCTGGCCTCCTACATGGTTATTGCTATTGCAGGGCGTCCCCTACTCCCTGTACTCCGATCTCCCTTCCTGGCTGTGCATGTGGGAACTATCTGCATCAGCTACATCCTGTTGGTCATGAGCATTGTTCGACGCAAATTGTTGCGTCCTGCGGTGTTTTTCCTAGCTGCAGGTATCTTCCTGGGAGCCGTTTGGGCCAACGTGTCTTGGGGCAGTTACTGGAGTTGGGACCCCAAAGAGGCCTGGGCACTCGTCACATTACTTATCTACAGCATTCCCTTACATACCGAAAGCCTCCCGTGGTTTCGTAGTGACAAGCATTATCGCATCTACTCTATGGTGGCTCTAGCTTCGTTGCTGATGACTTATTTTGGAGTGAACTATCTGTTGGGGGGCATGCACAGTTACGTCAATGGCTAAAAAGAAGAAAAGAAGACTCAAGAAGAGTGTCAAGATAGGTTGTACATTCATCATCGCCCTGTTGGCGTTGGGGATTATTTCCACCGTACATTTCTGCACGATGGACAGACACCACAATGAACCTCGACAACAAGAAACCGAGAACGAACATAGGGCTGGACAATCCTCTACTCTCATCAATCCTGAGATAAAAGAACGCATCGAAAAACTGATACATAGTCCGCAACGACTCGACAGCAACAAGATTGCAATCAGTATCTATGACCTGACAGCCGGAGCTCCCGTTATCCAATGGCACGATCATAAACTGATGCCTCCTGCGAGTTGCATGAAAGTGCTCACCGCAGTTACCGCACTCAAGCGATTGGGCGTGAACCATCAGTATTGCGAGTCCGTTGCCATCCATGGTGAGATCAACAAAGGCACGCTCTATGGAACTGTGCTGATGACACTGGACGATGATCCCTTGTGTGAGTCTCTCACGCCCCTGGCAGATGCACTACGGCAGCATGGAATCCAGCGCATCGAGGGTGACTTGGTACTAGATTTGTTGCGAAACGACACACTGAGAGCCCATCCCTCTGCTGCCAGTTGGGATATTCCCTATCACAAGGTGCCTCTCTTGCTCAAGGGGCGACCTCGCATAGAACGCGACTTGCTCTACACCCTGCACAGTCGGGGCATTACATTCCACCACAACCTCTTGTTTGCAGATCCCACGCTAGCGGGTGTCGACCGTGAAAAAGAACCCGTGGCTTGGCAATTGGCCGTGAACGCAATAGCCAAGAAGGCACACACGCTGCACACCCAACAAACACCCTTGACTGATGTGATTACTCCCATGATGATACATAGCAGCAACATCAAGGCCGACGCTCTCTACTATCACATGAATCACGTCTATGACCGATTTGCCGGACGAGGTGGTGTGCAGAAGCCTCTAATGCAAAGTTTCATCGAAGAGAATCTGCAATATCCCGAATCGCAGCGCGATGGATTTGTCATCAACGATGGCAGTGGGCTCTCACCACACAACCGTCTCAATGCTGACTTCCTACTCCAACTACTCATCTATGCCTGGCGTCACGACGAGATACGCCGGGTGTTCATCAATCAGGCAATGGCCACCCCTGGCGAGCGTCGAGGTTCACTCCTCGACCGCATGAGCGCTCCGTTGTTCCGAGGAAAGATTTTCTGCAAGACCGGTACGCTTACAACCATCGGAGCATCATCCCTATGTGGTTACGCAGAGGGGCAAGACGGACATTGGTATGCCTTTTCTATCATCAACGAGGACAGTCCGGTAGCAGAAAGTCGCATCTATCAGGACAAAGTCTGCAAGGAATTGGTACGCTAATCAATAGTAGGTATTTTGAACTGCGAGTGGTGCAACGATACAGAATAATTCATACCTTTGCAAAAAATTGCAAGACATGACACTACTAGACCTGCATATAGGCGAATCGGCAACCATCACCCGAGTGGGTGGTGAGGGTGCTTTGCGCCAACACTTTCTGGATATGGGTGTTATTCCTGGAGCTACGGTGACACTGACCAAGTTTGCTCCGATGGGAGACCCCATGGAATTACGTCTGCATGGCTACGAACTCACGCTTCGCCTGGCCGACGCCGGCAAAATAGATATAGTCATGGGCACAACTAGCAACCAGGAATCCGAGGCTATCGTCAATCCGGATTTGCTGAAAGTGTGCCACGAAGTGGAACACCCCGGATTGGGTGAGGGCGGTCGATATCACGAAGAAGACAAGGAACATACCCCTCCCACTCCACAAAACGGATCACGCAAACCCCTGACATTTGCTCTTGCCGGCAATCAAAACTGTGGAAAGACGACTCTATTCAATCAGTTGACAGGTTCCAACCAGCATGTCGGTAACTTCCCCGGCGTGACCGTGGACAGAAAAGAGGGAGCTATCAAGGGGCATCCCCACACCAAGGTGACAGACCTGCCTGGCATCTATTCCCTCTCGCCCTATACTAACGAGGAAGTTGTGTCTCGCAACTTTATCCTGAACGAACAGCCCTCGGGCATCATCAATATTGTAGATGCAACTTGCATCGAGCGAAACCTCTACCTCACCTTGCAGTTGATGGAACTAAACATCCCCATGGTGCTTGCCCTGAACATGATGGACGAGGTGGAAAACAACGGCGGAACTATCCGAATCAACGAGATGGAACAGATGTTGGGCATACCCGTTGTCCCCATCAGTGCTATGAAAAACCAGGGTGTCTATGAGGTGGTAAAGCACGCCATGCACATCGGTAAGTATCAGGAGAAGCCCCTTCGACAGGACTTCTGCAGTCCCGAGGATCATGGGGGTGCAGTTCACCGTTGTCTGCATGCCATCATGCATCTCATCGAGGACCATGCACTGAAGGCCGAAATTCCCCTTCGCTTTGCAGCAAGCAAACTGGTAGAAGGGGACAAACTGGTGGAAGAGGCACTGCAACTGAGCCAAAACGAGCGCGAAACGGTAGAACACATTCTCTGCCAAATGGAGGAAGAGCGAGGACTAGACCGCCAAGCAGCCATCGCAGACATGCGTTTCAACTATATCAGTCACCTCTGCAGTGCCACTGTGGTGCATCCTCGTGAGAGTAAGGAGCACATTCGCAGTCGACGTATCGACAAGATCCTGACAGGAAAATGGACCGCTCTGCCCTCGTTCATCGGCATTATGGGTCTGGTCTTCTATCTCACCTTCAATAGCGTCGGTGCATGGATGCAAGACATCTTCCAGGCAGGCATCGACTGGTTTACCGAGGTGAGCGACCAGGCACTTACCAGCTGGAACATCGCTCCTGCCGTGCATAGCCTCATCATCGACGGCATATACAATGGCGTGGGCACCGTCTTGGTATTCCTGCCACTGATCATTCTACTTTTCTTCTTCCTCTCTATGCTGGAAGACAGCGGTTACATGGCACGCATTGCCTTTGTGATGGACAAACTCTTGCGCCGATTGGGCCTTTCTGGCCGCAGCATTGTACCTCTGCTTATCGGATTTGGATGCAGCGTGCCCAGCGTGATGGCTAGTCGCACCCTGCCTAGTGTGAGAGACCGCCGACTGACAATCCTGCTCACGCCCTTCATGTCTTGCACAGCCAAGATACCTATCTATGCCTTCTTTGCCGCAGCATTCTTCCCCGGACACGCGACTTGGGTGATGATGAGCCTCTATCTTATAGGCATCGTGACAGGTGTCATCGTAGCATTGATACTGAAACATACCCATTTCCGCGGTGAAGCAGTGCCTTTTGTGATGGAACTGCCCAACTATCGCCTGCCGGTACCTACCAACGTAGCTCGACTCCTCTGGGAAAAAGCCAAGGACTTCCTGCAGCGCGCATTCACGGTCATCTTCCTTGCCTCGATGGTTATCTGGTTCCTGCAGACCTTCAACTGGCACTTGCAGATGGTGGAAGAAGGCATGGAATCTGAGAGTATACTGGCACAAATAGCAAGTGTGGTTGCACCCATCTTCAGTCCTCTCGGATGTGGTGACTGGCGAATCGTGACAGCACTGGTTAGCGGACTCCTGGCCAAGGAGGTTGTTGTCAGCACCCTCAGTACCTTGTTTGCTGGTGTTGCTATCACTCAAGTGTTCTCTGCAGCTACAGCATTCACCTTGTTGGTGTTCTGTCTGCTCTATACTCCCTGCATTGCTGCCATTGCCACCATCCGACGCGAACTGGGTGGCAAGTGGGCGCTGACCATAGTATTAGGGCAGTGTGCCATCGCCTGGGTGATGGCCTATTGCATTCATTTCGTCACCACACTCGTACTATGATGAACCTCCAGAGCATCATTCTCCTAGTGCTGATATTGGCTATAGCCTCCGTCGTGCTATACCGATATATAAAACAACAACACCGCACGGGTGGGTGCGGTGGCTGTAGCTGTTGCAAGGAAGCATCGACTTGCTCCCTGGCACAGATGAAAAAAGAGTCTCCTACTTGTATATCAAGGTAGTCAAGCGCTCAGGAACAAAAATCTCCTTCGCTGTTTCCCACAACTCTTCTGCTGTCAATCGATCTACAGCAGCACACAACTGCTCCATCGTCTGCGTGCGATGGTAATGCAGCATGCGCTTACCCATACCGATAGCCACATTCTCTCCATTATCCCAAGACACGCCGATTTGGCCCTTTATCTGCCGTTTGGCAGCTTGCAAAGCTCTTTCCGATAGTGGAGCATCCGTCAGTCGCTTGAGCTCCTTGGCAACAAGTCTACGGCATTTGTTCACGTCCTCAGGGTCGCATCCGAAGTAGATGCTCCACACGCCGGTATCGGTATAGCAGGTCATGTTGCTCTCCACCGTATACACTAGTCCGTTGCGCTCTCGCAGAGCCAGATTGAGGCGTGAACTCATGCAAGGTCCACCCAGAATATTATTCAAGAGATAGAGGTGCAAGTGTTTGGGATCATTGCCACCATAACAGCGCGTTCCTATCATCACATGAGCCTGGTGCGTATCGCGAGATACCTCGTGCAAGCCACCCTTCTGCTCGCTGAGATCGGGTGTGACACGGCTGACGGGTTGCACTGTTGGAGCTTGCTTGGAACAATTCGTGATAGGTGACAGGATGTTTTTTACCTGTTTCATCGTCACATCTCCATAGACAAATAGCACCATTCGGTCGGGAGTGTACATGCACTGAGTGTATCGTTGCACATCCTCGCTGCGCAACTGTCGCAACCGTTCTGCTTCTCCCAAGATGTTTCTACCGAGAGGATGCCCCTCGAACAGGATAGCCTCGAACTCGTCGAATATCAGTTCGCTGGGAGAATCGTTATAACTCTCTATCTCGTCGATGACAACCTCCACCTCTTTGTCCATCTCCGCCTGTGGAAATGTGCTTTCAGTGGTTATCTCCACCAGCAATCGCAGGGCGCGAGCGAGGTGCTGACGCAGGAAGGTGCAGTAGTAGACAGTCTCTTCCTTGCCCGTGAAGGCATTGAGGTCACCTCCCACACTCTCCATGCAATTGATGATGTATCTGGCCTTGTGGTGCCTAGTTCCTTTGAAACTGAGGTGCTCGGTGAAGTGTGCCATGCCGCTTTCCTCGGGCAACTCGTCTCTAGTGCCAGCATCCACAGCCACTCCGCAGTACACCACGGGGCTGTCGCTGTGCTCTATCACCACGCGCATTCCATTGTCTAAAGTGCAAGTTTCCATCGTTTCCTTTTATACCTTATACCTTACGGCATCGTAAGAGTACTCTTTCGAGGCAAAAAGAGTACTGTTTTTCGTTCATAAGAGTACTGTTTTTGCCTCGTACATGTACTCTCTCGCAGCCTCCTCTCCTATCCTATAAAAAACATTGACCCAGCACCTAAGGTACTGGGCCAATACTATATCTTCTTTTCCTTTCGGATTATTCCTCGTCGTCTGACCAGATGTTCCAGTCGGCCTCTTCTTTGGTCTCGATGGGAGCATCGGGATTTACATTGCCTTCGCGGCTGATGGTCAACAGGATATCCTCATTAACGTCTACGTTCTGAATCTCGATTGAGGGGGTAATATACTTTTTCATATCTTGTATGCTAATTTATGTCGTTATTATTAATTTCGCTAAATTACTTAACGATATACTTCTTACCATTCACGATATTTACACCCTTCTGGGTCTTGTTCAGACGCTGACCAGCAACATTGTAGATTACCTGCTCGCCATTGATAGCCTCATTAACAGTGATACCGGTAGTAACACCATTGAGAGAGAACTCCTTAACACCAGCACCCTCAGCAATATATGCCTTGTAAGCGGGGAGAGTAACTGTAGCGTTTACGTTACGAAGTTTACCACCTTGAAGAACATAACCCGAAGAAATCTGTTGATCAGCAAAAGTACCAGTCAATACTGCACCCTTAGAAGGAGCCTCGACACTCTGAACACCATAGTAAGTAGCATCAAGGGCATCACCATAGATGAATGAGGGGACACCTGCCTCAAGAGTAGCAGAACCACCCTCAACAGTAACAGTCTTACCATCGTCTACGCCAGGAGCTGCCAAGATACCCTCAGGCAGAGTAATCTCGTAAGGAGCTACAACGGTGCCAACGTTTATTTCGTTAGAAATCTTGACGGGTACTGCAAATGCATTTACATCATCAGGCTTTACAGACTCGTCATTATTACCAGTTGTCACGATGATATTTTTAACCTCAAAATCTTCTTTAGTAAACTTTGTTGCATCAGCAGTCACCTTGAAAGAGCAAAGTCTGCCATTATAAAGCACATCGCCACTAGTAGTGTTAATAACAAGCCTATATGCACCGTCAATAAGGTTGCTGCCAATACCATGGCCATTCAACGCACTAGTTTCATCGTTTTTATCAGGAGCAAGGAAATCAACTGTTTTACGACCATCCTTTTGAGGAACAATTGTCAAACCGACAGGCATTACAATCTCAAACTGAATGTCACGACGATTTGTCAATCCATCAGAATCAGCCTCAGTGTCGTTGAACATTACATCAAAGTTGCCCTCGCCATTCTGAACACAGCCACGCAAGGTAACAGTTACATCTGCCATAGCGCTCAAACTTCCACAAGCTAAGGCAGCTAAAAGTAAAAACTTCTTCATACTTTTATATTTTATTTTTTATTTCTTCTATAGAACAGGGCTTTTTACCCATAGTTAATCGGGTGCAAAGGTAACACGATTTAGGCAAATAGCAAAGAAAATATTCGAAAATATGTCTTTTTAGTGGCTATTTTTATGTTATTGACACACTTTTTACGGTCAAATGCCCAAAATCAGTGAGTTAATGAGACTCATTTCATCAATTTCTTTACTACAGTTCGTCCATTTTCGTAAGTGGTTTTCTGGATGTAGACACCCTCGGTGGGAGCTGCAATTCGCTGGCCGCGGATGTTGTAGTAGGCAACTGAAAGCACTCGTCCCGTGGGAGAGAGAGAGAGAATTTCATCAGGCTGACCCACGGAGATCACTGTGGGCTGCTGACGAGAACCCATAACCGTTTGCGCTGTGAAAGGTATGCTTTCATTGGCGTCAAACTGCTGGCCCGCACTATCTAGGACACGGAAAGAGAGAGGTTCACTGCCAGAGCCATGCACATTGAGGTACAACAGGCCATCGACCAACTGAGCGACACCTCGACACTCGTCACCCGAGAAGACACCCAGCGTGTAATCGGCATTCTCCACAGCTTCGCCGGCAAACTGCAGCGTGGCGATGAGGCTCATGACATCGGGATAGGCACGCATGTCGAAAGACCAGGGATAACTCTCGTCGACTCTGGCTGGAGCATAGCGTTTCTTGCCCGACTTGGCAGCAGAGAGGCTGTTCCAGCAGAACTGCTGAGCCCGACCTACCTTCATCAAATAGGACTGACCGGGAGAAAGAGAGGTGAGTGTACCCGTCCATGCACCGTCCTCGTAAGTGGCAAAGGACTGAAGTCCAATGATGGCATCGCCCTCCGAAGGGGTGTAGTTCTTGAGGCTTGCCTCGATGGTAGTAGCATTGTAGAGGGGAACACCTATCCAGTTCCATCCCTGTTGCAGAGTGACAGGTGTGTCGACATCATAGAGATAGCCACGAAGACTGACAGAGGCATCCTCGCGCACGTACATTTTATATCCTGTTGCAGGAGCGAGTTGGGTAAGAGAGCCTTGCCAAGCCTCATCGGCACCTTGAGCAATCTCTGACGAGACGCCACGGATGCACTGGGCAAAGGAGGTAAATCGGCTCTTGTCAACTGCCTCGGACAAGTTGTGAGAAGTCCAGTTCCATCCCTTTTCCAAATCCAGCGTGATGGCCATGGCATCATCAACCCAGCCACCCGAGCCACTGGTGATGAAATCATAGGTTCCCAAAAGATTAGGTTTACCTATCGTGGGCTGCACGAGGATGCTCTCAAACACGCCTCCATCGGGATATCTTCCATAGGTCTGCCATCGGTCTTGTGCGGAATAATCCATACGATCGGCCCATGTTCCGTCCTCGGACTGTAACAGAACCGACGCACCATCAGCATTGTCCAACTTGAAGGGAGCATGCAGCTGGTTCAAGGGTTGGCTGCCGTCGCACCAAACAACAACTCGACCAAAGGGAGGAACTATCGTGCTGGCCTCGCTGCCCTGAGCTGAAATCTGATATTTCTGCGGTTTGCCGACATTGTCGCTCAGGTACATGCCTGCCAAATCCACGGGTGCGTCGGTGGTATTGTACAGTTCTATCCAGTCCTTGCGCTTGAAGTAGTCGTTGATATAAATATCGTTGCCCGCACTCACCTCGTTGATACGAATGGGAGTTGCGCCACGTTCTAGAAGTTTGCGACTATCCTTGATAGATTCGTACACAGCAGTTACTACGTACTGTCCTGTAGATTGTATGTCCGACAGACAGAAGGTTTCGGACTTGCTCAATATCGAACCTGGAACAACATGAATGACAGAAGAAGCCAACTGACCGTCCCAATAGATGTCACTGGAACCGGCATTGCAATTGTGCACCTCGACAGCCAAGACATTCCAACCCTGATGCAGGGCATCTGGCGAAATGGTAATAGTACCCGTGTTGGGATCATCGCCGGCATAATCACCAGTCATATAGGAATAATCCACACCCTTGTCACAGCGGAAACCATCGATATCCTGCCCATTGAGATAGAAGCGGAAACCATCGTCGACCTTGTAATTCAACTTAAACAGAGCATCTGCAGAGGGAGCTTCATCGAGATAGAAACGGCGACGGAAATAGTATGTGGGACGCTTGTTGCTGGAGTTGGGACCATAATCCAAGATGGTATTGGAACTGGTGTACATAAACTTGTTGACATTGCCCGCATAACCAAAGGGAGCACGACCAGACTTCCAAGCAGAAGTGTTGTAGTCAATCGCTGTCCAATCCTGACCATCGAGCGAGCCTTGGTCGTAATAATCCCAGGTATCAGCATAATTGATGGGGCTTTCCATCATCTCCTCGACAGACGAACCCTCGACCAAGCTCCACCCCTGGAACGTGTAGCCCGCAGGAGCCTTGGCTGTAAGCGTGACGGGAGAGAATACCTTGCCCGAGAGTTTGGCTCGGGGTATCTCTTGTCCGTTGAGCGAGAGGTGAGCCTGCGAGATGTTGCTGCTGATGGTGAGTTGATAAGGATCAGACAAACCAAGCGTGCTGCGAAGATTGTTCATACGATCACCATCATGAGCATTGCGGATGGTGCCAGCAAGTCCAGTGTTGCTGCTATTACCTTCAAACCTCAAGGCTGCATTTGTGCGATCATAGATGTTCTGAACAATGGCAGCGCTGGCATCAAGATCGAAGACACTACCATTGACAATGCAGAAGGCCGTGACAAACTGACTGCGGAAGGGATCGTACTGCATGAGGTTGCGGAACAGGTCGTCTACCTCGGCCGTGTAGTCATTTTGAAGCAAACTGGCTGTCATAGTGCTAGAACCGAATGCGCCATCGTCGTCGAAGAGGACGAAATGAAACTTGCCATCCTCGGTTCTACTGCGGAAGCCCTTAACATTGTTGACATTGGTAATCCAGTCTGTGTTACCCACATAGCACTGGAAGGCCATGTAGTTGCAATACTCGTCGATATCCAGCAGAGCACACACTTTCTTGTAAGTCGACTGACTGTGGTCGCTAGCCAACTGACGACTGAGGTCAACCAGCTGTTTCCAAGCCACATCATCGCCCACTTTTTGGTTGTAACGTGCATTACTCAGGTCAAACTGGTCCATTTCATCGGTATCTATACCATAGTTGCTGTAACCATAGTGCCGGTTGTTGGACTCACGGATGTTCAGCATACCCAGATACTCGCCATTGAAGAAGAC
Source organism: Bacteroidaceae bacterium (assembly GCA_045600505.1). Classification (GTDB taxonomy): domain Bacteria; phylum Bacteroidota; class Bacteroidia; order Bacteroidales; family Bacteroidaceae; genus Physcousia. The sequence goes on from JAZRYA010000100.1 coordinate 57,396, forward strand.
ATGAGCAGGCTGGTAGTCCTGAGCATCCATATAATAATTGCTCTGGATAGCAATCTGGCCAACAGCAGCATCGGTAATGCGAGAATAGGTGTCGTTTCCTCCGTTGCGCACCTGCCAAACCTTGTATTTGTTGTAGGGTTTGTTGGGGAATACGGGATAATCCAGACTGTTCTGGCCTTCATATCGTTTATCCGTCTTCAGACGGAACGAGGACTTCATCGGCCAAGACTTGCCATCCACCGTGCCACCACCATAAGCACGAGACCATCCTCCGCATATCTCGAAATCCAATTCCTGATTGATACGAGAGAGGAAAGACACCGCTCCTTCCGTATTGGTCTCTGGTGTCAGATATTCGAGGTTGACAGGACGTTCCCAATCCATGTTCCAGTTGCAAGCATCGCCACGACCATTGCCACTCATACCATTGGTTCCCTGCGTATAGACACCGATCGTGTTGTCATACAGATTGTCGGGATTGGTAACCACACTGATGACTGGCAAATAGTAATCATGATTCTTATATATATAGGAACGCGTGACAACAGGACTAGGCAAATACCCAGTCTTGAACAAACAAAAACGCAAAATCCGCGTATTAGAAATGTCGAAGGCACCGCTGAACGAGGTCATTCCATTGGTCAGAGTAGGTGTACTGCCATCGGTAGTGAAACGCAAGGTGGTTCCCTGGGGGATGGTGACATGCACGGTGAAAGGATCAGTAAACAATGTTCCATCCGTGTCGACCACGGGAGCAGAGAGACGTTGCTCGGCAAACTTGCTGCCAGCATTACTCTTTCCTGGTGAGGGTGTAGAACTCATGCTCCACTCTTCTCCGCCATCCGTGGTGCGAGCCCACGAGCATCGAGGTATGCCTGCTGGATAAGCCTGCGAAAGCAAGAGATTGCCGTCGACATCGAAGATATAGAGAGTATCTCCTTCGCTGTCCAACTTGAAAGGCACTTGATTCTGTGCCTGCCCACCGTAATTGCCTTGGGTGCTGTTGTGGTCAAACCAGAGCGTGGCATAATCCCCAGGAGCAATGCGCCCTATGCTGGAAGGAATAGCAAACTTCTTGGGGTCATTCTTGTCATCAGTAACATAGGTTCCTGCAAGAGAGATGCTGGTATGTGTGGGATTATAGAACTCGACCCAAGCACCATAGTTATAAGATGGATCCACAAACTGGTCGATGTTGCAAGTCTGAATCTCATTGACTACCAGCTGGGAGACTTCGGCCAGATAACCCTTTTCCTTCGCGTAAGCCCGGAAAACATCAAAAGCCGATTTCAAGGCAGAATACATAGCTTCAGTGAGATCTGCATCTGCTGTGGCACAGTTTTCCTTGTAGATTTTCTCAAGGTCGACGGCAGCCTGCCCCAACTCGGAGAAAAACGAATTGGGTCCCTCGTCCAATCGGTATATCTGCAGTTCACTACAATGCCAGAATGTGCTTTGCGTCGCGTACACGCGTATATAAGAATAAGGTGTATTACCTACATTGAAAACTGGGGTTGTCCATTCTCCTCCATTCGTCACGTTCCCTATTTGCTGGACTGTAATGGTTTTCCACTTCGAAGCAGATGCATTGGGATTGTTAGAGCCCTTCAGTGTGAGTTCTGTGGGGTGATTGCTATCCGTACGACGCCGCGCCATATACAGGCGAGCGTCTCCCAATAACTTATCAGTACCCGAAATCTGCACATAATGAGAACCCATCTCCACACTGCCCTCGGACCACACACTATGCCAGTAGGTGTCGAGATTGTTGTCGATGAGCACACCATCTACCAGATTGCCTCCATCCTTGATACCACTCCTATCGTTTTGACTATATGGCGAGGACATCTGACTGCCCGACGTGATGATGGGCTGCTGGCTGACATCCTTGGCAAACAAGAGTGCCTCGAGCACCTCTGAACGCAAGGCGGCATTCCTCTCCACCAGTGTCACATCGGCGAATACACAAGTGCAGACAGACGTTAGCAGATATATAAGGAGTAGTTTCGTTTTCATGATAATAGAGAATGTGTGAGTCGATTATTGCAAAAGTATCAAACTTTCTGGCCCCATGTTGAAGAGGAGATCAACTATGCTCAGGTTGGGCAAGAATCCTAGTTTATCCCGAAAGACCTGATAATAGGGCCTAACATCTGCGGTTTCTAACTCCAGCGACTGGGCCCCCTGAAATGAAGTGGTACGCTGCCACTGGGCAGGCATATCGATGAGCGAACAAACAAGTCGTTGCAACTCTTCGTTGTAATCTACCAGGAATTCCCACTTTCGCTCATAAAACGGAGCAAAATCATCGGCATAATATTCAAAGAACGGACTATTGCGATAGGCACTGACCAGCGCATTCCAATGCTGATGGCGCCAGTTGCCATGGTCACTGATGCGGATGTCTTGCATCTCTGCCTTGCCTGCCTCGGGTTTGACAACAGGTATCGTGAGCGACTGCGGACCATTGGGACCTGCTATGACGCAACGATTGCGCAGGGTCTGCTTCTGATAATGATCGTGCACCTCGATAAAAGGAGCCTCAGCCCTGAACAACTGTTGGTAATAACCAACGGGAGCGAGATAGAAGGATGGAAATGTTTGTATCATATAACTTGCAGACAACGCTTCCACAACCAGCAGCGATGCCAAGGAAGAGAGGGGTCAATAGAATAGAAAATGCATTGCACACGACCTTGTAAAAATTCGTGAGGCACAAAGCCCAATGTACGAGAATCATTGAAGTTGGCTTGGTCGCCACTCTGCATCCAGTAATAATTACGGTGAAACCGGTAGTAACCCACCTTGCGGCCATTGATGCAAAGAGAGTCGCTTTGCACAGTAGCATGGACTCCCTCGTGACGATTAATGGTAAGCGCATAGAGACGAACATTCCAAGGAGTAATGCGAACATATGTTCCCTCGCCAGGAACAACCAAAGGCCAGATCTGCCCGGAGGCATAATTACGATAATTGGATACTGTACCATGAGCACCCATCCACACTGTGTCACAGGGTTGCGCTAAACAACGCCCAATACACATAGCAGTAGTGTCCGTGAGTGCATGAGGTCCATCGACAAGGGGCGAATTATATACCACCCATTCGCCACAATGGGCTGGTTTTGTCTTCCACCGATGATACCCCAACTTCTCGGACCAAGGCAATCGATAACCATAGGACCAACGGCCCACAAGCACTCGATCGCCAGCTTGCAAGGTAGGAGCCTCGCCATTTCCGGGAATGACCAGAAGCGAGAAGGCACACAATCGTACTAGCACCACCAATATAGTGGCGACGAGAATACCGATTATGAACCCCTTGTTTTTCATACCTTATTTTATATTGTCCACCCAGCGGAAGAGTCGGTTCCAACGGATGCCTCCATTGAAGATGTTGTGATCCTTGTTGAGCGACATCCAAATGATGATGGGTTTACCCACAACATGATCCTCGGGCACAAAACCCCAGAAACGGGAGTCGGCACTATTGTGACGGTTGTCACCCTGCATCCAATAGTAATCCATCTTGAAAGTGTACTCATGTGCTTCCTGACCGTTGATGAGAATCTTGCCTTCGGGGGTCACCTCTAGCTTATTACCCTCATATACAGCGATAGGACGCTCATAGATGGGCAGGTTTTCCAGGGTCAACTGGATGCTTTCGCCCTTCTTGGGAATCCAAATGGGACCATAGTTGTCACAAGTCCATCCGGTGTTCTTATTCAGAGGATAGAGCACCTCGGTCTCATCCTGCTCGAGATAGGTCACACTAGCTACCAAATCCTGACGTGCCAACAGAGCCTTGCGACCCTTTTCAGTAAGAGGCAGCACAGTTTGAGGTTCAGCATACATGGGATCCAGACCCTGACCATAGATGTCGTCGTAACTCAAACCGATTTCATCAATGATGGGATCATCAGCATTGAGACGCTGTTTCCACTCAATTTGGTAGTTGTACTGCACATTGTCGGGTTCCTTGTTGGGCTTACCATCCAGATAGACGATGTGATCCTTGATCTGGAGAGTCTGGCCAGGTAAACCGACACAACGCTTGACATAGTTTTCACGACGGTCGACGGGACGTGAGACCACCTCGCCAAATTGATCCGGCTGGGACTTAACATAGTCGCGACCCAACTGGGCATAGAATGCATATTGCTTACGGCTATCCACTGCCGATACACTGTCCAAAGAAGGCAAAGCACCAAAGTTCTGCTCATATATCTGGCGACCCAGACTATTGCAGATGAGATAGTAGTCGCTGTTCTGGTAATTGAGCGCTACGGTATCACCAGCGGGATAGTTGAACACCACGATGTCATTGAGCTGGATGGGACGAGGAGTCACGCGCTTGTACTCCCATTGTGGCCATTCGATATAGCTCTTCAGTCCACCAAAGGGCAGTGTGTGCTGGCACAGAGGCATGTGGAGGGGGGTCTGAGGCACGCGAGGACCATAGCTGGTCTTGCTCACAAACAGATAGTCACCCACCAGCAGGCTCTTCTCCAGAGAGCTAGAAGGAATGGTGTAGTTCTGGAAGAAGTAGATGTTGACAAAATATACTGCCACCAAGGCAAACACAATAGCGTCGATCCAAGACATCACCATGCGGGAGATGGGATTCTCCAGATCCTTCCACCAAGTCCAAGGGATAAGACAAGTCACATAGGCGTCGAACAAGAAAGGAAGCACGATGATACCCCACCACGAACCTATCCAATAGAGGAATGCGACATACAGCAGACTATAGACAATCGCCTTGGCCCAGTCGGCCTTTGTTGCTTGGTATCTTTGTTTCTTCATAGCATCAGAACTTAAAGAGGTCAGACATGGTCAGCAGACCGCTATGCTCGGCTGTGTACTCGGCAGCCAGGACAGCACCCAGGGCAAATCCACGACGACTGTGTGCATCGTGGGTGATGGTAATCAGGTCCTCGGGAGAATCATAGGTGATGGTGTGGATGCCAGGAACCTCGTAACGACGGATATCGTCGATGCGCAGCACCTCGGGTGAGGTCTCGTGCAATCCCCAGCGTTCCTTGCGGTCCAGGTTCTCAACAATCTGTTCGGCCAAGGTGATGGCAGTGCCCGAGGGAGCGTCCAACTTGTGCACGTGATGGGTCTCCACCATATTGACGTCATACTGGCTGAAACGATTCATAATCTTGGCCAAATAGGTGTTGACAGCGCCAAAGATGGCCACACCCACACTAAAGTTGCTAGCCCAGAAGAGGGTCTTTCCTTGCTCGGTGCAAGCCTGACGCACTTCCTCGCCATGCTCTTTCATCCATCCTGTGCTTCCGCTTACTACCTTGACACCGCTCTTCCACGCCTTTTGGTAATTGTCAAAAGCTGTCCATGGAGTGGTGAATTCTATGGCTACATCTGCACTCTTGAACTCGGGTGAGTCGAAGTCCTGCTGGTTGTCAATGTCGATGATGCTAACGATCTGATGGCCACGTGAGAGGGCTATTTCTTCGATCATTCGCCCCATCTTGCCATATCCTATTAGTGCTATTTTCATATCTGTTCGTTAATTTTCCACGACAAAGATAGGTAATTATCGTGAAATTCAGTACTTTTGTTACAAAATTTAAGGGCATTTGACTTATTTCAACATGGAAAAACTGCTACATTACGTCTGGAAACATCGAATTCTGCCTCTCAGGGCCTTGCTTACTAGCGATGGACAAGAACTGGAGATCGTGGATGCAGGGCTGTCAAATCCTAATGCCGGACCGGACTTCTTCAACGCCAAAGTACGCATCGGCCAGACGATGTGGGCAGGAAATGTGGAGATACATCTGCGCTCGAGCGACTGGTACCGCCATGGCCACGACACTGACGAGCGATACGACAATGTCATCCTGCATGTGGCCCATGTGATAGATTGCCCCGTAACTACCCATAGTGGCAAGACGCTGCCCCAACTGCAACTGGACATTCCTGCCGGACTGGCCGCAAAATACGAACAGCTGCACAAGACGGAAAACTATCCTCGCTGCTATCCCATTATTCCTAATATCGAGACTTTCCGCACGCATAGTTGGCTCGACACTCTGCTGTGCGAACGACTGCAAGAGCGAGCTGACAAGGTGCTGGAGCGATTGCACGCAGTAAACATGGACTGGGAGTGGGCGCTGTTCATGACTCTGGCACGCAACTTCGGATTTGGCATCAATGGCGACGCCTTCGAGGCCTGGTGCCGACTGATTCCCCTCAACCGACTGGGCAAGCATCGCGACGATCTTTTCCAAATCGAGGCCATCTTCCTGGGACTGGCGGGGCTATTGCAAGCCGACGCCTTGCCCCGAAACTGCCGCGAGGCGGGACAAAATGATCCCTATTTCCTGAAACTGCAGAAGGAGTTTGCCTACCAGACTCGGCTCTTTGATCTGGCCACTCCCCTGCCCTTTGTCCAATGGAAATACTTGCGACTGAGACCCCAGAACTTCCCACACATCCGTCTGGCCGAACTAGCTTGGATGTATCACCATGGTGAGGTGGGTCTGCAGAACCTGATAGACGGCGTGATGACTGAGGATGAGGCTGACAACAAAGGCGAGTCGACCGCTATCAAGGCGTTGCGCAAGATACTCTCTTGCGAGACATCTGATTACTGGCACGATCACATCATGTTTGGTTCCACCGTTCCTCACATGGAACTGCACCTGAGCCGCTCGTCGCAAAACCTCATTATCATCAACACGGTAGTGCCGGTGCTCTATGCCTATGCCACCACCCACGACAGATGGAAACTGCGCGAACGTCTGCTGGACTTGCTGCGCGAACTCCCTGCCGAGAACAACTACATCCTGCGCCAGTGGCAGAGCTGTGGCTTGCCAGTGGACAATGCTGCCGATAGTCAGGCCCTCATCCAACTCAAGCGCGAGTACTGCGACCGACTGGACTGTCTGCGATGCCAGTTTGGCTATGAATACCTGAAAAGTGAAAAATGAAAGACCCCGACCGTATGAACGAACAGGAAATACTCTATTGCATGGCTCTGCAGCGCATCCTGCCTCTGAATGCCGGCGTGCAAAATCTACTGATGAACGAACTGGGCAGCGCTACTGCCGTCTACGAGCACCGTCGCGACCTGCGCTCGCTATTACCCGATGCCACCGAACGACTTGTCGAGGCTTTGTCACAGATGGAGGACCAATTGCCGCGTGCCGAACAGGAACTAGAGTTTGCCCAGAAGGGACAAATAAGATGTATCACGCGCGATGATGCCGATTTCCCTCAGCGCCTGCTCAACTGTCCCGATGCTCCCATCCTGCTCTATTACCGAGGCAATGCCAACCTCAACAGTCGACACATCATCAACATGGTGGGCACACGTCATTGCACGGAATATGGCAAACGATTGTGCGAGGATTTCTTGAAAGACCTCTCACAACTGGTGCCCGACACCCTAGTTCTAAGCGGTCTGGCTTATGGTATAGACATCCATGCCCATCGTGCTGCTATGAACAACGGACTTGCCACAGTGGGCATCGTGGCCCACGGCCTAGACCAGATCTACCCTCGTGCTCATCGTAACGATGCTATCAGGATGCTCAACAATGGCGGATTGCTCACCGAATTCATGAGTGGAGGTATTGCCGACAAGATCAACTTTGTCAGTCGCAATCGCATTGTAGCTGGTATGGCCGATGCTTGTATCGTAGTCGAAAGCATGGCCAAGGGCGGCAGTCTCATTACGGCCGAGATAGCCGAGGATTACGGACGCGACGTCTTTGCCTTCCCTGGTCGTACGCATGATGAGAAGTCCGCTGGTTGCAACAATCTGATTCGCGACAACAGAGCGGGCATCCTTCTCAGCGCCGAGGATTTTGTTCTCTCCATGCGCTGGGTAACCGAAAGACAGAAGCGCGAACCCATCCAGCGCGAACTCTTCCCCGAACTCACTGCTGAAGAGCAGAAAGTCTTTGACGCTCTAAAGGGTACCGACGGCAAAGAAATCAACCAACTGACGGTAGAGACCGGCATGCCCATCAGCAAACTGAGCAACCTGCTCTTCGACCTCGAGCTGCGTGGCATCATCAAGATGTTTAATGGTGGGCGCTATATTGCTCTCTAGCAATTTCACAAAAAAGTTTTTTTGCACTTTTTGGCATCTTCTCTTGTAAGTTGCTTAATTTCAACCAAATAACTCTCTAAACGTTACCGCAAGGTTACCGCAACGTTGGGGCACTTTCGTCTGTCTGGTCTTTCTCGCATAATGATTTTCTACAAACCTTGCGGTAACGTTTCAGTAACGTTTCTGCGGTTTAAAATATTGTAAATAAACTAAATACAACGGTTTGTTCCAACGTTGGCCAAAAAACACGCAAAAAATATTTTCATAATTAAGAGTAGGAGGCATGCTTCGACTATGGCAGGACCTTAGTTCGAAAATATACTCCTCCGCCCGGTAGGGTGGACGAGGTGGTACATTAGGGTGAACAAGAGGAAAAGATAGAGTCTGTTAGGCCGTCCACCCGGGTGGACGAGGTAAAAAGAGTACTCTTTTGGGGGCTGATATATACTCCTTTTGAGTCAGCTATGGACGGGATAGGAGGCTAATACTTCACCTTCAGCCATGGAGCATGCTCACTGACCCACTTTTTGACCGTGAGAGGAATATCGGTACACATACGGTCGGCACCGAGGTAGGCACCAAGCATAAAGTCCTCGACACTCTGACCGGGCCAAAGGCTGACGGTGATGCCGGCCTTGTGAGCCTTCTGCACCATCTTACGACTGGTACCTGGCATGGTGCAACCAAGAGTCTTGATGCCTACGGTCTGAGCCATAGCGATGGTTTCATCGTTGATGGGCTTACCGATGATAAGAAGCAGGTCAGCATCGGGATGATGCTCCTGAAGATAACGGAGACCACGATAGTCACCAGAGGTGAAGACAAACTGTGACCCGCGACTCTTGATGGCCTGGACTCCACGATAGACCTTCTCTACATACTCTTCCAATCGCTGTTGAGGATAGAGACGTTCGGGACGGGATTTGAATTCCCATTCCACGTAAAGGCTGTCTTTTCCATCGAAGAAATGTGCCAACTCATCGAAGCGTAGGATGCGATGCCCCTTCTTGGTACGTAGGGTGTCTATCTCCGATGAAAGCATCTCTTCTAATATGCCATGACCATTGGTTGTGCGGTCCAACGACTCGTCGTGCATGATATAGAGGACTCCGTCACGTGACATGCGAACGTCGGTCTCAAAACCGGTATAACCACCATCCCAGCTTTCCTGGAAAGCCTCTAACGTATTCTCGTCTCGCTCCATACGACCACCACGGTGCGAGAAGGCCCGTATGGTCTGCATCTGGGCAAAGATGGATGAAGAAATGGCAAGAAAAGTAGTGATAATCCAAAATTTTTTCATACTCATTGGCTGTGGTTTGAAGGTCAAGAGGCTCCTCCTACCCGAGACGAGCAGAAGGAGCCTCTTCCTATTAAATATTATCGGCTTACGCCGACCTTAGTCAGCAAGCTTTGCCTTGATGAACTCGCGGTTCAGGCGGGCGATGTTGGCAATGCTCTCACACTTGGGGCAAACAGCCTCGCAAGCACGGGTGTTGGTGCAGTTACCGAAGCCCAGCTCGTCCATCTTGGCTACCATTGCCTTGGCACGACGTGCAGCTTCTACCTGACCCTGAGGCAGGAGAGCTAGCTGGCTAACCTTTGATGAAACGAACAGCATAGCAGAACCGTTCTTACATGCAGCTACGCAAGCACCACAACCGATGCAGGTTGCGCAGTCCATAGCCTCGTCTGCAGCCTCCTTGGAGATCAGGATAGCGTTGGCATCCTGAGCCTGACCTGTACGGATAGAGGTGTAACCACCAGCCTGGATGATCTTGTCGAATGCGTTACGGTCTACCATGCAGTCCTTGATAACGGGGAAACCAGCAGAGCGCCAGGGTTCTACGGTGATGGTGTCGCCATCGTTGAACTTACGCATGTAGAGCTGGCAAGTGGTAGCGCCACGCTCGGTCTTACCATGGGGAGTACCGTTGATGTAGAGTGAACACATACCGCAGATACCCTCGCGGCAGTCATGGTCGAATACGAAGGGCTCCTTGCCCTCGTTGATCAACTCCTCGTTCATGATATCCAGAGCCTCTAGGAATGAAGTATCGTCGGGGATATTCTTCAGCTCGTGAGTATCAAAATGACCCTTTTCCTTGGGGCCGTTCTGCTTCCAGAACTTAATTGTTACAGAAATATTTTTAGCCATGTTGTATTAGTTCTTATAGTTACGCTGCTGTACCTTGATAATCTCGTAGTTCAGAGGCTCCTTCAGCAGAGCGGGCTCCTTCTCGTCGGCACCCTGGTACTCCCAGCAACCTACATAGAAGAAGTTCTCGTCGTCACGCTTAGCCTCACCTTCCTCGGTCTGGTGCTCCTCACGGAAGTGACCACCGCAGCTCTCCTCACGGTGCAGAGCGTCGTGAGCTACCAACTCACCCATCAAGATGAAGTCACGCAGATGGATAGCCTTGTCGAGCTCGACATTCAGACCCTCCTTGCTACCGGGGATGAACAGGTTCTCGTTGAACTCCTTGCGGATGTTAGCCAACAACTTGAGACCCTCTTCCAGACCCTCCTTGGTACGGCCCATACCCACGTGCTCCCACATGATGTGACCGAGCTCCTTGTGGATAGAGTCTACAGAACGCTTACCCTGGATGCCCATCAGGCGATCGATCTCAGCCTCTACAGCCTTCTCGGTCTCAACGAACTCGGGGAGCTCGGTGCTCAGACGAGGCCAGATAGCCTGATCTGCCAGGTAGTTCTGAATGGTGTAGGGAAGTACGAAGTAACCATCGGCCAGACCCTGCATCAGTGCAGATGCACCCAGACGGTTTGCACCGTGGTCAGAGAAGTTACACTCACCGATTGCGAACAGACCGGGGATAGAGGTCTGCAGCTCATAGTCAACCCAGATACCACCCATGGTGTAGTGGATAGCGGGGAAGATCATCATGGGATAGTAGTAGTCTACACCACCCACGCTCTTGGCCAGCTCACCGGGATTAACGTCGGTGATCTCCTCATACATGTCGAAGAGGTTGCCATAGCGCTGACGAATCTCGTCGACACCCAGACGCTGGATAGACTCAGAGAAGTCCAGGAATACAGCCAGACCGGTGTTGTTGACACCGAAGCCCTTGTCGCAACGCTCCTTAGCTGCACGTGATGCTACGTCACGGGGAACCAGGTTACCAAATGCGGGATAGCGACGCTCCAGATAGTAGTCACGATCCTCCTCGGGAATCTCGTAACCCTGCTTGGTGCCAGCCTGCAGTGCCTTGGCGTCCTCCAGCTTCTTGGGAACCCAGATACGACCATCGTTACGCAGAGACTCTGACATCAGGGTCAGCTTTGACTGCTTGTCACCGTGTACAGGGATACAGGTGGGGTGAATCTGTACGTATGAGGGGTTAGCCATCCAAGCACCCTTACGATAGCACTGGATAGCAGCGGTGCAGTTACAACCCATAGCGTTGGTGCTCAGGAAGTAAGCGTTACCATAACCACCAGTAGCGATAACAACTGCATTTGCAGAGAAGCGCTCCAGCTTACCGGTTACCAGGTTCTTGGCGATGATACCACGAGCACGACCGTCTACGATAACGACGTCCTCCATCTCGTAACGAGTGTAAAGCTTTACCTTGCCAGCCTGAACCATGCGGCTCAGTGAAGAGTAAGCACCCAGCAGCAACTGCTGACCGGTCTGACCCTTAGCATAGAAGGTACGGCTTACTTGTGCACCACCGAATGAACGGTTAGCCAGCATGCCTCCGTACTCACGTGCGAAGGGAACACCCTGAGCTACGCACTGGTCGATGATAGCGTTGCTGACCTCGGCCAGACGATATACGTTGGCCTCACGAGCACGATAGTCACCACCCTTGACGGTATCGTAGAACAGACGGTATACAGAGTCACCATCATTCTGATAGTTCTTAGCAGCATTGATACCACCCTGTGCAGCGATAGAGTGTGCACGACGGGGGCTATCCTGGATGCAGAGGTTGATTACATTGAAGCCCATCTCGCCCAGAGAGGCAGCAGCGCTGGCACCAGCCAGACCGGTACCTACAACGATGACATCGAGCTTCAGCTTATTCTTGGGGTTTACCAGACGCTGGTGAGCCTTGTAGTTGGTCCATTTTTCCGCGATAGGTCCCTCGGGAATTCTAGAATCTATAGTCTTAGACATAATTGTATTTTCTATTTTACGATTTACAATTGATTAGCAACCACCACAGCAAGCCTTGCCGCAAGTTTCCATTGTCTCCTTCAGGTCGCAAGGAACATAACCCAGGCAGAAAGCAACTGCAACTGCAACAAACATCAGGATCACCAGAGTGCTCCATACGCAGCTGATAACGCGCCAACGGCAGAACCAAACCTTACCGCTTACACCCAGAGTCTGCATTGCACTCCAGATACCGTGAGTCAAGTGGAACCACAGAGCAGCCAGCCATACGAGATAGATGGCAGTGTAGGTGTAGCCACAGCAAGTGGTGGGCTGAGTGGGGCAACCACCATGGAAGGTGTTGATGATGTGATAAACACCATTAGCAGCCAGAGTAGCCTCTTCGCCATACATCAGCTCAGCTGCCATCATGTTCCACCAGAAGTTGTAGAGGTGCAGTGCCATACCCAGAATGACAATAATACCCAGAACGAGCATGTTCTGGCTAGCCCACTCTACCTTCTCGGGCTTGTTGGTGATGGCATACTTGCTGTTACCACGAGCTTTACGGTTCTGGATGGTAAGCCAGAAAGCATAGATGAAGTGCAGAGCTACCAGACCTGCCAAACCGATGGTTGCAACAACAGCATACCAGTTGGCACCCAGGAACTCACAAATCATATTGTAACCCTTTGCACTGATGAGGGCTACAACGTTCATTGACGCATGGAAGGTCAAGAACAGGACAAGCGCAATGCCAGTTACAGACATCACAACCTTCCTACCGATTGATGAATTGATTAACCACATAAATGATTGATTTTAATTATTAATTTAGTTTTACTTTATTCGCTTTTAACTATTAATAGGTATATTTGGGCACAAAAATAACATTTTTTATTGACTTGCGCAAGCAAATTTGGAAAGACTTTCGTGTGCATACCTTACTTTTTTTTATTACTTTTGCAACAGAAAACAGGAATTATGCCAACGATGAACTTCTTTTACGATGTGATTGTGGTGGGTGCAGGCCATGCTGGATGCGAGGCCGCAACGGCTTCTGCACAGTTGGGAGCCCGCACTGTGCTCATCACAATGGATATGAACAAGATTGCACAAATGTCGTGCAACCCTGCCGTTGGAGGTATAGCTAAAGGCCAGATAGTCAGAGAGATAGATGCTTTAGGGGGCCACATGGGCGAGGTGACAGACCGTTGTGCCATCCAATTCCGCATGCTGAATCGCAGCAAGGGACCTGCAATGTGGAGTCCCCGTGCACAATGTGATAGAGGAAAGTTTATCTGGGCTTGGCGAGAAATACTCGAGAACCAGGAAAATCTAGACATCTGGCAAGACCAGGTGCGCGAACTCCTAGTCAAGGATGGACAAGTGGTGGGTGTAGAGACCTATATGGATGTGACTTTCCACGCCCGTTGTGTAGTGATCACTGCAGGCACATTCCTCAACGGACTGATGCACATCGGCCGTACCAAGCTTGCAGGTGGCCGAACAGCAGAACCTGCCTCTCTCCTACTTTCTGAATCTATCGCGAGACAAGGCATCACAGTCGGCCGCATGAAGACGGGAACGCCCGTTCGTATAGATGGTCGTTCGGTACACTTCGACGAGATGCAGGAGCAACCAGGTGAGCAAGACTATCACAAGTTCAGCTACCTAGGCGAGGCACGTGAACTTCCGCAATTGCCTTGTTGGATTACATACACCAACCCTGCAGTTCACGACAAATTGCGTGAGGGACTGCCCGACTCCCCTCTTTTCAATGGTCAGATACAAAGCATCGGCCCACGCTACTGTCCTAGCATAGAAACCAAACTCGTAACCTTCGCCGACAAAGATCAGCATCAACTGTTCCTAGAACCAGAGGGAACAAACACCCAGGAGTACTACCTCAACGGATTTAGCTCTAGTCTACCTATTGACATACAGATAGAGGCACTTCGCCTGATTCCTGCATTCCGTGACCTAAAAGTGTACCGACCTGGTTACGCGATCGAGTACGATTACTTTGTCCCAACCGAACTGACACACACACTGGAATCGAAAAAAGTGGGAGGACTATTCCTCGCAGGACAGGTCAACGGAACCACCGGATATGAGGAGGCTGCTGGACAAGGTTTAGTTGCAGGTATCAATGCGGCGCTCAAATGTAGCGGAAGCACACCCTTTGTCATGAAGCGTGACGAATCCTATATTGGAGTTCTTATCGATGACTTGGTAACTAAAGGCGTGGATGAACCCTATCGTATGTTTACCTCACGAGCGGAGTACCGTATCCTCCTGAGGCAAGACGATGCAGATGCTCGACTGACAGAACGCAGTTACAAGTTAGGTTTGGCAACATCCGAACGATTCAGGACGTGGGAACAAAAGAAAGAAGAAATTGCAAGGATTATCCATTTCTGTGAAAACTATTCGATAAAAGCTGCAATAATAAATCCCGCACTACAACAACTAGGGACGAATCCTCTCGCACGAGGATGTAAACTGATTGATCTCGTATCAAGACCTCAGCTGGACTTTTCAGAACTGAGAAAACACATCCCAGCACTAAATGCAGAGCTTGACCGAATCCCAAATCGAAAAGAAGAGATTGCAGAGGCTGCAGAAATACAAATAAAATATAAAGGTTACATCGAGCGCGAAAGACAACTGGCCGATAAGATGCAACGCCTGGAGGAACTGCACATCAAGGGCCGGTTCAACTACAATGAGCTACAATCCCTGAGCACAGAGGCTCGTCAAAAACTGACCAGGATTGATCCTGAAACCTTGGCCCAAGCGAGCCGCATCCCCGGTGTATCTCCTAGTGATATCAATGTCTTGCTCGTGCTTATGGGACGCTAAGTTCCACGTGAAACAAAAATTTAATACTTTAACTCTAAATAACTGAAAATGAACAATCCAAAATTGTTAGCAAACCTGAGAAACGTGCCTGATTTCCCTATCAAAGGAATACAATTCAAGGACGTGAGTACCCTATTCAAGGAACCCGAATGCTTGCGTATCATGGTAGATGAACTCTATGAGATGTACAAGGACAAAGGTATTACAAAGGTTGTAGGAATTGAGAGCAGAGGTTTTGTTGTTGGCGCAGCACTGGCTATTCGTTTAGGCGCAGGTTTTGTAATGTGTCGCAAGCCCGGTAAGCTGCCTGCTGAAACAAAGAAGGCTACTTACATGAAGGAATATGGTACAGATACCATCGAGATTCACACCGACGCTATTACCGAGGATGATGTTGTACTTCTGCACGACGATTTGCTCGCAACAGGCGGTAGCATGAAAGCAGCTTTGGATCTGGTAAAGCAGTTCAATCCCAAAAAAGCAATGATCAATTTTATCATAGAGCTGACTATCGAAAACTTGAACGGTAGAGAGAAGTTTGATGAGAACACCGAAATCACCACACTTATTAAGATATAATTGAGAAAAGACGAATCTCTAGAAACGTACCTCAAGGGCATAGTAAACAACTTGCCTGACTGTCCAGGATGTTACCAGTATCTCGATGATGCTGGTACCATCATATATGTAGGTAAGGCTAAAAACCTAAAAAGAAGGGTTAGCAGCTACTTTCAGAAGGATAACCTAAACCTAAAAACATCCCATCTGGTCAGCTGTATACGCGATATCAAATACGTTGTAGTGAACACTGAGGAGGATGCACTGCTACTGGAAAACAATTTGATAAAACAGTGGAATCCAAAGTATAACATCCTGCTCAAGGATGGTAAGACATACCCTAGCATCGTCGTAACAAACGAATATTTCCCGAGAATCTTCCAAACAAGGAAGATAAACAAGAAATATGGTACATACTTCGGTCCTTATAGTCATGTTCCAACACTATATTTATTGCTGGATCTCATCAAAAACCTCTACCCTATCCGCAAATGCAACGAGATTATCACCCCGGATAGCATACGAAACGGCAAACATCGCGAGTGTCTCGATTACCATATACATAATTGTATGGGACCTTGCATTGGACGTGTGGACCACGAGGAATACATGAAATGGATCGGTGAAGCCAAGGAAATCCTGAAGGGAAACACTCGAGATATCGAGCGAAAGCTAAAGGCAGAGATGATGCAACTAGCCGAAGAAATGCGTTTCGAGGAGGCAGAGGTACTGAGAAAGAAATTCGTCTTATTGGAAAACTACCGTAGCAAGAGCGAAGTTGTAAGCTCTGTGCTCTACAATATCGACGTCTACAACATAGAAGTAGACGAGAAAGTAGCCTATGTCAACTTCCTTCACGTGGTAAACGGATGCATTACGCAAGCTTTCACCTTTGAACTTCGAAAGAACATGGACGAGAGTCCTGAAGAACTTTTACTGTTGGGTATTGGTGAAATGCGCGAACGTTATCCCAGTGAAAGTAAAGAGATTATCATACCGTTCCCCGTGGAACTAGAGCTGAATAATGTCAACTTCACTATCCCGCAAAAGGGCGACAAGAAAACATTGCTCGACTTGTCTAAGCTCAATGTATTGCAATATAAAAAGGATAGAGTCACCCAGGCAGACAAATTAAACCCCGAGCAAAAAGGTGTACGCCTAATGAAGGAGCTACAAAACCTGCTGGGAATGGAGAAGATGCCTACCCAGATAGAGTGTTTTGACAACTCTAATAGCCAGGGAACCGATGCTGTAGCGGGTTGTGTGGTATTCAAGATGGGTAAACCCAGCAAGAAAGACTATAGAAAATACATCATCAAGACGGTAGAAGGACCCGACGATTATGCATCGATGCAAGAGGTGGTACGCCGAAGATACAGCCGTATGGTGAACGAGGGAACTCCCCTACCCGACCTGATAATCACCGATGGTGGAAAGGGTCAAATGGAGGTAGTGAGACAAGTAGTTGAAGATGAGCTAAACCTCCAAATTCCCATAGCAGGTCTGGCCAAGGACGACAAGCATAGAACGCACGAATTGCTCTATGGATTCCCGCCACAAGTAGTGGGTATGAAGACTGATAGCAGCTTATTCCATCTTCTTACACACATCCAAGACGAGGTTCACCGATTTGCAATCACTTTCCATAGAGACAAGCGAAGCAAACATCAGTTGGCCTCGGAATTGGACAACATCAAAGGCGTTGGTAAAAAGTCTATTGAACTGCTATTCAAGAAGTTCAAGAGTGTAAAGCGTATCAAGGAAGCATCGGAAGAGGATCTCGCGGCCATAATCGGACCTTCAAAAGCAAGAATTCTGAAAGAAAACCTTGCAGATGCGGAAAAAAATGACTAATATTGTACTTCAAATCATAAATAAACTATGAGAATCGTCATACAACGTGTTCAACGTGCCTCAGTAACTATCAATGGATCAGTAAAATCCGCTATAGGAAAGGGATATATGGTCCTGCTTGGCATAGAGGAATCGGATACTCAAGAAGACGTGGACTGGCTGTGCAAGAAAATAGTTGGTTTGAGAGTATTTGAGGACGAAAACGGGGTCATGAACCGTAGCATTATGGAAGTAGACGGAGAGGTCTTGGTAGTTAGCCAATTTACACTGATGGCAAGCTACAAAAAAGGCAATCGACCAAGCTATATACGTGCAGCTGGTCACGCCATCGCTATACCCCTCTACGAGGCCTTCTGCAAGACTTTAGAGGACATGATGGGAAAGAGTATAGGCACAGGAGAATTCGGGGCTGACATGAAGGTTGAGCTCATCAACGATGGTCCTGTAACCATCTGCATGGACACGCATAATAAGGAATAAAAAAGATGACCATACAAGAAGCTCAGAAGCGGGTTGATGAATGGATAAAGACCTATGGTGTGAGGTACTTCAACGAACTCACTAATATGGCAGTACTGACTGAAGAGGTGGGAGAACTAGCTCGCATAATGGCAAGAAAGTACGGAGAACAGAGCTTCAAACCTGGAGAGAACGAGGATCCTAGCGAGGAAATGGCCGATATTCTATGGGTGCTGATATGCCTTGCAAACCAAACCGGAGTGGACCTCACCGAGGCTCTTGAAAAAAGCTTTGAGAAAAAGACACAGAGGGATAAGACAAGACATAAAGATAATCCTAAACTGCAGTAAATCAACAATATAAACTCAACATAGTAAAACCAATAAAAAGAAATAAAAATGGACAAGTACGAGGAAGTTTTGTCAAAGTACAACACTAATCTGAACGACGAAGAAGTAGCTGCTAAGGTAGCTAGAATCATCGAGGAAAAGGTTCCTGAGAACAATACTCTCGAGGTTAAGAAGTTCTTGATGGGAAGTGTAGAACTTACTACCTTGAAAACGACAGACAGTGACGAAAGCGTACTGAAATTCACCGAGAAGGTAAATGAATTTGAGGATGCCTACCCTGCCCTGCCCCACGTTGCAACCATCTGCGTTTATCCTTGTTTTGCAAGCGTTGTAAGCCAGAGTCTGGAAGTAGAAGGTGTAGAAGTCGCCTGTGTGAGCGGCAGTTTTCCTAGTAGTCAGGCTCTGATCGAAGTAAAAATTGCAGAGACAGCTCTTGCCATAAAGGACGGTGCTACAGAGATTGACATCGTAATGAGCGTAGGAAAGTTCCTGAGTGGCGACTATGAAACAGTATGCGATGAAATCAGCGAACTGAAGTCGGTATGTGGCGACAAGAAGATGAAAGTGATCCTGGAGACCGGTCTTCTGGGTTCGGCAGAGAACATCAAGAAGGCAAGCATCCTGGCCATGTATGCAGGAGCAGACTATATCAAGACCAGTACGGGTAAGGAGAATCCTGCCGCAACTCCAGAAGCTGCTTATGTAATGTGTCAGGCCATCAAGGAGTACTACGACCAAACCGGCATCCAGATCGGATTCAAACCCGCAGGTGGATTAAACACTGTACAAGATGCTATCACCTACTACACCATCGTCAAGGAGGTTTTGGGTGAAAAGTGGCTGACCAACCAATGGCTGCGCTTGGGTACGAGTCGTCTTGCAAACATGCTCTTGAGTGAGGTGGAAGGCAAAGAGATCAAATTCTTCTAATTTTACCTCAATAAGGCTCCAAAATTCACGTCCCTCCGGCTAGGATTTTTGAAATAAAAGATTCTCGGAGGGGCAGAATTGGACCTGAAGCTTTGAATATCAACAAGTAAAGCAGGATTTTTCCTGTACAACAATTTAAACCTTTTAGCATATGAAAAATGGAAAATTGATGTTGGTGGCCGTTTTGGCACTACTTTGCTCTTCTTGCGTAGTAAAAAAGAGTAAGTACGAGATGGCGGAGAGCGGAAGGCTCGCTGCATTGTACAGTCGTGACAGTTTGCAGAATCTGTTGGGTGAATCACGTCTCCAAGCAGCAACTCTGATGAACGATACACTGCAACTAGGAAAGAGTCTGAGAAATTACCAAGCATTGCTCAACTCTAATTTAAATGAAAACCAAAAGTTGAACTCGTTGCTGGCAGAAAAGAAAAAAGAGCTGGACGAACGTGAGGCAACTATCAGTCAACTGCAAAACGTCATCAACGAACAAAATGCCAAAGTAAAGAACCTCTTGGACAACGTGAAGAAAGCATTGCAGGGATTCAGTAGCGATGAACTGACTGTTCGTGAAGAGGGAGGTAAGGTCTATGTGGCCATGAGCGATAAACTCCTCTTTGAGTCAGGCAAGGCTATCGTGAACGAACAGGGAAAGAATGCTCTGGGTAAGTTGGCCGACGTGCTGAATCGTCAGACTGACATTGACGTATATATCGAGGGACATACCGACAGTATACCCATCAAGACTGCAGTTTACCAAGATAACTGGGACCTGAGTGTTATTCGTGCAACCAGTGTTGTGCGCATTCTTACCGAGACCTATGCTGTCAATCCCTTACAGATTCAGCCTAGCGGTCGCGGAGAATGGAAACCTGTTGACACAAATTCTACCAACGAGGGCCGTGCACGTAATCGCAGAACTGAGATCATCATTGCTCCCAGACTGGACAAACTCTACGAGATGCTGGAGAATAATTAAATGTCGCGATCAGCAACAAACTTGACATAAGCCTTCAGGGATTCGGTAATTTCCGGATCCCTGTTGTTTTCTAACAGGTCAAGAGCTTGGTCACAATAGGTGTGCATCTGCTGCACAGCATACTCTATTCCATTGTGATTCAACGTGAAACGAACCAATTCCGCAATATCTTCCTCTGTAGCAGAACCCTCACGAACTTTTAATGCCAACTGTCGCTGTTCTTCACCACCATAGATAAGTACAGAATGGATAAGAGGAAGTGTGAGCTTACCTTCCTTCATGTCATTTCCGGTAGGTTTTCCTACATCATGAGAGGCGTCGTAATCAAA
Organism: Bacteroidaceae bacterium; assembly: GCA_045600505.1. Lineage (GTDB taxonomy): Bacteria > Bacteroidota > Bacteroidia > Bacteroidales > Bacteroidaceae > Physcousia. The sequence goes on from JAZRYA010000100.1 coordinate 77,931, forward strand.
GATGTCATCACGCAATTGGAAGCAGATACCTAAGTGTTCTCCGAAGGCCTCCATATTTCGAATTTCTGTTACATTTCCTCCACCCAGTTTGGCACCTACATGTCCACAGGTGGCAAACAAAGAGGCCGTCTTCTTACGGATAACTTCGTAATACGATTCTTCGTCAACAGTCTTGCTATCAATATTGGCCAACTGCAGTAATTCGCCATCTGCCAGGATCTGTCCCAACTTGGCGACCTGTTCCACAACCTCGACATTCTGCGTGGCAGCAGCATGCTGTAGAGCCTTGGAAAGCAAGAAATCACCCACTAGGACAGCAGCCTTATTGTCCAAAAGAGCATTAACAGAACGTTGTCCACGACGACGGTCACTTTCATCCACCACATCATCATGAACCAAGGATGCTGTATGCAAGAGTTCCAGAGCAACTGCCGCATGCAGCACAGCCTCGTTGACCTCGCCCACATATCGCGCAGAAAGAAGCACCATGATAGGACGCATCAGTTTGCCCTGTCGCTTTGCCAGATGGGAAAGTGCCACATCAAGCAATGGATTGTTGTGCTTCAAAGTGCTCAAAAACAAGGCTCTGTAGCGCTCCAAATCCGGTTCTATAGGTTTGCGTATCAACGAGAGTGCGTCCATATTGTGACTGAAATATATCGTTTAAGTTGCAAATTTACACAAAAAAACTGCACAAAGTGATTTTTTTTGGTTAATTTTGACAAGAAAATTTAAGACCAACCATGCAGAAACTATTCTTGCTCGATGCTTACGCACTGATATATCGTGCATATTACGCCTTTATAAAGAACCCCAGAATCAACTCAAAAGGGCTCAATACATCAGCTATTATGGGCTTTGTAAACACTTTGGAAGAGGTTCTTACCAAGGAACAACCCACTCATCTGGGTGTAGCTTTTGATCCCAGCGGTCCCACATTCCGCCACGAGGCATACCCCGAATACAAAGCACAACGCGAAGAAACGCCCGAAGCCATACGCACTGCTGTCCCCTATATTAAAAAGATACTGGCAGCCTATCGCATCCCCTTGCTCGAAGTTCCCGGGTTTGAGGCAGACGACATCATCGGAACACTGGCGTCACAGGCTGATGCACAAGGTATCACCACCTATATGATGACACCCGATAAAGACTACGCACAGCTAGTAACACCCCATGTATCGATGTACCGTCCCAGCGTGGGTATGAAGGATGCTGAGATACTAGGTCCCGAAGAGGTTAAGGCCAAATATGGACTGGAAAACTGCAATCAGGTCATCGACATGCTAGGTTTGATGGGTGATGCTGCAGATAACATCCCGGGATGCCCTGGTGTGGGTGAGAAAACTGCAGTCAAACTGATACAACAATTTGGCAGCATCGAAGGACTTTTGTCCGGTACAGACCAACTGAAAGGTGCTATCAAACAAAAGGTGGAGGATAATCGCGAACAGATTACATTCTCGAAATGGCTGGCGACCATCAAAGTAGACGTGCCCATCACCCTGGACATGAAAGCGCTAGAGATAGAGGAAGTTGATCGCGAGGCACTGCAAGCATTGTACGAGGAACTTGAATTTAGAAATCTACTGATCAAAAAACTTGGTGTAGGAAGCACCTCTCCCACCCCTACAACACCCAAGAAATCAAGCAAAAAGGCTACGGACAACCCTCAGCAACTGACCATGTTCGACATGTTTGACATGCCCGAACCCGAGGTTACAGCAGTAGAGACTAGCCGAAAGACTTGGAAGGATTTGAACCCCAAATACACACTGGTTGACACCCCTGAAAGCAGAAAAGAACTCATCACTACCCTACTTCAGGCCCCAGTGATTTGCCTCGATACAGAAACCACCTCGACAGAGGCCATCAATGCCGAATTGGTAGGACTTAGTTTCTCTATTAAGAAAGGGGAGGCCTGGTATGTTGCAATACCTCACGATGAAGCAGAGAGACAGGCTGTGATGCAGGAGTTTCGTCCTGTGTATGAGAATCCCGATACGCTGAAAGTGGGTCAAAATTTGAAATACGACTTAATGGTTCTGGCCAACAAAACCAATGGAAGTATACACTTGCAAGGCCGCATGTTCGATACCATGATAGCTCACTATCTCATCAGCCCCGAGCTGCATCATGGCATGGACTATATGGCAGAGACTTTGCTCAATTACGAGACCATCCACATCGAGGAACTGATAGGTCCTAAAGGCAAGAAGCAAAAGTCTATGGCCGACATAGAACCAGCAAATATCACCAACTATGCTTGTGAGGATGCCGATATCACCTTGCAACTGAAGGAAGTGTTGGAGCCTAAGCTGCAGGAACTCGGTGTAGACAAGCTCTTCTGGGACATCGAAATGCCTCTCATGCCCGTGCTCGCATATATGGAACAATGTGGCGTGTGCGTGGATACAGAGGGTCTGAAAGAAACCAGCATGCTATTTACCGAGAAGATGAACAAGATAGAACAAGAGGTTCATCAGTTGGCTGGCATGGAATTCAACATTGCATCTCCCAGACAAGTTGGCGAAGTGCTCTTTGACCGTCTTAAGATCACGGACAAACCCAAGAAAACCAAGACCGGACAGTATGTGACCAGCGAAGAAGTGTTGGAGAGCCTGAGAAGCAAGCACCCCGTAGTGGAAAAGATACTGGAACACCGAGGATTGAAGAAGTTGTTGGGCACTTATATCGACGCCCTACCCCTGCTGATAAATCCTCGCACAGGACATATCCACACTTCATTTAACCAGACGATTGCTCAGACGGGACGACTCTCCTCGAGCAATCCCAATCTGCAGAACATTCCTGTGCGAGACGCTGAAGGAAAAGAGGTGCGCAAAGCCTTTATTCCCGAGCCTAATCAACATTTCTTCTCTGCCGATTACAGCCAGATAGAACTACGCATCATGGCCCACCTGAGCGGTGATCCAAACTTGATAGAAGCCTTTAATGCTGGACATGACATCCACGCAGCAACCGCCGCTAAGATATTCCACAAGGACATCAGCGAGGTTACAAGCAATGAAAGACGCAAAGCCAAGACAGCCAACTTTGGTATCATCTATGGTATCTCAGCCTTTGGTCTTGCAGAAAGAATAGGATGCAGCAGAACTGAAGCTAAACAACTGATAGACGGATACTTTGAAACTTATCCTAAAGTGCGTGAATACATGCAACGCAGCATCGACATGGCCCGCGAGAAAGGTTTTACCGAAACCCTGTTCCACCGTCGACTGACGCTGCCCGATATCAATAGTCACAATGCTGTAGTGCGTGGCTATGCCGAGAGAAACGCTATCAACGCTCCCATCCAGGGCACCGCGGCAGATATCATCAAGATTGCAATGATTCGTGTCTACCAACGTATGATAGCAGAAGGTGTGCGCAGCAAGATGATGTTGCAAGTACACGACGAACTCAACTTCAGTGTAGTTCCCGAGGAGCGTGAGTTGATGGAGCAGTTAGTCATCGAAGAAATGCAAGCTGCTTGTCAATTGAGTGTACCCTTACTTGCCGATTGCGGCTGGGGAACAAACTGGTTAGAAGCCCATTAATTCAACCTAAAATAACCCTAATGAAAAAGAGATTAATATTTTGTTGTCTACTGATTCAGAGCGTGTTGTGCCACGTTTGGGCAGCAGACGTAAACCTTACCCCTCGCGCCAAGTCCATGACTTCTGCCGAAGGATTCCTTACCTTACCTACAGGTTTTGTTGTCAACTATGGTCAGCTGCCCGATAGTCTTGCCGCAGAAGCTGCTCGATTTGTGAGTGATATCAATGCCACCACAGGATTGGGAGCACTGGCCACGGATGGACAAAAAGGACTAATGAAAATGGCAGTAGATGAGAGTATTTCCGCCCAAGGATACATGCTGGACATCACCAAAGATGGCGTCAGCATAAAGGCTAGTACTGCTACAGGATTCTTCTACGCCTTCCAGAGCATCAAGAAGATACTGCCTGCACACGTCATGGCACATGTCTACAAGGCGCAATCCTCCCTCACTCTTCCCTGTGTCAGCATCCAAGATGAGCCCCGATTTGGCTATCGTGGCTTTATGCTCGACGTCAGTCGTCACTTCTTCACGGTCAAGGAACTGAAGCGTATGATAGACCTGATGGCTGCCTATAAGATGAACTGCTTCCACTGGCACCTGACGGATGACCAAGGATGGCGTGCAGAAATCAAGAAATATCCTCGACTGACCACTACCGGTGCCACTGCCAGCAACACCCGTATTACGGACTTGAAAAAAGGCACCTACTGGACAAATCAGACCTATGGACCCTATTACTACACCCAGGAAGAAATGCGCGAGGTGGTGCAATACTGTCGCGAACGACACATCGATGTGCTTCCCGAAATAGACATGCCCGGACATTTTGTTGCAGCCATGGCAGCCTATCCTGAATATAGCTGTACACCCAACAATCCCCCAACGGTTTGGACCAACGGAGGTGTAAGCAGCAATGTCTTGAATGTATCTAATCCTCAGAGTATCAAGTTTGTAAAAGACATTATCGACGAACTGTGCGATATCTTCCCCTACCCTTATTTTCACATAGGTGGAGACGAATGCCCCACTAATCAATGGGAGAAGAATGCCGACTGCCAGGCCTTGTATCAGAAACTGGGACTGAAGAATTATCGTGAGTTGCAGAGTCGTTTCATCAACGAAATCTCGGGCTATCTGGCCAGCAAGGGCAAGCGCACCGTGATGTGGAACGAGAGCATCACCGCCGGTGGTGCAGACCTAGACTTAGTAAAACAATTCAATCCTGTCATCATGTGTTGGCATCCCTGCCAAAAGGGAGCGGCAAAGGCTGCAAGTCTGGGACTACAGAACATCGTAACCGAATACCATGGCCAGACCAATGGACTCACAGGAGGTTATTACATCAATCGAAAACAGAGTAAAGACCCCAGTGAACCCGATGGAGCAGGAGCTGGTGATGATAGTGTAGAGGGATGTTATGCCTATGTGCCTGTGCCAGAAAGCGTGACACCTGAGGCACAAAAATACTATGTAGGAGTGCAAGCAACCTTCTGGTGCGAGTGGGTAGAGAATCCCGAATATCTTGAATACTTGGCTCTACCACGACTGATGGCTGTTGCTGAAGCAGGATGGACTCCCCAGGATCTGAAGAATTACGAGGATTTTCGTGCTCGAATGGAGCAAGACCGCGAGATGTTGGATCTGGGAGGATACCAATACAGCAAACACATCTTTCAATCGTCTAAGTAATTTCTAAGGGCCAAATATAGGGGTTAATCCCCTATTTGTCCCAGAAACATTTTGCATAGCGCCATTTTTTGTGTACTTTTGCACCCGAAAATAACGAATTAACAACGAATTATGGCATTAAAAGCTGGTATAGTAGGACTTCCTAACGTGGGTAAGTCCACCCTTTTCAACTGTCTGTCAAGCGCTAAGGCTCAGGCAGCAAACTTCCCTTTCTGCACCATCGACGCCCAATTGGGTCAGGTTTCGGTGCCCGATGATCGTCTGACCAAACTGGCCGAACTGGTGCATCCTGGCCGCATTGTTCCCGCCGTTTGTGACATTGTAGATATCGCAGGTCTGGTAAAGGGCGCAAGCAAAGGTGAGGGCTTGGGTAACCAATTCCTCGCCAACATCCGCGAGTGCGACGCCATCATCCATGTATTGCGCTGCTTCGATGATCCTAACATCGTGCACGTAGACGGTAGTGTAGATCCTGTCCGTGACAAGGAGATTATTGATATGGAGTTGCAGCTCAAGGACCTGGAGACCGTAGAATCACGCATCAAGCGTGTTGAGAAGGCAGCCCGTGTGGGTGGTGACAAGCAGGCTAAGATCGAGCTGGAGGTGTTGGAAGCTTACCACGACGCCCTGCTGCATGGCAAGAGCGCACGTACCGTAACCTTTGACACCGAGGACGAAGAGGCTGCAGCCAAGGGACTCTTCCTGCTGACAACCAAGCCCGTGCTCTATGTCTGCAACGTAGATGACAGCAGCGCTGCCGAGGGTAACGAATACACCCGCCAAGTAGCCGAGGCTATCAAGGACGAGCAGGCCGAAATGCTGATTATCAGCGCACAGACCGAGGCTGACATCGCCGAGCTGGAGACCTATGAAGAGAAGCAGATGTTCCTGGAGGACATGGGACTGGAAGAAAGTGGTTGCAACCGCCTGATCAAGGCCATCTACCACCTGTTGACCCTGCAGACCTTCATCACCGCTGGTGAGATGGAGGTAAAGGCTTGGACTTTCCGCAAGGGATGGAAGGCACCCCAGTGTGCTGGTGTCATCCACACCGACTTTGAGAAAGGATTCATCCGTGCCGAGGTTATCAAGTACGAAGACTACATCCAGTATGGTAGCGAAGCTGCAGTGCGCGAAGCCGGCAAGATGGGTGTCGAGGGTAAGGAGTATGTGGTGCAAGATGGCGACATCATGCACTTCCGTTTCAACGTATAAAGTCCTGTCATTCTTCCAAATAGGGGAGAGGTAACTATCTGATATGGAAACATTATTTATCAACTGGAATCCCGACGTGGTAGCCCTGCATCTGGGGAGTTTTGCCGTTCGCTGGTACTCGGTGTGCTGGTGCATCGGTCTTATGAGTGTCTATCTGCTCGAGCACAAACTCTTCAAGGAGCAGCGCATCCCCGAGGAGAAGTTTGACCCCCTCTTTCTCTACTGTTTCTTGGGCATCCTGATTGGTGCTCGACTGGGACATTGCCTATTCTACGAGCCTGAATACTTCATACCACATCCCCTGGAGATGATACTCCCCATGCGACGTGATGCACTGGGCGACTGGCACTTTACTGGCTACGAGGGACTAGCCAGCCATGGTGGAACCATCGGACTGATTACCGCCCTATACTTGTATGTTCGCAAGACTAAGCTCAATCTGATGCATGTCCTCGACAATATCGCCATCGTTACTCCCATCTGTGCTTGCGCTATCCGCATCGGTAACCTGATGAACAGTGAGATTATCGGTAAACAGACCGACCTGCCTTGGGCGTTCATCTTCGAGCGTGTGGACATGGTTCCACGCCATCCAGGTCAGTTGTACGAGGCAATTTGCTATGCCATTTTCTTCTTTGTTGGCTGGTATTTCTATCGCACACGCCCCCAGAAAGTGGGTTCTGGCTTCTTCTTTGGTCTGTGTCTGACGCTGATATTTACCAGCCGCATCTTCATTGAATATACCAAAGAGAACCAGGTAGACTTTGAGAGCGGCATGATATTCAACATGGGTCAGCTGCTCAGCGTGCCCTTTGTCATTGTAGGTCTCTACTGCATGTTGGGTGGAAAATACTGCAAGAAACTGGCAGAGAAATAATCCGCAGAAAAGGATATAGATACAAGCAGGGGTCGGCTTTTCACCGACCCCTGTTCTATTTTACTTGCCTTTGACTATGCGTTTGATATCATTCAGTTTGTTCAAGGCCTCCAATGGAGTGAGGTTATTGACATCCAAACCTAGGATTTCGTCTCTCACCTGACTGAGGACAGGGTCGTCCAACTGGAAGAAACTCATCTGCACACCATCCTGTTTTGTAGGAATCTGTATGCTTCCACCCACCTCGTTGTTCTTGGTTGCCTCCAACTGTTTCAGCACGTTGTCGGCACGCTTAACAATGGTGCTGGGCATACCTGCCAGACGAGCCACGTGAATACCGAAGGAGTGTTCACTGCCACCTGGCTCCAGTTTGCGCAAGAAAATCACCTTGCCATCCACCTCGCGCACGCTTACATTATAATTCTTGATGCGCGAGAAGGTCTTTTCCATCTCGTTCAATTCGTGATAATGGGTAGCAAACAGTGTGCGTGCATGCGATTTGGGATTCTCATGAATGTACTCGACAATAGCCCAAGCAATAGAGATTCCATCATAGGTGCTAGTACCTCGGCCCAACTCATCAAAGAGGACAAGCGAACGACCAGATAGGTTGTTGAGGATGTTAGACGCCTCGCTCATCTCGACCATAAAGGTACTTTCGCCCATCGAGATATTGTCGCTAGCTCCCACACGAGTGAATATCTTGTCCACCAAGCCCACATGCGCACTCTCTGCTGGCACGAAACAACCTATCTGAGCCATCAGGGTGATGAGGGCAGTCTGACGCAACAGAGCGCTCTTACCAGCCATGTTGGGACCTGTGATGATTATGATTTGCTGCTTCTGTGTGTCGAGATAGACGTCATTGGGAATATAGCGCTCGCCCACGGGCAATTGCTTCTCGATGACGGGATGTCGGCCCTGTTTGATGTCCAGCACGTCACTTTCATCCACGATAGGACGGATATAACGGTTCTCACGAGCTGCCATAGAGAAGGAAAGAAGGCAGTCGAGCTGAGCTATCAGTGTAGCATCTATCTGGATAGAAGCCGTGTATTCGGACAAGGCAAGTACCAGCTCGTTGAAGAGCCTGGTCTCCAGAGAGAGGATTTTGTCCTCAGCTCCCAGTATCTTTTCCTCGTATTCCTTGAGTTCTTGGGTAATATAGCGCTCGGCAGACACCAGGGTCTGCTTGCGAATCCACTCGGGAGGCACCTGGTCCTTGAACGTGTTACGCACCTCGAGATAGTAGCCAAAGACATTGTTGTATCCTATCTTCAGGCTCGAGATTCCCGTGCGCTCTATCTCTCTCTGCTGCAGCTGCAACAGATATTCCTTGCCATGATAGGCGATGTTGCGCAGATTGTCCAGCTCCTCGCTGACGCCATCGGCAATGACATCGCCCTTGGCAACGAGTAGGGGAGGATCGGGTTTCAGTTCGCGATGGATACGTTCGCGGATGGTGGCACACAGGTTGATCTGTTCGCCGATGCGTCGCAGCGTCTCATCCTGAGCATGCTCGCAAGCCGTCTTGATAGGTTCCAAGGCCTGCAGAGCCACCTTCAACTGCACCACGTCACGAGGCGAAACTCGGCCCACACTCACCTTGCTGATGATACGCTCCAGGTCACCGATATGCTGTAACTGATCTTGCACCAGGTCGCGGAAGTCCAGTTCGCGGAAGAAATAATCCACCACATCCAGACGTTGCTCGATGAGGCGCACCTCCTTGAGGGGGAAGAGCATCCAGCGACGCAGCATGCGAGCTCCCATGGGAGTAATAGTATGGTCGATTACACCCAGCAACGACTGACCTCCATCATTCATGGTGTCTGTCAGTTCGAGGCTACGCACGGTAAATTTGTCCAGACGCACATAGCGATCTTCCTCGATGCGACTGAGGCTGGTGATATGACGAACCTGGATGTGCTGAGTTAGTTCGAGATACTGCAGAATAGCACCGCTGGCTATGATTCCGTTGTGCAGATGGTCGACACCAAAGCCCTTGAGATTCTTGACCTCGAAGTGCTTGAGCAGTTTCTTGTGAGCAGTCTGCTCGTTGAACACCCAGTCCTCCATCTCAAAGACGCAGAACTTGGTGCCAAAGTTGCCCTCAAACATGCCTCGCTTGCCTTTCTCATAGAGCACCTCCTTGGGCGAGAAGTTGCCCAACAGTTTGTCGATGTACTCGCTTGTGCCCTCGGCAGTAAGGAACTCACCCGTACTGATGTCGAGGAAAGCCACGCCACAGGCAGCCTTGCCAAAGTGGACAGCTGCCAGGAAGTTATTTTCCTTGTAATTCAGCACATTGTCGCTCAGTGCCACACCTGGGGTGACCAGTTCGGTAATGCCTCGCTTGACCAGCGTCTTGGTCAGTTTGGGGTCCTCCAACTGGTCGCAGATGGCCACTCGCTTGCCAGCTCGGATGAGTTTGGGCAGATAGGTGTCCAGTGCATGATGGGGGAATCCGGCCATCTCTATCTGTGCCGCTCCCTCCTTGCCGTTGTTGCGCTTGGTCAGGGTAATACCCAGGATTTCGGCCGCTGTGACAGCGTCCTTGGCGTATGTCTCGTAGAAGTCACCACAGCGAAACAGCAGCACGGCATCGGGATGTTTCTCCTTCAGGTCGTAGAACTGCTTCATCATCGGTGTCAAACCCTCTTTTGCCATAATCTTTATTATTATTTCTGCAAAGATACCGAAAAAATAGCAAATTAGGAAGAGAGAGGGGCAGATTACGAAGAAAATTTGATAGCACCGCGCGAGAGAGTACATGTCCGGCACCGAGAGAGTACTCTTACGACCCAAAAAGAGTACTGTTTTTGGGCAAAAAGAGTACTGTTTTGCCCCCGAAAGAGTACTCTCTCGGAGGGGGATGGCTGATGAGGCTGTGGAGTAGGGGAGAAGAGGTGGAAGCGTGGACGTAATGCATCTGAGAAAAAATAGTTTTCTTTTTCCCGAAAATGCTTGGTGGAGACGAAATATTGACGTAATTTTGCGTTGAAATACCAGTCCTCGATGGACTGCGTGCAACCAACCTATAAATAACTCGTATGAAACTGAAGCACTCTGCTGAGATCATTGACTATCTAACCATCACCTTGGGCGTCAGCATCTATGCCCTGTTCTTGGCCTTTACAATCCTCCCCTACAAGCTCACATCGGGTGGTGTGGCAGGTATCGGTGCACTGGTGTTCTATGCCACGGGATTCGAGGTTCAGAACACGTTTTTCATCATCAATGTCGTCCTCTTGATAGCCGCCATCAAGGAACTTGGTTGGAAGTTTTGCCTCAAGACCATCTATGCCACTGGCACACTGACCCTGGCCATCTGGGTGGCTCAGCGCATCTACGAATGGGCTGGCAGCCCCATGTTGGTAGGCGACGAATTGTTCCTGGCAACCATCTTGGCGGCCATAGGAACTGGCACGGGCTTGTCTATCTGCTTTATGGCTGGAGGCAGCACTGGAGGAACAGATATCATTGCCGCTATTGTCAATAAATATCGCAACATGTCCATCGGACGTGTCATCATGATTGTCGACATTGCCATCATCTCTAGCTGCTATCTGGTGTTCCACGACATCCAGCGCGTGGTGTTTGGTTACGTGCTGCTGGTCATCGCCAGCCTCACCATCGATTACTGGCTCAACCGCAGTCACCAGTCCGTCGAGTTCAAGATCTACTCGCGCAACCCCTATCCCATAGCCGAGGCCATCACCAACAGTGGTCGAGGCGTGACGATTCTCAACGGTATGGGCTACTATACCAAGAGCGAGAGAAAGGTGCTTATCAGCGTGGTCAACAGGCGAGAGCGCATCATCCTGTTCCGCTTGATCAAGAGCATCGACCCCTATGCATTTGTCACCATGGGTCCTGTTTCTGGCGTATGGGGCGAGGGCTTTGACCACATCGAATCCAGCGACAAGAGTGGCAAGGGCGCTCAACACGTGCTGGTGATGGCTACCCAGGACGAGGCACAACTGACCGAGGCTCGTCAGACCTTTGGCGATAACTTCGAGATACGCTCTCTGCAGGAAATCGGTTGTGATTTGGAGCATCCCATCAACAGGAACATCGTGAGCGACGATGCTGTGCTGCGTGCTCGCACTGTCAAGTATTTTTATGGTTACGACTGCATCACCATCGACTCTCAGAGCCAGGGTGGGGCAGAGGACCAACCCGTCATCCTGATTACCGGTAAGGCTGCAGCCAAGGAATACGGCATGCAGCGATTCAAGACCCTCGGCGAGGCCAAGGCCTACCTCGACAAGTAAGCCGTCTCGTCGACCTTATTACTAACAAAAACAACACTGGTGCTCTATCCATCTGCCGGACCGAGCACCAGTGTTTGAGTCATTAAGCTCTCTCTTGATCTTACTTTATTTAACTAATACTAAACGAATCTTCTTACCTAAAACTCTTTTTTACCTTATCAAACTAAAACCTATTAATGACTCTCAATTTGATGATGCAAAGGTAAGAGGATTTGCGAGAATATGGTATTAGGAGGGAAGTATTTTACAAAAAGTTGTCCCTTTCTTGATTTATGTCAACGCGAGGACTCTAAAATTACGTAATCTTCTTGGGTAAACCCCCTTTTTTCCGTAACTTTGTGCGCTAGAAATAAAATACATATTATATAATGGCAAAAGATTACAGTTTCAGAGAGATTGAACAGAAGTGGCACCAGCGCTGGGTGGCACAGCAGACTTATAAGGTGAGCGAGGACGAGAGTCGCAAGAAATTCTATGTCCTCAACATGTTTCCCTACCCCAGTGGTGCTGGTCTGCACGTGGGTCATCCCCTTGGCTACATCGCCAGCGACATCTATGCACGATACAAGCGTCAGCAGGGATTCAACGTGCTGAACCCCATGGGTTATGACTCCTATGGCTTGCCCGCCGAGCAGTATGCCATCCAGACGGGTCAGCATCCCGAGAAGACCACCTTCCAGAACATCGACCGCTACCGCGAGCAGTTGGACAAGATAGGTTTCTGCTTTGACTGGGACCGCGAGGTACGCACCTGCGCTCCAGGCTACTATCACTGGACTCAGTGGGCATTCCAGAAGATGTACAACAGCTTTTTCTGCAACAAGTGCCAGCAGGCTAAGCCCATCGAGAACCTGATCCAGTGGTTCGAGGAGCACGGAACGGAGGGTCTGTCAGTAGCCTGCACCGAGGAACTCAGCTTCACTGCTGCCGAGTGGAAGGCCATGAGCGAGGCCGAGCAGAGCCAGGTGCTGATGAACTATCGTATCGCCTTCCTGGGCGAGACCATGGTCAACTGGTGTCCCAAGTTGGGTACTGTGCTGGCCAACGACGAGGTTGTCGAGGGTGTCAGCGTGCGTGGTGGTTATCCCGTGGAGCAGAAGAAGATGCGCCAGTGGTGTCTGCGTGTCAGCGCCTACAGCCAGCGTCTGCTCGATGGTCTGGAGACTATCCAGTGGAGCGACTCTATCAAGGAGACCCAGAAGAACTGGATCGGCCGCAGCGAGGGTACCGAGGTTCTGATCAAGGTAGACGGTCAGGACGTCGACTTCACCATCTTCACCACTCGTGCAGACACCATGTTTGGTGTTACCTTCTTCGTACTGGCTCCTGAGAGCGAACTGGTGCAGCAGGTGACCACTGCCGAGCAGAAGCAGGCTGTGGAGGAATATCTGACCTATGTGAAGAGCCGCACCGAGCGTGAGCGCATGATCGACCACACCGTGACTGGTGTCTTCAGCGGTGCTTATGGTATCAATCCTATCACTGGCGACAAGTGTCCCATCTACATTGCCGAGTACGTCTTGGCCGGATACGGTACAGGTGCCATCATGGCCGTGCCTGCTCACGATAGTCGCGACTATGCCTTTGCTCGTCACTTCGACCTGCCCATCATCCCCCTGATCGAGGGTGCTGACGTGAGCGAGGAGAGCTACGACGCCAAGGAGGGTATCGTGATGAACTCACCCATGGAGGGCAAGTCTGCATTCCAGGGCTTCTCACTCAATGGTCTGACCATCAAGGAGGCCATCGCTGCTACCAAGAAGTTTGTCAGCGAGCAGAACCTGGGTCGTGTCAAGGTCAACTATCGTCTGCGCGACGCTATCTTCAGCCGTCAGCGCTACTGGGGTGAGCCCTTCCCCGTATACTACAAGCACGGCATCCCTCAGATGATTCCCGAGGAGTGTCTGCCCGTAGAGTTGCCTCAGGTAGAGAACTTCCTGCCCACCGAGACAGGCGAGCCTCCTCTGGGTAACGCTCAGGTGTGGGCTTGGGACGAGCAGAACCGCAAGATTGTGGACAAGAAGCTCATCGACGACGAGACCGTATTCCCCATCGAACTCTATACTATGCCTGGTTTCGCAGGTTCCAGCGCCTACTATCTGCGCTATATGGATCCCCAAAACGACAAGGCTCTGCTGAGCGAGCAAGCTGCCAACTACTGGCAGAATGTCGACCTCTATGTAGGTGGTAGTGAGCATGCTACAGGTCACCTCATCTACTCTCGTTTCTGGAACAAGTTCCTCTTTGACCTGGGTGTCAGCAAGAAGGAAGAGCCCTTCCAGAAGTTGGTCAACCAGGGTATGATCCAGGGTCGCAGCAACTTTGTATACCGTGTCAAGGACACCAACACCTTCGTTTCTCTCGGTCTGAAGGACCAGTACGATGTGACTCCCATCCACGTAGATGTCAACATCGTCAAGAACGACGTGCTGGACACCGAGGCCTTCAAGGCATGGAGACCCGAGTATGAGAGTGCCGAGTTTATCCTCGAGGATGGCAAATACGTCTGTGGTTGGGCCATCGAGAAGATGTCGAAGTCGATGTTCAACGTAGTCAACCCCGACATGATTGTCGAGAACTACGGTGCAGATACCCTGCGTCTCTACGAGATGTTCCTGGGTCCTGTCGAGCAGTCAAAGCCTTGGGATACCAACGGTATTGACGGATGTCACCGCTTCCTCAAGAAGTTCTGGCAGTTGTATTGGGGCAAGGACGGCAATCTGCAGGTAGACGACAGCGAGGCTTCGGCCGAGGCTATGAAGAGCCTGCACAAGCTCATCAAGAAGGTGACTGCCGACATCGAGGTATTCAGCTACAACACCTCTATCCCTGCATTCATGGTGGCCACTACCGAGCTCACCAACCAGAAGTGCCACAGCCGTCAGGTGCTCGAACCTCTGGCTGCACTGATTGCTCCCTTCTGTCCTCACATCGCCGAGGAACTGTGGGAGGCTCTGGGTCACGACACCACCGTGTGCGATGCCCAGTGGCCCGAGTTGGACGAGAAGTATCTGGTAGAAAGCAGCGTCAAGATGCCTGTACAGTTCAACGGTAAGGTACGTTTCACTCTCGAATTCCCCGCCGATGCAAGCAAGGAAGATGTGGAGAAAGCTGTACTCGCCGATGACCAAACCCAGAAGTACCTCGAGGGCATGGACATTGTGAAGACTGTGGTTGTGCCCGGACGTATCATCAACATCGTACTGAAGCCCAAGGCTTAATCGAATAAAGATGGACAGAATAGCACGTCGTGAAAAACTGAGGAGCCGTCTCAGAGGTTTGCACATCTGGGATTTCATCAAGGATATGATTTTCATCAACCTTGGTATGGCTGTCTACAGCCTTGGTTGGGCCGTGTTCATGCTGCCCAATCACATCACCACAGGTGGTGGTGCAGGTATGGCTGCTATCGTGCAGTATGCCACAGGTTTCCCCATGCAGTACACGCTGCTCATTGTCAACAGCCTCCTGCTCATGGTAGCTTGGTGGCAACTCGGAGGCAAGTTCACGCTCAAGACACTCTATGCCGTGCTCTCGTTATCGTTCTATCTCGATTTGGGACAGCGACTGGTCAGCATGGATCCTACCTTGCACGAGGGCATTCTGGGTGCAGGTCAGGATGTGGGTATATCCTGCATTCTGGGTGCTGTGCTCAATGGCATAGGCATAGGCATGGTGTTCATGAGTGGTGGATGCACTGGTGGATGGGACATCATCGCCAGCGTCATCAACAAGTACAAGAATGTCTCCATCGGCCGCGTGCTGCTTTATCTCGACCTGGTGGTCATAGGCAGTTGCTACTTCATCTTCCACAATTGGCAGATGGTGGTGTATGGTTACGTGACTCTCGTGGTCTATACCTTTGCCCTGGACGTACTCATCAACTCCAGCAAGCAGGACATCCAATTCACCATCTACTCTACCGAGTGGGATGATCTGGTAGATACTATTCGACGTGAAACCGGTCACACAGCCACATTATTGTACGGCGAGGGCGGATACACCCGCAGCAAGACGCAAGTGGTGGTAACTATTGTACACAAGAGCGAGCAGGTGCAGTTGCTGCGTCTGATTCGTGATACTGACCCCGACGCCTTTGTCACATTCCATCGTGTAGAGGGTGCTTATGGTAAGGGATTTAATGTAATCAAAGCCTAAAGTCCTATGTGGAAAAAGATTATTGGTGACAATCCTTGGCAGCTGTTGCGAGATTACTCCCAGATGATTCTGGGACTGATTATCTATTCCATAGGTTACTCTTGCTTCCTGCTGCCTTATCAGATTATCAGTGGAGGACTCAGCGGTATTGCAACCCTGGTTTTCTACAGCACAGGATTCCATGCCAATTACACCTATTTCCTGGTCAACATCGGTCTGCTGATACTGGCAGCACGCATCATGGGATGGCGCTACACTGTGCGCACAATCTGTGCCACGGCCATTGTCTCAGTGCTCATCGGAGTGATTCAGGACTGGTTGATGACCGTTGGTCCTGACGGCAAGGAAGTCATTACCCGCATCCTGGGCGAAGAACGGTTTATGTCATGCGTCATCGGAGGCGTGATGGAAGGTCTGGGTCTGGCGCTGGTATTCCTCTCGGGTGGCAGCACGGGTGGCACTGACATCATTGCAAGCAGTGTCAACAAGTACTGGGACCTCTCATTGGGTCGTATCATGATCTACATCGACCTGTTTATCATCGCATCTTCTTACCTGCTCGAGAAGAGTCTGGAAACCGTTGTTGTGGGTTACGTCACCATGTTCATCAGTATGAATTTCATGGACTTCATCATCAATGGTGCCCGACAAAGCGTGCAATTCACCATCATCAGCAACAAGCACGAGGAGATTGCTCAGACCATCAGCAACCGAGTAGGTCGAGGAGTCACTTTCCTGTATGGCGAGGGCTGGTGGAGCAGAGAGCAGCGCAAGGTCCTGCTCATCATGGCCAAGCGATACGAGAGCCGTCGCATCTTCCAACTGGTGCACGAAATAGACCCCAATGCATTCATGTCCATGAGCAATGTGGAGGGTGTGTTTGGTGAAGGATTTGACAAGATAAAGAAATAAAGATATGGCAGAAAACATGCTGATAATGGCCACCAACAACGAGCACAAGTTGCGCGAGATCCGACAGATTCTGGGCGACGAGTATATCGTGAAGGGACTGGCAGAAATAGGTTGCACCGAGGATATTCCCGAGACAGCAGACACGCTGGAGGGAAATGCTCTGCAAAAGGCACGCTATGTCCACGAGCATTATGGTGTGGATTGTTTTGCCGACGATACAGGTCTAGAGGTGGAAGCACTGGATGGTGCCCCTGGCATCTATACTGCTCGATTTGGTTCGATGAATGGTTATGGAGACAGTCACGACACCTCGGCCAACATCCGATGCCTGCTGGACAAACTGGATGGTGTGGAGAATCGCAACGCACAATTCCGCACTGCTATTGCCCTGATTCAGGGTGGCGAGGAATATCTGTTCGAGGGCATCGTCACCGGTAGCATTGTCGAAGAACTCAGAGGTACAGATGGCTTTGGCTACGACCCTGTCTTCGAGGCAGAGGATACGGGTATGACCTTCGCCGAGATGGGACCTGCCGAGAAGAATCGTATCAGTCATCGTGGACGTGCCACACAGAAACTGGTGGAATTCCTGAAAAAATAAACCTTTAAGCATCAAGTCTATGAAACGCATATTTGCTATCCTGCTGTTCTGTTGCACTATCCTCAGCACACAAGCCCAGAAGATAGGGGAGTGGCACGTCTATCCTTCCTATTGGATAGCGACGCAGAACGTCACCGCTGGCAGTTGCGTCTACGGACTGATGAATGGCAACCTGCTGCGCTACGACACCGATGATACGAGTGTCAAACTCTATGATTGCCTAGAGGATCTGAGCGACGTGCACATCACACACATCGCCTACAGCAAGGAGGCAAAACGACTGATTCTCGTCTACCAGAACGGCAACATCGACCTGATGGACTTGGAAGACAATGTCGAGAATATCGCTAGCTTGCGCGACTCTCGCCTGACAAAGAAAGAGGTAAGCGCAGTGGGCATCGACGGAAGCACAGCCTACCTGATTACAGGTTTTGGATACGTGACCATCGACATGAAGGAGGGTGTAATCCGAAACACCTACACCGACGGACAGAAACCCCAAGGCGTGGATACAAAACCCAGTGAATACAACCTGGCAGGAGGTCTCTACTGGCACAGCGACGGCATCAATGGACTGCGTGGCTACAAGCAATCTGGCAACCAATACACCCTAGCCACAGGCAGCATCCAGCCCAATAGTCCCGTGCGTGACCTGTTCTATCGCATGCAGTATGTGGGCGACCGACTGCTCGTTTCCGGTGGTATCAACAGCCCCTATGCCATCTACAATCCCGCCACTGCCATGTACTATCAGGATGGCAAATGGACGAACTTCGACGAAATCACACCCGCTGAGAAATACCCGAAAATCCACCATTGGAACACCACCAATCTGGTGCAGGATCCCCAAGACTCCACACACCACTTTGCCAGTCCCTATCGTACAGGCCTGTACGAGTATCGCAATGGCAAGTTTGTGGGTCTCTACAACTGCGACAACAGCCCACTGGAACAGATTAGAAACCTGGGCGTCAACTATGTGGGATGCTGTGGCTTGCAGTACGACAACGAGGGTAATCTGTGGCTCATGAACCAGCAAACCGACACCATCGTACGCATCATCAAGGGTGGCAATCCCAGCAAACGCTCCAACTGGATATCCCTCTACTATCCCGAGATAGAAGGCACCGAGACTTGCGAGGATTACCTCTTTAGCAGCAGCGGTGTCAACTTCCTCACCAGCCGACGTGTGGGTGGCCGTGGTTTCTTTGGTTTCTACACCAACGGCACCCTCAGCAACGTGCGTGACGACAAGCACATCCTACGTCAGACACTGGTCAACCAGGACGGAACATCCTACAGCCCCGACCAATTCTACTGCATGACCGAGGACATGGATGGGCGCATCTGGTGCGGCACCCAGTTAGGATTGTTCGTCATCAACGACCCCACCACCTACTTCGACAGTGATTTCCGTTTCGAGCAAGTGAAGATTGCCCGTAACGATGGCTCTGGTCTGGCCGATTATCTGCTCAATGGAGTCAGCATCAGCTGCATTGCTGTGGACGGTGCCAACCGCAAGTGGATAGGCACACACAACGATGGACTCTATCTCGTGAGCGCAGATGGAACAGAGATGCTGCAGCACTTCCAGGCCGACGATAGCCCCTTGCTGGACAATTATGTCACCTCTATTGCCATTCATCCCACCACAGGACTGGTGATGATAGGTACCGACAGTGGCCTATGCAGCTACATGGCCGATGCCACCGAGGCCGAGGAAACACTGGACAAGGACAATGTCCTGGCCTATCCCAACCCCGTGAGACCCGACTACACCGGGCCTATCACCGTGGATGGCCTGAGTATGGACAGCGAGGTCAAGATCTGCAGCAGCACAGGACAACTCGTGTGGAGCGGGCACTCCAATGGAGGTCGATTTACCTGGGATGGTTGCAACAAGCAAGGCCGTCGTGTAGCCAGTGGCGTCTACAATGTTGTGGCCAGCAATGCCTCGGGCAAAAAGGCCATTGTCACCCGCATTATTGTCATCCGATAGAGGCCTAGAACCACTTTTTTCATCTTTTTTGTGAAAAAAATGCCGAGGGACCATTAACATCCCCCTAGTCCATACGTATATAATAATGTACGAAGCAAGAAAACAAGAGATGACTGTTGAGGAATTTACAACACAGGTCGAAGCACTACGACCCCTGCTGACCGGAATAGGCAAGAACCTATTGGACAGCATCGACACCGAGGATATGGTGCAAGAGACCCTGATGCGACTCTGGTTGATGCGGGAACGCATACGACCCGACGAATCCCTCCGTCCCTTGGCTGCACGTATAGCCCGAAATGTATGTGTCGACATGCACCGGCGACGACGGTCGCAACGCACCATCTCTATAGACCAGATGACCCGAGAGCCTGTCCCATCAGAGCAACTAGCCGACAATCATCTGCAAAGACAAGAGATGGAGACGCAAGTGGAACAGGGAATCAGCCATTTGTCACCCAGCGAGAGACGCTTGTTTACTCTGAGTCAAGATACAGAGATGGACATCCAGAGGATGGCAACAGTCACAGGACTTCAACCCCGCTCGGTAAGTGCAATCCTGTCCACAGCCCGCAGAAAACTAATGAATTATATAAAAAAGGAACTATGATAACCACACTGACCGATAAATACCTCCAAGGCCTCACCACCAAGAGTGAGGAACAGGAATTGCTCCATTTGTTGGGACAGATCGAGCAACGCACGGCCGAACAGGAGACTCTGTTGCTCATGTTATCAACTCCCGCTGTCACCTGTCAACAGATATACGCTTGGATGCAGCAAGACGAACAGGAAGAATACGACCGGCTGGTAGCAGAGCACAAGCATCAGAAACACCACATCCAATTGCGCGTGTGGAGCATAGCAGCCTCGGTGTTGCTTGTCCTGAGCATAGGAATCACTGCTCTCATGCACCAACCACAAACCGACGCCATAGCCTGGGTCTATGGACAGAAAGTGCAGGACGAGGATGCCGTAATGCAACTGATGGCCAGCACCATGGAGGAAGTGATGAACACCCCCAGCGACGAGAGCATAGCCGAATTGTCAAACATACTAAACCACGAATAAGACAATGAAAAGAATACTTGTTTTCATCCTCAGCATGTTGGCCTACATAGCCATGCTGCATGCCCAGAGCGACCTGCACATCTACCCCGTGTTCGAGGGTAAGATAGTGCCCCAAAAGCGCATGATAGAGACCAAAGTAGTAGGAGAAAGCTTGGAAAAGTACAAGCTACGGCTCTTTCATAGCGTGAAGATGAACGTCAACCAAGAGGAGATGACCAAAATCTGGGATCGCGTGATGAACGACATCAACGCCCAGCCTACCGAGGCCAAGGACCTGGAATATGGAAAAGAGAAGAACCTCGTCTCCTACTGCATCGTCCGCCTGAAACCCCAAACCAATAAACAGCAACGCTACCTCTGTTACCAGTGCTACGAGGCATCGACAGGCGGATACAACCTCACCCTTGTCTACATGGAGGGAACCGCATCCCTGAGTGAACTGAAGAAAACATTTAGAAAGAAATAACACCAAGATTATGAAAAAGACTTGTATGAGAGTCCTCACTCTCGCCCTGGCCCTCGTGGCCACGCTGCCCGCTGCAGCACAATTGGAATTCAACATCCACAATATGGCAAACTACCAGGAAGAAAAATATCCTGGAGGTTTCGATTTCAGCATATCAGTGCTGGATTTCAACAAGAAAGACAAGCACCATGAACATCATCGCGGAGTCGATTTCTTCGTCGGAAACGGCATAGGATTTGGTTGGATCAACACCATGAACACCCCTCCCATGATGGATACACGCATGGGTAAAAGCCTCGAAGTTGACCTGTCAGACCTGGTGGGCTTGAAATACCGAATAGGTAAAGGCCACAGCCTGAGAACCGGCCTGGGTGTCATGTTCCGCAACTATCGCATGGTCGACGACTTCCGCTTTACGCAGAACGAGCAGGGCCACATTGCCATCGAGCCCTATCCCGATGGAGCAAACCCCAAGTTCTCACGCATCCGCACCAATTACCTCACTCTCAATGCCAAGTATCAATACAAGCATCGCGGATGGAAGTTTGTGGTAGGCCCTGAATTCGATTTCTGCCCCGACCGCAACAACCGCAATCGCACCATCAAGACTCGCTACAGCTTGGAGGGTGAGAAGTACAAGGACGTGACAAAGGATATCCACGCCAACAACTTCAACTTCAATCTCTATGCTGGTGTAGGTTACAAGTTCCTGGGCGTCTATGCCCGTTACAGTCCCTCGTCAGTGCTCAACAAGAACTTAGGACCTGACTTCAACACCATGTCAGTCGGCATCAAACTATTCGGTTTATAGCAAAAAAATAAAAAGTTTGATTTTAGGTCTTCAGGTCTTCAAACGTTTTGTATGACAGCGGCTCCCCATCCTCATAGACAGGGAGCCGCGTATAATATTTACAGTTAGGCGGTGACACCCAAAGCTATATTGTTGGTCCTCCGCTTGATTTTTATCACATCGTAGGACGTAAGTCCACGCTCAACCCCATTGCTGCGACCAAGCGATAGAATGTAGAGATAGATGGTATCGTTAGCCCTCTCTCAATCCGGGAGATGTAGCTCTTGTTTGCCCCTATTTTGTCAGCCAGTTCCTGCTGCGACATTCCTGCAGACTTTCTGGCATCCAGCAAAATTTGAGCATTATACTCTTCCCATGCAAGGTCCTCGGCTGCCCTGCGTGATTCCGTGCCAGGAGCGCCGAACTGCTTGTCCAGTTCAGCCGTGATGTCATAGATTTCATTCTTCTTTGTCCGCATAATACTGTTCTTTTAGTCGTATAGCCTTGTTAATATCTGCCAGTGGCGTCTTTTGTGTCTTTTTTCTAAGTCCGTTGAACAAGATAACCAGTTTATCGCCATCGTAACAGAAAAAGATTCGGAATTCGTTGTTGCCATACGTTACACGAAATTCATAGATTCCTTCTTTCAGATATTTAATGTAATGTGCAGGTATTCTATCGTTGTTCGAAAATAGTAACAATGCACGTTGTACCTTCAACCGCTCTTTCTCTGACAAGGATGCCATAAAATCGCGATAATAGTTGCCGTATGCGATAATTCTTCGAATCATGTGACAAAGGTAAGAAATGTTGCACAATTATACAACTTTTATTGGCATATATTTCCAAAAGAGTTATAAACAAGGACCCGTCAGGTTCAGAACAATGTTGAATTGGACATGAACGATTCATGCGAGCATGATTGCTGAGGTTTAGCGTCAGTTCAGCCTTTCAAACGTTTTGTATGGCGTTGAGCATAGGTTATGTAGCTTGAGAGTAAGGGGTTGGTGGTGGTTGCGATAGGACTATATTGTTCTAACATCCGGGCGAAATTGTTGAGTGTCACGTGACACTCAATCAACACCACACGTGACACTCAATCAAAAGACACGTGACACGGAATCACTTGCCGGCTGGCACGATACTAGAAAATCAATAACTAGCCAGCTTTGTGCCCAGTACCCACAAAACGTTTGAAGACCTGAAGACCTAAAATCAAAACTTTTTTTTCGTGGCATTCACTCTTCGCCACATTTTCCATGCTTAGGAGGAAACCTACAAGGGATATTCCTCGAAAGCATAGAGCTGAGTGCTGAGATAACGCTCGCCAGTGTCGGGCAACAAGACGACAATACGCTTGCCAGCATTCTCGGGACGCTGAGCCAACTGCAAGGCAGCATAGGCAGCAGCACCACTGCTGATTCCCACGATGAGGCCCTCGTAGAGACTCAGTTCACGTCCTGTCCTCAGGGCATCGTCATTCTCTACCTGGATG
>JAZRYA010000101.1:0-8254 GCA_045600505.1 Bacteroidaceae bacterium
ATAGGTTTACAGTCAACATTTAACAGTACTAATTAATGCAAGTCAACTTTATTTAGGAACAATTTTAACCCGGTCAACTTATTTTAGGAACAAGGCATAAAACTGAACTAAAACAGTCAACCTATTTTAGGGAAGTACAGGAAAATACAGACCTTTACATTCTTAGTGACAGAGTTGAACCCCAATTCTGCTCTTTGTATCACATTGAGTATCAACACACTGAAGTCTACTGGTGACGCGGTGTCATACTTTTTACCTGAAAATTTAGACACATACGTACGGGGGTGTATATATATAAGGGTTTTCCCCATAAACTTTGTAACTCCGTCACCGATGGGTTGTAAATCGTTGAATGTTAATCAAAAGCGAAGCCGTTTTTGCTCCTCAATTCCGTCACCAAGAATTGCACCAACTGCAGTCGAGCCCGTGTTCGCCCCAGGACTTATGGACCCGAGAGAGTACTGTTTTTGCGCCAAAAGAGTATTCTAAATGAACCAAAACAGTACTCCTTTCCTGCCACAAGAGTACTCTATTTCAGTACAAATCATACAATAGTTGACAGCAGAAAGAACATAGTCTTTTTTTGAGCAAAATATTTGTGTATGTGGGATTTTTTTCGTATATTTGCATAGAAAATAAAACCACATAGCATCATGCATTTTGCTAGCGCTTGCGCAGCAGTTTCTCACCCGATATGAAGTACAAAAACATCCTCTTTGATTTCGACGGCACACTGGCCAACACGGTGCGTGGCATCCTGATCACCATGCAGGAGACCTTCCGAGAGATGGGCGTGGCAGCGCCCAGCGAGGATGCCATGACACAGACCATCGGACTACCCCTGCGCGACGCTCTGCAGACGCTGGGTCAGCTAGACGAAGCACAAGCCGATGAGGCCGCTGCCATCTATCGCCGGCTGTTCCCCGTCTACGAGGTGGGAAATGTCACGGTTTTTCCTGGCGTGATAGAGACGTTGCAGGAGTTGCATCAGCGCGGCACACGCATGGCCATCGTCACCTCGCGAGACCTCCCCTCGCTCAACCTGATCATGGAGCCCCGCGGACTGATGCCTTACTTCGAGGAGCGCCTCACGGGCAGCGACCACATCACACCCAAACCTGCACCCGACATGGTGCTGACACTGCTCGACCGCATGCAGTTGCGACCCGAGGAGACGCTGGTGGTAGGCGACACCACCTACGACATCCTCATGGGCAATCGGGCCGGCTGCCCCACCGTCGCTGTCACCTATGGCAACCACACGCGCCAGCAGCTACTCACAGCATCGCCCACACATGTAATTGATGACATCAAGGAAATACTACAACTATGAAATACACTGCACTCATACTCACTCTATTCATTGCGCTGAGCAGCCAAGCGCAAAGCAATGAAGATGCTGCAACCATTGCCCAGACGCACTGGCAGAAGCACAAGGTGGCACGTGGTGTAAAGGCCATGCATGCCCAGATAGACAACCTCTATGGTGGACCGCAGGACATCTATCTGGTGGAGGTCAATCTGAGACGCCGTCACTACCAGATGGGCGACCACAACGGCCGTGGCCTCACCACCAGTCACGCTGCCTCGCAAGGCGCACTGGCTGCCATCAACGGCACCTACTTTGACATGGGAGCCACCGGTCGTTCCGTTTGCCTGGTGGCACAAGACGGCAAGATTGTGGACTATACCAACGGCACTCTGGGCGCGCTCTCCAACGCCATTCTCACCACCTCGCGCTCAGGTCGCATCCGTCCCTGGAATCCCCTACAGGACGAACGGGTGGCCTATCCCGACAGCATTGCCTCGTCTAAGCAATGGGCTTGCGATGCCATGGTATCTGGTCCGCTACTGGTCCTCGACGGCACGGTGCCTGAGTTCCGCGACGAGTCGCATCTGATGTCGAAGCACCCTCGCAGCGCCATGGCCTTCCGCGGCCACAAGGCCTATCTGATGGTGATTGACGGCCGTGCCCAGGGCAGAGCCATCGGTGTCACCATACCCGAATTGGCCCACCTCATGCAATCCCTCGGCATGACATCGGCCATCAACCTGGATGGTGGCGGTTCCTCAGTCCTCTGGGTGCGTCCCACGCGCCGCACGCTGCCCTTTGGCAATCCCGACACGGGCATACTCAATCAACCCTCCGATGGCAAGGAACGTGCCGTGTCAAACTCTGTATTTGTAAAATAAATGTTAAATTTCTACACAGAGAAACATAGTTTTTAAACCACAAATCTCGCAAATCTAACAAACAGTCCTCTGAAAATCTAATTTATTACAAATCTCACAAATCAATTTTCTGAAAAGGATTTGCGTGATTCAAATAAAATTAAGGTAGCATCCAGCAGATTAAATATAATTTGCGAGATTTGTGGTTTTAAAAACTCAAAATTGCATGAAGAAAGCAACTTAGTTATTCCCCATGTCCGAGGGTGAGAAGCCAAAGGCTTCCTTGAAGTAGCGGGAGAAGAGGCGGGGCGAATTGAAGCCTACACGGTAGGCAACCTCGCTGATGTACATACCACTCTGCTCGAGGAGTTGGCGACCACGCTTGAGACGGATGAGGCGGATGAACTGGATGGGCGTCTGGCCCGTGATGTGCTGCAACTTCTTGTAGAGATTGCTGCGGTGCATGTTCAACTCCTCACTCAATTGCTCCACACCAAATTCGGGATCCTCGATGTGCGCCTCGATGACGGCAATGGCATGCTCTATCAACTGTTGATCGAGGGACGTGATAGTGATGTCGGAGGGCGAAATGTCAACCTCGTTGGCAAAACGATGCTGGTGCTGCTGGTGCTGCTCTACGAGGCGTGCCACACGCTGGCGCAGGATGTCCATGTGGAAGGGCTTGGTGATGTAGTCGTCGGCACCAGCCTCCAGACCAGCCAACTCGTCGGTGGAGAGGCTCTTGGCGGTGAGCAATACCACGGCAATATGCGATGTGGAGAGATTGGTCTTGACACGGCGACACAGCTCGAGGCCATCCATCAGGTCCATCATTACGTCGCTGACGAGGATGTCGATGTCCTGTTCCTGCAACAACTGCCACGCCTGCTGACCATTGCTTGCACAGGTAACCTGGTAGTGAGTAGAAAGACTCTGGGAGAGATAAGACAGGAAGTCGGGATTGTCGTCGACAAGCAAAAGACGAACACCCTCGGGCTCGCTGGCGGGAGCCTCATCGGCAACGAGTTGTTGTACCTCTACGGGCTGTGCAACGGCCAGCTGGTCTTGCTTACGCAGGGGGATGGTGACGCAGAACTGGGTGCCGACTCCCTCCGGATTATCGGCCACGGTGATGTCTCCGCCCTGGAGGCGAGTGTACTCGCGAGCGATGTGCAGACCGATGCCACTGCCCACCTGATCCTGGCGCACGTGCTCGGACTGATAGAAGCGGACGAAGATGTGAGGCTTGTCCGTGTCAGGAATTCCTACACCGCTATCTGTAACGGTAATAAATATCTCATCACCATGCAGTTGCATGGCAACCGCTATAGCACCGCTTGAGGGCGTAAACTTGAACGCATTGGAGAGGAGATTCATCAGAATCTTGGTCGTCTTGTCGCTGTCAAACAGGGTGTCGATGCGCTCGGCCGAGGGACGGAAGGCAAACTGGATGTTCTCCTTCTGAGCCTTGACAACGAAGGACTGGCAGACACCACTGACCAGCGAAACGATATCACCGTAGGAGAGATTGACCTGCTCGCGGCCAAACTCAAGGCGGCGGAAATCGAGAATCTGGGAGACGAGATGATGCAGCAGTTGGGCATTGCGATGAATCATCTGCAAGGTGGAGCGATGGGCCGTGAGAGTGGCATCGGCAATGAGTTCCTCGATGGGGCTGATGATGAGCGACAAGGGGGTGCGCAGGTCGTGGCTGATATTGGTGAAGAAGCGCAGTTTCATCTCATTGATGTGAGTCTCCTGCTGCTGCCGGAGCTGCATCTGCTGCACCTTGGCGCGCAGGTGGCGGCGATGGGAATAGTTGCGCCAGGCCCACAGCCCAAGGCCAGCAAGCAACAAGGCATAGAGCAGCCACGCCCACCAGGTGTTCCAGAGGGGTGGCGCGATGTGGATGGTGAGCAAGGTCTTGGCCTCGACATTGCGCGAACAGAGCAGCAACTCGTAGTGCCCGCTAGGAAGCGAGGAGAGGGAAATCGTGTTGTCCTTGACGTGATGCCACTGGTCCGACAGGCCACGCAACTGGTAGAGGTAGCTTTCGTTGTCCAGAAAACCGCCGTCGACATGAGAGAACTCGAGGATGAGGTTGTTCTCGTTGTAGCGAAGTTCGAGATGATGGGTGTGGAGGATGTCGCCCTGGAGAATCTCATGTCCAAACTGCTGACTGCCAGGGAATACGGTGATGTCGTTGATACTGAGAGAACCGAGCACAAGGCGGCAGGGCTGGAGCGCGGGATTGGTATCGGAGGTGAGCGATGCCACATCACCAAAACACTGAAAACCCTGGGACGAACCGAGCCAGAGATTGCCCTGATGGTCGAGGGTGCTGGAATTGAAGTTGTAGTAGATGTTGTCGGCATCGTGATTGACGGTGGTACTGGTGCAGATGAGCTCAGCGGCTTTGCTGGCATTGTGGCCGAGTTGCAGCAGTTCGTTGCCATAGATGATCCAGATGCGGTCCTGGCCGTCACACTCGATGCTGCGTAAGGGAGCTCGGTCGAGGCCGAGAGGCACATGGACAGGTTGTCCCTGCGGGTCGAAGACGGAAAGTCCCTCACTACCCTCGCCTCCCAACAGCCACATGTAGCCTTGCGAGTCGATGCGCAGACTGCGATAGTTGCCTGCGTGCAGAAGTTGCCAGGCTTGCGAACCGCGACGCGTGAAAAGTCCCTCGGTGGTGGCCGCATAGGTGGTGGCGCCGTATTGACGGATGTCGTAGGCATAGTGCGGACCGAGGTGAGTATCATGGATTTGGCCCGTCTTGGGGTCGAGCGACCAGATGCCTTGAGACAAGAGAGCCACCAGGATCTCGTCACCGATGCGGGCGATGGCAAATGGCGAACAATTAGGGAAATAGGTGGTACGACGGCCCGAGCGATCGATGCGAACGAGGCCCTGGCTGTAGACGCCAGCCCAGAGGGTGCCATCGCTCTCGGAATAGAGGGACGTGACGGAAGCATTGCCAAACAGTTGCTGCCACTGCTGACTGCCGTGGGGACGGTAATAGGCGCCTCGTTCCTCCATACCTACATAGATGCCACTCTGGTCGGCAGCCTCGGTCATGGAGATGACGTCGGTGCGCAGGTGAGGAGCTGCAGGATTGGTGATGCGATGGGTGATGAAGATGGAGTTTTGGGTATCGCAGACGGACATACCACCCTTGCTGTATGCCACCCAGATGGCCCGCAGCACGGGGTCGTAGTAGACAAGGTGGATGGCGTCGCTGAGCAGACTGGAGGCATCCCAGGGATTGTGCTGCAGATGCTGCAGGGTGTGGCCCTGTCGGTCTATGATGTAGATGCCATCGCTGTTGGTGGCAACCCAGAGCTGTCCTTTGTCATCGAAAGCACATGAGCGCACCTGGGAAGGCAGAGTGACCGGAGTGAGCCACTGACGCTGGCGATAGTCGTAGCACTCGAGACGCGAGAAGCAGTTGAGCCAGACGATGCCATCGGGGCTGGCGTAGAGCTGGTGGATGCGCTCGTGGACGGGTAGATGCGTGGTGTGCAATATACGTCCCGAGGGCACGGAGAGGAAATGAAGGGCGTCGTCGGTGCAAACGAGAAGTACGTCGCTGGACAGATGGGAGACGTAGCGAATGGGATGTTCGGGCTGGCGGAGTATGGTGTGCTCCTGGTCAGAACCAGCGGCAAACTGGGCCAAGGTGCCGCCTTTCCATATCCAACCGTTGCCAGCGGGGGCGACGAGCAGGTCATAATTCTTGTAGAAGGCTGCCCCGTGACGCAGGAAGGTGGCAGTATCCATGCGCTCGATGCTGTTGTCGGCAGGGCGATAGCGCAGGTTGTCGTTGTCATTGGTGGTAATCCAGAGGTAGCCGAGGCTGTCGCACTGGATTCCGCGAATACTGGCATCCAGGTCAGGAAGTCGACGATCATAGGTCTGGGGCTTGTGGCTCTCGAGCTGGGGCAAACTGACAAGACCCGAACTGGTACCCAACCACATCACGTCTGCGGGGTCGCGCGCGATTACCTTTATAATATGTCCGCGCGTGTTGACGTGCTGGAAATGGTGTTCCACCTGCTCCTGGGCATGGGAGAGAACGCTGCAGCAGAAAGTGATGAGTAGCAGTAGGCCTTTCATGATTATGACTTTTGTGCTGCAAAGTTACGTGTTTTTTCCGATTATGGCACAATTCCTTTGTATTTAATATGTTCAAAATGTTGTCGACCATGTATCGAAATGTTGCACAGCACTGAAAAACAACATTTCACACACCCGATATTCCAAGGAATATAATACTTTTGCGATGAAATCATGAAAGGGTTAAATAATAAGGTTAGTTAAGTTAATTTTGCGAGGAGGAGTGCAGGTGCCCTTGCGGTAAAGGGCCCTGCACGCCATCCTAAATGAAAACGAAAAACTATTATTTCAAATATATTAATACTATGAAACGGTTTTTATTAGTCATGCTCACCGCGCTGATGGCGCTGGGTGCTAGCGCAAAGACAGACGTTGACTTCAGTGCGAAGTTCGACGAGGGAACCAACACCATTACTGCCACCAGTGCATGGGGATGGTACAATGTCAATTTCAGCAGCGACTACCAGGTAGCTGAGGCTGAGTATCTTTACATCAAGTATGAGTCGTCGTGCGACTTCAACTTTATTCTGCAGGACCCCAACTGGCAGAACGCCTATCAGGTGAGCTGTTCGAAGGACAACACCGAGGGTTACATCAAACTGGAACCCGGCAAGTATCCTCACTATACCTGCTGCGTCATCCAGAACATGGCAGCTGGTGAAATCAGCGTCCTGAAGTGCTACTTCTGCAGCGAGGAGGAGTTCTTCAACCCCAATCCCGAGGGTGCAGACGAGGCTCGCGAGAATCTGATTGAGATCTTCACCCGCTACTCGGCCATGCTGGGCACCTTCCCTGTGGGTACAGACTACGGCACCTATCCTGCCGAGCTGTATCAGGCATTTGAGAACGCCGTGAATGCAGCCCTCATCGTGGACAGCCCCGAGGGTGCTGACCTGACTGCCGAGCAGTACAACGCCATGTCACAGGCCATCGTGGACGCCTATCGCGCCCTGATTGCCAGCAAGAAGCTCTATCTCCCCGCCGATGGTTACTATCGTTTTGTATGTCCTCGCGTGTTCACCAACGGTGATGACGAGAACGGTTACACCGAGCACGTCAAGAGTTTGTTTAGCCGCAATACCGGCGAACTGTGGTGGGACAATGTAGATCCTACTAGCAGCGCCTTCCTGTGGACCATCAAGCGACAGGAGAACAACACCTATCTGCTGACCAATGCTGGTAACACCCTGAATTTCACCGGCACTGACAAGTGTACCGATGGACTGAAATATGTAGTCTTCGATGCTCTGCCCAAGGGCGAGTCGGGATACGAACTCACATGGCCCCTCAACACCGAGGAGGACATCGTCATCTTCAACTTCCGCTTTGCTGGCGACGATGCTAACAGCAACAAGTACATCCACATGAACTGGCACGACGGCGGTAAGGGCTGGAGCGGTCCCCTTACTCAGTGGTACAACACAGCCAACGATAGCGGCGCCAGCGAGTGGTACCTGCAGGCCGTGAGCGACGAGGAAGTGCAGGAGATCCTGAACGCCAATGCTTATGGCCATGAATTCTTGCTGATGTTGGAGGATGCCAACGCCAAGGCAATCATTGCCAATGATATGATACGCGACGCTCTCATCACCGAAGCTAGTCAGATGACCAGCCCCGTGAGCCAGAATGACTTTGGCAGTGCCGACGGTGGCAACCTGAGTCAGGGTGTGCTGATCGATGGTAACGTCAACACCTACTGGCACAGCGTATGGAGCACCGGTACTGCAGAGACCGGAAGCCACTACATCCAGGTAGAGTTTGCCGAGCCTGTAACCGGCAACTTGGAACTGGAGTTCTCACGTCGTATGACCAGCAGCAACCACCTCACCAAGTGGGGTATCTATGGTAGCAACGAGGCCGAGGGTGAGAAATATGATTATGAGTGGATTGTCGACCTGGATGCTCCCTACAAGGAGCAGGGCGAGACTCTGCACCTCACCTTCAACATCGAGGAAGGCAAGAGCTA
>JAZRYA010000102.1:0-12330 GCA_045600505.1 Bacteroidaceae bacterium
GTTTGAATTTTGAATTATGAATTAAGAATTATGAATTGAAAGAATTATCTCGTCAACTGGAACTTCATGCTCATGCCGAAGTCCTGAGTGATGGTGGGATAACTGTTGGTAGAGAGCAAGGGAGCATTGCGCTGGCGGTCGTAGTAGACGCTGAGCGTAACGTAGCGAGAGAGCGTGTAGCCGCATTTAAACGAGGTCTTGATGGCTCGATTGCCACTCGTAGCCTCGGACAGGCCAGTCTGTATGTCGCGACGTATCTGATCCTGATTGCGGAATGAGAAGTCGAATGAAAGGTTCAGGTCATGAGCAAAGCTACTCTTGCTCGACGACTTGCTAGTAGACTTGTTGGCTTGTTTGCCCTTCTGGTCCGTTTCCTTCTCGGTCTGCTTGCTCTTGCTGCCCGACTTGCCCTTCTGTGCCTGGCTGGCCTTCTTGCCGCCCCACAGGCTGCTGAAGCGGAAATCGTTGATCTTGTAGCCCCATCCCACTACGATGTCCTTGCTCGAACTCTCGTTGATCTGGGCCGAAGTCATGCTCAGCGTGACAGCACGAGTGGTGCGGTACTCAGCCTTCAGCGTCATGTTGTTGTTCAGCGTCAGGTTGAGGCCAGCGAGGGGAGCAAAGCTCTCGTTGATGCTGACAGTGCTGATGTCGTACATCGACGAAGGCACATAATTGCCCGTGGTGGTGTTCTCGACAAAGCCCGTATCGTTGCCCATGAAGGCCGAGAGCCAACTGCTGTAGGAGTTGTAACTGCCCACGGCATAGATGCTCTTGTAGCCATGATTGATGGTCACGCTCTTGAAGTGGTCGCGGAACCAGGGCAGGGTAGAGAGGCCCTTGTACGTGAGGTTCCAGTTGGGCAACATCTTGGCCACGCTGGGGAAGATGTTCAGACCAGCCTTGTTGGGGCTCTTGCCCGTGTAGGCAGCCAGGAAGGCAGGTATCATCACATCGCTCGAGTAGCGGTCTACTGTGCCGTTCTCGGGGTTGAAGGGACCCGACTGACCTGTGCCTTCGGGATACTGCACGCCCATGTAACGATGTTCTACACGCTTCTGCATGATGTCCAGATTGCGGCAGAAATCGCTGAAGATGCGGCTGTTGTAGCCATTGCGGGCACTGCCCTGGCTGGCAAAGGCACTGCGCAGCGAGATGGTGGTCATATTAAAGGATCCCGTGCGCGTGGTGGGGTTACCCACATACATGTACTGGATGCTCTGACTGCGGTTGCTGGTGCGTGACATCGACAGGTCGATCTTCAGGTCGGTGAAGGGCTCCAGAGTGGCCTTGATCTGCAGGTCCTCGGTACGGCTGGTGGTGGCAGGTGTGCTCACGCTGTCGGCACACAGCAGCCAACCTCTGTCCTTGGCATGGTCGATGTAGGAATCGCCGATGACACCAAATGCAAAGTCGAGACCGGGCTGGAATGCGCCACGCGAACCGCCCTGACCCAGCATATCGCCCACGTTGGGCATGAAACCGGGCAGAGAGAGGTTGTAGGTGTTGCGGTACGATACGCTCACGTTGCGCACCATCATGGCAAATCGGGCCACGGCTTGTGTCATCGAGTACCACTTCTCGTCCTCCAGTTTGGGCTTGGCTGTAATGTTGATGCGCACCTTCATAGAGTCCAGGTTCTGCACCAGGATCTTGTTGTCGTCCAGTGGCTTGTAGCGCAGTTTGTAGGTGTGTCCTGCGCTGTCACGTGCAGTGATGATGAGTCGCTTGCTCTTCTGGTTGTGGGCCACGGTCACAGTGGTGTCTGAGCGCAGTTGCACCTCCTGGGTAAAGGCCTTGGTTTGCTTCTTCTGGTTGCTTACGCCCTTGGCATTGGTCTGCTTCTTGGCGCCAGCTTGTGCCTGTCGTGCCAGGATGCTGTCCACGGGTTCTCCGGTCTTCTTGGCCTCTTCCTCGGCCTTTGCTCGGGCTTGTTTCTTCTCTTCCTCGGCTTTCTTCTTGGCCTCGTCGTCCTTCTTCTTCTGGTCGGCCTTCTTCTTCGACTGGCTCTTGGCGTTGCTAGCCGAGAATCGCTTGTTGGCCTCCTTCAGGAACTTGGAGTGGTTGTAGAGGGTCTCCATAGCCAGTTTGCCATTCATGTTGATGGTGCGCTGGGTGTTGATGGTGTTGCCCAGTGTGCTGCCATCCTCTTGCTCTGTGCCTCGACGCCAGGTGTAGGTGCCATTGTAGCTAGCATCAGCAGTCACCCAGTCAAAGACGGGCAGCTTGTTGATGGGCAGCTTGTAGGACATCTGTGCCGACTGGTTGTAGTCCAGGGGACGGCCAAAGCCTCGCAGGCTGTGACGTATCGAGTCCTTCCATGCTGAGTAGGAGTCGGCATAGAGGTCCTTGTTGACGGGCGTGTAGGGTTCCTCCACCTCGGCCTGAGTGCTGCTCTGGAAGGTGAAGTGCAGGGCCTTGAAGATATCCCACTTGAGCGAGAAGTTGCGGTTCCAGAGGAAACTCTGCGAGAAGTTGAGTGGCAGGGCGTCGGTGCTCTCCAGATTGTCCACATCGCGCTCTTGCAGCTCGTAGTAAGTGCGGTTGATGTCGGTGTTGAAGGTGATGCTCTGGGGTGCAAACGACAGGTTCTGCTCCTTGACGAGGGCCAGCCACTTGCTCTTCGATTTCATCTTCTTGAAGGGCTCCCAGGCCTTCCAGTTGGGGCTCCACGAGTAATTCATGCCACCCTTCCAGGTCTTGTCGTGCTCGTAGACGGTGGTCACACCCTCGCGTGTGGTGCTCTGGTGCGAGTAATTGAAGGTGAAGTTGCTGGGGTCATAGGGCATGGGGTGCTTGCGACTGGTGATGTTGACCTTGACACCGCTGAACGAGAGGTTCTTCTGTACCTCGCGTGTGGTGGTCAGGCTGCGGAGTGAATCCTTCTCTGCGTCGGTCTGCAGGGCACTCAGAGCGTCCTTGAGCAGCATATCGGTATCCAGGGGGTTGTACTTGGGTTGCACGACCTCCTTGTTGTAGCTGTAGTACAGAGGTACATTCACCTTGGCCTTCTCGGGCAGCACCTTACCCAGATCCATGTTGGTGGTGATGGTGTAGTTGTACGAGTCCTCGTCCTTGCGGTCGGCCACGCTTTGCTCAATGCCGCCAAAACCAGCTGTCTCCATGTGTCCGCTGGCATTGACACTACCCAGATCCGAGAGTTGGATGTTGAGGGTTCCCTGAGCAGCCCAACCTCCCTCGTTGCTGAAGTCTTGCAGACGCAACTCGTTGGCCCATACCTCGACACTCTTGACGGTGCGACCATTGTTGCGGATACCCAGCATGATGGTCTTGACCTCGCCCAATGAGGGGTTACCCATCACGCTGATGCGGTTGTTGGCATTGTTGCGGTCATAGCCCGAGAAGAGTTGGTTGAAGCCTGACAAACCTAGGCTCTTCTGCTTGTTACGCTCCTTCTTCATGTCGGTCAGCAGATCCAGGTCGATGTCGATCATGTTCTCCTGAGGCCATACGGCACGGCAGGCAGCGGCGCTGTACTTGTCATATTGTCCTTCGGGTGTCAGAGTCAGAGGAACCTCGTATTCGTAGAAGTTGCTCTTGTAGTCGCTACCCAAGCGCAGGAACAGGCTAGTCTCGCCATCACGCAAGTCGGTGTCGTTGGGGTCTAGGGCGTTGGCATGCACAAACAGCTGGAGGTGCTTGTACTGTCGCATGTCGTACTTGCAATTCTTGTATACCGCACGGGCGTCGCCGGGACTCAGGTTCTTGGCTACCATGCTGATAGCCTGTTCGTTCTCCTCCACCAACTGGGTCTGACCGGGGTCAGTAATACGACTGATGCCAGGAGGCAGTACGTAGTTGACGGGAGTCTTGTCGCTGTTCTCCTCGATGTTGACGGTAGCCACCTCCATGGTACCACTGACGGTGGGAGCCTGACCCGAGTAGAGTGCCTGTTGATAGGGTCGCCAGTCGCCTTTGACCAAGTCTAGTGTAGCAAAACGCAGGATGACGGGCTCCTCGAAGTTAGTAAGGAACATACGCATGAAGCGCATGCTGGTGAAATCGTGGATGCTGCCCACCTTGCTCTCGTAGCTGGTCAAGGGGATACGGAAGAGGTACCAGTCCACTTCCTCCTTCTCGCCATTTCTCAGGCTGGGCTTGGCGGTGCGCTTGTCTACGATGTAGTTGCGGCCGACCACCATGTCCTCGGGACGGATGCTGACGTGGTACTGGTAGTATTTCTCGTACTCGTTCAGGGTGTAATCCTGGTTGATGTCCTCCACATCGGGTGTGGTCTTGTAGGCCGTCTCGTAGCGTTCGGGGCTGTTGTCGCTGTCGGGGCTGTTGCCCTCGGGCATGTTGATGCGCTTGTATCGGTCCAGGATAGTGGTCTTGCTCTGGTCGTAATCTGTACCACGATAGTAGTGGTAGTCGTCACCAGCAGGGTCCTCGGTCAGTTTCTGCATGGTTTCTTGGTCCACCAGGCCCTGCATTTTCTGCAGATAGTTGGCATAGGTGCTGAAGTCGCGCTCTTGCTCGCTGGTGAGTCCGTTGAGACCGATATCCTGCAGACCGCGGGCACCTCCCTCGTTGTTGAAGGCATAGGTGACGCTGGTGGTTGTGGGCACACGACCCCATGTGGTCTCGGTGTAGTACGACGAATTACCGTCGATGGGCATTCCGCTCTCGAAGTATTTCTTGCCATCCTTGAGGATGTCCTCGCTGACCTCACCCAGATTGATGTAGAAGTCACCACCATAGTTACCTGCCTGGCCACGGGTGTAGATGAAGGGGTCGAGCATCCAGAACTCGATGTACTCTACGTTGGAGCTCTCAAAGTCGGCATTGTCCATTTTGCGCATCATACCGCCCCACTTTTGGGCGGGGTTTCTGAGGCGACCCTTGCTGTCCACATCGGTAGAAAGGTTATATGCACCTCGTTCGCTGGGATAGTAGGCCAGGTTGAGCACATTGAGGCTGCTGGCCGAGGTGTAGCTGTTCTGTGCCTTCTGGGGATAGAGCTCGCGCTCGTAGACCTCACGAACATAGTGGTTGGACAGCTGCTCCAGGTCGCTCTTGATGTGGCTTGGGGTGAGGGTCGAAGAACGACGGGTGAAGATGGGGTCAATGTAGTACCAGGCGAGCAGCGAACGGTTGTAGCCATAACGCTCGTCGTTGGTCAGTCGACTCTCGGGGAACATCGAGGGTGTACTTGCCATCATCCAGTAGGTAGGCTGGCTGACGCTTTCCTTCCAGCTCGAGTTCTCAAAGTCGTCCAGGTAAGAGGCATCACCCTGCACCTTATGGTTCTGTCCTGCAACCAGTTGGGCAAACTCGGCATTGAAGCTGATCTGGCTGGGCTGAGTGGCATGGATGAGGGGTATCTTGTCTATCATGTTGGTCAGCCACTGACTCTGGCGTTTCCAACTCATGTGTGCACCCCACAAGGTGTTTTTCAGGGGTTCTTCACCCATTTTGGCCTTGGTGGTGAGGGGCTGTTCGTTGAGGAAGAACACGCTACCTCCCAGGGTGAAGTTCTTGCTCAGTTCATAATCCAGGTTGACACCCATCATGGTCTTGCGCTGCATGCCATAGGTGTCGTTACTTTCTACCGATGCGTTGATGGTGGTTCCTGCATCGATGATGCTACGGTTGATAATCTCGACCGTACCGCTGGCATAGTCCACGGTGTAGTCGGTGTTCTCTGTCAGAGTGACGCCTCCGGCGGTCACTACCACGCTACCAGGAGCAACGTAGGACACACCCAGGTCGATGACGCTGGCATTGGTACCCTTGTATCGGCCGGTGAGCAGGAACTTGTCGTGCTCGGCTATCTGTTTGGCCACCGTCTTGGTGCTGTCATACAGTTCGGGGAAGCAGAACTTCTCAGCCAGATCGTCGTCGGCAATCCACTCGCGCAGATGCTCGCCAAAGGGCTCTGCTACAGGGAAATAGATGCGACCCTTGTGAATGGTGTATCCCTCGACATAGTCAAACTGGCCGTTGGGGTTGGACTTGTTGTTGGCATCCAGGCGGTCCAGGTTCATGGCACGCAGCAGAGGGGTGTTCTTCAGGCGCTCCACGGGCAGGTAGGTGATGTACACGCCACTGGAATCACTTAGGTATTTGATGTCGAGCTTAAACTTGTCCTTGGTGGTGCTGCTAGCTCCCAGGCTGTAGACGTTCTTCATCATCAGTCGCCAAGTAGGCAGCTGGGGGCTACCAGTAGTGCTCTTCAGCAGTTTGACGAACAGGGCCTTGGTGTTGTCCGTAATGTCTGCACTGAACTCACCCACCTGGTAGGTTGTTCCGTTGTAGGTGTATTCATAGGCAACTGCCAGCACATCATCGGTTTGCAGTTCGCTGTTGAGCGAAACGTAACCCAAGGCACTGTTGAGGTAATACTCACTGCTGCTTAGCAGACGTGCACTCTGCAGTTTCTCGTAATCGATGCTGCCGACCATGCCAAATCCATCCAATGTCGAGGTTGCTAGGCTGATGTCGCGCGAATCTGCCAGTTGGTTCACCATTGTTTGGTATTCGGTATTGGCCTTATTGCTAGGAACTTGCAGACCAGCGTTGCTCCACAAAGTGCGGTTGCCGATATAGACGGGTTCGCCCAAGTCAGCCAGCGCAATGATGTTGCGGTTGTTCTCCGTCTGTGCTCTCTTGTTGGTAACCCAGATTTCGACGCGCTTTACTGTGACGCCACTCGCTACTGTGGGCAGCGTCTTCATGGATTTGTCGTATTGCTGACGGAAGAAATGCGAGAGGAAGAAGTGACGGTTTTCCTCGTATTCGGTAGCCGAGAATTCGAATGTGTTGGTGCTAGAACCTCCCTTCGAGCTGACGCTCTTCGAGGCTGACTTCTTCTGACTGATGACGCTCTGCATCTTCAGTCGGCCAAACTGTACGTCGGTGCGCAGACCAAAGAGGCTGGAGACACCAGGAATCAAACTGTTGTTGCTGGGCATGGAGATGTTACCAGCCTCGATGAGTTTGATGATTTCATCCTCCTTACCATCGTATTTCAGTTTCATGTTCTGCTGATCCATGGCAAAGGAGGCGTCGGTGTTGTAGTTCAGGTTCAGGTTGATCTTGTCACCCACGCTACCCTTCATGTTCAGGTCGATATTCTCGTCAAAGTCAAAGCCAAAGGTTTTGCGGCGACTGGCTGCCAGCGAGGGATTGTCCACCTTCTTCATGTTGGCACCCATCTTCATTTCCGCGCTACCGTTGGTCTTGATCTGCACACCGCCAGGACCAAATATCTTCTCGGCAGGACCTAGGTCGAAGTGCATGTCTGTGAAGTCAAACTTCTCCTTGCCACCTGTCTCGAATGCCTCGGCATTGCGGTCGCGGAAGTATCGCTTTATGCTCTGCTTCATCACCCAGTCCGAGTATTCTTCGGGGGTCATCAGCATGGGAGCGTTCAGGTAGCTGGAGGTCATGCCTAGCGCAGTACCGGTGCTTACGGTGTAACCCAGTCCGCTGGCAGTGCTCACGCTGGTGACATTGGTGCTGTTCTGGTTTTTCTGGTTGGCTTTTGCTCCAATGCCGTTCTTGGCAGCTGCTTGACTCTGGTTGCTCTTGCTCTGGGCTGTCTGGGTCTTCTTGTCCTTGCCCTGGCCGATGCCGCCAGTCAAGGTGGTTCCTACGCTGTAGGTTCCATCCTCCTCGTTATAGAAAACCTCGGTCTGCAGGTTGTCGGGATCCTTCAGGTCTGCAGCCTGTCGCTTGGTGTCGCTCTCTGTTTCCATGGTGGTCTTCTTGACGCGGAAACGAGGGCGACGCTGTCCCTCGGTGCTATCCTTGGGCGCAGCAGCGCGCGCGTAAGAAAAAAGCATACCGGGCACACCACTCACAGCCATGGCGTTGACTACCACGGCCAGGAATACGAGTAATGTGACGATATGTTTCTTCATGTCTTTTAGTCAGTTAGAGCATCTTCAGCGCTTTCTTGATGACTTGCTCTACGGGCAATTCGGGCTCGTCTGTAAGCAGTTTTACCACCACCTTTTGCGATGGGGCAGGGGAGAATCCCAGCATGGTGAGGGCTGCTACAGCCTCGTCCATCACCTCGCGGTTGACGGCAGGTCCGCTTGCAGGCTGGCTGCCACCCTGTCCTGGGGTAATGTCGAGTCCAGTAATCTTGTCTCTCAGGTCTACGATGATGCGTTGGGCTGCCTTGGGGCCTATGCCTTTGACCTGCTTCAGTGCTCGGTCATTGCCTCCCGAGATGATGTCGGCTAGTTCGCTGGGCGTCAGTGCCGATAGGATCATGCGTGCCATGCCCGCTCCGATTCCGCTGACACTGGTCAACAGCAGGAAAAATTCACGCTCGGTGCGAGTGGCAAATCCCCACAGTTGGAAGGCATCTTCTCGGATAACTTCCACCACCCACAACTTGACCTCCGTTTTGCCCTGAATGGCAGAGAAGGTACCCAAACTGATGTTCAGTCCATAGCCTACACCTTGGCAATCTACTACGGCCAGTGCGGGAGTGAGTTCGGCCAACTGGCCTCTTACGTATTCTATCATCGTATGCGCATATTAACTTATTATTAAACGCGCGTCGGTCGCTTTTATTGTATGTGGAGGCAGAAAAAATGCTTTTTTTTCACATTTCGACCTATTTTCAGCGATTTTTGGTTAACTTTGCAGCGTAAAAGCAAACCAACATGACAAACAAAATACCTCAGTCCGCCCTCTCCATTGCCATTCATGCTGCTGTGGAAGCAGGTCAGGACATCATGAAGATATACACCGATCCTAGTCAGGATTTCGGAATCGAGCGCAAGGCTGATAACTCTCCCCTTACCTTGGCCGACAAGGCTGCTCACCAGCGTATCATGAGTTACCTGGAACCTACCGAGTTGCCTGTGATGAGCGAGGAGGGTGCCCACGCAGAATATACCAAGCGCAGCGACTGGGTAGCGTATTGGTTGGTGGATCCTCTGGATGGCACCAAGGAGTTTATCAAGAAAAATGGTGAGTTCACCGTGAACATAGCTCTGATAATCGACGGACATCCTCACATGGGTGTCATCTATGTACCTGCACGTCAAGAACTTTACTTTGCCGATCCCCTTATTGGCGCGTACAAGTTGACAGACATCAAAGAGCTGACAGACGAGGACACTCTGCTTCATCTGATGGATCGCGGGCAGAAATTGCCTATGGCCGATGCTGAACATGAGGCTTATGTGATTGTTGCCAGTCGCAGTCATTTGAGTCCTGAAACCCAAGAGTTCATCGACCAGGCTCAGCGCGAGCATCCTGTAGTGGAGACTCGCAGCAGCGGTAGCAGCCTGAAGATTTGTCTGGTGGCCGAGGGCGTGGCTGATGCTTATCCCCGCTATGCTCCCACGATGGAGTGGGATACTGGCGCAGGACACGCCATTGCCGAGTGTGCAGGATGCCATGTCTATCAGGCAGGCACTGACAAAGCACTGAAATACAACAAGGAAGACCTGCACAATCCCTGGTTCCTAGTTATCCGATAATTGGGGAATTCGGGTCTCTTGTCCTCTACTATTCAGCACCTCGGAAGATGATAAATCAGTCACTTCCGAGGTGTTTTTGTATCTCTATCACATGCCCCCTTCCGAGAGAGTACATGTCTGGCATCGAGAGAGTACTTCTATGAGCCAAAAAGAGTACTCTTTCGGGGCAAAAAGGGTACTCTCTCGGGGTCGCACAAGTACTCTCTCGGAGCACCTGCGTAATGTCGGCTTGTTATTTGGTCTTCAGTTTCAGAACAGAACCCTTGATGTTTGGTGCAGAAACCTTTACATTTACGAGACCTGCCTGACGGTTGCTGCGCAGAATACACTGCATGTAACCCTCCTTCATCTTCTTGGTGCGTATGTCGCTGGTAAAGAGTTCGTCGGTGTAGTGATCGCCATTGTCCATGGCTAGGAACTGACCTTCGCCGGTGACTTGAATAGTGAGCTCTTCGGTGAAGGTGGGCACTCTGCGACCCTGTTTGTCCACGGCCTCTATCTTCAGGTACTGCAGGTCCATGCCATCAGCCTTCCAGTCCGATGGCGTCTCGGCTGTGGTACGCAGAGCAACGGCCTTGCCCGAGGTCTCTATCTGGTGGCGAGCTACTTCTTTTCCAGCCTTGTAGGCGATGGCCACCAAAGTTCCTCCTTGACCATAAGGCACGTCTTGCCAGGTGATGATGTTGCGGTTAAACACATCGGTCGTGTCGTTCTGCTTACGCCCTAAGCTCTTGCCGTTGACCAGCAGTTCCACTTCTTCGCCGTTGGTGAATGTGGCAACCTGTTGTTTTGAATTCTCCTTACAATTCCAGAATGAAGTGTAGGTCTTCTGTCCCACCTTTACATCATTCCAGTCGATGCTCTCTCCACCGGTCATTACGCCAATGCGTACTACGGGTTCGTCTGCAACAAACGCGCTACGGATGAGGTAGGCTTGGGGGTAAGGCTCCAGCGTGTGGTTGAAGTAACTGTAGTTCCATCCCTTCTTGGGCCACTTGTTGCTCTCGCCCCAGTATTCGATAGCTCCCCAGTAGGCCAGACCCACACCACGCTGGCGGTCCATGCCATAGTAGGGTGCAAGCAACTGGTTGGTGGTTGCCTCGCTCTGGAACAGAATCAGGTCGGGGCAGTATTCATAGTATTTGGGGTAGCAATCCCACTGGTAATTGAAGGAGTTGACCTCGGTGGCACAACCCAATTCGGGTGGAGCAAAATAGGTCTTGAATTCCTTCTCCTCGCGGATGGCTCCAGCACGTGCAGGGAACTGAGCTACGGTGGTCAGTCGAGTGGGGTCGTAACGCTTAACTACCTGATTAAATATATTATAGGTTGTGATTCCCCAGTCGTTGGTGTCATATCCACTCCAGCCAGTACGTATCTGCAATTCGTTGCCCAGGCTCCACAAGATGACCGAGGGACAGTTGCGGTCGCGGGTTATCCATTCGCTTATCAGGCTAGGCCAAATCTGCATGAAGGGCTTACGACCTCCCCAGTATTCATCGTCGCTCCACTTGTCGATGAGTTCGTCAACTACCAGGATACCCATACGATCGGCTATGCGGGTGAGCGACTCGCTGTAGGGATTGTGGCTGCAGCGGATGCAGTTGAAGCCAAACTT
Organism: Bacteroidaceae bacterium; assembly: GCA_045600505.1. Classification (GTDB taxonomy): domain Bacteria; phylum Bacteroidota; class Bacteroidia; order Bacteroidales; family Bacteroidaceae; genus Physcousia. The sequence continues at coordinate 11,086 of JAZRYA010000102.1, forward strand.
CTTCATCTGTGCAAATTGGCGCTCAATGGCTCGGTCATAGGCAGCGGCTCCCAGGGCTCCCAGGTCGTGATGATTGGCCATTCCTTGCAGGAAGACCTTACGACCATTGAGTTTGAATCCAAAGGTGGGAGAGTATTCCAGAGTACGGATACCGAATGTCTCTGTCTGGCAATCAACGATTTGCCCATCGCACAGCATTTCCACTTTCACGCTATAGAGGTTGGGCGTGTCGATGTCCCATCTTTGGGGATTGGCGATAGTGGCCAGAGGCAGTTTTACCTCGTCGTGCTGGTGCTTAGTCAGTGTCCAGGGCTTTTGCTCCAATGTGGTGATTTCGTTGCCTTTGGAGTCCAGGATGGTGGCACGAATGAGGGTTTCTTGCTGTTTGAATCCCTTGACGTCCACCTGTACTTGCACGGTAGCTTGATTGTCTGTGATGGTGGGCGTGGTGATGAAGATGCCATGTCGCATGATGTGGCTGGGATTCTGCAGACGCAGATAGACATCGCGGAAGATGCCGCCTCCGGTGTACCAGCGGCTGCCATTGGTCTTGCCAGTGCTGGCATATACTGCTATCACGTTGTCACCGCCGTAGTTGAGGTGCTTGCTGATCTCGGTTTCAAATCCCACATATCCATATTCTGTGCTTGCAACCTGGTGCCCATTGACGTAAACATCGCCATGGAAGATGATGCCGCCAAAGTCCAGCACCACCTCGCGACCTTGCCAGGATGCGTCTGCGGTAAAGTGCTTGCGGTACCAACCCTCGCACATGGGTTTGAAACCACGTGCTCCGCCATGTTCTTCTCCCCAAGCTTGCTCAAACTGAAAGTCGTGGGGTAGGTCAAGTTTGCGCCAGGCAGCATCGTCGAAACCAACTTCGGAGGCGCCTTTGGGATTACCCAATTGGAAACTCCAGTCAAAGTTGAAGAGCTGTTTACTTTGTTCTGCAAATTGTTCGAAGGGGATATTCTTTCCCTCTTCTTGTTGTTGCTGTCTCTGGTACTGCTGACCCTGTACAGAGAGGGCGCAGAGGAAAAACAGTGTAGTAATCAGATGGTTTTTCATGTTTGCATATAAGTTTTGTGCCTCAAAGATAACAAAAAGTAGCGAAAAATTACGCAGTTTCGGGAAGAAATACTAACTTTGGCCTATTATTCCACTAGGTGGGAGTCCAAAAAGATAATATCATGAGTAAATATTTTGCTCCTTCGGAGTTGATAATCAATGAGGATGGCTCTTGTT
>JAZRYA010000103.1:0-46136 GCA_045600505.1 Bacteroidaceae bacterium
TGGGAATCGTGATGGCCGGCATGCCTGCAGCATAGCTGCATATCTCATACTGCTGGTAGATGAGGTGCAGGCCATCGCCCACGATCCAGGGCGCCGAGGTGGGCATGGGCAGATAGCTCACATCCGAGCCCTCGGGCAGCATCAGGTCCTCGACCAGCTCCTCGTCGGTCTCCACCTCGAAGTAGGCCTTCAGGCCCTTCACCAGCACCTCGTTGGGCACTTGTCCGCCCTTCAGCATGTCGGTGTCAAATCGGCGTCCATCGCTCTTGCGGAAGGTGGCGCCCCACACCAGGTACGACCCGTGCGCACCGCCGCCATACCACTCGTTGCCGAGCAGATAGGTGACCAGCGAGTCGTTCTCCCACTGCAGGTGGATGTTCCAGCGGCTGTAGCACTCCATGCCGTCCTGCTCCAACTGCTCCGTCAGTTCCATGTCCTCGTCGTCGAAGCAACGCTCGGCATAGTGGGCACACAGCGCATCTGCATCGGCCAGGTCACCCTCGTAGGTGCCGCCCATCAGTTCGCTTATCCACTCCCTCACGGCACGCGCCAGGGCCTCGTTGTTGCCTGCGGGATACTCGCCCTGCAGGGCAAACTCCCAAGGACCCTTTTTCTGTACAAAATCGATGCTGTCCGTCTCTGGGGCCGACTCCTCGGCCGTGTCCTGGAAGAAGTAGTTGCTCCCCTCACTCGCGGGAGTCTTGTCACCGCCACACGCTGCCATCAGCAACGCTGCAGCCAGGTAAAGAATCTTTTTCATTGCGATAGTATCATTCCGGCATACACTGCCAATAGTCCTAACAAGATACTCCCGCCCACATACGCCAGATAGGTCATCCACAGACCCGACTGGATGAGGGCGAGGCCTTCGTTGCTCAGCGTGCTGAAGGTCGTCAGTCCGCCACACAGGCCCACCGTCAGCATCAGGCGCGTCTCGGGCTGCCATCCCCACCGGGCCGACAGACCATTGAACAAGCCGATGAGCAGACAACCTGCCACATTACACACGAGGGTAGCCACGGGGATGTGCCCCGGCGAGTTCCACCCGCTGGCAGCAAGCCCCATCAGATAGCGCAACACGCTGCCCAGACCGCCTCCCAAGAAGACCAAAAGTATCGTTTTCATCACTCGCATTGCTCACCAGGAGCATATTTTTCAGCAAAATTACACATAAAATCCCACTTGCGCATCGTTTTTACAGAATTTTAGATAACTTTGTCCTAGACAAAACCGAAAAAAGACAGAAAAATGGCAAACTACATCAAGGAAAGCCTGGAACCAGGCGAAGAAATCATCTTCAACGGCCGTCTCCACTGGAGCGCCATCTTCAGCTACATCCTGTGGGCCACCCTCTTTGGCCTCGCCACCATCGCCCTGCTGGCCGTGGCCCTGCTGGTAGTGCCCGAGAACGAGAGCGCCATGCCCTACTACTATAGCGCCATCGCCACCGCCATCATCGGCATCCTTATCTATGTCGTGGGCGTGGTCGTGCGCACGCGTACTGAGTTTGCCGTCACCAACAGCCGCTTCATCCAGAAGGACGGCATCCTCAACATCAAGATGACCGAGATCCCGCTCTTCAAGGTCGAGACCGTCAACTTCTACCAGACCATCTGGCAGCGCATGTTGGGCACCGGTTGTCTGGAGCTTGTGGGCAGTGGCGGCACCTCGCACCAGGTGCACAGTGTGCAGCACCCCATGGCTCTGCGCAAGATCGTGGTAGGCACCATCAACAAGCGCAACGAGGCACAGAAACTGGAGGCCACCACCCCCGCAGAAGCTGAGTAACACCATGGCAGACAACGACTGGAAGCACCGTCTGGGCATGGTCTACAGCACCAACCCCGACTTCTCCTTCACCGACGACACGCCCGAGGAGGACGAGACCCTACCTGCCTCGCAACAGCGCCTTCGCGTGAGCATGGAGCGCAGTGGCCGTGGTGGCAAGACCGTCACCCTGGTGCGTGGCTTTGTGGGCACCGAGGCCGACCTCAATGCCCTGGGACGCACCCTGAAGCAGCGCCTGGGCGTGGGTGGCAGTGTCAAGGATGGCGAAATCATCATCCAGGGCGACCATCGCCCGCGCACCGTAGAGATTCTGAAGAATCTGGGATATACACAAACAAAGGGTTAGCCGATATCGACTAACCCTTGTTTTTTTTACCACAAATCATCCGCACCCACTAAAGTCCCTCGATGCAGCGAAGGAGGCCCTCGGCAGTGATGGCCTTGCCGATGATCTTGCCCTCGGGATCGAGGACGAGGAGAGCGGGAATCCAGTGGAGCTCATAGGCCTGGAAAGTGGGATCCTGACGCGTGCGCTTGAGGTTGCTGACCTGGGGCCAGGGCAACTGTTCGCGACGGAGGAAATCACGCCACACGGGCTCCTTGTCGTCGAAGCTGAAGCCCAACCACTGGATAGACTTCTCGCCTATCTTGCGGTCATGCGTCTCGGCATAGAGGGCACGCAGACCAGGTATCTCGCGACGGCAGTCGCCACACCAGGTGGCCCAGAAGTCGAGGATGACATACTTGCCACGGAAGTCGCTGAGTTTCAACTCATGGCCCAGGGTGTCCTTGGCCACTATCTCGGGTGCCTGAGCGCCCACAGCCAACCCAGGCAAGTACTCGGGGTGACGGGCTGTCAGGGTATCGGTCTCCTGGGCTCCGGCTGTCATTGCCAACGACACCAGAGCGGCAAATATCCAGCGGCGCATCAGTGAGTGAGCTTGTTCCACAACCAGAGGATGATGATAGCTCCCACGATGGACACGACCATCTCGCCCAACCAGGTGACGGGGAAGATGCCAACAGCACTGCCCAGCCAACCGCCAAAGGCTCCGCCTACGAGTCCCAGGATCAGGTTGACAATGCAACCCTTGCCCTTACCACCATACAACTTGGCTGCTATAAATCCTGCTATAGCGCCACCAATCAGTCCTATTCCTGTCATATTCTCAATATTTAGTTGGGGCAAAAGTACGCAAAATTCCCGAAACAAAGCCTCTCGATGGCATTTTTTTGCTACCTTTGCACAATAATTCATAATTAGTTCGACATTCGTCTCATCAAGCTAAAGCAGTCTCAATTCATAATTCACAATTTGGGCTGCGCACAGAAACCGGTCCCCTATTATGAGGCAATGAAAAAAATAATTATGAATTATGAATTATAAATTATGAATTAAACATGGCCGTAACACTGCTGCTGACCCGACACGGGCAAACCAAAGAAAACGTAAAACGACTGCTGCAAGGACAGATGCCTGGCGAACTGACCGAGGAGGGCATCGAACAAGCTCGCCGACTGCGCGAGAGACTGGTGGTCGAGGAGGATCCTATCGACTGCATCATCACGAGCGACCTGAAGCGTGCTGCTGACACGGCCGAGATCATCAACGAACGATTGCAGGTGCCCCTGGAGCTGGAGCCGCTGATACGTGAGCGCGACTTTGGTGTGCACACGGGACAGCCCTATGCAGGCATCACAGGCGAACTGGATCCTAGTGCCGAGACCATCGATGCTCTGTTTGCCCGCGCTGCAGCGTGGCTGCACAGTGTGGTGGAGCATCACGACGGTCAGCGGGTGCTGGTCATCAGCCACGGCCTCTTTCTGCGTGTCATCCAGGGGGCTATCATCGGGGGCTCCATCCGCGACATCGTGCCTATGGTCAATGCCGAGGTGAGACACTTTACCCTGCAGGCACCCCTTCGTCTGAAATGCGAGGCCGAGGAGACTGGTGCGGTGGATAGATAAGGTTAGGGGTTAGAGGTTAGAGATTAGAGAGATGAGAGATAAGAGATGGGCGGGCCATCTGGGCGCGCTGGCGGTGGTGGCCGTATGGGGCAGTACATTCATTTCGAGCAAGGTGCTGCTGGGCAGGGGACTGACTCCTGCCGAGATCTTCTTTATCCGCTTTCTCATGGCCTATGTCTGCATGGTGGTGATGTGCCACCGCCGGCTGTGGGCCAATAACTGGCGCGACGAACTGGTGCTGATGGGACTGGGTCTCACTGGCGGCAGCCTCTACTTCATGGCCGAGAACATGGCGCTCATCTACTCCACCGCGGCCAATGTGAGCATCCTGGTCAGTTGTAGCCCCATACTCACGGCGCTGGTGGTGGGCCTGTTCTACCGCAGCGAACGGCTCCACGGCCGTCAGATCGTGGGTTCGGTCATCGCCTTCATCGGCATGGCGATGGTGGTGCTCAACGGTCAGTTGATCCTGCACTTGCGTCCTCTGGGCGATGCGCTAGCCATCTCAGCAGCACTCACCTGGGCCTTCTACTCGCTGTTTATGCGCATGTTGTTGGGGCGGTACAGCACCGACTTCATCACGCGCAAGATCTTCTTCTATGGTCTCGTCTCCATCCTCCCCTACTTCATCTGGGTGCATCCCATGCAGCTCGATGGCAGTCTGCTCTCGCAGCCTGTGGTGGGACTCAACCTCCTCTTCCTGGGCCTCATCGCCAGCACGGGCTGTTATCTGCTGTGGAACTGGGTGCTGGGCCGACTGGGCACCGTCAAGGCAACCAATTACCTCTATGTCCAGTCGCTGGTGACCATGCTGGTGGCCCACATCATCCTGGCCGAGCGCATCACCTGGATGGCCATCCTGGGCGCCGTCACCCTCATCTGGGGAATGACCATCGTGCAGCGTAAAAAATCGAAATAGGGAAATCCCTACCGACAAATTCCCATTTTACCCTTCCTCACATTTGTTTTCTGCCTATATTTGCACCAGAAAACAATAAAAATAGCACAGATATGAAGAAGTTTAGAAAAATGATGATGATGCTCATGGCCGTATGCAGCATGGGGCTTATGAGTTCTTGTGACGATGATGTCAACAAGTCTATGGCGCTCTCGGGCCAGTGGAGAGGCGACTTCGGCATGTTCTACAACTACCAATATGGTGGCCGCATCTACACCTTCGATTCCTATGACACCGACGTGGTGTTCTACCCCGAATATGACTATGCCACCCACGGATGGGGCAAGCAGGTAGACTACTACGACTACGGACCCTATGAGTACCAGTACCACAGCTTCATCTGGGAGGTGCGCTATGGCGTGATACACCTGACCTATCCCCACGACCACGGACTGGATACCGACATCTTTGACTACCGTCTCAACGACCGCTACTTTGCCGGTCACTTCGGCAGTAGCGCCAGCGGTTTCCGCCTCTACAAGATGGCCGACTACTATGACTGGAACCGTTACCAGGGCGATTACTACTATTACGACCGCTACAACTGGTACGACTCTTACTACAACCACTACCCCTACTATGCCAAGGGCAAGAACGGTGCCAAGAATGTCGAGGCCATCGAGGCTGACAGCACCGCCACCGACGGCAAGATTGTGGGCTATGGCAACAGATTCAAGAAATAAACGACTATGAAAAAGGAGAACATCTGGGCTGCCGTCATCCTAGCAGTGGGGATGGTAGCCATGGGCGAGGCTATCCGCTCGGGTATCGTGACCTTCAAGGACCGTGACCGCATCGTCACCGTCAAGGGTCTCTCCGAGCGAGAGGTGAAGGCCAACAAGGTGACTTGGTCACTGGTGTACAAGGAGTTGGGCAACGACCCATCGGAGATGTATGACTTGCTGGAGGTTAAAAACCGCAAGGTGGTGAACTTCCTGAAGAGTGCCGGACTGGGTGAGGGAGAGATCAGCATCAATCCTCCCACCATCACCGACCGACAGGCCGACAACTACGGCAACGAGATTATGAATTATCGTTACAAGGCCACCAGTGTCATCACCGTCACCAGCACCAATGTGGACAAGGTGCGCACTCTGATGAGCCGACAGGCCGAACTGATGAAGCAGGGCATTGCCATCGTGACGGAGGAGTATGGCAGCAACCGTGTCATCTATGAGTTCACGGGCCTCAACGACATCAAACCGGAGATGGTGGAGGAGGCTACGGCCAATGCCCGCACCACCGCCGAGAAGTTTGCCGACGACAGCGACAGCCGCCTAGGCAGCATCCGCAAGGCCTCGCAGGGTCAGTTCTCCATCGAGGACCGCGACGAGCAGACGCCCTATATTAAAAAGGTACGCGTAGTCACCACGGTGGATTACTTGCTGGAGTGATCAGAACTTCCTCAGGAGTTTCTTCGCTTCTTTTTTCGTCAACCATATCACAGCGCCATGCTTCTGTTCCTCGAAGTTGTGGCGCTGCATTTTTCCCTCGCCAAAGTAGCCGATGGGGTGCCAGGTGAAGAAGTCGCGAGTCTCGACAAAGCCAAAGTTCATGGGCTTGCGATGGTAGTTGTCATACATCAGCACATAGGTGTCGGTGCCGATGCGCTTCCAGCAGTTGGGTGCCCCGTGACCCTGGCGCTCGCCGTCCTGGTAGGTCTGGTCCATGGTCCAAGGGCCGGTGATGCAGTTGCTGTAGGCGTGGCAGGGACGGGCACCGCTCTCGTGGCTGACATAGAAGAGGTGGTAGGTGTCGCCCACGCGGATGATGTCGCTGTCGATGACATTATACTTGCGCTCGGGAGCCTCGAAGAGGAGGCGGGGCTTGGAGGCCATCGCCGTGAAATCATCGTTCATGTAGACGTAGTAGATCTGGTTCATTCCATTGCCAAATCGGGTGGTGAAATGGACCATCAACTGGCCACGCTCCTCGTCCCACACGGTCTCGGGAGCCCACACGCAGCCCACCTCGCCCCAGTCCTGACCATCGATGACGCCCAGTGACGAGAAGTCCAGGTTGGTGCGAGTCCAGTGCTCCAGATCGGTGCTCTTCATCAGCACCAGTCCGCGGTTGTTGCCCCATCCGTACTTCTTGCCGTCGCGCTCCCACTCGGTGGTGCGGTAGCCAGCACGCTTGGCATAGATGTGCAGGTCGGTCATGGCCAGGTAGAAGGCGCCATCGGGACCGCGGAAGATGTGGGGGTCGCGTATGCCGCGCTGCACGGCTATGGTGTCGCCGGCTATCATGGGGGCATCGTCGTTGAGGGATGTCCATTCATATCCATCCATGCTCACGGCCATGTGCAGTCCGTGGTCCTGGTCCTTGTGGTAGACCATCAGATAGGCGCCCATGTCGCTTTCCTTCATTACTTTCTTGGGGTTACCGGCTTGCAGTTCCAGGGGGCTTGTCAGCAGCATGGCTGCGGCCAATGTGGCAAAAAGGTGTTTCATTTTGTACGATTTATAGATTTACTATCGCAAATATACATATTTATTTTCACATTCGCAGCACATTTTGTACCTTTGTCAGCAAATTAACCAAAAAATGAACTCTAAACTACGTCAAACCTTCCTCGAATATCTTGGGATAATACTAGGAAGTGCCATCGTCTCGATCGCTTTTGTGGTCTTCATCAACCCCTACAAACTGGTTCCTGGCGGTGTCTACGGCACCAGCATCGTGCTGCACAATCTGTTTCCTGCCATCCAGGTGGGTAGTTTCAGTTACTGCATCGCCATCCCCTTGCTCATCCTCAGTTACTTGCTCATCGGCAAGAACATCGGTGTGCGCACTTTGGTGGCCACACTCGTGGCGCCCTTTATGATGAACAATTTCACCCGCCTGCTCTACCCCACCCGCGAGGCGCTGCAGGCACTCGACCCCCATCAGTTGGCTGGTGGTGTGCTCGACCTCTCGGACCATCTCATCCTGGCCTGCATCTTTGGCCCCATCCTCATCGGCATAGGCGAGGCAATCATCATGAAATGCCACGCCACCACAGGAGGCAGCGACATCGTGGCGCTGCTCATCCACAAGTACTGCCGCGTCAAGTTCTCTACGGCCCTCCTGAGTGTCGATGCTTTCGTGGTATGCTTTGGTCTGGTGGTCATCGGATTGGGCATCGGACTGGACCAGCCCAACGGACACTCGTGGATGCTCAGTCTCTATTCGCTCATCTGTATCTTCCTGATGAGCAAGACATTGGCCTACGTCATCACGGGTAGCAAGAACAACAAACTGATGTTCATCATCACCCAGGCACGCGGCGAGGAGATGACGGAATTCATCCTGCGCCAGTTGGACCGCACCGCCACTGTCCTTCCCTCCAACGGCCTCTACAGTGGCGAGGGGCACGAGGTGCTCATGATGGTGGTGCGCCGCCACGAGGTGGACATCGTCACCAGCACCATCAATCAGATAGACCCTCACGTCTTTGTCATTGTCACCGACGCCTACGACACCTTTGGCTGCCGCTGGCGCAACTTCCCCGACAAGTCTGACCTTCAACTTAGTTGATTCGGCCCATGGCCGAATAAAAAAAACGAATACCGAATACCCTCGGCGCAAGCCGAATAAAAATGAAAGCAACACAAACCTGGGCCGAAGAGCAATTTCGGCATTACAACGACCTCTGTTTCGATGGTAGCCTGCCGCAGGTGCCCATCGTGATGAACCGAGCACGCCGCTGCCTGGGCAGTTTGCGATACCAGCGAAAGCGTCGTCTGCTAGGCGGACCCCGTTTCAGCGACTTCCGTCTGTGCATCAGCACCCTCTACGACCTGCCCGAGGCCGAGATGGAGGACACCCTCATCCACGAGATGATACACCTGAGCATCCTCTCGCGACAACTGCAGGACACCAGCGCCCACGGAGCCCTCTTCCGCCAGATGATGCAGGACATCAACACCCGGTTCCACCGCCACATCACCATCTCGCACCGCAGCACCGACACCGCCTATGCCGATCAGCAACGACGCGTACACTACCTCTGCGTCTCGCACCTGCGCGACGGTCGTGTGGGCATCACCCTGGCCTCTCACACCCGCATCTTCCACCTCTGGCGCGAACTGCCTCGCAGTTTTCCCATCACCTCGTCGCAATGGTACGGCACCACCGACCCATTCTTCAATCAATATCCCCGAGCTCTGAAACCCAAGCTCTACATCATCGAACCCGCCCTGCTGGCCGAGCACCTCACCGATGCCACGCCGCTGGAATGTGACGGTCAGGTGATGCGAGCAAAAGAATAATCACACAGCATGAAGAAAATACATTATCTGCAACTAGCCATCGCCCTCTTGTGTCTCATTCCCAGCACATTGTCCATCCACGCACAAGTGCAGCGCGTGGAGATGGAGGGATACATCGGCGGCCGTGTCCACGACTGCATCCGTCAGCGCGTGATGGGGCAAAATGCCGACGAACTGATAGAACCCTTCCTGCTACAGGACGAGGAACACGAACTCTGGGCCAGCGAGTTCTGGGGCAAGTGGGTGCAAGGCGCCATCGCCTCGTATCAGTACAACCACGACCCCTTGCTCTACGCCAAAATACAAGATGCCGAGAACAAACTGATGGCCACCCAACTGCCTGACGGATACATCGGCGACTATGACCGCGAGCACCAGTTGCACGGTTGGGACGTGTGGGGCCGCAAGTACACCCTGCTGGGCCTCATCAAGTGGTACCGCATCTCGGGCGACAAGCGTGCACTGAAGTCGGCTTGCCGCTTGCTGGACTACACGCTCACACAACTAGGTCCTGGCAAGGGCCATATCAGTCGGGCCGGACTCTACAAGGGCATGCCTCCCTGCAGTATCCTCGAACCCGTGATGTATCTCTATGCCGAGACTCACGACGCTCGTTACCTCGATTTTGCCCGCTACATCGTGGAGGATGGTGAGACGACGCACCAACTGCTGGCCAAGTGCGACGAGCCCGTCCACCTGCGTTTCCCCCTAGCTCCTGGCGCTTCGTGGTGGAGCTTCGACAACGGACAGAAGGCCTATGAGATGATGTCGTGCTATGTGGGCATGCTCGAACTCTACCGTGTCACGGGCGACCAACGGCTGCGCGAGGCGGCAGAGCGCGCCTGGCAACACATACTGGACGAGGAGATCAACATCTGCGGCAGCGGCGCTGCCATGGAATGTTGGTACGGCGGCCGTCTGCTCCAGCACATCCCCACCATCCACACCATGGAGACCTGCGTGACATTCACCTGGATGCAGTTCTGCGAGCGCCTGCTCGAGTTCACCCACGACAGCCGCTATGCCGACCAGATCGAGCGCACCATGTACAACGCCCTGATGGCCAGTCTGCGCAACGATGCCAGTCAGATTGTGAAATACACCCCGCTCGAGGGGTACCGACGCGAGGGCGAGAACCAGTGTGGGGTGCGCATGAACTGCTGCAACGCCAATGCCCCTCGTGGCTTTGCCATGATACCCCGCGTGATGTACCGCATGCCCGAGGCACGCACCATTGACGTCAACCTCTACATCCCCTCCACGGTCCAGATGCGCGTGGGCAAGACCCTCGTCACGCTGCGCCAGCAGACCGACTATCCCCGCACCGACAAGGTGACGCTACACATCGATCCTGCCAAGCCCACTCGCATGACGCTCAATCTGCGCATCCCGGCATGGAGCCAGCACAACACGCTGGAAGTCAATGGCGAGTCCTACCCCATCACCCCGGGCTCCTACTGCACCATCACGCGTGAGTGGCGGGCTGGCGACCTGGTGCAGCTACATCTCGACCTGCGCACTCAGATGGTACGTCTCGACCACATGGCAGCCCTGCAGCGTGGCCCCGTGGTCTTTGCTCGCGACAGCCGTCTGCACGATGGCGACGTGGACGAATGCCTCACCATCACACGCACCGATGGGTATGTCGATGCCCAGTTGACAGACGCTCCCCAGGGTATGTGGATGGTGCTGCAACTGCCTGTGTCGCATGGTGGATACGCCGAGGACGGAGTGGACAATCGCCAGATCCGCCTCTGCGACTTTGCCTCGGCCGGAAATACATGGAATGAGCAGGAGCGTTACCGTGTGTGGTTGCCCCTGCTCTACAGTCCCGGCCAGCCCAACGGAGGGGCCGTAAAGGGATATTGGTAATTTACTTCAGTAATCTAGCCGACAGCTTCTCCAGCATGTCACGAGTCATGCTGTCCAGGTCATAGACGGGCTTCCAGTCCCACTCGGCACGAGCACAAGAATCGTCCATGCAATCGGGCCAAGAGTTGGCGATAGCCTGCTTCAGGGGGTCTACATCATAGACCATCTGGAAGTCGGGACGATACTTGCGAATAGCCTCATAGATGGTCTCGGGTGCAAAACTCATGCTGGCAATGTTGAACGCATTGCGGTGGATGAGACGCGAGGGATCGGCCTCCATGATGTCGATACTAGCCTTCAGGGCATCGGGCATGTAGATCATGTCCATCAGCGTGCCAGCCTGGATGGGGCAGGTAAACTGCTCGCCACGCACTGCGCTGTAGTAGATGTCCACAGCATAGTCGGTGGTGCCGCCTCCGGGAGGAGTCACATTGCTGATGACGCCAGGGAAGCGCACTGCACGCGTGTCCACGCCATACTTCTGGAAATAATAATCAGAAAGAAGCTCGGTGGTGACCTTGCTGACGCCATAGATGGTGCGAGGACGCTGGATGGTGTCCTGGGGTGTCATATAGTGAGGCGTGCTGGGACCAAACGAACCGATGCTGCTGGGAGTGAAGACGGCACAACCATTCTCACGTGCCACCTCCAGCACGTTCCACAGTCCGTCGATGCCTATCTTCCAGGCCAGGCGGGGCTTGCCCTCGGCCACCACAGACAGCAGCGCAGCCAGATTGTAGATGGTGTCGATGTTGTGTCGGCGCACCACGTCGGCAATCACCTCACCATTGGTGACATCACAGATCTCGGCAGGACCACTCTCGGCCAGCTCGCCCTTGGGCTCAGCTCCGGGAATGTATCCCGCTACCACATTACTTCCACCATACACACTGCGCAAGGCCATGGTCAGTTCCGAACCGATCTGTCCAGTAGCGCCTATAATCAGTATCTTTTTCATTGCGAAATAAGGTTTTGAAAGAGTTTCATCGCAAAGGTACTGATTTTTTGAATACGATGTGCTGCAGCACACATTTTTTCCACAAAAAAAATAAAAAGTGGCCAGAAAAGGACATTCTCTCATTTTTTTTTATAATTTTGCAAGGAGTTATATCATCAAAAACCTATTATACCATGTACGGAAAAATGAAAGAACATCTCACCCAGACTCTGGCTGAGATCCAGGAGGCCGGACTTTACAAGAACGAGCGCCTCATCGAGAGCCCCCAGCAGGCTGCCATCCAGGTAGCAGGCAAGGAGGTACTGAACTTCTGTGCCAACAACTATCTGGGCCTGTCCAACAATCCTCGCCTCATCCAGGCTGCCAAGGACATGATGGACCGCCGCGGTTTCGGTATGTCCAGCGTGCGCTTCATCTGCGGTACCGCCGACATCCACAAGGAACTGGAGGCCGAGATCAGCGAGTATTTCCACACCGAGGACACCATCCTCTATGCTGCTTGCTTCGATGCCAATGGTGGCGTGTTTGAGCCCCTGCTCACCGAGGAGGATGCCATCATCTCCGATGCCCTGAACCATGCCTCTATCATCGACGGCGTGCGCCTCTGCAAGGCCAAGCGCTATCGCTATGCCAATGCCGACATGGCCGAGCTGGAGAAGTGCCTCCAGGAGGCCCAGGCACAGCGCTTCCGCATCATCGTGACCGACGGTGTCTTCTCGATGGACGGCAACGTGGCTCCCGTGGACCAGATCTGTGATCTGGCCGAGAAGTACGACGCACTGGTGATGGTGGACGAGAGTCACTCGGCTGGTGTGGTAGGTGCCACCGGTCACGGTGTGAGCGAGTTCTTCCAGACCTATGGTCGTGTCGACATCTACACCGGCACCCTGGGCAAGAGCTTCGGCGGTGCTATGGGTGGATTCACCACCGGTCGCAAGGAGATCATCGACCTGCTGCGTCAGCGCAGCCGTCCCTACTTGTTCTCCAACTCACTGGCTCCCTCACTGGTGGGTGCTGGCATCGAGATGTTCCGCATGCTCAAGGAGAGCAACGCCATCCACGACAAACTGGTGGAGAACGTCAACTACTTCCGTGACAAGATGATGGCTGCTGGTTTCGACATCAAGCCTACTCAGAGTGCCATCTGCGCCGTGATGCTCTACGACGCCAAGTTGAGCCAGGTCTTTGCAGCCAAACTGCAGGACGAAGGCATCTATGTGACCGGTTTCTACTACCCCGTAGTTCCCAAGGGTCAGGCTCGCATCCGTGTGCAGGTTTCTGCTGGCCACGAGCGTGAGCACCTCGACAAGTGCATCGCCGCCTTCACCAAGATTGGCAAGGAACTGGGTGTGCTGAAATAAGTTTATTCGGCTCACGCCGAGGGTATTGGGTATTCGTTACCTATTAGGTATAAGCAGGGTGGATTCGTTTGGGTCCACCCTGATTTTCTTTTTCTTTATGACAAAAAACAGCCCAAAATCGACACTTTTCATCGAAAATATGGCACTTTTTGCCCCCAAAATGGCACAAAAAACGTCCATTCTCGCCATTTCGTGGAAAATAGGTGGAAAAATTTCATAGATAAGGCGTTGATTCATAATGCTTTGTCAAAAAGTGTATACCAAATTTACTATCTTTATATATACCTATGTATACGCATAGGTGTGTGAAATAATAGAAAATAACTATTATTTTTCTACGAGAATTCCCTATGTGGTTGCATTACAATAGCTTAGAGCATCGTTCAAGGCCACTTTTTTCCACCAAATTTCCATAATTGAACCTTTTGTATGCCTTTTAGGGCCCATTTTAGGGCACTTTTATGTCAAAAAACAGGGGTTCCGTGCTAGATTTCCCCATTTTTGTGTAAAAAATAGATGCTTTTCAGGCTCAACATAACCATGCGAGTGATGCTTGCGGCCAATTAACCTAGGCTTTCATGGCAAAAACCCCGGACATTTTGCATCAAAACCTAGGGGTTTCTGCCCCACAACCCCTACCTTTTGGACGCACTACCCTACCTCTTTCTTCACTATTCTGCACAATTCTGCTCCAACCTGCACTCTATGGTGAGGCAGCCAGAGAGATGTCGTACCTTTGCACCAGGAATCAAAAATCGACCGCATAACATGGTTCAGACACCTAATTTGACTAAAAATTTGTTTTTTTGCAATAAAGTTGCTATATTTGCAAACGCTTTTGAGTATATAACTCTAAGAGGCGAAACTAACTTATTATTAACCCCAAAATCAAAAAGTATGAAGAAATTCTACCTTTTTCTGCTTACGCTCATTTCCTGCGTGAGCATGATGGCGGAGTCTGTCACACTGACTTTCATCCGTACTGGTAACGGAAACGATCCCGACAACCAGCAGGTACGCGTGATTGCCAAGGATGCCAACGGCAACAAGCTGGAAGGCGTGACAGCCACGATCACATGTAGCGCAAACTACATGAACAACCGTGCAGACAACCGCTATTATTTCCTGACGCCCAACATCACCACGACCAACGAGGAGGGTATCACCTTCTACATGATCGTGAGTGGCGTGAACATGACGGTGCGCCAGCTGAACATTGATACCTATGCCGTGTCGACCTATGGTATCGCACGTGCCAACGACAATGCAGCTGCCGTCAACATCACCGCCGAGGTGGGCGAGGCCATGGCTACCCTGGAGAACGTGGGTGTAGTCACTGGCGGACAGGCCGGCATCAACGGCAATGCCCATCGTGTACACTCCGTCCAGTTTACGGATGGCGTGGCAGTCAGCGGTGACACCCAGATGGGTTTTGCCATCACCCCTGCCAACAGCACTGCCGTCTACATGTCTCTGTACAGCATCACCCTGAGTGACGGTAAGCTGACCAACGTAAGCGAGCTGCTCAACACCTCGACCTACACCATCAGCGGTCTGGAGGGCACATACGCTATCCTGACCAGCCCCAAGGGCAACTACTACCTGTATGACGTGACCAACGGCGCCTTCTATGGCGGCAAGTGTGCTCCCGTCAGCATCGAGGTAGTAGATGGCAAGTGGAACATCAGCCAGAATGGCACCACCATCGTGCGTGGCGCCGACGTGACCACCCAGAGCACCGCCTTTGTAGATACCGACCAGCAGGCTGCTATCTACAATGTGGAGAACGTGGTTGTCAGCTTCAACTACCAGTTCACCTACAACGGCAAGGCGTGGGGAACCAAGGAGGTAAGTGGCATCGTGGGCCAGGATTATCCCGCTCTCACCCTGCCCATGGGCGTGAGCGCCGAGGCTCCCGAAGGCAAGATCACCGGCGAGGAAACCACCGTGGAGATTCCCGTGGCCCTGAATGGTGAGCTGCCCTTCCAGTTCGTCGAGGAAGACGACTATGAGGACATCGGCAGCATCGAACAGTTCTACTATGTGAAGATTGGCGCTGGCTTCTACCTGAAGCATGCCGACAACCAGGAGTCGATGGACATCTCGGGCAACACCAGCCTGGATCGTTCAGAGAAGGAAGTCTACAGCTTCGGTTTTGTGGGCAACCCCTTCACCGGATTCAAGATTGTGAACTATGCAGCAGGCGACGGTTACATCCTGTCTTCTGCCAAGGATGCCAACGATGGCAGCACCGGTGGCGCTACCTACCTCGTAATGAAGCAGGAGAGCAGTCTCACCGAGGCTGATGCTACTCACTTTGTAGCCCTGAAGAGCACCAACTATGAGGGTGGCTTCTACCTGGCCAATGAGGCCGGTCACCGTGCCAACTACCGCAAGCCCTACCTGGCTTACTGGACTGGTGGTGCCGACGGTGGTTCTACCTTCCGCGTGGAGGAGAGCAGCGTAGGTCTGGAGCCTGCTGAATTCTGGACCGCTCGCGACAACGCTCTGGAGGTGCTCAACACCATGATGATGCTCCCCGCACTGTACGATGCCGAGACCGTGGCAGCCAAGTTTGCCGAGGCCGAGGGTACCGTCTACAACCAGGGTGACGACGTGGATGCTCTCATCGCACGTCTGGAGGCTCTGCCTGCTGACATCTACTCACAGGCCAGCGGACACATGATCGCACTGAGCAACAGCCAGCAGATGAACAACACCAGCTACATGCGTGCTCAGCACGACGAGGCCAGCGACACCGAACTTGTTGGTTCTAGCTACATGCTGGGTGCTGACTGTGTATTCATGCTGAACCACGTGGGCAACGGTGCTTACACACTCTACAACCCCTTCAAGAAACTTTACATCGGTATTCCTGACGACCTGACCGAGGGTGTTACCGAGCCTTCTACTGCCATTGCCAACCAGACCACCAACTTCTGCTACATGGTAGAGGATGCCAACGATGCAGCCACCTTCACCTTCACTGCCAACAGCCAGAACCTGGTAACCCTGGCTGCCATCAACATGGAGGGTGACTATGCTGACTACAACGGTCTGGCTCTGTACCAGAACGGTACCGTCGGTAACTGGTTGCCCAGCAACTCGCTGTGCAGCTGGGCCGTGGAGAGCGTGACCGAGGCTGCTTACAACGAGATGGTAGAGAACGGCTCTAAGAGCTACGAGGAGCTGTACTATCCCCAGGAGGGCAAGCTCTACTACCTGTGGAACGACAACGACTCACCCCTGTACTTCTACAACAAGGGTAACGGTGCTCTGGGTGTAGCTGTTGCTCCCACCGAGGGACATCCCGCATTCCTGTGGCGCATTGGTCGCGTAGAGGAGGAGGTATGCCAGACCATTGGTTACCACACTGCCGGCGACCACTACAATGGTTACAGCTTCCAGAGCGTAGCCGATGACATGTATTGGTCATGGAAGTCTCTGCGCGAGGAGCCCTACGGATTTGAGATTCTGCACGACAATGCATTTGTCAATGGTGCATTCAACCTCTATGGTAACGGTTACATCGCTCAGGAGGGTCGCTTCGTCGCTCTGGTAATCAAGAACAACGGTGCTCTGGACCAGGCTACCTATGCTGCATTCAACAAGACCAGCACCGACTACTCTTCGGACTACTTCTGCACCGAGTTCACCGGCACTGTACTGACTGACCAGGCTATCGCTTACCTGAACCTGCAGGAGAAGATCGAAAGCTGCAGCAGCTTCACCGTAGGTGACGGTCTGGGTGAATACGATGACTTCGACAATCAGTTCACCAATGCCCTCAACGCTGCCAAGGCTCTGCCCGCTGATGCCACCATCGTGGACATCGAGGCTGCCATGGAGGCTATCGACGCTGCTAGCGATGCACTGACTCTGAACATGCCCGCTCCTGGTTTCTACCGCTTCAAGGGTGGTTACTATGACCAGTACATCAACATGGACTACTACGTCAGCTACAAGGTACTGTGCTACCCCGACGACTATGATGCCACCGATCCTGGTACCGTCATCTACTATACCGGCGAGGAGATCCTGGGTTACAAGAATGGTCTGGGTATCCAGAGCACTTACCTCCTGGGTGACGCCTACAACGAGGAGGCTGTCGACATCGTTCCCTCTACCGTATCTTACGGCAAGTACTCTCTGTGGTCTAACTTCGAGGGCTCTAAGAGCGTCTGGGGCTGGACCGATGGTTACCTCAACCGTAGCAGCGGTCAGTCTGCTCCCTACTCTGACTGGACCATCGAGGCTGTAGAAGAGCTGCCCGTAACCTTCGATTCAGAGGGTTGGTCAGACATCTACACTCCCGTAGCACTGACTATCCCCGAGGGCGTGAGCGCATACACCGCTACCGTCAGCGACGGCAACCTGGCAGCCACCCAGATTACTGGTGTGATCCCCGCCAATACCGCAGTCATCCTGTTCTCAAAGCAGGCTGGACAGACCGTATGGTTGCCCATCACCGACGAGACCGGCAGCAGCGTTGGCGACAACGACCTGCAGGGTAATGTCAAGACTATGCCTTATGACGAGAACGTATTCGTGCCCGCTGCTGGCAAGGTTGCTCGCCAGTGGGAGGAGATTCCTGGTTTCCGTGCCTACATCGTATCGGAGAGCATCAGCACCGATGATGGCGGCGACGTGAATGGCGTGGATGCCATCGAGACCATCAAGGAGGCTATCCTCAAGAGCATCTACTTCGATCTCAACGGCCGCAACCTGGGTACCGAGCGTCCCACACGCAAGGGTATCTATGTAATCAACGGTCGCAAGGTTTCTATCAAGTAAATCACTAGGTGATAATTAATAAAGAGTCCTGTGCCCAAGCGGGTGCAGGACTCTTAACAACAAAACAAAACATCATGAGACAGAGATATATCATTTTACTCGTCATGCTTCTCTCCCTGATGGGAGCACAGGCAAGCGAATGTCAGTTCCCCGTAGAAGGACAGGCTTATTACATCCGCAATGTGAATATCCTGCCTCAGAACCTGTACCTCTACAACAGCGCCAATGTGCTGAAGGCTGACCAGCAAGAGATTGTAGAGGGCAACCAATCCTTCCTGTGGCAGTGCGTGGCCCATGGCGAGTACCTGCAGTTCCGTAACCTGCAGAACGGCAAGTACCTGGGCAATAAGGGATTCAGCGACACAGGCTACGACTTCAAGGTCGAGGCCAGCGAGGGCACCCTGGTGTCTCTCTATGACGTGAGCGCTGCCAAGTACCTCTCCATCAAGAAGGACGGCACGGTGAACGTGGCAACCGACCCGTACAACACCACCACTTGGAGCAGCTACTTCGAGTTCGTCCTCTGGGAGGAAACACCCGAGGAAACCGAGTGGGCAACAGGCATTGACTGGTACACCTTCCGCATCGGTGCCAGTGGATACTATATCGCAGGTAATGGAGGCGCAGACCGCATCTCGCTGTCGCGCGTGACCAGCGATCTGGAGGACACCGACCTGTGGACCCGACAGGGTAACGACAACACGGGCTACATGATCTACAACAAGGCAGCAGGCCCCCAGATGGTACTGGCTGCACCCACCACCATGAAGGGCACAACGGGAGCAGAGAGCTACCCCATACTGGTGCCCAAGAACAACATCCCCGAGGGATACACCGCCGTGTGGGCTTTTGCGCAGAGCAGTGACCTTACCTTCAACGACCCCGCGCAGAAGGCATACTACATGTACGAGGCAGGATATCCCGCCAACAAAGTGAACATACGCAACAGCACCCTGG
This sequence comes from Bacteroidaceae bacterium, assembly GCA_045600505.1. GTDB lineage: Bacteria > Bacteroidota > Bacteroidia > Bacteroidales > Bacteroidaceae > Physcousia. The sequence continues at coordinate 18,910 of JAZRYA010000103.1, forward strand.
CCTTCTGGACCGGAGGAGCTGACGCGGGAAGCGCCGTCTACTTCACCTGGGCCCAGGTAGAGCAGGAGGTGAACATGGACAAGGGCAGCTTCACTGCCTTCAACGGCAACAAGACCTGGGCCAAGACCTGGACCAGCGCCACCACCCCCCAGTACACACTGGATGCGGGGTACAACAACATGTCGGTGGCCAACAGCAAGGAGGGCACCATACAGGCATATCGCGGCAGTTACGAGCCCCAGGCCTACACCTTCTCGGCTGGTTCCGACTACATCATTTCAGCCTATTCATTTGACTTCGTGATGAGCGGCCAGGTGCCCATCACCGTCACCGACGCACTGGGTCACACCTACACCAGCAGCGCCGAACCCCAGCATATCGCGGTCTCGGGCTTGGACCAGACCACAGCAAGCTTCACCCTGAGCGGCAGCAACAATGGCATAGACATCACCAACATGCGTGTGACCATCTGTGCCCGTCAGCAGGAGCCCGAACCCCAGTTCGAGGTGTTCACCACCGCATCGACCAGCGCCATTCCCTATCGCATTCCCGCTATTGCCACGGCCTATGACGGCACCGTGGTGGCAGTGGCCGACTATCGCTACAGTCGTGCCGACATCGGTTCGGGCCGAATAGACCTGCACATACGCCGCAGTCACGACAATGGCGCCACCTGGGACAACATACTGAAGCCCAGCGTGATGCAGGGCGACGGTGTGGTGAAACAAGGACACCAGGAGGGTGGCTATGGCGATCCCTGCATCGTGGGTGACATCGAGAGTCCCCGCATGATGATCACCAGCTGCAGCGGCAGTCCTGGCTTCTTCGGCGGTAACAGAAACTACCACCAGGGATGGGCCAGATGGTACAGCGAGGACAATGGTCTGACCTGGGGAGAACCCACCTACATCGAAGAGGAATACATCTACAAGAAGTTTGACAACAGTGCCTATGGTCCCGTCACGGGATGGTTTGTGGGCAGCGGAAAGATCACCCAGAGCCGCAAGACCAAGGTGGCCGACTATTACCGTCTCTACTGTGCTGGTTCGACCTACAATGGCTCACAGACGGCCAACTGGGTTCTCTATAGCGACGACTTCGGCGAAAGTTGGGAATTCCTGGGTGGCTGCGACGTGAGTCCCATACCCGGTGGCGACGAGCCCAAGGTGGAGGAACTGCCCGATGGCAGCATCCTGCTCAGCAGTCGATGCACCGGTGGACGCAACTTCAACATCTTCACCTTCACCAACACCCGACAGGCACAGGGCGAGTGGGCCAATGTCTGCTTCAGCGGCAACAGCAACAAGGGCGTGACGGCACTGAGCAACGCTTGCAACGGCGAGGTGATACTGGTGCCCGTAACTCGTAAGGCAGACAACAAGGACATGTTCCTGCTGCTGCAGTCCGTACCCTTCGGCGGTGGCCGTACCAATGTGGGTATCTATTACAAGGAACTGGACAAACTGGATAAATTCCGTACCACCGACAGCATCGCAGCCAACTGGACGGGACGTCACCAGAGCAGCTACATCGGCAGTGCTTACAGCACCTTCACCTGGCAACAGGACAACACTCTGGGTTTCCTGTACGAGGAGGAGACACATTGCGGCACAGGTGGTGGCGGATACACCATCATCTACAAGAACTATAGCATCGAGCAGATCACCGACAGTGCCTACACCTACAAGGCCGATGTGGACGGCGATGCACTCACCGCTGCTGGCATGAAGGAGATTGTCGATGCATTCAGCGCAGGCAGTTTCGTGGGCCAGTACACCCCCGAGGGCGTGGCCTCGCTCCAGGAGTCCTACAACACCTATGCCTCGAACCCCAACCGCGAGGGCTACGAGCAGCTGAACCAGCAGATCAAGCAGGCTCCCAAGGTGGAGATCGAGGAGGGCCGTTACTATCGTCTGCGTAACTACGGTCGTGGCAACCGCGACTACTATCTCACCACCACGGGTGGCACAAGCAATGCCCTGAGTGTGAAGAAGGGTGTGACTGAGGACAACGACAACCAGCTCTTCAGCTTCGAGATGAAGGACAACGGCAGTTGGATGATCCGCTCCAAGGGTTGCACCACTTACCCCTACATCAGCAAGACACCGGCCACGGAGACACGTATCACCATGGTGAAGGAGGCCAATGCTGGAGGATACGTGATTGCCAGCAACGCGGATGGACTGAGCTCGCTGCGATGCACTGCTCCCACCAACGCCTCTTATCCCTACCTGCATCTGGCAGGCGACAACACCCGTATCGTGTGCTGGAGTGCCAACAGCCCCGGTGCCAACGGTCCCAGCTTCTGGTACATCGAGCCCACGGATATCACCATCACAGGTATCTCCACCGTCGAAGAGCATCTGCAGGAAGGCCAGATGTACGACCTCCTGGGTCGTCTCATCCACCGTCCCGCAACCGGAATCTACATCGAGCGAGTAAACGGGAAAGCACGCAAGCGCCTAGCTCGATAACTAAGCATGACATAAATAATCAGGGTGGACCCAAACGGATCCACCCTGTATTCTTTTCTGGGGAGAGCCCCCCCCTACAAGCTCTCCTCTGCCTGCTCCACTTCGGTTTCCTCGGTTTCTTCCTCGGTCTCCTTATCCTTGGCTTTGTCCTTTTCCTTGGTGTCGCGCTGGCGGCGAGCACTCGCTACGGGGCCTTGGGCTTCCTTCTCGGCCTTCTTGGCGGCTTTGGCTTCCTTGGCAGCGGCCTTCTTTGCAGCTGCTTCTTCCTTGGCTTTCTTGGCTGCAGCTTCCTTATTGGCTTTCTGCTTAGCCTTGTATTTGGCCTCGTTGACCTTCTCGCGCTCACGCTGCAGCTTCAGGGCTTCCTTGTCGCTGATGCGGCGGGGATTGGCAGGAGCAGTCTTGGTGGAAGGTTGAGGATCTTTGGTTGAGGGTTCGACCTTCTTGTCTGCTTTCTGTTCGGCCTTCTGTTCGGCAGCATCGGCCTTCTGGTCTGCAGGAGTCTCTGTTTGCTCTGTGGCTGATTTTTCGTCCTTGTCTGCTTGTTCTCCCTTCTTGCCCTTCTTCTGCAACTTTTCCTTCAGTTCCTTCACGGCTTGTTCCTTGGCCTGCTTTTTGTCGGCTTCTTCCTTGGTCTGCTTTTTGTCGGCAGACTTGTCAGTCTTCTGTTGGGCTTGCTGAGCAACCTCTCCCCCCTGGGGGAGCTGGAGGGGGGCCTCTTGTTGTCTATAAATGCTATAGTAACTGCGCTCGATGGCACGAGGGGTGTAGTCCTTGCCGGCCGAACGGGCCTTCTTGGCATTGGCCTTTTCGCGCTGCACCTTGGTGCGGGTGCGCTCCAGTTCCTGGGTCAACTTGAGGACATCGCGATCAGCTGCCTTCAGCTGGGCCTTGATGGCACGCTGGCGCTCCTTGGCCACGCGCATCTCCTCCTTGATGTTCTGCATCAGTGTGTCGGCATCTGCCACGGGATTCTGGGCCTGCATCTGCAGCAGGGAAACTAGCGACAATGTCAACAGAAAAATGTATCTTTTCATATCGGTTTCTGACTTTTTTCGGCACAAAGATACACTTTTCTGGGAGAATGTTTACCCTCGATTGCCTCTTTTTTTGTCCAATATACATAGTAACCACTGGTTTTAGAACAACTTTTCTATGTTTTCGCGCACATATTAGCAAAAGAATATGTATATTTGCGTCAAATAGCTAGTTTTTCAAAACCTAAATTAAACAGTATGAGAAAACACAATTTCGCAACTCGCTTCCTGACTGCAGCATGCATGATGCTGATGGTCGGCATGCAAGCAAGTGCTCAGAAGATCGAGATCAGTAAGGCTCGTTTCCACCTGGGTGATGACCCCAGCTGGAAGAACGTGCAAGTGGATGACAGCAAGTGGAAGGAGATCGACGTGACCCGCACATGGGACACTCAGGGCTACAAGCTCAATGCCAGCTATGCCTGGTATCGTGTACACGTCAACATCCCCAAGAGCTTGTTGGACAAGTCGGACCTGAAGGAGACCGTGCTGTTTGACATGGCCAAGATCGACGACACCGACGAGGTTTACCTCAATGGCACCATGATCGGTAAGACCGGCCGTATGCCCAGCGACGACAAGGGCTATGCCAGCGCATGGAGCAAGGAGCGCAAGTATAGCGTCTCTGCCAAGAAGGGCCTGGTGAAGTGGGATCAGGACAATGTGATTGCCGTTCGCGTCTACAGCGGTGGCGAGCCTGGCGGTATGTTCAGTGCTCCCATCAAGATTGGCGTCCTCTCACGCGTCGATGCTCTGCAGATCAATCACGTGGAGGCCAAGAAGGGCGTCTGCGAGGTACACGTGCACAACACCGCCACTGCTGCCCTGAGTGGTAAGCTGAGTGTCGAGGTAGTGGACTTTGAGACTGGCAAGACCATCTCGACCCTGAGCAAGAAGGTGACCAGCAATCCCAAGAAGGACGCTGTGCTGGCCGTTCCCTTTGACCAGAGCCGTCAGTTGCTGATCACCAGCACATTCACTGAGAGCAAGAGCCAGGGCACTGTCACTAGCAAGTACAGCCCCCGCTATATCCTCACTCCCGCAGCTCCCAAGGCTCCCCGATTCAATGTTCCCGGTCTGTGGGGTGTACGTCCCGGCAGCCCCGTCATCTATCGTTTCCCCGTCTCTGGTGTGCGTCCTATGAAGTTCACCGTCGAGGGTATGCCCGAGGGCATCAAGTTGGATGCTGAACTGGGTGTGCTGAGCGGTAGCGTCAAGAAGATTGGCAACTATCACATGAAGGTGACCGCACAGAATGCCGAGGGTACTGCTACCCAGGAGTTCACCCTGCGCGTAGGTGACAACTCTATGGCACTGACTCCTCCCATGGGTTGGAACAGCTGGAACTGCTGGGGTCTGAGCGTATCTCAGGAGAAGGTTATCAGCAGCGCCAAGGCTCTCCTCGACAAGGGCTTGGCTGACTATGGTTACAGCTACATGAACATCGACGACGGTTGGGAAGCTCCCGAGCGCAACGCCGATGGTACCATCAAGGTCAACGAGAAGTTCCCCGACATGAAGGGTCTGGGTGACTGGCTCCACAGCCAGGGCTTGAAGTTTGGTATCTATTCATCTCCCGGTTCTCACACCTGTGGTGGTTATCTGGGTAGCCTCGATCACGAGAAGCAGGATGCCGAGAGCTACAACGCTTGGGGTATCGACTACCTGAAGTATGACTGGTGCTTCTATGGCCGCAAGCACGAAAAGGAGCGCGACAACCAGACTCGTGCCAGCTATGTACGTCCCTATCTGCTGATGGAGGGCTTCCTCCGCGATCAGCCCCGCGATATCTTCTACAGCCTCTGCCAGTATGGTATGAACGACGTGTGGGAGTGGGGTCACGCTGTGGATGCCAACTCATGGCGCACCACCGGTGACATCACCGATACTTGGGAGTCGATGTACGACCTCGGTTTCGTACGCAACGAGCCTCTCTACCCCTGGGCTGGTCCCGGTCACTGGAACGACCCCGACATGCTGATCGTGGGTAAAGTGGGATGGAGTGCCAACCTGCGCGACAGCCGACTGACTCCCGACGAGCAGTACACTCACATCTCTCTGTGGAGCCTGATGGCCAGCGACATGCTCATCGGTTGCGACATCTCTCAGATGGACGACTTCACCGTGGGTCTGCTCTGCAACCACGAGGTCAACATGATCAACCAGGATGTTCTGGGTAAGCAGGGTCATCGTGCACTGACCGATGGCGACCTGCAGATCTGGATGCGTCACCTCTCTGACGGCACTGTTGCAGTGGGCGTCTTCAACGTAGGTCTGAGCGAGATCGCTGTCGACCTGAGCAAGATGACCGTCGAGTTCGAGGGCAAGACCTATCGTCTCGGTCAGCTCGCACTGCGCGACCTGTGGCGCCAGAAGGACATGACTGCCGAGCAGTACAAGTTCCGCGTGCCCAGTCACGGCTGCCGCCTGTTCAAGGCCAAATAATAAATCTGGTTAGCCGGCACATTGTGGCCGGCTAACCTATTATAATAACATAATAAATGAAGAAACTATTTATCTTGCTGCTACTGGCAGCTTTCTCCGGCATTGCATCAGCATTGCCTCGTTCCGAGTATCCCCGTCCCCAATTTGAACGCCAGGACTGGCAGTGCCTCAATGGTGACTGGTCCTACACCTTCGACTTCGTAGGCGAGGGCATGGAGAAAGGCTACCCCGACAGCCAGGGATTCAAGGGCCACATCACCGTACCCTTCTGCCCCGAGAGCCAGCTCTCTGGCGTGGGTTACACCGACTTTATCAATCACATCTGGTATCACCGCAGTCTGCAGATGCCCGCCCAGTGGGCTGGCAAGAATGTGCGTCTGCACTTCGGCGCTGTGTACTACAACTCGGAGGTCTACATCGACGGACACCTGGCAGGTCGCCACTTTGGCGGTAGCACCAGCTTCTCCTTCGACGTCACCCGATTCATCAGCGACGGCAAGCAGCACAATCTGGTAGTGCACGCCTATAGCGACACCCGCACCACCAAGCAACCTGCTGGTAAGCAGAACATCCGCCTCCACCCCTTTGAGTGCATGTACACCCGCACCACCGGTATCTGGCAGAGCGTGTGGATGGAGCCCGTAGCCACCGATGCACTGCTGCGTGCCCGTGTCACCACCGACATCGACCAGCGTCAGGTCATCGTACAGCCCGAGTTCTACCGCGAGGGTGCATCTACCCTCACCGTCACCCTGAAGGATGGCAAGAAGGTGGTGGCCCAGCAGACCGTCAAGGCACAGAACAACAGCACCATCGTGCTGCCTGTCAAGAGTCCCAAACTGTGGAGCCCCAGCAATCCCTTCCTCTATGACCTGACCTATCAAGTCAAAAATGCTCAGGGCGAGGTCATCGATCAGGTCAACAGCTATGTGGGCATGCGCAAGATCCATGTTCAGGGCAACAAGATATACCTCAACAACGAGCCCTTCTACCAGCGTCTCGTCCTCGACCAGGGTTTCTATCCCGATGGTATCTGGACCGCTCCCAGCGACGAGGCTCTCAAGCACGACATCGAACTCTCGATGCAGGCTGGCTTCAATGGTGCCCGTCTGCACCAGAAGGTCTTCGAGGAGCGCTTCCACTACTGGGCCGACAAGATGGGTTACATCACTTGGGGCGAGGCTCCCTCGTGGGGTATGAATGCCAATGACCCCGAGGTGGCTCGCAACTTCCTGACCGAGTGGAGCGAGGAGATCGTGCGTGACCGTAACCATCCCAGCATCGTTACATGGACTCCCATGAACGAGGAGTGGTGGCCCGATCGTGTCCAGTTCCCCCGCTTTGTGAGCGACGTCTATGTCCTCACCAAGATGCTCGACCCCACCCGTCCCGTCTGCGACGTCAGTGGTGGTACACACATCAAGACCGACATCTGGACCACTCACAACTATGAGCAGGATCCTGCTAAGCTGAAGGACATCGTCTACAACGGTCAGCGCTGGTTCCAGACTCCCAACGAGTATCCTGGCATCCCTCGCACCAACACCGGCTTCAACCGTGCTCAGGACAACGAGCGCTACGACTTCCCCCTCTACACCGAGCCCAACATGCCCTATCTGCTGGACGAGGTGGGTGGCATCAAGTGGGTCAAGGGCCAGGACACCCAGACCGGCAACAGCCAGGCTAGCTGGGGCTATGGCGAACCTCCCCACTCACTGGAGGAGTTCTATGCTCGTCTCGAGGGTCAGATTGATGCTCTCATCGACATTGCCGACAATGTGTGGGGCTACTGCTACACCCAGTTGACCGACGTCGAGCAGGAGCAGAACGGTATCTACTTCTACGACCGCAGCAGCAAGTTTGACATGGCTCGCATCCGTGCCATCTTCAGCAAGACTCCCAACAAGAAGTAACTGAGGACTAACACATACAACGAGAGCCTCCCTGACAGCGTCAGAGAGGCTCTCTTATTATATCTAGTGATGGCGATGTTGCCACACCCTCTTGGATAACGTGGGTCAGAGGGGGAAGTTTTTGGCAGCTACTAGTCGATTGAGCCAGCCCTTGAGGAAAGAGGCATTATTGCCGACTCCAATGGAACGGTAATAACTCTCGAGCTGGGCCATATACTTCTCGGCTATATTGGGACAAGTATTGACAGCACCCAAGGTGCCATTGCCCACAATGCCATCGACCTTAACGCCAACTGCCTTCTGAAGGAGCTTTTTGGCACGAACAGGACCAGCATTGACTGAGAAGTTGTAGATATAGAGGGACAAACGCGCATTATTGACTTTATCTGCCGAACAAGTCTTGTAGTAGAGAGAGTAATAGAGGTCATCGATCTCACGCAGTTCAGCGGCAGTGCCTTTGTAGCGACGCTTCTCGGCATTAGTCTTGAGTGCGTCAAGCGAACGCCATACGGCGAGTTTGGGATACAGCTTGCGACAGATGCCGCGATAGGTTTCTCCACCACGGTCGTTAGGGTCGTTGACCCATAAACCTTCCCACTTGAGGATGAAAGGCTGTATCCTGTCAAACTGGGCACGAGGCTGACTAATGACGGGTGCCGTGGGTATCTGGATGTCTTCGTCAGGGTTAGCCTGGAAAGCATGTTCGGTGGCGGGCACGGGATTACGGTTCTCCTCGGTGTAGAGTCTTCCTTCTACACGGGTCCCCTCAACTCGCTCTACTTCGTTGGGAATAAGGAAGTAGTCGTTGGTCTTGTTCTCCAGCTCACGGGTATAACGCTCGGGATCGAACTTGGTGGGATTGAACGTCCATCGTGAGTCGTCCTCATTCATAACTTCGGTAAACCAGTTACCAATCTGGAAAGGTCTGTCGAATGCCATATTACTTAGATTTAAGAGTTTTTACTTATTATTTTTCACACTTTTGGGGCGCATGAATGTGTATCGATTGTTGTACTCATTGAGGATCTTGGCCAAGCCTGTAGGCGGATCGTAACGGGAAAGACTGAATTTCACCTTGACCTGACCCGTGTAACGGGTTTCCTCGTTGTAACCCCATCCATTACCAGTAGCGCTGCCGTAGGTGCCTCGCATGCGCCCCTCTTCGTCCATCTCTGTATTGGCAATGAAGGACATGGAGGCGCGCTCGATAGCAAGTACGGGGATGGGCACCAAGGTGAGCAGGGGCACCGACACACGACGACGCTGGCCCTCGATGGTGCAGGTGAACGAGACAAAAGCACTCTCCCACTCGTTGGGATCCTGCCCCTGGAATTGGGGCCGGAATCCCATCTCGCGGATGAAGCGACATGTGGCGTCGTTAACTACGCCCTGTGCCCGGAGACAGCTATCTATCGGTCTCCCGATCAATTCCTTAATCGGGAGACTTGGTAGTGGCTTGATCATAATCTTCTAGATGATGCGGAAGGTTTGCTGGATGCAGATGTGGCTTTTGAAATTAGAATTGCCAGATTTTGCTTGCTGTCACCGTTGAGTAAATCTTGAGCACTGATGCACAAGTATATACCACCCGTTTGAGTTCTCTTCTTGTATGTTTCACTGTCAAACGCCTCCTTCGAATCATATACAAACAAACTATACTTCACGCTGTTATATGAAAAGTCGAACTGGAGTATGTATTGCGTCCATGGTACATAACCACCTGTACCTTGTAAAGACAGCTGATTGAAAAGGGTAGGAACCAAATCTCTAGCTGTATTTACTTCCTTACGAACTGCAATAACATTAATTTCACCTTGTGAAACCGTTCTAAATCCTGCATATCCGTCCTTGTACACTACTTCAACATCAGACCTCTGCAGGTTATTGGGATAATAGGCAGAAGAATTGTATTCCTTGCCCTTAACCTTAACCGATGAGACAAGACTCGAGTTGGTACTAGCTAATCCTCCATATTTCAACGTGTACTTGATGGCGGGGACGTAATCTACACGGATTTCCTGACCGACAATGCTGACCTGAGAATATAAGTTGGCCAATGCCGGGACGGAGATCTGGCTGAGCGAGAGGTTGGGATACGGTGTATTAACATCGTAAGCACTGCCATCGATGATTACTCGGATGGATGCAGTGGTGCCAGTGACCTTGACGGTGTAGAACTGGCTGGCGATGCGGTCGTACTGGATGTATATGTAACGACCGCTAGCATCGGACAGGAACTGAATCTTCTTGGTATGACCCAGATAAGTGGGTGCATCGATTTGACTGGAAGTCAAGCCGGGATAAGGCTTGCTTGGATTAAATTCAGCGCCATTGATGGTGACGCTTTTGACAGCGTCGGGCTTGTTGGAGCTGACGCGTGTGTACCAGCTGGTGGTGTCCTTGCTGTAGGTGGCAATGATGGTTGTGCCAGACACCTGTCTGTTGCAGACATAGCCGGGGAACGAGGTGACAACTACCTCGGAAGCCGTGAGCCCGATGTACTTGGTGCTGGGACTGAAAGCCCGGCCACGGACAGAGATGGTGACAGGACCGGGATTGCCCGTGATGCGGGTGGTGTAGAAGCATGCGGGATCGTCGACATAACGCACCTGGATGATCTGACCCGAGATGGTGATTGTCGATTTGAATCCAGCGATTTCAGTCACCTGAACCATGCTGGCGGTAAGGCCCACATAGGGCTTGTCAGCATTGAAGGAATAGAACGTACCACCTTCGTTGACGCGCACCTCGATGGCCGTGTTCTGGGGCATACCCGTAACGCTAAGCGAGTACTTACACTCGGGCTTAATGGTGTAGTCGATGCGGATGACATTCTTGTTGGGGTCACTGCGGTCGATGACCTTAGTCATGTTGTAACCGGGATAGGTGCCGACTACGGTGATCTGTGCCTCGGTGAGAGCCATATAGGCACGGCCGTCGACAAAGGGTGCGCCATTGATGAGCACAGAGGGAGGCACGGGCACTCCGGTGATGGAAAGCTGATAGAGATTGGCGGGATCCAGCGTGTAGGTGACGGTGATGACACGCGTGGTGCGGTCAATGGCCACGGAATGAAGGAGTCCCGAGATATCCTTGCACTCGACCATGCTTTCGGTAAGATTGGGATAGGCCTTGTCGGCACTGAAGACGGCACCGTCGACGGTGACAGCGGCTTCCTCAACCGAGGCGCCCACTACGCGCACTTCCTTGTAGAAGCAGCTGGGATCCTTGGCAAAGGTGATGACGATGACCTGCTTCTGAATGCTGATAGTGTGGGTACAACCCACGATAGGAGCATCGAGCGTGACGCTGGCTGCCTTGAGGTTGGCATAGGGCTTGGCAGGGTCGAAGGGCTCCTTGTCGATGAGCACCTGGGGATTGACACCTGCGGGGCGGTCCTTCCACTCGACAGTGAAGAGGCATGTGGGGTCTATCTCGTAGTTGACGAGTATCTCGTTGCCCACCACCTGGACATAGGGCTTGTAGCCGGGTATGCTGGGGGTGAGGCTGACACTGGATGCCTTGAGGCCAACATAGGGCGTCTGGCGATCGAAGTTCTTGTTGTTGATCTTCAGCGTCACGGGCGTCAAGTTGCCTGTGATGGTTTCAGTGTAGAGGTAACGGGGATCGACAGCATAGTCGATGTGGATGACCGTACCCTCGATGTAGATAGTGTTGGTGTAACCAGATACATCGGCCGATACCTGACTGGCCTTCAAGTCTTTATAACTTTGATTGGACTTGTAGGCCTGATTGTTGATGAGGACGTTGATGACACCCTTGATCGTGTTGCCCAGGTCATTATAAACAACGGTATACTTATTGGTACCCGTGGCGGGAGCCTTCTGCTGGCGGTAAGACACTTTAATGTCACGTGAGCCCGAAATGGTGACGGTGGGGACATAGCCCTCGAAGCTGGTCACCTGGACGCGATTAGGCACAAGGTCGGCATAGGGAAGATCGGGGCTGTAGGGCTGGCCGTCGACCAGTACCTCAACCTCATTGGGTGCACCCTGGACGGGTGACAGAGTGTAGAGGCAGTCGGGCTTGGGCACAAACTTGATCTGTATGGCTCGCTTGTCGATGTGCACCTCATGGTCATAACCGGGTACATCGGTGCATCGGATCTGGCTCTCGACGATGTTCTGATACATGGTGTTCTCGTCGAACCGGGTGCCGGAGACGTAAACATCAACACGACCGGCATATCCGGTGACATCGACATGATACATCTTGCTGGGGTCGGGCTGGTACTTGACGAAGATTTCGCTATCCTTGATCTCCTTGGTATAGAGGTACATGGAGAAGGGCGTGGCACTGACTTTGTCGATCTCGAGGGGCATGGTCTCGGTACACTCAACCTCGACAACATTGTTACAGGGCGTTCCATCGGGCAAGTAACCCAGGTCGGTGCTGTTGCTGACAGCATCGAGGCGCTTGTACTCATGAGTACCGCGGAAACCGCCCTCGCGCACAAAGACGGAGGCGCCAAGACGCTTGCCCAGGTCATTGAGCTGGATGGTGTAGTCACGCATGGTTACATCCTCGATACGCATACAATTATTAGCAAACACGTCGAGCAGTTTGCCAAGACCGGCGGGCATACTGGTGCCAATGGCCTGGATCTCGACATCGAGGTGGTTGGCCAGCTTCAGCGTACTGTTGCCTGACGTTTCACTATCGGATGACGCGGCGCCTGCCTGAGTTGCAAACTTGGCAACAAAGTTGTCGTTGCTGTCCAGCGACATATCGGCCCGGAAATTGAGCTTGATGTTGTTGATCTGGATGTAAGGGATGGGCACTATGCTCAGCAGGGGAACAGACATGCGACGCTTCTGCCCCTCTTGTAAGAAGGTAAAATGCACTAGTGCAACCTCTCCCGATGCTGGATCGATACCGACCTCCTTGATAAATTGACTGGTGGCATCGGCGGCCTGGCGCTGTGCATCAACACAGGCCACCAGGGGACCTCCTATAAGGTTCTCGAATGGTACCGCCTTGGCGGCATTGACGAGAGCTTGTGTTGTTTTTTGGTCGTCCATACCAAATGGTATTTAAGGTTTGACGTTAAGTTGGAGTGCCTGGCTATTATTTGTAACGATTAGCGGTGGCATTAACATTATCCTGTGCGTTCTGAACATCCTGCAAGATATCCATAGCTCGCTTTGACTCTGCACGATTGATGGTCAGATGCAGACCGCAATAGGGACAAGTAAGTCCCTCGGAAGTGAGCAACTCTTGGATAGTAGTAGGAATGAACTGTTCGCACTGGGGGCATTTCATGCCAGGTGTTTGCTGTGCCATAGTATTTTATTTTTAAGTTTTTCTATATATGTTATTGTACTAATAATTTCTCGACTGTGGGGATATCAACTGGTGCCAATGGATTATCTAACCAGGGTTCCATAAAACGAGTCATCGTGGCGCTGCTCTTGTAGATGGTGTAGCGGAGCTGGGTGACATCGCCCTGACAGGTAATGGCAATATTGGTGTTGAATCCCAAGGTTGCGGCGGTCTGTCGCAGTGCTTTGCCTTCGTCGCTAAGTTCGCGAGTGGAGGAATTTCGCAAATGGGTGCCTAGGACCCGAAGTGTGTCGTCACCGATAATCTCAAAAGAGACCTCTCGGGCATAGAGGAGGCTCAGAGGAGCCATGAGTACCGTGGGCAATTCCATGATAGCATGGGTCTGCCCATCATAGGCACGGACTCGCACAGGAGTCGTCTGGAGCTGCCCATCAGCACCAAACATGCGCTCGGCGATGTCGTTGCACGCCGACTGGGCTGCCGAGGCATCCAAGGCCGCGGTGTTCATCAACATGGCGTGAAGCAGTTTTGCCAGATCAGACTCTGTACGTATGTCCATACTCGTGTGTTATTCGTTGGATTCTATTTCCCCTAGGTTTTTTGCTCTAACCTGAACATTATTGGCGACTACCTGGAGCAAGTTGGTAAGACCTGCAGGCATGTCGGCCTGGGCAAGCTTGACATTCATCTTGACCCTAATAGACGAATTCTTCTTGGTGACAGCCTCATCATCGGTCACTACAGACAGGTTCTGTCGGATGGCATCGGTGCGATCGTCGCGATTGTCACCCACGGCGGCACGGTCGGAACTCATCTGGAGATTGGCCTCCATCTCGAATTCGGCTTCCTTGATTCGAAGCAGAGGCAGAGGGGCAATGGCCAGCTTGGGTACCTCGATGACATTTTCCTGACCCTTCTCGTCCTTGGTTGAGAAAGTCAAGTACTCGTCGCCATAGTCCAAAATGGTAGAGTTAAGGGTCTCTGCGCTATTGGCATCGGCCAACATCGCAGAGTCCAACGTATCTTTCAACAGGTCTACAAGACCCAATTTCATTTCAGCCATAAATTATTATTTCTGTGCTTTTTCGAGTGCTTCCTGGGCAGCCTTCAGCTTGGCCTGCAGATCCTTGTCCTCGGGATTGGCAAGCAGAGCGGCCTGTGCCTTATTGACATCCTCCTGGAGCTTAGCAAGTGTAGCAGCATTGCCCTCGCCGGTGATCAACTGCTGAGGAGTGGTATCCTCGATCTCAATCAACTCGGAACAAGAACCGGCCACGATGGTGAACTTGCCGGGCTTATCGAAGGTGAACTGAACAGACTTAGTTGAGGTTGTGGACTTGGCTGCTGCGCCGTCACAAGTAACAGCATTTGTGTCGTACACACCATCGGGATTCATGTACATCACAATCACCTTGGCCTGGCCATTGGTAAGACGAGACTCCTTGGAAAGCACTTGCAATGAACCGAAGGCACTGTGTGAACTGATAGAATTGTTGAGCACATTGATAAGGGTGATGACACCCGCGGGCAGATCATCAGGACCGGCCTTGACGCGAACATCCATAGTGGCCTCCACACTGTAACGAGAGGTCTGTGAAGAGGTAGAATCCTTCTTGGTAGAGAAGTTACCGGTGAGACCAAAACTGTTGGGAGACTGTTTGGAAGCTTGCTCTGCATTCTTGGTATCTGCCTTTTCCTTGGCAATCTTCTGTTCCTCTTGTTCCTTCTTCTTCTGAGCCTGGGGATCAGTAGGAGCCGTGGCATTGTTTGCACCACCAGCATTACCGCCTACGGCAGCGGGTGCAGCGGCCTTCTTTGCCTCCTCAAGCTCCTTGTTAGCAGCTTCCAGTGCAGCTTTGGCCTTCTTCAGTTTTTCATCTGCAGCCTTCTTCTTCTCGGCGTCCTCGCCGGCAGCTTTGACTTCCTTTTCAGCAGCTTCTACCTGCTTCTTGGCCTCAGCAACCTTCTTCTCAGCAGCCTTCACCTTCTCGTCATTCTGGGCTGCGCCATCGACACCCTGGGCTCCAGCTCCATCAGTTGCAGCCTTGTCATCAGCCTTGTCCTTATCTTTATTCCAATCAACGTTGAGGTCAAAACCGAGACCAAAGCTGTAGCCTTGACTGTTGGTACTGGCCGACGATGAAACAGAGGTGATGTTCATTTTGAACTCGTAGTCCATCTCCTTGATGGTAAAGGTGGGTATGGGCACCAGAGTCAACAAGGGAATGTCGATTCGCTGAATGTCACCATCTTTCTTGTAGTCAAAGGCAACGGTCACCACGGTGTTGTCCTTGGTTACAGCATTTTCCTTGATGAAATTGAAGGTGGACTTGGCTGCAGCAGCCTGAGCATTGATTGCCGCCTGGAGCGGACCTCCCAATATCTTGGAGAAATCGACACCTTCCATCATATTGAGAGCGGACTGGACATTACTTCCATCACTCTGGGCACTGGACATATCAAAAGATGAAGCACCTGCAGCTTCTTTGACTGCATTAGAAATTATCGCGTTCTGAGCAGACTGTTGTTCCTCTGCCTGAGTAGTCTGATTTTGATTCGTAATTTCTGCCATAATTGTTTAGATTTAAATTAAATAAAAAGGGTTATTTCACGACGACGGTTTCCTGAAGATCGTTTCCAGCCTTGACCTTGTAATCACCGGCAGAAGAGAATTTCAGCATGAAGCCGTTTCCGGTCTTCTGCTTGTCGATCTTGCCACTTCCACCGGAAACCTTGATCTCGCTGGCTTCGGTTTCATAATATCCATCGGGCCTCTTGTAAACGACGAACACAGATGCTACACCATCAACAAGTCTGACCTCACTAGCCGAAACTATGAGCTCGCCACGGGAGTCGATGGTCTCGATGGAGTTGTTGAGAATCTCCAAAACCTTTGACATACCTGCGGGCATATCGTCCTGACCGGCCTTCACGGCCACGTCCATCGTGTACTCCACGCTATATTTCGAGTCACGGGTCGAAGTCGAGTCTTTCTTGCTGGATACGCTGGCACTCATCTCGGCTGTCACATGCACCAAACCGACATTGAAACCGGCTGAAGCCTTCATTCCAACCTCCATTGAGGTGGACTTCTTGATCGTGTCTGAAGCAGACGATGAGGCTGAAATGTTCGCCTTGAATCCTATACTGATGTCCTTGATGGCCAGATATGGAATGGGAACCAATGTCAGCAAGGGTATGCTCAGCTCGCAACGCTTGCCGTTGCTGCGGTAAGCAAACTTTACATACACGGCCTCGGCATCACCAGCTTCGTTGGTCGTGATGCCCACCGAATTAATATAGTTCCACGTGCTGAGAGCAGCTTCGGTCTGAGCATCGATACAGGCCTTCAGAGGGCCTCCAATAATCTGTCCAAACGGGAGTGCTTGTAAGGCACTGGTCGCCACGTTAGAGGCAGAGGTATCTATCTTTGCCATAATCCTACTGTTTTATACGTTTTGGAGAATCACGGTTACAGTCTCTTCTACAGTCTTGTCCACGGGTTTGCCCTTCTCGCCGGCATCCTCGCCAAATTTGACAGAAAACTTCACCTTTACAGTCTCGTCCTTCTTGATGGTATAAGTTACCAAACCACTCTGATAATTAATCTGATAAGAGTAATCGGTACCCTCCTTGAGGGTGATAGCCTTGTCATCCTTGTCATAGAAGGTGGGCTTCAGCAACTTGCTGGGATCGTTGACGCCATCAGAACCCTTGTAAGATACCACAAACTTGGCATCCTGCCCCTTTGACTTGAACACGGAACTCTCGCTAACTACCAGCTCTCCTGACTCGGGAACCAGGTCCATCGCAGAATTGAGCATCTCCAACAACTTAGCCATACCGGCAGGCATAGATTCCTGACCCGCATGCACCTCGATATCAATGGTGGCCTCGATACTGAAGGTAGAATCCTGAGTCGCCTTCGAGTCTTTCTTGGAAGAAATGGTCGAGGTCATCTTGCTGGTTCTCTTCTTGGTCAGCCAACCTCCACCCTTCCGGCTTGAAGACTCGTTCTTCTCCTCGGTCGAGGTGGAATATTCCTCGGTATTGCTGGTAGAATCGGTACCTGTGATTGACGCCTTGAAGGACAGATCTATCGTGTTGATGGCTATGTAGGGAATGGGCACAATAGCCAAAAGGGGCACACTGATGACAGCACGCCGACCTGCCTTGATGAAGGAGAAATACACATACACGGCCTCGCTTTTCTCGGCTCCTGTCTTTGGATCCACAGTCGTGTTGAGGCCGACACTTTTGATGAAATTGACCGTAGATACCGCAGCCTGAGTCTGGGCATCGATACAAGCATTCAGAGGACCACCAATAATATCCTCGAACGGGATAGCGCTCATGGAGCTAATGGCTTTATCTGCTACACTCATAAGCTATTGTTTTTAGGTATTATTATAATATGGTATAGTGAGCAACCAGTATTAAGCCTGTTTTGCAACAACAGTAACGGTCTCTTTCTGCTCACCCGCCTCTACGGTATATTCTCCTACCTGGGACAGTTTATAAGTAATAGTTCCCAGCTTCTTGTCACGGGTAACTGCAGACTCGTCGATTTCTGTGTCGCCAAATTTGACAGAAACCTCATCTTTCTCGACAGTAAAGATGCCATCAGGATTCTTATACTGTACCACCAACAATGCAGGAGTTGCATCGGCAATGGTCAATGTGGTTGCATTCACTGTGAGCTCTCCATCGGGATTGCGCATATCCAGTGAACTGCTCAACATCTCGAGCACCTTGGCCATACCGGCAGGCATAGTGCCTCCCTCAGCATGCACCTCAACGTCGATAGTGGCTTCGATACTGAACTGCGAGTCACGAGTACTAGCCGAGTCACGCTTGGTAGATACAGAAGTGCGCATAGATGACGAATCACGGCTGTAACTGCTGGATGTGTTACGACCAGCTCCTCCCCAACTCCAGTTGTACTGTTTTGACGAGCTGCGGTCGATGTCGACAGAACTACTTGATGAAGAGTCGTAACCATGCTCGGTGTCAAGCTCCGAATCTGACGTGCTTTCAACGCCATTCACAGTACACGTAAACTTGATGTCTACCGTACGGATGGCAATATAAGGTACGGGGACAATGGTAAGCAAAGGTACTGCAAGGGTTACCATACGACCCTGATTCACATAGCTGAAGTTGATGTAGATGGCTTCCATGTTACCAGTCTTGGTATTTTTGTTGAAGCCCACATCTCTAACAAAATCAACGGTAGTTCTAGCGGCCTGAGCTTGTGCAGTTACACAAGCGCTCAAAGGCGCACCTATCAAATTACCAAAATCGATGCCATTCAAGGCACTTGTGCTCTTGGAGGCAATACCTTGTGCTGTGTTAATGTGAGTGTTTGCCATAGTAAAAATAATTAATGGTTAAAAATGCTTTCCCACGCAAAAATAGTAATTTAATATTACAATCCACAAATTTTCAGTAAAAATCAAGTAAAAATCACTATTTTTGTTGAAATGTATAGGGAACTTGCAACAAAGCAACAAATCTAAAGGCCTCGAAACACCAATTTCGAGACCTTCTTAATGAAAATGCACGTGTTGTACCTTGCCGGCTAATTATTCGCTACGCAAACATACTCAAAATATGCAAAGCGACACTTGCAAGCCACGCTAGGTTTGATAACTCCGATAAGTGCTTTATCAGAAGTCTTCCAGAACCGAACTTACTTGTTCAGAATGTAATTGACAAGGGCTGTGACGTCAGCAACATCGATCCTGGTGTCAGCATCGACGTCGGCCGCATTGTGGTCATAGACATAGGGGGCTACGTCATCGTGACCCAGAATGATGTTGACCAGGGCCGTCACGTCGGCAACGTCGACGAAACCATCCTTATTAATATCGTGTGATACGCGCGCGGGAGGAGTGGTGGGACGATGCAACAGGGACAAGTCCACCTGGGGTGCGAGGATGTCATTGACCGCCTGTGTGCGCTGCTCTACCTGGGCTGCACTGCTGAGGTGATGGTCACGTGACGATGCAGAAGCAGTGAAGGTGTATGTGCCTGCATCCACCATCCACTGGTCGTTGGCAGCATCGAACGAGGCCAGATCGTCCTTGGAAATCACCACGGTCACGGTCTCGCTCTCTTGGGGCATCAGCAGACGGGTCTTGAAGAATGCCTTCAGTTCCTGGTTGGGCTTCTCAGTCAACCAGTACTCAGGCGCACTAGCGTAGAACTGTACCACCTCCTTGCCTGGGACTTCACCCGTGTTGGTAACGGTAAGACTGATTTCGATGTCGTCGCCAGAGGGGGTGACGCTCAAGTTGCTGTATTGGAATGTCGTGTAACTCAGGCCATAGCCAAACTCGTACGAGACTTCCTTGTCAAAGGCATCAAAGTCACGATAGCCCACCCAGATGTCTTCCTCGTAATTCGTGGCCTTATCACCGATGTTGGTGCCGATGGGGAAATTGGTGGCCGAGGCATGATCGCGGAAGGTAACGGGGAATGTCATGGGCAGTTTTCCACTGGGATTGACGGCGCCACTCAACACATCTGCCAAGGCGTTTCCACACTCCTGTCCTCCCAGGAAGGGCAACAGGATGGCATCGGGCAGATGTTTCCAACTGGCAGTCTCCACCACGCCAGCCACATTGAGCACCACAGCAACTTTCTTTCCTGCTGCATGGAAGGCCGCACACACATCCTCGATGAGAGCCAACTCCTCTTTCCTCAAGAAAAACTCGGTCGTATCACGGTCTGCAGACTCTGTGGCACTGCGACCTATGACCACCACAGCCATCTGGTTGTTGGCCACATAACCCTCGATGTCGGAACGAGTAAGCGCCATCTCCTTAGGCAGCTTGGCAGCCGAAATCTGCTGGCCCAACATACCGCCTCCGGTGTTGTCTGTTCCCTCCTTCTTGATGTGTGCTTCGTATGCATTCTGCAGCGTGTTATCCAACTGGTAACCGGCTGCGACAAGCGCTGCTGGCAAACGGCTGATATTCGTCGAAGATACAGCACCCGAACCCGTGCCGCCTGCGATAGTGCGATAAGCCAGGCTGCCAAACAAGGCCACCTGTTGCACATCGTTACCCAGGGGCAAGGCACGATTGTCGTTCTTCAGCAGCACGATGCCCTCGCCTGCTGCACGTCGTGCCACCTCGGCATGAGCAGCCAAGTCGGGAGCACCCGAGTACTTGTAACCCGCAAAGGCTGGTGTCTTGAGCATCATGTTCAAGATGCGCTGGCAACTCAGTTTGATTTCATCCTCCACAGGACAGCTCCCGATGAGTGGAGCCAGTTTCCAATAATCACCACTGGAACCTGGCATCAGCATGTCGTTGCCGGCACGGATTTCGCTCACGGCATCCGCGTTGTTGATCCAGTCACTAGTCACCACACCGTCAAATCCCCACTCGTTACGCAACAGCGTGGTAAGCAGGTCGTAGCGTTCTGATGTGCGAGTGCCATTGAGTTTGTTGTACGATGACATGACCGTCCATGGGTGACCCTCTTTAACGGCAATTTCAAAAGGCTTGAGGTAGATTTCGCGCAGTGCACGTTTGCTCACACGAGAGTCATTCTCCTTGCGATTAGTCTCCTGATTATTGGCAGCAAAGTGTTTTAGACTCACTCCGACGCCCTCCCTTTGCACACCGATGATGTAGGCCGCACCCATCTTGCCAGACAGCAAGGGATCCTCGCTAAAATACTCAAAGTTACGTCCTGACAAGGGATTGCGGTGGATGTTGACCCCAGGGCCCAACAGGATGTCGCAACCCAGTTCCTTGGTCTCGTTACCCAAGGCCTGTCCCACCTCCTCAATGAGCGGAGTGTTCCAGGTAGCAGCCTGCACAGTGGCTGTGGGGAAGAAGGTTGCCTCGCACGCATTTCCTCCCAATACGGTGCTCAATCGAACACCAGCAGGGCCGTCAGTCCACACGGTGGTGGGGATATTGTAGTCGCTGAATGCCATGGTGTAACCCGAGGCTCCAGGTACCGCATTGATGCCTACATAGGTTTTTATCACGCCCATACCCTGTACCAGATGGGCACGATCACCTTTGCTCAGTGCATTCACAATAGTCTCGACGTCGTCTGTTCCCAACTTGGGTTTCTGCGCCACAGCAGGCATGGCCAGCATAGCGAGAGACAGGAATGTAGATAGAATGTGTTTCATGTGTTTTTAATATTTCGCCGCAAATGTAGCAAAATTCTGCTTATTACACAATTAAATCGGCCACGTTTTTCTAAAATAACAAAAAGCATAAAACGAAAGTTCAAACTTGATTCCAAATAGACAGAAATTCCACCCTCCATGTATACCGAAAAGTGTACTCTTTCGACCTCGTACACCCGGGTGTACAGAGGGAAAAGAGTAGGGTTTTGGGGTCTTACACCCTAGTGGACGAGGCGAGACATATACTCTCTCTGATGGCCGGAGTCTATCTCAGTAGAAAATTACGTTTCGTAGGCTCCGGAACTTCAGTAGAAATGAATTTCATCATCAACTCTTCACTCTTCACTTTTTGCTTGCATCATACTGATTTATAGCTAGTTAAACTAGTGAAGAGTGGATCGTGACTCTTCACCAGCCTTCACCACTCGTCACCCTTTTGTACAAAACCAACGCAAAAGTGAAAGGTGGGTGAAGGGTGGTGAAGGGTAAGAGATAACCCTTCACCAGTGTAACTGGATGTATTTCATCATTTTACAAGCAAAAAG
Organism: Bacteroidaceae bacterium; assembly: GCA_045600505.1. Classification (GTDB taxonomy): domain Bacteria; phylum Bacteroidota; class Bacteroidia; order Bacteroidales; family Bacteroidaceae; genus Physcousia. The sequence continues at coordinate 40,786 of JAZRYA010000103.1, forward strand.
TGAAGAGTGAAGAGTTGGGAAAGAAATTTCCCTGCATAATACTTTTCTGCACAAGAAAACCATTTTGTACCTTTTTATATATTAGGAATTGCGAGGTTTTTACTATATTTGCAAATAGATAACACGAATAAACACAATACCATGAAGAAAATGCTTGCATTCCTGCTGTTGATAACAACAGTCATGCCCCTGACCGCACAACGTACCCAATTCGATGACGACTGGCGATTCTGGTTGGCCTCGCGACGAGAAAGCAGAAAGACCGAAATGGCACAACCCCAGTTCGATGACAACAACTGGCGACAACTGTCGGTGCCTCACGATTGGGCCATAGAGGGAATGTTCCGACTGGAACACCCATCAGGAGCCGGAGGCGGCGCCCTGCCTGGCGGCATGGGATGGTACCGCAAGCACTTCGACTACCAACCTCAACAAAAGGGCGAACGCGTCTTCGTGGAGTTTGACGGTGTGTACATGAACTCGACCGTGTACATCAACGGACACAAACTAGGGATGAGACCCTATGGATACAGCAGTTTTGAGTATGAACTGACGGAGTGGCTGCACCCTGGCAAGGACAACGTGCTGGCCGTGAGCGTGGACAACAGCAGACAGCCCAATTCGCGCTGGTACAGCGGATGTGGCATCTACCGCCACGTGTGGCTGCAACGGACACCCAGCACTCGCATCGACCACTGGGGCGTGCATGTGACCCCTACCCTGCTGAAAAACAAGCAATGGGAAGTGGAGGTGAACATCGACCTAGATGGCCAGGAGGCCAACAAGATGGGATGCCGTGTGATGCTGCTGAATGCCGAGGGTAAAGTGGTGGCCCAGAAGACCGCCGCTGGCAAGACGGGACACAGGAGTGCGAGCATGACCCTGCAGAAAGCTCGCCTCTGGAGCATCCGTGACCCCTATGTCTACACCGTGGTAGCCCAACTGATGGACCACGGCAAAGTGGTGGATGAGCAACGGACAACAACGGGATTGCGTACACTGCGATTCGACGCCGAGACGGGATTCTGGCTCAATGACGAGAACATCAAGATCAATGGCGTGTGCAATCACCACGACCTGGGTTGTCTGGGTTCTGCCATCAATGAGGACGCCCTCTACCGCCAGTTGCGCTTGCTGAAGGAGATGGGTTGCAATGCCGTGCGATGCAGCCACAATCCCCCTGCACCCGAACTGCTGAATATGGCCGACACCATGGGCATCATGATCATGGACGAGGCCTTTGACATGTGGCGTCGCCGCAAGACACAGTACGACTATGCTTATGCCTTTGACGAGTGGCACGAGCGCGACCTGAGCGACCTGGTGCGCCGTGACCGTAACCACCCCAGCATCATCATGTGGAGCATCGGCAACGAGGTATTGGAACAGTGGAGCTCGGCCGATGCTGACACACTGAGCCTGGCAGAGGCCAATAAGGTGCTGAACATGGGACACAGTGCAGAGGAACTAGCTGCTGAGGGCGAGATGAGCGTCAACTCGCTGCTGACCAAGCATCTGGCAGAAATCGTGCGCCGACTGGACACCACGCGTCCCATCACCACAGGCGCCAACGAGACATCGCCTGGCAATCACCTCTACCGCAGTGGAGCCATCGACATCATCGGTTTCAACTACCACCATGGTGAGGTGAAGAACGTGCCCAAGAACTTCCCCGGCAAACCCATGATCATGTCGGAGAGCGTGAGCGCGCTGCAGACACGCGGATATTACAAGATGCCGTCGGACCACTTCTACACCAACCCCGACATGGCAGACGGACTCTACTATACCGACCCCTACCTGAAGTGCTCGGCCTATGACAACATGCACGTCACCTGGGGATCGAGCCACGAGGCCACCTGGGACGTGGTGAAGCACATGCCACACTGCATGGGACAGTTTATCTGGACGGGATTTGACTACATCGGCGAACCCACGCCCTATAACTACCCTGCACGCAGCAGTTATTTTGGCATCATCGACCTGGCAGGACATCCCAAAGACACCTATTATATGTATCAGAGCGAGTGGAGCGACCGTGATGTGCTGCATCTGTTCCCCCACTGGAACTGGATAGAGGGCGACAGCATCGACCTGTGGTGCTATTACAACCATGCCGACGAGGTGGAGCTGCTGGTCAATGGCAAGTCAGCCGGAGTGCGTCGTAAGTCGGAGCACGAATACCATGTGTGGTGGCGTCTGGAATATCATCCTGGCGAGGTAACTGCGATAGCCCGAAAGAATGGTCAGGAGGTGCGTCGCCAGACCATACGCACAGCCGGAGCGCCTCATCATCTACGATTGACGGACGATGCAGGCAGCCACGTGGGCACACACTTTGTGACCGTGGAGGTGGTGGACAAAGATGGCAATCTATGTCCCTGGGCAGATACACAGCTGTTCTTCTCGGTGACTGGAGGCAACGGCCGCATCATCGGAGTGGACAACGGCAGTCAGACCTCGTCGGAGATGTTCAAGGCCGAGCAACGCAAGGCTGCCTTTGGCAAGTGTCTGGTAGTGGTACAAGGCAACGGCACGCTCACAGCCAAGGGCTATGAGGTGAGCAGTGGTTCCATTCAATTGACGGCTCATGCCGTCAATTGAATATAACAGTCTTGTTCTTGTAGGTGAGGATCTTGCGCTCGATGTGCTTCTTGACAGCACGCGAGAGGACGATCTTCTCCAGGTCCTTGCCCTTGTAGACAAGGGACTGGGGAGTGTCCTTGTGCGAGATACGGATGACATCCTGCTCGATGATGGGACCTGCATCGAGGTCCTGAGTGACATAGTGGCTGGTAGCACCGATGATCTTGACACCACGCTCAAAAGCCTGATGATAGGGCTTTGCGCCGATGAAAGCAGGCAGGAACGAGTGGTGGATGTTGATGATGTGATTGGGATAACGCTCGATCATCTGGGGAGAAATGATCTGCATATAGCGGGCTAGAACGATGAAGGTTACGCCCTCGCGCTCCAGAAGTTCCAACTCAGCCTGCTCCTGTTCGGCCTTGTTTTCCTTGGTGATGGGGAAACAGTAATAGGGAATGCCAAAACGCTCGGCCACAGGGCGCAAGTCCTCGTGGTTGCTGACAATGCAGGGTATCTCTACGTCCCACTCGCCGGCGGTGTAGCGCGAGAGCAGGTCGAAGAGGCAGTGATTGAGTTTGCTAACAAAAATGGCCATGCGGGGACGCTGGTCGCTGAAGTAGATGCTGTACTCCATCTGGTACTTTTTGGCAAACAGGGTGCCGAAGTAGTCACGCACCTTGTCCTGGGGGATAAGGAACTGCTCGAGGTCCCACTCGATGCGCATAAAGAAGATGTCGTCCTGATGGTCGACATACTGGTCAAGGTAGATGATGTTACCCTGATTGACGGTGATGAAGTTGGTTATTTCCTGGATGATGCCTTGCCTATCGGGGCAATGGAGCATAAGGGTAGCTGTCTGTGCCATATCGTTGTGTTTGGTTGTTACTTTTTACCTTTCGGAGGACAAAGGTAAGGAAAACCTATGAAACAAGCAACAAAATGCTTGTTTTTTAATGAATAAGAGGCAGGCTGCGATGGGCTCTCATTCTTTCGCACCAGTCGATATGTTACTTCTTTCGTGCCGCTCGAAAGAAGTAACCAAGAAAGGCTCTCCTCGCGATCGGTTAGGGGTTATGGATTCGGGGTTCAGACCTGCGTGTCACCCTCATTCCATGCGCCAGCCGTCAGTGCCCCCTCGGGGGTTAGGGGGGAGATAGGCCAACCCCGAACGCAGTGAGTGGGCAAAAGCTGGTTTGGCCTACTAAAACTCCGCTTGCGGTTAGAAGTCCCTCTTCCCTGCAGGGCAAGAGGGATTTAGGGTGATGGGGGAGCCCCTCTTTGAAAAGCAAAGAGGGGAACGGGGTGATTTTTTTAAAAGCCGCGCGCCAGCCCATCGTAGTACGAAAGAAGTGACATAGCACCGAGCCAGCCAAAGCATTGCGCCAGCCAAAAATGTCTCTAAGAGAAACAAAAAAAGGTGCAGCGCCACATCACGTGGAACTGCACCAAAAATACTAACCAAAACTAACTTACTTGTATCTTTCTTATTCGGCCACAAGACCGAATTATTCAGTTTTTACGACAATCTGCTGAGGAGTGACCGTGGGACCATAGATGGTGAGAGTACCATCCTCGGTGATGCGGATGTGATCCATCAGAACTACACGCTCGCCAGGATTGTTGTTCATGCGACCGTGGTAGACGGTGTAGAGTTCACCATCAGGCATGGTGATGACCATGTTGTGACCCGTGCCCATAACTGTGCCACCGGTAGTGACATTCTCCTGGAGGACAGGATTGTTGATGGCCTTCTGGAAGGGACCGAGAGGACTCTGACTGGTAGCATAGCCCACAGCGTAGTGCGAACCAGCATAGCTGTTGGCACTGTACATAATATAATAGGTGTTGTCGTGACGGAAGAGGTAACTACCCTCGGTCCAACGACGATTGACCTCGCCACTGGTGACGCTGCGGCTCTCCCACTCGGCCTGCACATCATCCAGCTCCTTGGGAGGCATGAGCAGCAAGAGAGGCTCGCCGATGACGCCAGAGAAGTCGCTCTTGAGCTCTACACCATAGACCCAACTCTCCTCCACCTCATCGAAGAGGCCATCCTCGCGAGCCTTGTCGGCTATCTCGCTCTCCACAGCATGCTTGTAACAGCAACGGCTGAAGTAGAGGAAACAGCGACCCGACTCATCATCGAAGTAGACATTAGCATCGATGATGGGGTATCCGGGGTCGAAGATAGGACGATTCATCAGGTCGGTGAAAGGACCCGAAGGACTGTTGCTGACAGCCACACCGATACGGAAGTTCTCGAGCTCGCCAGTGGGATTCTCGCGCCAGTTGGAGCTATAGAACATATAGTACTTGCCATTGCGCTCATACACCTCGGGGGCCCAGAAGCAATTGACATTCCACTGGGTGCTGTCGCCACCCTTGTAGATTTGTCCACAAGATTCCCAATTGACCAGATCGTCGCTGACCATGCACTCGAAACCATCCTCGAGCGAGGTGCCATACATATAGTAACGGCCGTCGCTGGCATGGAGCATGAAGGGGTCGCCCAACTTGAGAGGCATGGGATTGGTGACCGTGGAAACGAACTCCTTGGGTGTCTGCTTGCAGCTGACAAGGCCAAGCGCCACCAGACAGGCAAGTAAGAGGGATAGAGTGCGGATTTTCATAGAATATATGCGTTATTTTTTTGTACTAAATTGATAGATGGTGGTGGTATTGTAGGTCTCGCCCGGGCGAAGCACAGTGCTGGGGAAGTGGGGGATGCTGGGCGAATCGGGGAAGTGCTGCGGCTCGAACCT